>NZ_JAIUGW010000001.1:0-652609 GCF_020164795.1 Mesorhizobium sp. ES1-3
ACATCACATTCGCCTACCACAACGGTGACGAGGCTATCCTCAAGGCCAAACGTGATCCTTCTTCAACAGCCTGCTAGCGCTGCTTGAGAGGTTCATACACATCAACTCCGGAGCTTCAATCTTCATTGGTGTAGTGATGTCGACCTTCTTGGCTATTCCTGCTCACATTGCCGTTTTGACGCAGCTTGACCCCGATCAGGTATCCGACTGGCTGAAGGAAAGACCCAAGGCATTCTTCAGGTTCGTAAGGCGTTGCCTGTTACTTGGCCTGCTCGGCGCGATAGCTCCCTTGGTGATTGCGATAGCCATGGTGATCGGCGGCGTCCGTCCGTCCTTCGCCATGTTAGCAGCTCTTCTTGTCTGGGTCTTCTCCGGCATCGCTGCTTTCGCAAAATGGGGTACGATGTTGCCTGCGGTCATTGCCGATGATGATCAAACGCTTGCCGTTGCCGGCCAACGCGGCTCCAAGGTGTTCGGATATGCATTCTCGCGTCTGCTCATCTCGTTCGGTTTGGTGACGGTGTTGTTCATAGCGATATTGATGTTGCTGTCCTCTCTGCTGGGTATTGATCCGAAAGACTCAGGTCCCGCGTCGCTAATGCTGACCGTCGCAGGGGCAATCATTGGTGCGTATCAAATCGTCATGACATCCGTCGTGTTGTCACGTTCCTATCTCAGAGCGCGACCGCCTGCACCGCCTGCACGCCGGATGGCATTTGCGTTCGGCAAATAAATTGCCCCCCATGCTTGCGGGCCTTCACGCCCAACTCAGCCCTGGTGGACCACCGGAAACCAATCCTCGCGCAGCTTCTGCCCCGGCTGCATACCATGGCCATGATAGGGTGGCGAGGTGCGGCCCGGTCGCTCGACATAATGGGCATCGTCGCCGACCCAGCGCAGCGACAGCGCCCGGCGCCGTGCCGCGGTCATATTGCCGCGCGCGCCGTGCGCCGTCCTGAAGTCGAACAGGATGGCGTCGCCCGGCTCCATCTCCCATTCGATAACTTTCATCGATGGATCGTTGTCGGGATCGGGCACCGGACGATAATCGCCTTCGGCGGCGTAGAAATTGCCGTCGTCCAGCCAGCGTACCGGCAGGATCATCTTGTCCCATTTGTGCGAGCCGGCGATCAGGCGCAGCGTCGCCTCCTTCACCGGATCGATGGGGATCCAGAAGCTCACCGTCTGCTGGCCATCGACAAAATAATAGGGAATGTCCTGGTGCCACGGCGTCGGCTTCTGCGTACCGGGTTCCTTGACCAGAACATGGTCGTGGAAGAACTGCGCGGTGCGCGACCGCATCACCGCGGCAGCCAGCCGCGCCGCAGGCGATTCGCGCACCAGCTTGACGAATTCGGGGATGCGCTCCCAGTTGCAGTAATCGTCGAAGAAACTGCCGCGGCCATTGGCGATGTCGGACGCCGTGCCGCTGCGGTTCTGCATGTTACGCTCGATGCCGGCGGCGATCGTCTCGACCCAGCCCTTGAAGGCGCCACGGATGCAGACCGCGCCGTCACGCTGGTAGTCGGCGATTGTCTGCGCATCGATGATTTCGGTGTCGATTGCCCGTGTAGCGGTTTGGGAAGCCATGATGTCCTCCTTCAGGATCGAGGCAACTATCGCAACGGCCGCTCATTCAGTAAAATAATAACTTCTCATCTGGCACATAGGTTTTGACTATGAGTCTGACGCTCACGCAATTGCGCTATCTCATCGCCGTCGCCCGCCATGGCAGTGTCACGGGCGCGGCCCGGGCGCTCAACATTTCGCAGCCGTCGATTTCGGTGGCGATCGACGCCATCGAAAAGGATTTCGACCAGAAACTGTTCGTGCGCCAGCGGGGAAGCGGTGTTTCGCTCACCTCCTTCGGTCGTGTCGCCGTGGCAAAGGCCAGACAGGTTCTTGCCGAGACGGACGAACTCCTGGGCCTGGGGAAGGTCAACTCGGCGATCGGCGGCGAACTGGTGCTCGGTTGCTTCGAGGATCTGGCGCCCTATTTCGCGCCGGGCCTCATCCGCGCCTTTTCCGAACGCCATCCAGCGGTTGCCGTCATCGTCCGCGACGAGACGTTCGAGACGCTCGGGCGACGCCTGGCGGACGCCGCCGTCGATCTCGGCCTCAGCTACGATCTCGGCCTGCCGTCGCATTTCGCCCGCATCCTGCTGCATGAGCTGCGGCCGCATGCGCTGTTGCCGGCGGGCCATGCACTGGCGGGCCGGCCCGAGGTCAGCCTGGCGGATCTGGCCGCCTACCCGCTGATCACGACCGACCAGCCGCATAGCTGGCAGCATATGCTCGACCTGTTTCGCAGCCGTGGCCTGTCGCCCGTCGCCGACATGCGTACAAGCTCCTTCGAACTCCAGCGCAGCATGGTGGCCAACGGCTTCGGCGTCGCGGTCAGCTATACCCGCCCGCATGGCGACCACAGCTATGACGGCTTGCGCCTCGTCTGCAAACCGCTGTCGGATCCGCTGCCCATGCAGCGCATCATCCTCACCCACGATACGCATCAGCGCGTGTCGAATGCGGCGCTGGCTTTCATCGAGGTGGCGAAACTCTGGTTTTCCACACGCGACATCTTCACCTCCTGACGGGTGGACGGACGCCGCTGCCCTGCTTGCCGCTTGACGGTTTCCGCCGCTGCTGCCACTCCATGTCAATGGAACCTGTCCAGTCGAAAGCGTCCCAGGGCCGCGTCGCCGATGCGCCCAACGGCCATTGGGTCTACCGCGTGCTGCCGCGCGCGATCTGGCCCTATGCGCAACTTGCGCGATGGGACAGGCCGATCGGCTGGCAGTTGCTTTTGTGGCCATGCTGGTGGTCGGCCGCACTGGCGGCGAGCGCCTATCCCCGGCCTGGCGACCCGCTGCTTTCGCTGCTGCCGGCGCCACTCTATCTCGTGCTGTTCCTGATTGGCGCCATCGCCATGCGCGGCGCCGGCTGCACCTATAACGACATTGTCGACGAAGACATCGACAACCAGGTCGAGCGCACCCGCTCACGCCCGCTGCCATCCGGTCAGACCACGCGCCGGCGAGCCTGGCTGTTTCTTGTGCTGCAGGCTCTGGTTGGTCTGGCGGTGCTCTTGCAGTTCAACAGCTTCGCCATTCTGCTCGGCGTCTGCTCGCTGGCGATCGTGGCCGTCTATCCATTCATGAAGCGGATAACCAACTGGCCGCAACTGTTTCTCGGCTTTGCCTTTTCCTGGGGCGCGCTGATGGGATGGGCGGTCGAGTTCGGTGATCTCGATGGCCCCGCCATCATGCTCTATATCGGTTCGATCCTGTGGGTGATCGGCTATGATACGATCTATGCGCACCAGGACAAGGAAGACGATGCCATTGTCGGCGTGCGCTCGACGGCACGGCTGTTCGGCGACAACACCAAGGCGTGGCTCGCGGGGCTTTATGGCGGCACGCTGATCTGCTTCGCCATCGCCTTCGCCTCGGCGCAGGCCCCGGTCGTGGCGCTGGCTGGATTGATCGCCGCCGGTGCCCATATGGCCCGGCAGATCGCTGTGCTGGATATCGACGATCCGGACCAGTGCCTGCGGCTGTTCCGGTCGAACAACCAGGTCGGCTGGCTGATCTTCCTCGGCCTGATCGGCGGCGCGCTGTGGGTGGCGCTGAAGCCGCTTGTGTAGAAGGCTTTTCCTTCTCCCTGTAATCGGGGAGAAGGTGGCTGTCATCAGCGGCTTCGCTACCCGTGGAAGCAGAACCCGGCCTACTCGCGCGCAATGATCTCCTGGCCGTCGATGACCAGCCTGAGGCCGAGGTCACCGGCCCTGCGGCGGGCAAGGAAGCGCGGGCGGCGCGTGGTCGAAACGCGGCCCTTGCGACGGTCCTGCGGCGGCAGTGTCTTGATGGCGGCGCCGAGCGATTCTTCCAGCGTGCGGGCGACGCCGTCGGATTCGATCAGCAGCATCGGCAGGCGGTAGGCATCGGCCCAGGCGCGCCAGTCGGCGGCAACGTCTTCGAGATCGTCGGCTACCAGCAGCGGCACCGACAGCATCGGATCGTTGTGCAGGAGTTCCAGGGTCACCGTGACATTACCTTCCGGATCCTCCATCGCACGGGCGGCGACGCCGCGAAATGCATTGGCGGGCAGCACGATGATCGCCGGCAGGCCGCTCATCTCGAGCAGGCGGCGGATCACGGCGCCACGCTGGTCGATGGTGAAGGTCACGTCGCCGTAATCGTCACGCGTCGCGTAGCTCACCACCTGCGGCAGGCGGAATGGGTCGAGGCGCATGTTGCGTCCCGCCCAGACTGGCTTCAGTCCAGTGTTCATAGAGTGCCTTCCTGTCTGTCTCCTGAGAGCCGGTGTCCGGTTCTCTCCGGGCCAGTTTTCCCGGCCTCGTTATGGGGAAACAGTAGCGCTGGCTCCTTACCGCCGCGCTTAAGAAAGTCGGTTAAATTTTGCTGATCTCAGGGATGGTTATCGGAATGCCACCAACCACAAGATGTTGAAAGGATCAGATAACCTTACCAGGATTCATGATGCCGGCCGGATCGAAGGCAGCCTTTACCCGGCGCATCAGATCGATGGCCATCGGCGGGGCGGTGGCGATCAGTTCGTCGCGCTTCAACTGACCGATGCCGTGCTCGGCCGAGATCGAACCGTGCAGGCTGCGCACCACGTCATGCACGGCCTTGTTCATGGCATGGTAGAGCGCCAGAAACGCCTCGTCGTCGCCGTCGAGGGGCCGCGAGATGTTATAGTGGAGGTTGCCGTCGCCCATATGCCCGAAACAGACCACGCGGGCGCCGGCGCTCACTGACGCCACCGCGCCGGCGGCCTCCGCGATGAAGCGCGGTATCGATGCGATCGGCACTGAAATGTCGTGTTTGATCGAAGCGCCTTCCGGCTTCTGTGCCTCGGGCAACAGCTCGCGGAAATTCCAGAAGGCGTCGCCCTGCCCGAGGCTGGCGGCGATGACGGCGTCGCCGACGAATTCCTGCTCGAGGCCTGCTGAGAGCACATCCTCGATCAGCGCCCGCGAATCCTCCGATGAGCGGCCGGACGATATCTGCATCAGCACATACCAGGGCCAATCCTCCATCAGCGGCCGCGTCACGCCCGGGGTATGCGCCAGCGTGAAATCGTATGGCCGCTTGCCGATGAGTTCAAAGGCGGTGAGCGCTGCCCCGGCGCGGTCCATGGCCAGGCTGAACAGGGAAAGAGCGGCCTCGGGCGACGACAGGCCGACGAAGGCGACGTCGCGCCCCTTGGGCTTCGGAAACAATTTGAGTACGGCGGCGGTGATGATACCGAGCGTGCCTTCGGCGCCGACGAACAGGTTCTTCAGGTCGTAGCCGGTGTTGTCCTTCTTCAGCTTGCGCAAATCGTCGAACACCTCGCCGGTAGGCAACACCACCTCGACGCCGAGGCAGAGCTCGCGCGCATTGCCATAGGCCAGCACGCCGGTGCCGCCGGCATTGGACGACAGGTTACCGCCGATCTGGCAGGAGCCTTGCGCGGCGAGCGACAGCGGGAACAGCCGGTCGGCGGCATCGGCTGCTTCCTGCAAGGTCTGCAGGATCACACCGGCCTCGACCGTGACCGTGTTCGACAGGACATCGATCTCGCGGATGCGGTTCAGCCGTGACAGCGACAGGACGATTTCACGGCCGGATTTGTCCGGCACCTGGGCGCCGACCAGCCCGGTGTTGCCGCTTTGCGGCACGATTGGCGTTCCGCTCTCCGTCGCCAGCCGCATGATTCGGCTGACCTCGTCGACGCTGCCCGGCCGCAGCACCAGGGACGTCGCGCCATGCCAGAGGCCGCGTCGCTCGATCAGATAAGGTGCGATGTCCTGCTGGTCGCGCAGCGCATATTTCTCGCCGACGATCGCCGCGAAACGATCGATGAGTGCGGGATCGAGTGTCTTTGCCGTTTCGGTCATGTGGGAAAACTACGTCGAGGGCTGTGCGTTGTCACGAGGAGCGGCGGCGCGGGAGAGCCGGTCGTTGATGGCCTCGCCCAGCCCGTCAAAGGGGATCGGCTCGACCGCGATGGTGCGCGCGCCGCTGCGGTCGAGTTCCTGCATGTAGGCGAAGAGATTGCTTGCCGCTTCCCGAAGATCGCCTGAGACCGAGAGGTTGAGGAAAGCGGTTGCGCCACGCCAGCCTTCCGCTCTCTGGCTGCCAAAGGCGAGCAGCGCTTCGCCCTCGCCGATCGCCCGCACATTGAGCCGCACCGCGGCACCCGGCGCGTAGTGCGAGGCAAGCATGCCTGGCGCCTCGACGCCGGCAATGCCGCCGCGCAGCAGATCCATGCCGATGGCCGCCTCGATTTCGCCTGCGGCAATGCCACCGGGCCTCAGCAGCCGCAATCTTTCGCCTTCGGCCTTGACGATGGTCGATTCCAGCCCGACTGGCGTGGCGCCGCCATCGACCACCAGCTTGATGCGCGCGCCTAAATCCGTCGCCACCGCTTGCGCCGTCGTCGCGCTGATCTTGCCGGATGAATTGGCGCTGGGCGCGGCAAGCGGTCGGCCGAGCCTGGCGATCAGCTCGCCGCCAAAACCCCTCGGCATGCGCAAGGCGACCGTGTCGAGCCCGGCGGTGACCAGCGGATGAATGCCGTTGCCGGGGCGCTGCGGCAGCACCAGCGTCAGGGGACCCGGCCAGAAGGCAAGCGCGAGCTTCGTCGACAGCGGATCGAACAGAGCGATGCGCTCGGCCATCGCCATGTCGGCGACATGGGCGATCAGCGGATTGAAACGCGGCCGACCCTTGGCTTCGAAAATGCGCGCCACGCCGATGCCGCTGGTGGCGTCGCCTGCCAGCCCATAGACGGTCTCGGTCGGAATGGCGACGACATCGCCGCCCTCAAGCAGCGCCAACGCCGGTTCCATCGCTTCGCCGACGGCAAGTATTTCAGCCACTCTCGTCACCTCGCGGATGCCGGCTGCGTAATACGACGGCGTCTCCGGGGCAAGCGGGCATTGGCAATTCATCAATTCCTAAAATGCTATGTTTCCATGAAAGCCGGTATCAATCGCCGGGCACTATCGTGCGGGCTTCTGGGCAATGGGGAGCTATGTCAGTGTCTATGCGTATCTGGGGAACGCTTGCTATCAGTCTGGCTGCCATGGCTGGCGAGGCTCAGGCCTCGTCGCTGGTCTTTCCCGGTGCGCCGGCCTCGACGCCCTCCATCCTTGCGCTGAAGGCGACCGACGGCAAGTCGAGCGACGTGGTGTCCGTCGTTGCGCTCGGTGAGCCCGACGTCACTTATGAAAAGGTGGCGGCAATCCCGGACAAGGCCGAGGCGAGGCAAGGCTTCCCGCAGAGCCCGATGATCATTCGCGGCGGGATCGTCGGCGGCGCCTTCTCGACACCAGTGCAAGCCAAGGCGCCGGCCGCCGCAACCGCCCCCGCTACGGCAACCTCCCCCGCCACGGCGACGGCCTCGGCAGCCCCCGCGCCGGCGGCGCACGGAAAAGCAGCGGCACCGGCGGCAGCCGTAACACCGCCGGCAGCCCAACAGCCTGCTTCAGGAGCCGGCAAGGTCAAATAGCGAGCTGCCAACTGGCCGATCAAAATGCTCGATGGCTTGACGGCAGTCTGGCGCGCTGCGCAACCATTATGAGGCGAATTTCGTCTCGACGATCTGGCTGGCGGCCCTGGGGCCTGAGTTTCGCCAAGCGGCTCCGGCGGACGGGATTGCATTGTTCTAGGCAAGGGGGTTGCTCATGAAAAAATCGAAGACCGTTACCGTGGCTGGGTTTCTGCTGATGTCATTGGTTGGCGGCGCGGCCCATGCGGATGACATGCTGGGGTCCTATGTCGCGCGCATTTCCGATCGCGATCACCAGGCAAGCGACGGCTATGCGCTGGATGGCGCCGCGCAAATGGTGCGGCAGGACCGCGCCAACTGGCACAAATTCCACCGCCGCGACAGCGACGACGAAGGTGATGCCTGGTTCAGGACCAACGACCAGCGTGCCGACCTGCAGCGCATGCTGGAACGCCCCGGCGCGATGAGTTCCTCGACCAAGCGCGCCATCGTCAATGGCGAGCCGCTGATCCAGGTCGACGTCTACGAAAACAGCGTGCGCGTCAGCATTCTGGAGAACTGATCAAATCAGTTTGAAAAGACAACAAAAAGGGCGGCGCCAAAGCGCCGCCCTTTCCTCGAGAAAACCTGTCACCTGAAATCAGGCCGCTTCTTCCTTGTCGTCTTCGTCGGACTCGCCGTCTTCGGATTCTTCATCGTCCTCGGCATCGTCGCCTTCGGCTTTCACGGCGTCATCGTTGTCATCTTCGTCAGACTCTTCGCCGTCTTCGTCGTCGCCTTCTTCGTCATCGCCATCCTCGTCTTCATCAGACAGATCGGCGGCTTCGGCCGTGGTGGCGGCATGATCGAGGGCGGTTTCGGAAGCGGATTCAAGCGCCTCGGCGGGGGCCGAGGTTTCTTCTGTCACTTCGATTTCGTGATCGGAATTCATGGAAGCCTCCGTTGGGTTGGGGAACATGTTCCTTTTGCCACGGAGAGGTCATCGTCATATGACTGTAAGCCGGCTCGAACGGCCGGCTGGAAGATATTTTTCCTCGCCTCTTAACCAGCGATTTTCGAGAAATCCGCGACCTGACCGGTAGCCGTGCGAATGCGCGTGAGCAGCGCAAGGCGGTTGGCGCGCACGGACAAGTCCTCATCATTCACGAGAACATGCTCAAAAAATGAATCAACAGGTTCACGCAAAGAGCTAAGCGCCAGCATCGCAGCGGAAAAGTCTTGGTTTTGAATCGCTTCGCCGGCTTGCTTCTCGGCCTGATTCACCGCCGCAAACAGCGACTTCTCGGCATCTTGCCGAAACAACGCCGGTTCGACGGTTTCGGCGACCGCCGTTTTCTTCTTCTCCTCGGCGGCCAGGATGTTGGCGGCACGCTTGGTGCCAGCGAGCAGGTTTTTGCCATCCTCGGTGTCGAGGAAGGAACCAAGCGCTTCGACGCGGCGCACGATCTGCAACAGGTCGTCGGACTGCGGCGTGATGACGGCATCGATGAGATCGTGCCGTGCGCCCTGGTCGCGGAGATGGACTTTCAGGCGGTCGCGGAAGAACGACAGGAGGTCGGCGATCAGCGGCGACAGCGATGCCTCAAGCTCCATCAGACGCTGGCCGTCAAAGAACTCTCGCTCCTGATCAGCGGAGCCAAAAGTATCCGAACCTGCCTTGGCCAGCCCGCCTTTCAACAAGTTGGAAATCACGCCTGCTTCCAGCAACAATCGGCTTGCACCCTTGTCGTCGCGAATGCGCGAATCGAGCATGGCGACGACACCGCGGCTCACAGCTCCTTCGCCTTTTTGTTCGTATGCAGCGAGTGCCGACGAGACCGCCGCCGCGATGGCGATGCCCACCGAAAGCTTGAGCTTGTTTTCCAGTATGACCCGCACCACGCCTAGCGCCGATCGACGCAGCGCGTACGGATCCTTCGATCCCGTCGGCTTTTCGTCGATGGCCCAGAAGCCGACCAGCGTGTCCAGCTTGTCGGCGAGCGCGACGGCGACCGACACCGCGTCGCTCGGCACATAATCGGACGGGCCCTGCGGCTTGTAGTGCTCTTCGATGGCCGCGGCCACGGATTGATGCTCGCCCTGAAGCAGCGCGTATTTGCGGCCCATGGCGCCTTGCAGTTCGGGAAACTCGCCGACCACTTCGGTGGTGAGATCGGCCTTGGCGAGAACAGCAGCACGACTTGCGAGCGCGGGATCGGCACCGACGATCGGCGCCAGTTCTTCCGCCAGCCGCGCAATCCGCTCCACCCGCTCGCCCTGCGTGCCGAGCTTGGCATGGAACGTGACATTGAGATGGTCGAGGCGGGCCATGCGCTGGTCGAGCGGCTTCTTCAGATCGAGCCCAAATTTTTCCGCAGATGCCCGGAGCTGCTCGAGATCGGGCAGATCCCCCTGGTCGGTCGTCCAGAAATAGAGCGCATCGGACAGGCGGGCGCGCACCACCTTGCCATTGCCGTGGGCGATCTCCCTGCCGCCGTCCTTCGCCTCGATGTTGGCGGTCAGGATGAAACGGTTGGAGAGCGCGTCGCTTTCTCCCTGCGGCCGCGTCACAAAACACTTCTGGTTGGCGCGGATGGTCAGGCGGATCACTTCCGCCGGAATGGCAAGGAAAGCCTGCTCGAATTCGCCCATCAGCACGACGGGCCACTCGACCAGCCCGGCCACTTCTTCAAGCAAGCCCTCGTCCTCGACAAGGTCGAGCCCGTTGGCGAAGGCGAGGTTGCGGGCGTCGGCAAGGATGATCTCCTTGCGGCGGTCGGCATCGAGCACGACCTTGGCCGCTTCCAGCTTCGACACGTGATCGTCGAAGCGGCGCACGGTGATTTCGCCAGGCGCGAGGAAACGGTGGCCGTAGGTGATGTTGCCCGAACGGATGCCGTCGATCTCGAAATCGACCACGACCGGCTCCTCGGTCTCGGGGCCGAAGGTGCACAGGATCGATTGCAGCGGGCGCACCCAGCGCAGCGAGCCCGGCTTGGCCGAGGCCGGCCCCCAGCGCATCGACTTCGGCCAGGGGAAATTGCGGATGATATCGGGCACCAGTCCGGCGATGATCTCTTCGGCCGCCCTGCCCGGCTTCGAAATATGGGCAACGTAGAAGTCGCCCTTCTTCGGGTCGGAATGGACATGCGCTTCGGAGATCGAAGACAACCCGGCCTTGCGCAGGAAGCCTTGGACGGCCTGTTCAGGCGCCGATGTCGACGGCCCCTTGATATCCTCGTGAATATCCTTCGAGCGTGCGTTGAGGCCACGGATATCGAGGGTAAGGCGCCGCGGCGTCCAGTACTCGCGCGCCGCCTCGTAGGTCAGACCCGCCTCGACCAGACCGTCGGTCAGCATCTTCCTCAGATCGCCCGCCGCCTTGCGCTGCATGCGGGCAGGGATTTCCTCGGAGCGAAGTTCGAGCAACAAATCCGGCATCAGCGTATCTCCGCCCGCATGCCATTTTCCTGTTTGCGCGTCCTCGCGCCTCCGGCGCTGCGGTCGCGCGGCTGGGCAGGAATCTCTTCCGAGCGAAGTTCTAGAAGCAGGTCAGGCATGGTTGGGGCTCACGCGGCAAAATGGTCCGCGCGGGGCATAGCAACTCGGCTGGCCGCTGTCACCCTTTCCAGAAATTTTGGCCACCCTGTCGGGACGAGCCGACCCCGCTCGTCCTTGGATCAAAGATTTCCATGAACCGAACGCAGCGCTGAAGCGACCCACGCTCAGGCAGGGAACTATTGGCTGAACGATCATGAAAACCGCATCCAGACTTCTTCAGATCCTCGCGCTCAGCGCCTGCTTCATCGCGCAGGCCCACGGCGCCTTCTCGATGCCGGGCGTGCGGCAGGCGCTGCGGACGATGTCTGGTCCGAGCGGCCAGATCCTGCCGCAGATCAACGCTTCCCTCGAAATGATCAACGGCGCTTGAGGCTCAGGCCGCCATTCCACCGGCCTGCGTCTTCAAGAACGCCTCGCCGCAGGCTTTCGCCAGATTGCGCACGCGCAGGATGTAGCTTTGCCGCTCGGTGACCGAGATCACACCACGCGCGTCGAGCAGGTTGAAGACATGGCTCGCCTTGATGCACTGGTCGTAGGCCGGGAAGACCATCTTGTGCATCGGCAAATTGTCGTTCGAGGCCGGCGCGCCGGCCTCGAGCAGCGCCTTGCACTCGGCCTCGGCATCCTCGAAATGCCGAAGCAGCATCGCGGTGTTGGCGTATTCGAAATTGTGGCGCGAATATTCCTGCTCGGCCTGCAGGAAGACATCGCCATAGGTCACCTTGTCGGCGCCCTCGCGGCCATTGAAGTTGAGGTCGTAGACATTGTCGACGCCCTGCACATACATGGCCAGGCGCTCCAGGCCGTAGGTGAGTTCGCCCGCCACCGGCGCGCATTCGATGCCGCAGACCTGCTGGAAGTAGGTGAACTGCGACACTTCCATGCCATCGCACCAGCATTCCCAGCCAAGACCCCAGGCGCCCAGCGTCGGGCTTTCCCAGTCGTCCTCGACGAAGCGAATGTCGTGCAGCAGGGGGTCGACGCCTATCGCCGCCAGCGAGCCGAGGTAAAGCTCCTGCAGGTTCGGCGGATTGGGCTTCAGGATCACCTGGTACTGGTAGTAGTGCTGCAGCCGGTTTGGGTTCTCGCCGTAACGGCCGTCCTTGGGACGGCGCGAAGGCTGGACGTAGGCGGCGTTCCAACGCCTGGGCCCGAGTGCGCGCAGCGTCGTTGCCGGATGAAACGTGCCGGCGCCGACCTCCATGTCATAGGGTTGGAGGATGACGCAGCCATAGGCCGCCCAGTAATTGTGCAAGGTCAGGATCAGCCCCTGGAACGAGCGGCTGGGATGCATATGGGCTGGGATTTCAATCGTCACGATGGCCTCGGCGACACAGGCTAGCTTGCGGCCACGTCCTAGAGACACGGCGGCAAAGCGTCAAGCAAGGCGTGTCCGATGCAGGCCGCCGTGAGCATGCCGGACGATGTTGAAAACTTTGCCAGCGACTGGCCCATTGCCCGCCGCCACGGTCCGCGATCCAATTCGACAAAGCGTCCGCTTCAAGCACAGCAGGTTCAGCCATGTCCAACCCGATCACCATCCGCCCGGTCACGCGCCAGGACTTCGACCGATGGTTGCCGGTGTGGGAAGGCTATAATGCGTTCTATGGCCGTTCGGGCGAGACGGCGCTGGCAAGCGAGATCACCGCGATGACGTGGTCGCGCTTCTTCGACGCCTACGAGCCGGTCCATGCGCTGGTCGCCGAGAGCGGGGGCCGGCTTCTTGGCCTCGTCCACTACCTGTTCCACCGCAGCACCACGGCGATCGCGCCGAACTGCTATCTGCAGGATCTTTTCACCAACGAGGCCTCGCGCGGCAAAGGCATCGGCCGGGCGTTGATCGAAGGCGTCTACGAGCGCGCCCAGGCGGCGGGTTCCGGCCGGGTGTACTGGCTGACGCATGAAACCAATCACACGGCGATGAAGCTCTATGACAAGATCGGCGAACGCTCGGGCTTCGTCGTCTATCGTAAGATGTTCTGATGACGTTCCAGCACGTCGGCATGCGTTTGAGCGGATGGACATCATAACGAAAACGGGGCTCTCAGAGCCCCGTTCGCATTCCAAAAAAGGCGATTTTCAGCCCTTAGGGGCGGGAACCGGCTCGGGCTTGACCTTCGGGGTCTCCTGCGCTGTGTTGGACTCGATCGGCGGCAGGCCCTTCATCAGCTTCTGCTGCAGGTTGGCCAGCACGTCGGGATCGGGCTTCAGGTCGCGGGCCTGGTTCCACTGGAAGGTGGCTTCCAGCTTGCGGCCGACGCGCCAATAGGCGTCGCCGAGATGGTCATTCAGAACCGGATCTTCCGGCTTCAGCGCGACCGCACGTTCCATTTCGCGCACGGCGTCATCGAACCGGCCGAGGCGGAAATAGGCCCACCCCAGGGAATCGACGATGTAGCCGTCGCTCGGCCTGAGATCGACGGCCTTCTGGATCATCTCCAGGCCTTCCTTCAGGTTGGTGTTCATGTCGACCCAGGAATAGCCGAGATAGTTCAGCACCTGCGGCTGGTCCGGCTGCAATTCCAGCGCCTTGCGGAAATTCGGCTCGGCCTTCGGCCATTCCTTCAGCCGCTCATAGGCGATGCCGCGCTGATAGAAGATGTTCCAGTTGGCGGCGGTCGGCGTCTTCAGCACCTCGACGGCCTTGTCGTAGAGATTGGCGGCGGAGCGGAAATCCTCCTTCGAGGAGTAGACGCCCCCAAGCGCCAGATAGGCGCGCATGTCGTTGGGATGGGCTTCGACGAAGGCCTTCAGATGCGTGATCGCCTCGTCATGGCGGTCGAGATCGGCAAGGTTGAGGCCAAGCTGCAGGTCCGAAATCTCCTTCAGCGGCGAAGAGTCGGGGATGCGCCGATAAAGCGCGATGGCGCCCTCGCCGTCCTTCAGCTGTTCGGCGACGGCGGCAAGTTGCACGAGCGCCGCGTCGCTGTCGGGCTTCAAAGCCAAGGCATATTGCAAATAGAGACGCACGAACGGCTCGCCGCCGCCGCGGTTGAGCGCGGTGGCAAGATCGAGCAGGATTTCGGAAGCACCGTCGGACGGACCGGAAACGAAGGGCGCGATCTTGTCGCCCTTGCTGATCTTGTCACGCAAGGCGACGATTTCCAGCTTGCCCGGCGAAAACGCCTCGGCCTGGTCGAGCACCGAGAGCGCCTTGGCCTTGTCGCCCTTGCGGGCCAGGAACGAGGCATAGGCCTGCGCGTTGCGCATCCAGGTTTCAGGCGCCGCACCGCCGGCGGCGGTGTCCTGCATCGTCGCAGCGTAGATCGCCTCGGCCTTTTCGGGCATGCCGGATGCATCGGCAATCAGGGCGCGGTGGAAGGACTTGAACAGGCCGAACCAGTCAGGTCCCTGCAGCTTGTCGATCGAAGCCATCGCTTCGCTGGCCTGGCCGGCACCTTGTTCGGCCCAGCCGGACATGACGCCGGAGATCAGCCGGTCGAGATCGGATTCCAGCGACAGCTTGAGCCAGTACTGTGCCTTGGTGAAATCCTTCTTGTGGAAGGAGTCGACCGCCAGCGCCAGGCGCGAGAAGCGCTCGACATCGGGCACTTCCTTGAGCTTGTCGGCATAGACCAGGGATTCGTCGAACCGCCCTTGAGCGATCAGCGACAGCATCAGGCTCTGCTGCAGTGCGGTGTCGCTCGGATTGAAAGCCAAGGCCTGCTTGTAGTATGCGATGGCGCTGTCGAGATCGTTGTCGCCTTCGGCGATCCGGGCAGCCAGATAGGCGCCCGAGAACGACGATATCTTGACCGGTTCGGTGGATTGCTTGGCATAGGCCGGCAAAGCCGAGATCGCCATGCCCGTCACAATTGCCAGCCTCGTCAGCCAGCGCGCACGTCCTTGCTGCATCATATCCCTTTCAGCCAGGCGCCATCTCCGCGTCAGCGGGATCGACCCAGACTCGATCTTTCCAGGCAAAGCATGGCCTTTTTGGGGTCGCGCTTCAATCCGCCCGAAATTCACAATCGGGTCACCCGATTAACAAACCATGGCTAAAAGGGACAGTTTTGCGTCTCAACGGGCCGTTGGAGCCGCGTATCGCGATAGCCGCCGCTTGCCACCGCGCTGCACAGATCGCTCCATTCGCAGCCCCCGCATGCCTTGCGCACGTGGCCGGCCGCAAACGCCAGCCGCAGCCGCAGCAGGATGGCGGCATCGAGATCGAGGCGGACGCCGTCCCGGATCGGCCGAGCCAGCAGCGCTTCCACGTCATCGCCGGCCTGCCGGTCGCGCCCGGCCGCGCTGTCACGCAGGCAGTGCGGTTCCGGCTCACCAAGCAACGGGGTGCAGATGTCGTCCGGGCCGGAAACGAGGAGGATGTCCTCGCCCCGGCTCAGGCGCTCCGCGATCCCGTCATAGTTGGCGGTGAAAGCGGGGCTGTATCCCTTGCCCACATAGGTGAGCAGGCAAAGGAGATGGTGGGCACGAAGCCTGATCGTCACGGCTTCGGCAAGTTCATCTTGCCGCGCGGGAGCGCCATCAGCGTCGCCGCGCCGAGCGCCGACTTCAGCAATCCGCCGACGATGAACGGCACGAAGCCGAAGGTGATGGCCTTCTCGGCGCCGATCATGACGGCAAGCCACGCCGTGCCGAGAGCCAAGCAAGCGAGGTTGCCAAGCAGCATGGACGCAAAGGCGAGCAAGACCCTGCTGCCGTTCCAGCCGCGTTCGGCCAGCCAGCCCACAAGCGCGCCGGTGATCGGGAAGGCAAAGAGATAGCCGCCCGTCGGGCCGACGAAATGCTGTATGCCGGCAGCGCCGCCGGCCAGGACCGGGAAGCCGACAGCACCTTCGAACAGCCAAGCGGCGATCGTCACCGCGCCAAGCCGCCAGCCATAGAGCGCGCCGATCAGCGTTACCGCGAAGGTCTGCATGGTCACGGGAACAGGCACCATCGGCACCTCGATGTAGGAGGACAGCGCCAGGAACAGCGTGCCGAGCACGACGGCACCGGCCTGCCAGGCGAGCGATCGCTGCTGCAGCCGCAGCGGGCTGAAAGACGGTCTGGCGGACGAGAATGCGAGGTTGGTCATAGGCTTCCCTTCGGTCGATCCAAATTATAGATAATTTGTGCTTTCGATCTATTATCGAATCCACATTTTTGGAGCGATAGCAAGCCCGGGCTCGAGAAAAGGCGCTTAACCCACGATCGCGAAGGCTTCGCGCGTGGCGCCGGACGCTGTCCTGACCGGCTTGCGGCCAATCCATTGGACATGCCGTCCCAGTGTCGCTGCGGCCGATTCGGTATTTCCCTGGCGCAAGGCGCTGAGGATCGCCCGGTGGTCCTGATCGGTGCGCGCCTCCCACTCCGAACGCCAGGCCGCGAACAGGAAGCGGGCGCTTGCCGCGTGCAGGTCGTCGATGGTGGCAAGCAGGCGCGGCATGCCGCATGGCGCCAGGATCAGCCGGTGAAAGGCGCGATTGGCCTCCTCCCACGACCTGACGTCGCGGGATTTGTCGCCGGCCTTGGTCGCCTCCTCGGCCTGATCGAGAATGGCCGAAGTCAGATGCGGCGCGGCGTGGCGCAGTGCCAGCACTTCGAGCGCCGCCCGCATTTCGGCGACCTCCTTGACCTCGCCCAGGTCGAAGGCCGCCACGCGCACGCCCCGGCGCGGCTCGCTGACGGCGAGCCCCTGCGCCTCGAGCCGGCGGAAGGCCTCGCGCACCGGAACATGGCTGGTGTTGAATTCCTCGGCGACATGATCCTGCCGCAGCCTCGCCCCCGGCTCGATCGCGCCGGAGATGATGCGATCCGCCAGCGCCTTGCTGATGCGCACCGCTATGGTGTCGTCCGTGCCCTTTGCCATGAGTTATAGATAATTTGCGGCAAGGCGGCTTGTCGAGACGGCAGGGGCGAATTCTCTTTCCACTGGCACAGCCTGGAGAACGTCCGTGAAAGCCGGTCTCCTCAGTTCACCCGGCTGATGCAGAAATCGATGACGTCGATCAGCGCCGATTTCTGCGGCGTCTCTTCCAGCGGCGCCAGCGCGTCGCGAGCGATCTCGCCGAAATGGCGGGCGCGTCCGATCGTGTCGGCAATGGCGCCGTGGCGGGTCATCAGGCCGATCGCCTTTTCCAGCCCGGCGTCATCGACGACATTGTCCTCGATGGCACGCTTCCAGAAGGCGCGTTCGGTCTTGCTGCCGCGCCGGTAGGCGAGGATGACCGGCAAGGTCACCTTGCCCTCGCGAAAATCGTCGCCGACATTCTTGCCGAGATCCTTGCTGGTGCCGCCATAATCCAGCGCATCGTCGATGAGCTGGAAGGCAAGACCGAGATTCATGCCATAGGAGCGCAGCGCGGCACGGTCGTTGCGGGTCGCCTGGGCGATGACCGGGCCAACCTCGGCGGCGGCCGAAAACAGCGCGGCGGTCTTGGCCTTGATGACGGCGAAGTGCTCGTCCTCGGTAGTCTCAAGGTTCTTGGCGGCGGCAAGCTGCATGACCTCACCCTCGGCGATGATCGAGGCGGCGCTCGACAGGATGTCGAGCGCTTCGAGCGAGCCGACATCGACCATCATGCGGAAGGCCTGGCCGAGCAGGAAGTCACCGACCAGCACGCTGGCCTGGTTTCCCCAGATCATGCGGGCGGTCTTCTTGCCACGCCGCATGCCGCTTTCGTCGACGACGTCGTCATGCAGGAGCGTGGCCGTATGCATGAACTCGACCGACGTAGCGAGCTTGACGTGGCCCTCGCCGGCATAGCCGAACATCTGCGCCGCGGCCAGCGTCAGCATTGGCCTGAGCCGCTTGCCGCCGGACGAAATCAGATGGTTGGCGACCTCGGGAATCATCTCGACGTCGGAGCCGGCCTTGGACAGGATCAGTTCGTTGACGCGCCCCATATCGGCGACCGTCAAATCGATCAAATCCTTGATGGAGGCGGGTTCCCGCTTCCCGTCTTCGATGTTGAGAACGACACCCACGACAATCACTCCCGTCTTGGTATAACGCGTGCGACGGCACCCTTAGTCCCGGCATGGACTCTAGGGCGGCGGACACGGCCACGGCAAGAGGCGAATTGGCGCGGCGGCGGCGACAGCGTGTCAACGTCGGGAAAATGCGGGTATGCGGCCGGACGTTTACAGGCACGCTGCAACCTGCGAGTTTCTCGCGATGATAGAGCTCATCCGCACCAACGACGCCGTCATCATCTCCTTTGTCGAATCGCTGATGCGCGATGCCGGCATCGGCTGCTTCGTCGCCGACCAGAACATGAGCGTGCTCGACGGCTCGCTCGGCATCCTGCCACGGCGCGTCATGATCGATGCCGACCAGGCCGACGCCGCGCGCCGCATCCTGACCGACGCCGGCATCGCCAACGAGATCCGGGGGAAATAATGTCGGCCGCGCCAGCCGCACTTGCCACCGATACGCCGGCCCACACGGTCGATGCCTTCCATCGCGGCCGGTTCTGGCTGGTGCAGCCCAAGCATGGCGGCCATCGCGCCGGGATGGATGCGATGATGCTGGCTGCATCCGTGCCATCCTCCTTTGGCGGAAGGCTCGCCGATTTCGGGGCCGGCGCCGGTGCTGCCGGTCTTGCGGTGCTGTCGCGCTGTCCGGGCGCCCAGGCAGTGCTGGTCGAACGCGCGCCCGAGATGGCCGCCTTCGCGGCGGCCACGCTTGCCCATCCCGGCAATGCGCATCTCAGCGATCGCGCGGCCGTGCTCGTCGCCGATGTCACCGTTTCGGGCCGGGCCCGGGCCGCCGCCGGGCTTGCCGACAATGATTTCGACTTCGTCATCATGAACCCGCCTTTCAACGCCGCACGGGACCGCGCCACATCGGACCGCCTGCGAAAGGAGGCCCATGTCATGGAGGATGGGCTGTTCGAAAGCTGGATCCGCAGCGCGGCGGCGGTTGTCAGGCCGCGCGGCGGGCTTGCCGTCATCGCCCGGCCCGAACAGCTCGGCGCCATTCTCGACGCGATTTCAGGCCGCTTCGGCGAAGCCGAGATGCTCGCCGTGCACCCTCGCCCGGACGCGGCGGCAATCCGCATCATCGTGCGGGCGGCTCTCGGGGCACGGGGAAAGCTTGCCATCCGCCCGCCCCTGATGCTTCACGCGCGATCGGGCAACGGCCCCGACGAGCGCAGCGAAATGATCACCAACGGGCTCGCCTCGCTGTTCGGAGACTGAGCTGTTCGCGGCCTGCACATTGCCGTTGGCTGGGAAATCCCTACATGCCTGCAACCATCGCCGGAGACCACGTCATCGTGAAACGTCTTTTCAACCGTCTGCTGCCGAAGTCCTGGCGCTCCACCGTCGTCACCATTCCGGTCATCCGGCTGCACGGCACCATCATGGCCGGCGGCGGTCTGTTCCGACCGAGCCTGTCGCTTGCGTCCACCGCCGGACTGATCGAAAAGGCGTTTTCCTTCGACGCACCCGCGGTCGCGATCTCGATCAACTCCCCCGGCGGCTCCCCGGTGCAGTCGCGACTGATCTTCAAGCGCATTCGCGACCTTGCGGTCGAGAAGAACAAAAAGGTGCTTGTCTTCGTCGAGGATGTCGCGGCGTCTGGCGGCTACATGATCGCGGTCGCGGGCGATGAGATCTTCGCCGATCCCTCCTCCATCGTCGGTTCGATCGGCGTGGTGTCGGCCTCGTTCGGTTTCCCGGAACTGATGAAGAAGATCGGCGTCGAGCGCCGTGTCCACACCGCCGGCCAGAACAAGGCGGTGCTCGATCCATTCAAGCCCGAGAAGAAGGAAGACGTCGAGCGGCTGAAGGTGCTGCAGCTCGAAGTGCACGAGACCTTCATCGACCTGGTCAAGGAGCGGCGCGGCACGAAGCTGGCGGACGATCCGGACCTGTTCACCGGGTTGTTCTGGACCGGCAAGAGAGGCCTGGAACTTGGCCTCGTCGATGCGCTTGGCGACATGCGTACGGTGCTAAAGACTCGCTTCGGTCCGAAGACCGAACTCAGGCTGATAACGGCGCCGCGTGGTTTGTTGGGCCGCTTCGGCCTGTTCGGCTCGAGCAGGGGCTTTTCAGCGCCCGATATCGCCGCCGCGGCGGCCAGTGGCGTCATCGATGCGGCGGAAGAGCGCGCATTGTGGGCGCGCTTCGGGCTTTGAAAAAGCCATGAAAGCGTCTAGCATGGTTGCCCGAAAGACCCGACCGGCCGCCCTTACCGGCCCAGCGTGGTAGGAGTTTGGACATGCCACAGCTCATTTTCTTCGCCGTCGTCGGCATCGCCGCCTATTTCGGCTATCGCACTTTCGTGCGCGAGGCCGAACGCGTGACGGCCAAGGTGCGGCGCACCGAAAAACAAGCGGCAAACGGCACGATGGGAACGCTGGTCAAGGATCCGAAGACCGGCGAATACCGGCTGGCCAAGGACTGACCCTCATTTCACTCGCGATCGAGACTGTGCAATCCGGTCCGCGTGTCCGGACATGGGCGGCACCCGCCAAGATAAACCTTGCCTTGCACGTCACCGGCAGGCGCCCCGACGGCTATCATCTCATCGAAAGCCTGGCCGTGTTCACGCGCTTTGGCGACAGGATCGAGATCGCGCCGGCCGAAGGCGACGATTTCAGCGTGTCCGGCCGCTACGCGCCGGACGTTCCGCTCGATGGCGACAATCTGGTGCTGAAGGCACGCGACGCGTTACGGCAGGCCGCTGGTCCTCGGAGCACGCCGCCCGTGACCATCAGGCTCGAAAAGAACCTTCCGGTCGCGTCCGGCGTGGGCGGAGGGTCGAGCGACGCGGCGGCCGTGCTGCGCGGGCTGGCCGACAGCTGGAGCCTGGACATCGATAACGCCGAGCTGGCTCGGATCGGTCTCTCACTCGGCGCCGATGTGCCGATGTGCCTGGCGGCAAAGCCGCTGCTGGCGCGCGGCATCGGTGAGGAGCTATCGATGGTGCCGGATTTTTCGGCGCTGGGTCTGGTGCTGGTCAATCCGGGCACACCGGTCTCGACGGCGGAAATCTTCGCTGCACTGTCCCGTCGCGACAATGAGCCACTGCCGCCGCTGCCGCGCAGCATCGAGTTTCACAGCCTGCGCAACTGGCTGGAGATCACCCGCAACGATCTCGAGCAGCCCGCCCTTGCGATGCAGCCCGCCATAGGCAGGGCGCTTTCATGGCTTGATAAGGCCGGATCAGGGTTTTCGCGAATGTCCGGATCGGGCGCGACATGCTTCGGCCTGTTCGAGACCGGCAATGTCGCCAAGCGCGCGGCGGCCGAGATCCGCAGCCGCCAGCCCGGCTGGTTCGTCGCGGCAACGCGCAGCATGGCATCGGAGGCTGAGTGAGATGGCCAGGATTGACGAGAGCCGTGCCTTCATTCCGGTGCGCATCGCGGTGCTGACGGTTTCCGACACACGCAGCCTCGCCGACGACAAATCCGGCCAGACGCTGGCCGATCGCATCACCGGGGCCGGCCACATCCTGGCCGGCCGCGACATCGTCACCGACGACCGCGAAAAAATCCGTGACACCGTTCTGGCGTGGTCGCGGGACAAGGCCATCGACGTCGTGATCACCACCGGCGGAACCGGTTTCACCGGACGCGATGTGACGCCCGAAGCGCTGGAGCCCATCTTCGAAAAGCGCATGGATGGCTTTTCGGAAGTGTTCCATCGCATCTCCTACGACAAGATCGGTACCTCGACGATCCAGAGCCGGGCGACCGGCGGCGTCGTCAACGCCACCTTCGTCTTCGTGCTGCCGGGCTCGCCCGGCGCCTGCAAGGATGCCTGGGACGGCATCATCGAGGCACAGCTCGACTACCGGCACATGCCCTGCAACTTCGTCGAGATCATGCCGCGCCTGGACGAACATCTGCGGCGCGGGAAGACCGCTCCATAAGAGTCGAGGCACGCACCATTTACAAGGTGGAACGGCACCGGCGTCTTCGAAAGGTCACTCCAAACCGGATGTTGGACGAAAGTACCTTCTCGTGAAACGGCCATATAGCTGTCACGACAAGAAAGACGGCCTCAGACAATCAGCTTTCAGCGAATGACCGGTTCGCCATGAAAGCGCCGACGCGAGGGACGCGAAACACCGAAGCCGACTTCCATCATCAGCCTCGGCGTGCGCGCCGGCACCGTGCCCATATGGAAACCGAAGGGATCCTCGACGAAGCCGAGACCCGCCTCCCCGGTCAGGGTGACCGGGCTTTGCTCGCCATAAACGTCCAGCACCTCCTTGGCGGGATGGCCGACGAGAAGGGTGAGCTGATGCTTTATGGCACGTTTGTTGTGGCTGCCCCTGACATAGACGTGCGGGCCAGTATCGATGTCGACGGGCTTGAGATAGAAGAAGAATTTCAGCATCCGCCAGTCGTCGAGGTCGAAATGATACTTGCCGAGCGAGGCAAGGTTCTTGTCGGCTTCCGAGGCCTGGCCAGTTGGAAAGCTCCACCAGACGCGCGTTGTGATCAGTCTGGCCTGAGCGCCGAGATAATGTGCGGCGATGTCGAGAAGCAGCGGATCGCGCTGTACGGCGAGTGCCGCCGGGCAGTCGAGGATGCGTTCGAAATAGTGCCCGCTGAGCAACGAGCGGCCCAATCGTCTCTCGGCTTCGGCATGCTCGCCCGGCATGAATTCGAGGCGGCGGTCGAAATTGCCGAAACAAGGCGTGCGCCCCGCGAAACGCGCGATCTCTTCATGGATCACAGCCGGCAGGACGAGGCCTGAAAACAGGCCTTGGGAGCGTAGCGCATCGACCACCGTGCTCCGCTCGACACCCGCAAACATCGTGTTTCCCGCATTGTCGACCGGACGAGCGCGTTTTGCGCCCAGCCAGTGCATGCGGCGCCCGGGCATGGTGCGCGCCAGCACGAACATCGGCAGCCAGGCAGGGTTTTCGCGCAGGTCCGCGAAATAGGTCGGAACGCGCACGGCGATGCGCCGCAGCAGGCTGCCATTGCGCGCGATGGCCTCGATACTGGCAGTGCCGGATTTGTCAGGAATCGAAAGCTTCATTGGATCCTCGGCTGTGACGGCGCCACCGATGCCGCACCGGCTACCGCGCGGCATGACCCGAACCCAACTCACCCACCTCGTCGTAAGGCTACCTCCGCGTCAGTCTTTGTGCAACGCACAATGGACAGAGCAGTTGCAAAAAATCATTTCGAGGCGCGATGCCCGTGCTTCGGCGGCGCCGCCCATATCTCGGCGTCGAGTTTCCTTGTCGCCAGGCCGCGCGCCAGCGCCTCGGCGCTGCCGGCACTTTTCGACAAGGAAGCGGCCTGGCGCTTGCTGATCACCAGCCCGTCGGCCAAAGCACGGTTGCCCGAAAAGACCCGGGCCATGAACGGCGGACGGCTGCCCCGCGCTCGCGAGAACCGGGCGGCCATGGTCTGCCTGGCCGTATGGGCGACGACCGCGTCGATCCAGCCCTCTGCCAGCCTCGCCCCAGGCTCCAGCAGCAACAACCAGTCACCCTTGGCCTGTCTTATGCCGGCGGCGATGCCGCCGCTCCCCACATAGTGGCAGCCGGCATGCTCGGCGACGCGATGCGTGTGGTCGGTGGAGCCGGTGTCGCAGACGACGACCTCGCGCACCACGCCCTCGACCGCGCCGCCAATCAGCGTCGCCAGCGTGCGGACGAGCCCCTCCTCGTCATTATGCGTTTCGATGAGAACACTAAGCATCGTGAGCCGAATAGCGGAAAGCGTTGACCGACGCCAGTTTTTGCAGCGCACCATAGAAAGTTCTTGCTTTGTTCTCATCGACAAAATAGGAATAATTTCATGAGCAGAGCGATTCGACACAACATGGACAGTCCCTGGGAGCGGGCGAAGATGGAACCGATCATGCGCGCCGACATTGCGGCCTTCGGAGCAGGACGAGCCGAGATGGCCAACGCGATGATCGAGCAGAGTGGCATGCGGGTCCGTCCGGACCGCAACCGTGGCCGGTCGGCGGGCATCAATCCGTCAGGCCGGTTCGAACCCGTCAGCCGGCATGTCTTCGACGACGGCTGGAGTTCGCTGGAGGAACTGCCTCCGTTCAAGACCGAGGTGCAGGTGGAGAAGCCGCGCACCATCATCACCCGCAACGAATCGCCCGACATCTCCTTCGACCGGTCGATCAATCCCTATCGCGGCTGCGAGCACGGTTGCGTCTATTGCTTCGCCCGGCCGACTCACTCGTTCATGGGCCTGTCTCCGGGCCTGGATTTCGAATCCAAGCTGTTCGCCAAGCCGGATGCGGCACGCCTGCTCGACAAGGAGTTGTCGAAAGACGGCTACCAGCCGCGCACCATCGCCATCGGTACCAACACCGATCCCTACCAGCCGATCGAGAAGCAGTACCGGATCATGCGCGAAATCCTCGAAGTGCTGGAGGCACGCGGTCATCCGGTCGGCATCGTCACCAAATCGGCCCTGGTGGTACGCGACATCGACATTCTGTCGCGCATGGCCGAGCGCGGGCTCGCCAAGGTGGCGCTGTCGGTGACGACGCTCGACCGCATGCTGGCAAGGACGATGGAACCCCGCGCCTCGACACCGACCAAGCGGCTGGAGGCGATCAGGCAGCTTTCGGATGCCGGTATACCCGCTTCGGTGATGGTGGCGCCAATCATTCCGGGCCTGACCGACCAGGAGATGGAACGCATCCTCGACTCGGCACACCATGCCGGTGCGCGCGAGGCTGGCTATGTGGTGCTGCGCCTGCCGCTGGAGGTCAGCCCGATCTTCAAGGACTGGCTGCTGCGCCACTATCCCGACCGCTATCGTCACGTCATGTCGCTGATCCGTTCGATGCGCGACGGCAAGGACTACGATTCGGAATGGGGCAAGCGCATGAAGGGCGCCGGACCCTATGCCTGGCAGATCGGCCGGCGCTTCGAGATCACCGCCAAGCGGCTCGGCCTCAATGCCGAACGACGCACGCTGCGGACCGACCAGTTCGTCGCCGCCGGCAAGGACCAGGAGCAGTTGATGCTGCTCTGAACCGACAATCGCCGCGGCTGTTTATTGCCGCCGTGGCGAAAAAATCCCGTCCGGCCTGCCCCGGCCTGCAGACGGTGCCCTCCCGGTCCGGCGCCCCACCCGACCCGGAGGGACTTGCGGAGAATCGGAGCCGATGCGAACCTCGCCGCAACATGGCTCGCGCGCGTTCTGATTCTCCGCTTCTCTTCGAAATCGTCGAGAAACCCGATTTCTCCTTCGAGACGAAGGCGATGGCCGACGGCCTGTGGCCGGTCGCGGGGATGGACGAGGCCGGCCGTGGCCCGTTGGCCGGACCGGTCGTCGCCGCGGCAGTGGTACTCGACCCCGCCAACATTCCCGAAGGGCTCGACGATTCCAAGCGGCTTAGCCATTTGCAGCGTGAAGCGCTGTTCCTGCGCATTCTTGGCTCCGCGCAGGCGGTCTCCATGGCCTCGATCAGCGCCGAGGGCATAGACGGCAGCAACATCCTCAAGGCGAGCCTGGAAGCAATGCGACGCGCCCTGGTCGGACTGTCGGTTCAACCGAAGCTCGCGCTCGCGGACGGGCGCGACGTGCCGCCAGGACTGCCGTGCGAGGGCCGCGCGCTGATCAAGGGCGACCAGCGCTCGCAATCGATCGCCGCAGCCTCGATCGTGGCCAAGGTCATGCGCGACCGCATGATGTGCGGCTGCGGCAATCATCACGACCGCTACGGCTTCGAAGTCCATATGGGCTACGCCACGGTCCGGCACCGCACGGCGATCGAGGCGCATGGGCCGGTGGCGCGGCTACACCGCACCTCGTTTGCGCCGCTCCGGCTGGGTGGCGCCGAGGTGATGGAAGAAGAAGAAAGCTTCGCCGGGCTGGACTGAGCGACGACGCTATTTCTTGGAGTTTGGCGAAAGCAGCGGTGTCGGCCGATCTCCCTCCTTGTGGGGGAGATGTCCGGCAGGACAGAGGGGGGCGCTGTCCCGCCAGCCTATCAATCGGTCAATCGGTCGCGCCCAGGTTCCTCGGTAAATTTCACTCTATGCGGCGGATGAAAATCAAACCGCTGGCGATCCTTTGCGCCCCCTCTGCCCTGCCGGGCATCTCCCCGACGAGCAGGTAGATTGCCCCGTTGACGCACCGCACAACAAAAAAGCCGCCAGGTTTCCCAGGCGGCTTTGATTTACTCGGAGTCGTCAGCTCAGTTCAGCTTGGCCTTCACATCCTGGAGCGCGGACTTGAACAGGTCGGCTCCGGCCTTGGCGTCAACCTTGGCGCCGAGCAATGCGCGTGCCGCCTCGACAGCGATGTCGACGGCCCTGGCGCGCACTTCGCCGATCGCTTCGCGCTCGGCCTGGCCGATCTTCTGTTCGGCAAGCGCGGTGCGCCTGGCAACGTAGTCCTCGGTCTTCTTGTGGGCATCGGCGGCCAGCAGTTCGGCCTCGCGCTTGGCGGCCGCGACAATGTCGGCAGCCTCCTGCTCGGCTTCCTTGCGCTTCTTCTTGTACTGGCCGAGCAGTTGCTGGGCTTCTTCCCGCAGCTTGCGTGCCTCGTCGAGCTCACTGCTGATCCTGGCGGCGCGGGCGTCGAGCGCCTTGGCGATCATGCCGGGCACCTTGATGTAGACGGCGATGGCCAGGAAGATGATCAGGGCAATCGTGGCCCAGAGCGTTGCGAGAGATGTAGCGTCCATGATGCGCTCCTCACCGGGCCACGGATTTGACCGCGGCCGCGATCTCGGCCTTGCTGGCCTTGCCGCCAACGAGTGCCTCGACGATCGCCGAAGCGGTGTCCTCGGCGATGCCGCCGACTTCCTTCATGGCATTGGCCTTGATGGAAGCAATGCGTGCCTCGGCCTCGCCAAGCTTGGCGTCGAGCGCGGCCTCGATCTTCTTACGCGCGGTCTCGGCTTCCGCCTTGGCCGCATCGCTGGCCTGCTGGCCGATCGAGTTCGCGTTCTTCTTGGCTTCCGCCAGTTCCTGCTCGTAAGCAGCAACTGCAGCATCGGCCTCGCCCTTCAATTTGGCTGCCTGGTCGAGATCCTGGCTGATGCGGTCGTTGCGAACATCGATGATGCCGCCGACGCGCGGCATCACCACCCTCTTCAGGAAGAGGTAGAACAGCCCGAAAGTGACCGCCAGCCACAGAAGCTGCGACGGAAACGTCGCCGGATCGAATGGCGGGAACGTGCCGTGCGCCTCGGCAGGCACGCCGGTGCCGGAGTGCGTGTCGCCTTCCGTCGCGGCGGGCGCGGTCTCTTGCGCAAAGGCAGATGTCACAAACATCTCATTCCCCTGTCCATAAGGTAAGGTCGCACTATGCGCCCCCCTTCGTCAGCCCGTGGTTCTTACTTGAACACCAGGAGAAGCGCGATCAGGAGCGAGAAGATGCCCAGGGCTTCGGTCACGGCGAAACCGAAGATCAGGCGGCCGAACTGACCATCGGCAGCCGACGGATTGCGCAGCGCGCCCGAGAGATAGCTGCCGAAGATGTTGCCGAGGCCAATGCCCGCGCCACCCATGCCCAGGCAAGCGATGCCGGCGCCGATTGCAGCTGCTGCATTTACTTCCATGTCAAACTCCTTGTGGTTCCGTTGTCGTTGCAGTTTGTAGTTGGCGTCACGCGCCGGTGAAATTTAGTGACTGGTGAAATTTAGTGACTGGGGTGCAGGGCGTCGTTCAGGTACATGCAGGTCAGCACCGCAAAGACGTAGGCCTGCAAGGCCGCCACCAGCAATTCGAGCGCCGTCAACGCCACCGCCATGGCCAGCGGCAGGATCGAACCCGCAATGCCAAGTGCGCCCAGCGCGCTGAGGCTCACGACAAACCCTGAAAACACCTTCAGCGTGATGTGGCCGGCGAGCATGTTCGCGAACAGACGAACCGAGAGGCTGACCGGGCGCGACACGAAGGAAATCACCTCGATCGGAACGACGAGCACCATCATCAAGAGGGGCACGCCTTTCGGCACGAAAAGCTTCAGGAAGCCAAGGCCGTGCTTCATGAAACCATAGACGATCACGGTGCCAATCACCATGATGGCCAAACCGAAGGTGACGATGATGTGGCTGGTGATGGTGAAGAAATAGGGGAACAGGCCGAGCAGATTGCCGACCAGCACGAACATGAACAGCGAGAATACGAAGGGGAAGAATTTCATGCCCTGCGTGCCGGCGGCATCGCGCAGCATATTGCCGACGAACTCGTAAGCCATCTCGGAAACCGACTGCAGCCGGCCGGGCACCAGGCTGCGGCTCGACGTCGTCAGAAGCAGGAATGCAGCGGCAACGACCACGGTCGCGACCATGAACAGGGCGGAATTGGTGAAAGACAGATCAAAGCCGCCGATCTCGATCGGAACCAGCTTGATGATATGGAACTGGTGGATCGGATCGACCTTGTCAGCTGCCACGTTCAAACCCCGTCAATGCCGCGTACGGCTAAATTACCATTGCCGCATGAGCGGCTATTTCCAAATGCCGCCTGAAGGCGGTCATTTGCTGTCGTCCCGGTCACGGCGCGGCTTCGCACCTTGTCCGAATTCCGCCACAACGCCAGCCGAACGCATGACATTGAGCACGCCGGCGCCAAAACCAAGCAGCAGGAAAACGATCAGACCCCACGGCGATGTCCCCGCCATACGGTCGATGATCCAGCCGATGCCGGCGCCCACCACCACCCCGGCGATAAACTCGCTGGATAGTTTGATCGCCTGACCGTATCCGGTCACTGGTTTCGCGTCGTCTTTCCCCTCGAGCCGGTTCGGCAGCCTTGTCGCAAGCGATGCTCCAAGTTCACGCCGACGGCGCTCAAGATCGTCGTCGCGGATTTCGGGGTCATGCTCTTTGCCGCGGCCGGTTTCTCCGGTTCCGTCTGGCCCTTTTTTTTCGGCCATCGCAACCCCCCTGCCCGGGCAGACCGTCACCGTCCGTCCGCTTCTAAAGTCGCCGGCAACATAGTTAGAGGGTTTGCGCCCGTCAAGCCACGGACGGAACTTCCACGTTGTGTATTTTAGATAGTAAAATCAATGGATTAGAAAGGTGCGACATCGTGCCCTTTGCGATCGGGCGGATGCGCCGCGCGAATCCCCCGGACAATGGCTCTCCGATCGACGGTGCGACCGGCCAAAAAGAGCGGTGACCAGCGGGCCGCTCAGCTCCAGCCGCCACCATAGGTCCGGTAAAAGATATGCAGGCCGATCTTGGTCATCTTCTGCATCGTGCGCGCCCAGCCCGGATGGACATAGTTGGCATAATAGTGGGTGGACGATCCTACTTCCGGAATGAATATCTTGCCGGCGGTGACGGCCATGCCGACATCCTGGGCGGTCTTGTAGGCGACAGGATTGTCGATGCGCTTCTTTCTGCCGTCGCAAGCGAATGAAAACTGACAGCGGTTGAACCAGCTGTCGTTCTGATAGACGACGCCGCAGATCGAATTGGGATAGGCGGGATTGCGGACCCGGTTGAGGATCACCTGGGCAACGGCGGCCTGACCGCGCACGGCTTCGCCGCGTGCCTCGAAATAGATGCCGTTGGCCAGGCATTTCTGCTCCGGCTTGGAGAAGACGCTGGCCGGAAGCGGATTCTGGATCCAGGCGTGATCGCCCTTGGCCATCGGCGGAATGAAGCGGCCGCTGTTGGGCTGCTCGTCCTGGAGCAGGGCTTCAAAGGGGGAGGCCTTGGCATAGTCCGGCGCGGATTGCGCATAGGCGGTCGCAAGCACATCGGGATGGTCGTTGTTGACCAAGGCGGCAAGCATGGCCGGTACGCCGGGATCCGGCTTCTTGTCCTCACGCGCGTGGAATGCGGCGGCGATCTGGATTTCCTTGCCTTTGATCTGAGGCTTGGCGAAGGCCATTTTCAGGTCGCTGTCCATGCTCGGCCGCATCAGCGAGGAGGTCCGCTGGAAGATCGAGCCGGCATTGAAGTTCTTCGGCGGCGCCACCGGAGAGACCTGGACGATGCGGCCCTTCTTGTCGGCGCGCACGACGCGATCCTCGTCGGGCGACCCGCTGACCTTGCCGCCCTTGCCACGGAACGAGACGGAGCCGATACCGGGAAGGCGAACGCCGGAACCCGAGATCGAGCCGGTGATGTCGGAATCGACGAACGGCATCTCGGCCGCGTGGACCGAACCGGCGACCGATTTCTCGACATAGGAGTTCCAGCGCGTCGGCGCTTCGAGGCCGGAAACGAGGCTTGTCATGTCCTGGTAGGCGGCGACGGTCGGGAAGCCGATCCAGATGCCGAGGCCGATGATGAACGGAGACACAAGGCTGCGTTTCTCACCGGCGGCGGCCATCAGCCGCTTCAACACACGTCGATGCACGGAACTCTCTCCAGGAACGCAACTGACCCCACTGGAGAGCAAAATGATGCATTAACCTTGATGGGACGTTAACGGGATCGGTCGGGTTTTCCCATTCGGTTGGAGGTCGTGGCTTCGAAGTCGGGCGGTTTTGCGGCGAGAGCGCTCAGGTCCGCCTCAGGAAGATCGGCCAGGCGACCAGGGCGCAGGCGGCGGCCGACAGCCAGACGCCGGGCCATGACCAGAGGTGCAACAGCCCTGGAATGGCCACCGGAACCAGGAAGAAGCCGACGAAGACAAAGCTGTTGGCAAGGCTGAGTGCCGTTCCGACATGGCCGGCACCGGCCAGCGTGGCAAGCTCGGTATAGGCAACGCCGTGCCAGGCGGAGACCGAGATGCCGGCGACGACGAGCACCAGGGGCAGGACTGCGATCAGGAGGGATTGGCTGCCAGGCATTGCGGGAACGGCCAGAACCAGCACCCAGAGCATCACGAAGGCCAGCGCGCTCAGCGCACTGCACAAGCGAAGAAACTGACGACGGTGCCGTGGCGGTCGGTAAAGCGGCCACTCCAGACGCGCATGACCATGGCGCCGACCTGGACCGCGGCGAGGCTGGCGCTGATCGCCGTCGTGCCAAGTCCGGCGAAGTCGTGCAGGAATACCGACGCGAAAGTGAGGACCGCCACCTGCGGAAAGCAGAGCAGGCCGATCGCGGTCGAGATGCGCCAGACCTCGACGTTGCGCAACGGCGCCGGTCCATCAGACAAGACAGCGTGGCCTTCACCCGCTGTCGGCGGTTCGTGCAGCCAACGCCAGGCAAACAGTGCCGAGAGAGCGGATGCCGCCGCCAGAAGCCCGAACACCGCGGCAAAACCAAAAGCCAGGGCAAGCGAAGGCAGGACAAGCGCGCCGAGGCCGCCGCCGAGCGGCACCGCCGTCTGCCTGATGCTCATGGCAAAGCCGCGCTCATTCTCCCGGAACCAGGCCATGATGGCGCGGCCGCTCGAGCCGTTGACACTGCCGCCGAGCAGTCCCGTGACGAGCAGGCTTGCCGCCAGCAGTGTGACATCGGGAATGCCTGACCTTGTCGGCACGACGAGCATCGCCATCGCAAGCAGCCACGCCGCCGTCGCGCCAAGCCCGATCAGAAGCACGCGGCGATCCCCCCAGCGGTCGGTGAGCAGACCCCACGGCAGTTCGCTGAGCGCAACGCCCAGCCCGAGCAGGCCAAGCGCCAGGCCGAGTTCGGCATTGCTCAAATGATAGCCCTGGCGAAGCACGACCGCCGTTGCCGGTATGCCCGAGAAAGTGGCCGAAAACCCGGCATTCGCGGCAACCCCGATGCCCAGGACCTTCCAGCGATGGCTAGGCCCGAAGGTCCGGCCGGCCGCGGTGATGGCGGCGCCTCGTCCGGATGGCTGGCAATCGTTGCGAATGACGGTGGCAGACATAGTTCCATTCCCGTGACGCCGGTCGAGCGACCTTGACGGGAGGGATGTAGCGCCATAGCTTCATCCATAAAATCAGGAAGTTTTTGATCAATAATCCTGTAAATAAGGACGATACCATGCGACGCGTCACATTCGATCTCGACGTGCTGAGGACTTTCGTCACCGGCATGGAGCTCGGGAGTTTCGCCAGGGCAGCCGAACGGCTTGGCCGCTCAACCTCCGCCGTCAGCGCACAGCTGAAGAAACTGGAGGAGCAGGCCGACACGCCGATCTTCCGCAAGGCGGGTCGCGGCCTGTCACTGACCGAAGCCGGCGAGACGATGCTCGGCTACGCGCGGCGCCTGATCGAGATCAATGACGAGGCAGTCTTGGCCATCCGCGATGTCGAACTGGAGGGCTGGGTGCGGCTCGGCCTGCAGGAGGATTTCGGCGAGGCCGTGTTGCCGGACGTGCTCGGGCGCTTCGCCCGCGCCCATCCCAAGGTTCGGATCGAAGCACGGATCGGGCGCAGCCACGAATTGGCCGAGCGTGTTCTTTCCGGCAACCTCGATATCGCGCTCGCCTGGCATGATGGCACGACGCTGCCCTACAGCCGGCATGTCGCCGACGTGCAGGCGCGCTGGATCGGCCCGGCAAAACCGATGGAGGCAGGCCCCCACACCGACGAGGCGCTGCAACTGGTTGTGTTCGAGGCGCCTTGCCTGCTGCGCACCGTGGCGACCGAGACGCTGGATCGTGCCGGGCGCCCCTGGCGCATGGCGTTCTCCAGCCCCAGCCTTGGCGGCATATGGGCGGCGGTGGCGGCAGGCCTCGGGCTGACGATCCGCACCGATATCGGCCTGCCCGCGAATGTCAGGGCGCTCGCGCCCGGAGTGCTCGGACTGCCGCCGCTGCCGAAGATGGCGCTGCACCTGCATCAGAAGGATGCCGAGCTCGATCCGGTCGCGGCGCGGCTGGCCGACATCCTGGTGCAATCGGCGTTCGAGGCGTTGCCCGAGGGCGCCGACACGAAAGAGAACCGGCTGAAAGTCGCTTAAGCGTTGCCGCCCGAGCCTCAGCGCTTCTTCGCCCGGCCGGCGAAGGGGTTGTCGGACGTCCTCAACGCGATGCGGATCGGCACGCCCGGCATGTCGAAGGCTTCGCGCAGGCTGTTCGAGAGATAACGGACATAGCTTTGCGGCATCGCATCCGGCCGCGAACACTGGACCACGAAGCCCGGCGGCCGCGTCTTGGCCTGGGTGACATATTTGACCTTCAACCGGCGCCCGGCGACAGCGGGCGGCGGATGATGCGTCAGTATGGCTTCGAGCCAGCGGTTGAGCTTGCCGGTCGAAACACGGCTGTTCCAGACCTTGTGCGTCTTCAGCACCGCATCCATCAGCTTGTCGAGGCCGCGTCCGGTCTCGGCCGAGACCGGCACGGCCTGGATGCCGCGCGCCTGCGGCAAGAGCCGCTCGGTCTTCTCACGCAATTCGGCCAACAGCTCCTGCGGGTTGTCGATGAGGTCCCATTTGTTGAAGGCGATCACCGGCGCCCGGCCCTCGCGGATGATCAGGTCGGCGATCTGCAGATCCTGCTTCTCGAAGGGAATGGTGGCATCGAGCACGATGATGACGATCTCGGCGAAGCGGATGGCGCGCAAGCCATCCTGCACCGACATCACTTCCAGCTTCTCGTGGATCCTGGCCTTGCGGCGCATGCCGGCCGTGTCGAACAGTTTTATGCGGCGGCCGCGCCAGTCCCAGTCGACGGAGATGGAATCGCGGGTGATGCCCGCCTCCGGTCCGGTCAGCAGCCGTTCCTCGCCGATCAGTGCGTTGATCAGCGTCGATTTGCCGGCGTTCGGCCGGCCGACGACGGCGATGCGCATCGGCTTGGTGTCGTCATAGGCCGGCTCGGCATCCGGATCGGCGATGTCCTCGCCGATCAGCACTTCGCTGGCGGCGGCTTCTTCGTCGTCGCCGTCTTCATCCTCGCCGAAAGCCCGAGCCTCGCCCAGGGCTTCGATGACTGCGTCGCGAAGGTCGGGCATGCCTTGGCCGTGCTCGGCCGAAACCGGGATCGGCTCGCCAAGCCCGAGCTCCCAGGCTTCCAGCATGCCGCCCTGCGCGCCCTTTGCCTCGGCCTTGTTGGCGACCAGCACGACAGGCCTGCCGGATTTGCGCACGATCTCGGCAAAGGTCCTGTCATCCGGCAGCAGGCCGGATTTGGCGTCGACCGTGAAGAAGATCAGATCCGCCTCGCGGATGGCGATTTCGGTCTGCGCGCGCATGCGACCCGGCAGGGTCGAGGCGCCGGCATCCTCGAAGCCCGCGGTGTCGATGACATCGAAATGCAGATCGTAAAGCTTGGCGGCATGGACACGGCGGTCACGGGTGACGCCCGGCGTGTCGTCGACAAGCGCCAGCTTCCTTCCGACCAGCCGATTGAAAAGCGTCGATTTGCCGACGTTAGGCCTGCCGATGATGGCGACTTTGAAGGTCACGACGCACTGCCCGACCCGCGGATCAGTTCGGACATCAAGGTCGCCCGCTCGCGCGCGTTGCGCGGGGCGCCGTCATCGGAGGCGATCTGGTCGAACAGTTTCAGCGCGTCCTGGGTCTTGCCTTCCTTCCAGGCGGCAAGCCCGAGCGCCTCGCGCGCGCTGTGGCGCAGCGCGTTGGTGTCCGATGTCAGCGCCTCGACGCGGCTCGACACGTCGGCGAAGGTGCCGTGATCGACGAGCAGGAGCGCCGCCCTCAGCCGCGCCATGTCGCGCAGGCCCTGGGGGATGGCGGTGTCGGCGGCGACATCGTCGAAATCCTTGACGGCGGCATCGACGTCGCCCTTGTTGGCCTTGACGGTCGCGGCGCGCATGCGGGCGAGCAGCGGATAGGCGCCGTAGCCATCCTTCTCCAGTTGATCGAGCGCGGCCAGCGCGTCATCGCTCTTGCCATCATTGGCAAGCTTCAACGCCTGCGAGAAAGCATCGCCGGAGCGGTTGGCGCGCGTCTCGTCCCAATAGCGATAGCCAACGAAGGCGGCGGTGCCGAGCACCACCAGGACGGCAATCACGAGCAAGGCCGGGCCAAAACGGTCCCACAGCTTCTGCGCCTGTTCGCGACGCATCTCGTCATTGACTTCACGGATAAAACTGTCGTCGGACATCAATCAAACCATTCCTGCCCCGGGCCGGGGCGGTTCATGAGCCCGCGTTTTAGCGAAATTTTGTCGGCATGGAAGGGGTTCGAGCGGAAAATCGGCTATTGCCGGGGCAAACCCACGAAAACCCCAATCGCACCGGCGCCACATTTGCGCGATAGCGGCCTGCCGATCACCCGGAGAGCTTGAATTTGCCGATGCCTTGTTTGTCCCGCGTTGCTGCGTTCTCGTTTGCCTCGCTCGCCGCTGCCGGCGCGGCCCTGGCCGATCCGCCCGCGCCACCAGCACCGGCAAGGCCGAAGCAGGTCGTCATCATCTCCTTCGACAGCGCGCGCGACATCTCGCAGTGGAAGCGCAGCCGGGCGCTGGCCCAGCGCACCGGCGCGCATTTCACCTATTTCGTGTCATGCGTCTTCCTGCTGTCGCCCGAGACACGCGGCCAATACACTCCGCCGGGCAAGAGCGCGGGCAAATCCAACATCGGCTTTGCCGCCTCCAGGCAGGAAGTGGCCGAGAGGCTGGAACAGATCGGCCTCGCCGCCCATGAAGGTCACGACATCGCCAGCCACGCCTGCGGCCATTTCGACGGCAAGGACTGGACCAAGGCCGACTGGCTGAAAGAGTTCGCCTCATTCGAGCACATTCTCGAGCACGCCTATGCGATCAACGGCATTGCGCCCGAACCCGAGGGCTGGCGTGATTTCGCGCGGCATACGGTGGTGGGTTTCCGGGCGCCGTATCTGTCGACAAGCAAGGCGCTTTACGAGGCACTGCCGACTGCCGGCTATCAGTTCGATGCCAGCGGTGTTTCAAAGGGCCCTGCCCTGCCGCCGACCGTCGGCGGCATCACCCGTTTTTCCCTGCCGCAAATCCCGGAGGGACCGACATCGCGGCCGGTGATCGCCATGGACTACAATCTCTATGTCAGGCATTCCGGCGGCTTCGAGCGGCCGAGCAAGGCCGGCGAGTTCGCCGACCGGACCTATCAGGCGTTTCGCGCTGCCTTCGACACGCAATATCAGGGCAGGCGCATTCCGCTGGAACTCGGCTTCCACTTCACGCTGATGAATGACGGCGCCTACTGGAATGCGCTGGAGCGCTTTGCCGGCGAGGCCTGCGTCAAATCAGATGTCGAATGCATCAGTTTTCGCGACTATCTTTCGCGGCAGGATGGCGTCCAGAAGCAGGCCTCGGTTGGCGGCTGAGCCGCCAACCCCGTTTCGTCAGAGCATTCTCAAGCCGGATCCTCGGCGCCCTGCCTTGCCAGATAGCGCTGATCGATATCAGGCAACGGCTCGCCCAGCAGCGTCGCCTCGAAGGCGCGCAGACGTTTGTGCACCGACTGCAGTTCGACAATTGTCGACCAGGAGGTCAACAGGAATTGCAGCGAACCTGTCACCTTGCCGAACGCGTTGGAGATCTGGTTCAGCGCACCGAACGTTATCTTATGCGCGACCAGCGACGGCCCCAGGATCAACAGCGAGAAAATGTTGTCGGCCTGCAGGTAGGTGTACCGGACGACGTTGAAATAGATGTAGTGGAAATACAGCCTGAAATAGTTGTGCCGGACATTGGCGAACAGCTCGGCGGTGGTGGCGGGTTGCGCCCTGTCCACATGGTCCTCGCCATAGACCAGTTCCTTGCGGTAGGCGGCTTCGACGCGTTGGTTGCGGAACTGCAGCCCCGGAAGCTTCATGCCGGCAACCATCACCGAGATGGTGCCGAACAGACACCAGGCAAGTGCCGCGACCACCAATGGCTGCGGGATCGCGCCGATGATCGGCAGTTCGCTGATATGGGCCTGCAGCTGGATCATGACCGGCAGGAAGGCGATCAGTGTCATGATCGACTGGACGAAGCTGGAACCGAGATCCTCCATGATCTGCGAGAACCGCATCGTGTCTTCCTGGATACGCTGCGACGCGCCCTCGATATGGCGCAGCCTGGTCCAGTTCTCGATAAAGTAATTGTTCATGGCCGTGCGCCAGCGGAAGATCCAGTGGCTGACGATGAAGGCATTGACCACCTGCACGTTCATGCCGACCAGCGCCAGCCATGAGAAGTCGGCCAATCCGGTGTAGAACTCGGCATTCGTCGACTTTCCGGTCCCCGACATCAACCCCTGTACATAGTCAAAGAACGGGCCGTACCAGGCGTTGACGGCGACGCTGACCTGCACGTTGAAATAGATGAAGAACAGGATGACCGCCGTCATCAGGATCGACCAGCGCTGCCATGGGTGCGGAGAATACCAGCTCCAGAACGCATAGAAGATGGCCACGCACAGCACGAAGTAGATGTAGAACCAGAGGAACGGTTTCGACACCAGCACGGCGATGCCGATGATGGGCGCCGCACCGGCGGCTGCCGGCGGCATGCCGAAAACCGCCCCCAATTGCTCCCCGCCGAAAAACCAGAACAGGATTGCCGCAAGGCTCCAGATGGCGGCCGAAGAGAAGAAGAGCTTCGGCTGCGGGAAGAAGGATACGAACACTGTGGCGAATTCCTCGATCTATGCGCAAATCAGGTGACTTAGGCGGGCATAAGGTCACACATTAGGGGGAAAGAAAATGCCTGCCCGATCTCAGGCGCAGAGCAAGACCACAATCATGGCGATTTTGGCGCGGCCGACCATGTGACGGCGCCGGAGACGACCAGGACGGCCGCGGCGACGATGGAGGCTAGGAAGAAATCGCCCGACGCCTGAGCCAAAAGTCCGGCCGCGATCGGGCCGATGATCTGGCCAAGGCCGAAGGAGGCGGTCATCAGGGCAAAGATGCGCCGGGGCGACCCTGGCGCCTGCCGCCGCGCCGCCTGCAGGCCAAGTGCCGTGATGGCAATGAAGGTGCCGCCGAGCAGCACGCCCCCAAGCAGCGGCCCCGTGCGCCCGCCGGTGGCGACGCTCGCGGTAACGCCGACAACTTCGACGAAGCATCCCAAGGCATAGGCGGCATAGAGCCCGATCCGCGCCGCTATCTTCTGCCACAGCCAGACCGAAGGAAAACCGGCAAGGCCGGCAGCCATCCACACCACGGCCTCGAAGACGCGGCTGCCGCCGCCTTGCCTGACGATTGCGACGAGGAAGGTCGCCGTCACCACATAGCCGAAACCGAACAGGCCATAGGCGACGATCACCTTGATCAGCGACCGGTCTTTCGGCAGCCCCGGTTCAGGGAGGGCTTCGCCATTGGTGAGCGGACCCTGGTTCGCCAGCAACGCCACGGCGACGAAGCCGCAAGCCGAAATCGCGCCCGACCACAGCCAGCCCTGCGCCCACCCGGCGTGTTCGGTGACCAGCACGGCCATCATCGCCGCCGATATCGCGATGCCGAGGCCAACGCCGCCGAAATGCCAGGCCTGCAGATCGCCGCGCCCGGCCTCAGCGATATGGCTGAAAACGATGCTGGCCATGAACACCATGACGAAAGCGCTGGCCAGGCCGGCCAGAAAACGGATGGCGAGAAAGACGGCCATGGCGTCGGTCAGCCCCATCAAGGCGGCCAGAACGGCGCTGGCACCGAGGGCGGCCAGCATCAGCAAACGCTCGCGTCCATGCGCCCAGTTGCCCGCCGCCACCAACGCGCCGACGAGGTAGCCGAGATAGTTGGCCGAGGCGATCCAGCCGGCATCGGCCGGCGACAGATGCAGTTCCTCCATCATGCCGGGCAGGATCGGCGTATAGACGAAGCGGCCGATGCCCATGGCCACGGCCATGGCGATCATGCCGGCGAAGGCGTAACGCAGCGCTGTCGATGCGGCCGATGTCATTGCAGTGCACAATAAATGTGCGGGCGGGTGAAACAATCCGCCTTGTGTTGGGCCAGTGCCGGATTGCGCGCTCAGCAGCGCCCGCCGCAACCGGCATTCAGTGAAACGATCTCATGCACGGTCCGACGCGCCGTCAAGTGGAACGGCACGTCGCCGAGCTCGCGCTCCGACATCGCATCCAGCGCGGGATGGGCAAGCGGATCGGTCAGCCAGCTCAGCGTATCGATGTCGCAGCGCGCGTCATCCGACGAAGTGGTGGCGAACAGGACCTTCAGCGACGACAACATGCTCAGCATTTCCGGCTCCATGGGGCCTGTCTCCATCGATAAAGTCCGCCGTTTCTATATCTCTTTCAATTGAGATTTCGGCCGGATCGGTTTAGAAAATCTCAAATGGCCATGCTCAACCGCGTTCATCTCAACGGCCTTCGCGCCGTGGAAACCGTCGCCCGTCTCGGCTCGCTCGCGGCGGCCGCCAGCGAACTCAACGTTTCCGTCAGCGCCGTCAGCCAGCAGATCAGCCGCACCGAAAAACAGCTCGGCCAGGCACTGTTCGAGCGCACGACAAGCGGTCTCGTCCTGACCGAATTCGGCGCCATCTTCGCGGCCCGCCTCGGCGCTGGATTTCGCGAGCTTGCCCAGGCCGTGGCGCTGGCCGACGAGGCGACCCAATGCACGTTGGTCGTTTCGGCAGCACCGGCCTTTGCCTCCAAATGGCTGCTGCCACGGCTGTCGCGGCACTTCGACCGGCATCCCAACGTGCTGTTGCGTATCGATGCGTCGGTGCGACTGGCCAATCTCGATCACTCGGACATCGACATTGCCATCCGGCTTGGCGACGGCAAATGGCCGGGTGGAAAGGCGGAGCTGCTTCTGGCGCAGGAAGTCTTCCCGGTCTGCGCACCTGACATTGCAAGAAAACTGAAGTCGATCGGCGACCTTGCGCGGACCTGCGCCATCACCGACGAGCGGGCGATGATCAGCTGGGAGAGCTGGTTCGCGGCCGCCGGCGTTCAAGCCGTCACCTTCCAGAAAGGCGCGCGCTTCACCGACCCGATGCTGTGCCTGGAATCGGCGATCGCGGGCCATGGCGTGATGCTGGGTTGGCAATTGCTGACAGCGGACGCGCTGGCCGATGGGCGGCTGGTGGCGCCGTTCCGAATCCGCGCCCAGAGCGGACTCGGCTACTGGCTGGTGACGTCCACCACCAAGGCCGAAAGCCGCAAGGTCCGGGACTTCAAAATCTGGATCAAGGAAGAGATCGCGGCGACGATGGCACGGTTCGGATCGTCGGTCGCGGAGCCCAGCGGCGCGATCGCGGTGGAAAGCACCGCGGCACCGTTCTATGTTCAATCAGACATCCCACGACGACAGGCAGGATCATGACCACACATTCGCGCCGCGTTTCCGCAACGATCGACCCGGTGAAGCTCGACAGGCTAGCGGAGGTCGCCATCAAGATCGGGCTTCAATTGCAGCCCGGACAGGACCTGGTACTGACCTCCTCGATCGCGGCGCTGCCGCTGACAAGGCGCATCGTCGAGCATGCCTACAAGGCCGGCGCCGGACTGGTGACGCCGATCTTCAACGACGACGAGATGACGCTGGCGCGTTACCGTTTTGGCGCCGACGCCGGCTTCGACCGCGCCGCCGGCTGGCTCTATGAAGGCATGGCGAAGGCCTTTTCCAACAATGCGGCGAGGCTCGCCGTGCGCGGCGAGGATCCCTCGCTGCTGTCGGCGCAGGATCCGGCGAAGGTGGCGCGCGCCAACAAGGCCAATTCGATGGCCTACCAGCCGGCGCTGGAGAAGATCACCGGCTTCGACATCAACTGGAACATCGTCGCCTATCCGGATCTGGCCTGGGCAAAACAGGTGTTTCCGGGCGAGCCCGACGATGTCGCCGTGGCGAAGCTGGCGGACGCCATCTTCTCCGCTTCGCGCGTCGACGTCGAGGATCCGATCGCCAACTGGAAGGCGCACAATGCGGCATTGCGCGGCCGCACCGAATGGCTCAACGGCCACAATTTCCATGCGCTGCACTTCACCGGACCGGGCACCGACCTGACGGTCGGGCTGGCCGATGGCCATGAGTGGATGGGCGGCGCCTCGACCGCCAAGAACGGCATCACCTGCAACCCCAACATCCCGACCGAGGAGGTCTTCACCACGCCGCATGCGAGGCGCGTCGAGGGGCATGTCTCCTCGACCAAGCCGCTGTCCTACCAGGGCACGCTGATCGACGACATCTCGGTGCGTTTCGAGGAAGGCAGGATCGTCGAAGCCAAGGCATCGAAAGGCGAGGACGTGCTGAAGAAAGTGCTCGACACCGACGAAGGCGCGCGTCGCCTCGGCGAAGTGGCGCTGGTGCCGCATTCCTCGCCGATCTCGGCCAGCTGCCTGTTGTTCTTCAACACGCTGTTCGATGAAAACGCCGCCTGCCACATCGCACTCGGCCAGTGCTATTCGAAGTGCTTCGTCGACGGCGCCTCGCTCAGCCAGGACGAAATCGCGGCGCGCGGCGGCAACAAGAGTTTCATCCATATCGACTGGATGATCGGGTCGGACAAGATCGACATTGACGGCGTCGCGAAGGATGGCAGCCGCGTGCCAGTGATGCGCAAGGGCGAGTGGGCCTGAGAGGCCAGTTGAGGTGTGATGGCCTTCGATATCGCGGTCAAGCGCGTCTACGAAGCACCCGGCAACGACGATGGCCAGCGGGTACTGGTGGATCGGATATGGCCGCGTGGCGTCGCCAAGAAGGATGCGGCGCTAACGCTGTGGCTCAAGGAGATCGCGCCGAGCGACGAACTGCGGAAGTGGTTCGGACACCAGACGGCGCGCTGGGCGGAGTTTCAGAAGCGGTACCGTGGCGAGCTGGACGGGAATGAAAAGGCGGTGGCGCAACTTCGCGCCCTGCTCGGCGACGGCAAGGTGACGCTGCTCTATGGCGCCCACGACGAAGCGCATAACAACGCCGTGGCACTGGCGGGGTATTTGCGAGCCAACGCGTAACATCGAGACGCCGGCGAAGGATCGCGGCGCGGGTGAGAGTCGGTCTACTTCCCGCCCACCGCCCCCTCATAGACATCCGGTTTGAACCCGACCAGGATGCTGTCTCCTATCTCCAGCACCGGACGCTTGATCATCGTCGGCTTAGCCAGCATCAGCGCTTTCGCCTTCTTCTCGTCGAGACCTTGCCTATCCGTCTCCGGCAGTTCGCGAAATGTCGTGCTGCCCTTGTTGAGCAGCTTTTCCCAGCCGACCTTGCCGACCCAGCCATCCAGCCTGGCTGCCTCGATTCCTTCGGCGCGATAGTCGTGGAAACGATAGGCAACCTCGTGGCTCTCCAGCCAGACGCGCGCCTTCCTGATCGTGTCGCAGGTGGTGATGCCGTACATGGTGATCGTCAAAGCGTGGTCCTCTGGCTGACAGTCGAATCCGCCCACAGCCTAAAACCGCTCTTCCCGCTTTGCCAGCAAATCGGCGAAGTGGGCCGGAAGCCGATCGCTCCGGCCCGGTAGCTCAATAATAGAAGCGCTCCTCGGCGATCTTGCCGTCCTTGACCGTGTACAGGCCCACCTCGTCCATGGTGACACGCTGGCCGGTGGCCTTGGGTGTTATGTCAAAGGTGAAGCGCACCGCGAACTGGTCGCCGTTTACGTAGGGACCCTCGACCGAGCCGCCATGAACTTCGTTGTTGTCTTGCCACCACTGGCCCTTCTGCTTGACGGCCGCCTTGCCACTGCAGACGGCCATCGGCCCCTCCATGGCTTCGTAGCTGACGATATCGTCGGCATTGTACTTCTCGGCAGCGCCTTCGTTGTCACCCTGCTTGAGGCGTTCGGTGAAATCCTTGGCAATTTCCGCGTTGGTCATGTGTGTTGCTCCTGTTCGACGCATTGGAAATAGGGAACCGCCTGCTGGCCGACCACTGCCGGACCGCTCGATAGCTGACATGGCGCTGTCAGGATGGATGCCTGCCATCCTCATCGGCAGGCCGACTTCTGTTGCAGACACAAGCCGATTCCGCAATTCTAGGCTCATGTGTAACCTCTACAATATCACCACGACGCAAGAGGCGATCCGCCAATGGACGCGCGCACTGCGCGACGTCATTGGCAACCTTGAACCTTCCGTCGACATCTATCCCAATCAACCCGGCCCAGTCGTTCGTAACTCATCAGACGGAAAGCGTGAGCTGGCAAAACTGCTTTGGGGTTTGCCAACGCCTCCGGAGCGTATGAAAGGCAAGGCCGACTACGGCACCACCAACGTTCGCAATCCGCAATATTCGCACTGGCAACGGTATGTCGGCATCGAACACAGGTGCGTCGTGCCAGTGACCAGCTTTGCCGAACCCAGCCCTACCTCGAACGACAAGGACCCAGAAACAGGCATTCAGCGAAACTACTGGTTTGCCCGTGACGAAAGCCGGTCTTTATTCTTCTTCGCTGGGTTCTGGACTCGCTGGCAGGGCGTGCGAAAAGTCAAGGATGGGCCAGGCGACTTTGAACTATACGCTTTTATGACAACCAAGCCCAACGCCCTCATCGCGCCGATCCATGAGAAGGCCATGCCTGTGATCCTGACCACACTGGACGAGACGGAGACCTGGCTGACAGCGCCGTGGACGGAAGCCCGGCATTTGCAGCGGACGGCTCCCGACGACGCGTTGGTGATCGTTGAGAAGCCACCCACACAGATTAAGCTCCCGCAGCAGGCGCCAGCCCAAGGGTCTCTTTTCTAGGGCCCAGGATCAGCTTCGCATCGCATGTGCCGTTCAACGTCCCAGAAGGGGATGTCACCGACCAGCTTCGCTAGGTCGCCCGGCAGATAGTGCCGAGTGATGTTACAGTTCCTGCATCGGACACGGATTAGCTGCCCGACTTCGTGGGCCAAGCAAAGGGTTTGCACATTTCGGCGCGGCCGGCTGCTGGGTTCGGGCATCCGCCAAAATCGGAATTCATTCCTCGGCGAGTCAATTCCTACTTAATTCCATTGTTTTTTTGTTTCCCCGGCGTTGACCACATAGAACCGGATTGCTGAAAGGAATCCGTCCCATGGCGGCGTCCAACAACTACCTGGGCAGCATCGGGCAGTTGGCGCCACGGCGAAGGCTGATATGCGCCACGTCGCCGGCGCTGAATTGAAAGCCCTCGGCCTGGCGCGGCGCGTCTATGACAACGGGCATGCCTTGCCCCAGTTCCGCGTGAAGCCGCAACGTGCGGCCATGGAAGACGATGCTGTTGACCCGCGCCGGCGCCGTGCCGGGCGTGGCCTCGGTGGCCGCCAGCAAATCCTCCGGGCGCACACCTATGGTGCGCATCTCGCCCTCGCGGGGCCGCTCGCCGCTGTCGGGGACAGCTTCCAGCGGCAAGGCGCCAGCGGTGAAACGCAGGCGATCGCCATCGCTGCCGACAAAGCGCGATTGCAGGAGGTTCATGGTGCCGATGAAACTTGCCACAAACTTGGTGGCGGGGCGGTCATAAAGCGTCGCCGGCGGTGCGGTCTGCTCGATACGGCCCTTGTTCATGACGACGATGCGGTCGGAGATCGACAGCGCTTCGGTCTGGTCATGCGTGACCATGACGAAGGTGGTGCCGAGCCGCGACTGCAGCCGCTTCAATTCGACCTGCATCTGTTCGCGCAAATGCGCGTCCAGCGCCGACAGCGGCTCGTCGAGCAAGAGCACGCGGGGCTCGCAGACAATGGCACGCGCAAGCGCCACACGCTGGCGCTGGCCGCCCGACAATTCGGAGACGCGGGCGCGAAGCTTGTCGGCAAGGCCGACCATGTCGAGAGCCTCGGCAACGCGTCTTGCCTGTTCGCCGCGGGCCAGTTTGCGCAGCGACAGGCCGAAGCCGACATTTTCGGCGACGTTCATATGGGGAAACAGCGCATAGTCCTGGAACACGGTGTTGACCGGCCGGTCGAAGGGCCGCAGCGCGGTGATGTCGCGGCCATCGAGCAACACCTTGCCGCTCGATGGACTTTCGAAACCGGCGATGACGCGCAAGCTGGTGGTCTTGCCGCAGCCGGACGGGCCAAGAAGGGTCAGGAATTCGCCACCGACGATGTCGAGATCGACGGTATCGAGCCCGACGATGCCGCCCGGAAATAGCTTCGACACCGCCTGCAGCCGCACAAGGGGATCAAGCGCCATCGCGAACCTCGGAGGGCTTGGTCGTGTTGACCCAGAGTATCCGGCATTGCTCGCCGCCGGGATTGCGGAACGCGTGCAGAAGCGTGCTTTTGAAGGCAAAACTGTCGCCGGTCTTCAGCAAATATTTCGTCGAATCCACCACCAGTTCGACTTCGCCCGCGAGTACACAGCCGAACTCATGGCCGGCATGCGCATAGGCTTCCGCCGTGCCGCCGCCGGCTTCCACCGTCACCAGCATGCCGGTCAGCGTGGCGCCGGGCGGCGACAACAGCGCCTTGGCGATGCCCTCCGACTTCACGGGGATCGAACGCCGCTTGTCGGCCCGCACGCAATAGAGATCATTGACGGCATCGCCGTCGTCTGCGATCAGCGCGGACGGCTCGATGTCGAGGGCGGCGGCAAGCGGCCAGATCACCTTGACGCGCAGCGATGACATGCCGCGCTCGATCTGGCTGAGCGCGCCGATCGATATGCCGGTTTTTGCCGCCAGTTCTGCCAGTGACAAACGGCGCTCGAGTCGCAACGCCCGCACGCGGCGGCCGACGCGAACGTCGGCTTCGTCCTTCGGCTTTGAAGCGGCTTCGTCCAGTATGTCCATGCATTCGTCCTCGTCGTAGTCCCTGCTGTTGGCGCGGCGCAACGGCGATAAGCTCCTCCTTCTCCCCTTGTGGGAGAAGGTGTCGCCGAAGGTGACGGATGAGGGGTGTTCCAGCTTGGCGAGGACGGCGATCCGTCACGCACCCCTCAACCGTCTCGGCGCTACGCGCCGATCCACCTTCTCCCACAAGGGGAGAAGGAGGGGCAGCGCTCAACCGCCAGCCTTCACCTTTTCGAACATCTTGGCGACATCGTCATTCTGTTTCATCGGCCCGGTGAAGATCGTGCTCTTCAGCATCACTTCCGGATCGGACGGCAGTTGCAGTTTTTCCAGTTCGTCCTTCGGCACGCCGGCGAAGGCAGTGCTCAGCGAACTGCCATAGCCGTAGGACTGGATCAGGAATTTGCCGGAGTCGGCGTCCAGCCGGCTGTTGATGAAGTCATAGGCGAGATCGACATTCTTGGCGTCCTTCAGCATGACGAAGCCGCAGGCCCAGGTCAGCATGCCCTCCTTCGGTTTCATGAACTCGACCGGCACGCCCTGCTTCTTGAGCGAGGTGGCCGACGCATTCCAGGTCATGGCGGCGACCAGTTGGCCGCTGGCAAGCGCCTGCTCGACCGAGGTCATGTCGGTCGTGTAGCTCGACAGCAGCGGGCGCTGTTCGCGCAATTTCGCCGCGACTTTGTCCATCTGCTCCGCCGTCATGTCGAAGGGGTTTACGCCGGCCAGGAGTGCGGCGACGATCGGCGTGTCGTGGACAGCATCGATGGTCGCCATACGGCCGGCATATTGCTTGTCCCACAGAAGGTTCCAGCTCGCTTCAGGGTTCTTCACCAGATCGGTGCGATAGAGGATCGAGGTGTTGCCCCAGTCCCATGGCACCATCCAGACCTTGCCGTCGCCAGCCTGCAGATCGGGCAGGTTCTTGAACACCGGGAAGATCGAATCCCAGTTCTTGATGCGCTTGGTGTCGATCGGCTGCAGGAGGCCTTCCTTGTTCCAGCGGGCAACCTTGTCGTAGCAGGGGTGCGCGATATCAGGCCGGAAGCCGGCCTTGACCTTGGTGAAGGCATCGTCGTCGTCGCCGAAGATCGAGGCCTCGACGCCATCGGGGTGCGCGGCAAGGAAGCTCTTGTTGAAATCGGGCAGCTCATAGCCCGACCAGGTGAAGTACTGCAGCTTCTCGGCGGCGAGCGCCACGGTCGACGACAGTGCGAGTGCAAGTGCTGCGAGGCCGGCCCGGGCCTTGTGTCCCGATATCGATTTCAGGTGGACTATCATTTTCGTTCTCCTCTCTTGTTGTTGTGCTTCAGGCTGGATTGCGGCGTGCGGCGCCAAGCCCGCGATGGCGCAGGATTTCGGCGGTTCCGGCGATGATGAAGGACACGGCCAGGATCACTGTTCCGAGCGCCATGACGGTCGGCAGCGAGCGCGGAAAGCGCAGCTGGCTCCAGATGTAGAGCGGCAGCGTCGGCTCAGTGCCGGCGAGGAAGAAGACGACGATGAATTCGTCGAAGGAGATCAGGAAAGCCAGCATGAAGGCCGACAGCACGGCAGGCAGGCTGAGCGGCAGCATGACGCGCCGGAACGTCGTCCAGTCGGAAGCCCCGAGGTCGAGCGCCGCCTCGCGAACCGTCCTGGGGATGGCGGCGAAACGGCTGCGCATGATCACCACGGTGGTCGGTAACGCGACCAGGATATGGCCGAGTACGATGGCGACGCGCGACGGTCCGAGGGCGATGAGGTTGACCAGGATCAGCAGCGATATGCCGACGATGACGCCGGGAATGAGGATCGGCAGCCGCGCGACGGCACTGATCGTGGCGGCCAGCGGCGAGCGTCCATAGAGGTCCATATAGGACACGGTGATGCCGCACAGCGTGGCGCCGGAGGCGGCGACGGCGCCGATGACGAGGCTGTTGGCGAGCGCACCCGACAATGCCGGATTGCCGTAGAGGCTCGCATACCATTGCAGCGTGAAACCCTGCAGGGGAAACGCGGCCTGGATGGAATCGTTGAAGGAAAACAGCGGGATCAGCAGGACCGGCAGATAAAGGAAGACCAGATAGGCAAGCACATAGAGGCCGAGCCAGCGGCCGTCCCGTTTCATGCCGGCGCGCGCTGCTTTCATGTGCGGCTGCCAAACCGGCGGTCGGCGCCACGCGCGACCAACACCACGAGCAGGATGACCAGCATGACGCAGACCGAAAGCGCGGCGCCAAATGGCCAGTCATTGGCCTTGCCGAACTGCGACTGGATCAGCGAGCCGATCATGGTGCTGGCCGGCCCGCCGACCATGGCCGGCGTGACATAGTCGCCGACGGTCGGCACGAAAACGACGAGGGCCGCCGCCAGGACGCCCGGCATCGAATTGGGCAAGATGACACGGCGGAACGAGGTGAATGGCCTTGCACCAAGATCGGAAGCGGCTTCGAGCAGCGATTTCGGAATGGTATCCAGCGCCACATAGATCGGCAGTATGGCGAAAGGCGTGTAGGCATGGGCGAGCGTGACCACGACAGCGGCCGGCGTGTTGAGGAAGGCCAATGTCGGCTCGGACCAGATGCCACTTTCGATCAGCGCCGAATTCAACACGCCATTGTAGGCCAGAACGATCTTCCAGGCGAAGACGCGCAGGAGATAGCTGGTCCAGAATGGCAGCGTTACCAGGAACAGCAGCAGCCCGCGCCTGCGACCGGCATGGAAGGCCAGATAGTAAGCGACGGGATAGGCTGTGACGACGGTCGCCATGGTTACCAGGCCGGCGATGACCAGCGAGCGCAGCGTCACCGTCCAATAGAGTGGGTCCGAGACCACGGTGATGAAATTCGACAGACTGAAACCGGCGCCGAGCAATGAGCCGTCATTGCCGCGTAAGGCAAGGAAAAGCACGAGGCCAAGGGCGAACAGTATCAGCAGGAAGGTGACCAATGCACCGGGCAGCAACATGGTGAGGCGGAACACCGGAGAAGAGCGGAATTCCGGCAACGGCTGATTTGCTGCAAGGGTCGACATCGACCTGCCTGTAAGATTATGAAATCGCCTTAGCCTTTTTCATATTCATGAAACTGTCAAGTTGAATCACGACCTCCCGCCTGATCGGCGCCGCTAGAAGCCCATGCTCCGGTTCACGGATGTGCGGCAGATGATCCAGCGTCATCGCTACGCGGCCGAACATGCGCGATCAGCCATTCCAGATCGTATTTCGACCAGGGATGACCTAGCCGGCATTGAAGCTCGAGACGCCCGCCCGGCCGCCACGGGTCGTTGAACTTATCCAAACCTGTTGGCTGGAGCGCCCTGGACATCCGGACGCAGTGCGAACAGGCCGCCTTCTTGCGGGTTCGCCTCAAGATGATCCGAGCTCATGGTAAATCGGGCTGAAGTTACAAACAGCGTGTCAAGATTCTCGCCACCGAAAGCGCAGCTCGTTGGCCAACTGCAAGGCAGTTCCGCGATGCGGTCCAGCCTGCCGTCGAGCGCGATGCGGGCAAGGCAGCTTCCTCCCACCACCCGGCAGTTCCAGACATAGCCTTCGGCGTCCAGGCAGGAGCCGTCCGGCAGGCCGCGCCCGAAATCGACGAAGAAGGGCCGTGGTTTGCCAAGCCGCGACGCACTCTTGTCCCAGGCATAGCTGTAAAGTGCGTTCTTCGTCGTATCGGCCGTGATGAAGCGGCCGTCAGTTGCCCACACCATCGTGTTGGTGATGCCGAACCGGTCCTCGCTCAGGCTCGTCACCTCGCCATCCGGACCGATGCGATAGAGCCGGCCTTCATCCCGCGCAATGGCGACCGGCGTGTCGTCCGGTCCAATATTGTTGGCCATTGTGCCGACCCAGAACGAACCGTCCGGCGCCACGGCGCCTTCGTTGAGCCGCGTCGCTGGCCGATCCGGCTCGATCGTGGCGATCGTTCGGAATGCTCCATCGAAATCCCACAACGCGACCTCCTTGCGCAGGCCGACGATCGCGCCGCCGTCCCTGCGCAGACCGATGGAGGTGACCAGATCCGGCGTCGGCCAACTTTCATAGTCTCCGGTCGACGGATCGAGCCCGTGTATCCGACGACCGATTATGTCGACCCAGAGCAGCCTGCCTCGGCGATCGTCCCAGACGAGGCTTTCGCCGACCATGTCGCGCGCTTCGACGATCAAGGCAGCTTGCGTTTCGCTCATGAGGTCCTCCAGTCAGGTCATCTAGAAATCGACTTGACATATATCTTCTAGCTGACATATGAGCAATTGGACAATAACCTGTCATACAGGTTTTGAGGGAGTGAGATGCAGGATCCGATGGACACAGCGGGTGAGCCGAGTCCCGGCCTGGTGAGCACGGCGATCCAGGCGATTACCCGGCATATCCGCTCCGAAGGTCTTGCGCCGGGTGATCCGCTGCCCAGCGAAGCCGCCATGACGCGCCAGCTCAACGTCTCCCGCACCGTCGTGCGCGAGGCCTTCCGCTCGCTTTCGGCGATGCGCCTGATCGACATGAGCGCCGGGCGCCGGGCCACGGTCGCCAAGCTGGACACCGGCGCGATGTCGATGGTGATCGAGCACGGCATCACCACGCAGCAGATCAGCGTTCACCAGGTCTATGACGTCAGGCGCACGATCGAGATGCGCACGGTAGCGCTTGCGGCACTCCGGCGCACCGATGCGGAAGCCGCCGCGATCGCGCAATCCGCCCGGTCGATGCGCGAGAATTTCCTGAACCCCGAAATTGTCATGGAGCATGACATCGCTTTCCACGAGGCGATTGCGGCTGCCTCGCACAACCCGGTCTTCTCGCTGATCGTCACCGCCTTTAGCGGCGTGACACGCAACACCTGGGTGATCGGCTGGCGAACCCGCTCGTCGAAAGACGACCAGCTCAAGATGATCAAGGGGCACGAGGACATAGCCGAAGCCATCCTCAAGGGAGATCCGCGGCTCGCCACCGAGCATATGGCGCAACATTTCGACAAGAGCGTCAAGGCGCTCCTCGACGCGGGAATTGCCTGACATGAAGATCGCTGCAATCGAAACCATCCGCATCGAGGAACGGCCCAACCTGCTCTGGGTCGAGGTCCATACCGACGAAGGCATCAACGGACTCGGCGAGACCTTCTTCCTGTCGCGCACCGTCGAGGAATACCTGCACGAATATGTCGCGCCGCGCGTCATAGGCCGCGATCCGCTGCAGATCGATCTCCTGGCCGCCGACCTGGTCGGCTATCTCGGGTTCCGCTCCAGCGGCGCCGAGGTGCGTGGCAACTCCGCTTTCGACATCGCGCTGTGGGACATTTTTGGCAAGGCCACCGGCCAGCCGGTCGCGCAACTGCTCGGCGGCTTCAGCCGCCAGTCGATCCGTACCTACAACACCTGCGCCGGCACCGAATACATAAAGGACGCGAAGGGCCAGACAACCGCCAATTACGGCATCGGCGCCAGGCGGGACTATGATGATCTCAACGGTTTCCTCACGCGCGCCGGCGAACTGGCGCGGGAGCTGCTCGAGGACGGCATCACCGCCATGAAGATCTGGCCGTTCGACCACGCGGCCGAAAAGACCCGCGGCAACGACATTTCGGCGACAGACCTCAAGGCCGCGCTCGAACCTTTTGAAAAGATACGCAACGCCGTCGGCGACAAGATCGACATCATGGTCGAGTTCCATTCGATGTGGCAGCTCCTGCCCGCCATGAAGATAGCTCGTGCGCTGACGCCCTTCGGCACCTACTGGCACGAAGATCCCATCCGCATGGACAGCCTCGGCGACCTCAAGCGCTACGAGGCGGCCAGTCCCGCGCCCATCTCGGCGTCCGAGACGCTTGGCAGCCGCTGGGCCTTCCGCGATTTGCTGGAAACCGGAGCTGCCGGCATCGTCATGCTCGATATTTCGTGGTGCGGCGGGCTGTCCGAGGCCCGCAAGATCGCCTCGATGGCCGAGGCTTGGCGGCTGCCGGTGGCGCCGCATGACTGCACCGGTCCCGTCGTGCTCACCGCTTCGACTCACCTGTCGCTCAACGCCCCCAACGCGCTCGTCCAAGAGAGCGTGCGCGCCTTCTACCGCACCTGGTACCGCGACCTGGTGACCGCGCTGCCGGAGGTCAAGGACGGCATGATCACCGTGCCGCCGGGACCGGGGCTGGGGCTGGCGCTTAATCCGGACCTCAGTCGCGTCTACACCGTCCATCGCCGCGTCACCGACAAGGCGGACATCTGAGAAATCCAAAGGGAGGAATAGAAATGAAAAAACTGACCGCAATGCTTCTGCTTGGCGCCGCTCTTGTCGGCGCGCAATCCGCCCGCGCGGACGGGCTCAACATCGTCTTCACGCATCATTCGTCCGCATCGAACACCTTCTGGCAGGCCGTCAAGAAAGGCTATGACGACGCTTGCGCCAAGGTCGAGGCGACCTGCAACATGGTCTTCACCCAGACCGAGGGCTCGGTCGAGCAGCAGGTCGCCAACATGCGCGCCGCGCTCGCCGCCAAGCCCGACGCGCTTTTGACCTCCATCGTCGACGACCATGCCTTCGACGACGTCATCAAGGAGGCGCGCGATGCCGGCGTGCTGGTGATCGCCGTCAATGTCGACGACACCGAAGGCGCCAAGGGCAATGCCCGGCAGGCCTTCGTCGGCCAAGGCTTCAAGCCCGCCGGCTATTCGCTCGCCAAGGCCATTTCCGAGAGCTTCCCGAAGGACGGCCCGATCAAGGTGCTGGTCGGCATTTCCGCTCCCGGCCAGAACTGGTCGGAAAGCCGTGGCGCCGGCGTGATGCAATTCCTCGAGGAATACAAGGCCGCCCATTCAGACCGCCAGGTGTCGTGGGAGCGCATCGACAGCGGCACCGACCTCGCCATTACCTCCGACCGTGTCGGCGCCTATCTCAACGCCCATCCCGACACGACAGCCTATTTCGACACCGGCTTCTGGTGTGCCGGCGTCGCACGCGTGCTGGCCGATCGCGGCGTGGCGCCGGGCAAGGTCTTGCTCGGCGGCTTCGACCTGGTGCCCGAGGTGCTGCAGCAGATGCAGAAAGGCTATGTTCAGGCGCTGGTCGACCAGCAGCCTTACATGCAGGGCTTCATGCCGGTGATGGAGGCTTATCTCAACAAGAAGATCGGTCTTGCCCCATCGGACATCGACACCGGTCAGGGCATCGTGCGGCCAAAGGAGGCCGATGGGATCATGGCGCTCTCCGCTCAGGGTCTGCGCTGAGCTCCAGCTTCGAACCGTTGGATCGGCGGCGCCCGCCGCCGCCGATCAGCTGAAATCCCAAAATGCCGGAGCCCAAGTTGAAGCGCCTGTTCAAGACCTATCTCGAAAAACCGGAACTGGCGGGCCTCATCCTGCTGGTGCTGCTCATCGTCCTGTTCCAGATCCGCTCGCAAGGCGTGTTCCTCAACCAGGATAACCTGCGCGGCATCCTCGGCATCCTGCCGGAGGCCGGCCTCGTCGCCATCGGCGTTACCATCCTGATGATCAGCGGCGAGTTCGACCTGTCCGTCGGCTCGGTCTTCGCGCTGATGCCGATGACGATGGCGGTCCTGATGGTGCATGGTTGGCCGTTCCCGCTGGCGCTGCTTGCCGGGCTGCTCGTCTCGGCGGCGATCGGCTTCATCAACGGCTACGTCACCATCCGCTTTGCCATACCGAGCTTCATCACCACGCTCGGCATGCTGTTCATGGCGCGCTCGCTCACCGTTGTCGTCTCGGGCGGCTTCCCGCCGCTGCTGCCCGCGGACCTGCCGACATGGCTGTTCACCTCCTTCGTTGGCCCGGGCAACATGTTCCGCATGTCGTTCGTCTGGTTTGCCGGCATTGCCCTTTTGACCTCGTTGATGCTGTCGCACACCAATTTCGGCAACTGGATCAAGGCCACAGGCGGCTTCCTGCCCGCGGCCGCTTCGATGGGTATCCCGACCGCCAGGGTCAAGCTCGCCTGCTTCATGCTCTGTTCGATGCTCGCCGGCTTTGCCGGCATGCTGCAGGTGCTGCGGCTGGGCTCGCCCCTGCCCTCGATCGGCGAGGGAATGGAGCTTCAGGCGGTGGCCTCCGCCGTCATCGGCGGTGCTTCGCTCGCCGGCGGCATCGGCACCGTCATGGGCGGCATCATCGGCACCACGCTCATCCGGGTCATCGACAATGGCCTCGTGCTCAGCCATGTCGATGCCAACTGGTTCAAGTTCGCCATCGGCTTCCTGACCATATTCGCCGTCGTCGCCAATGCCTGGATGCGCAAGCGCGCCAAGGCCATCAAGATGGAGGGCTGAACGATGACCGACGCGATCATCTCGGTCCGCAACCTCCACAAATGGTATTCCGGCGTCCATGCGCTGAAGGGCGTGACGCTCGACTTCACACGTGGCGAGGCTCTTGGACTGGTCGGCGACAATGGCGCCGGCAAATCCACCCTCATCAACATCCTCTCCGGGGTCCACACGGCGGATCAGGGCGAGATCCAGGTCGAAGGCAGGCCAGTCAGCATCACCAAGCCGCGCGATGCGATGGATCTCGGTATCGAGACGATATACCAGTACAATTCCATGGTTCCGACCATGTCGATCGCCAGGAACCTGTTCATCGGACGCGAACCGATCCGGTTCTCGATCCTTGGCGTTGGCCTGCTCGACCAGAAGAAGATGGCAAGCGAAAGCATCCACGCCATCGCCAATGTCGACCTGCATCTGCGCTCGCCCGACGCGCTTGTCGGCGAACTTTCCGGCGGACAACGGCAAGGCGTCGCCATCGCGCGTGCCATGCATTTCAAGTCGAAGGTGATGATCCTCGACGAGCCGACCAACCATCTCTCGGTCAAGGAGACGAAGAAGGTGATCGGGTTCGTACGCAGCCTGAAGGAACAGGGCGTCACCGGCGTCTTCATCAGCCACAACATGCATCATGTGTTCGAATGCTGCGACCGCGTGGTGGCGATGGCGCGCGGCGAGGTCGTGCTGGACAAACGGATCGAGGATACCTCGATCGATGAAGTCCACGGCGTTTTGTAAGGAGTGGCGGCAATGAAGGTTCTTGCCGATCGGGTCGTGCTTCTGACCGGCGGCCTTGGCTCCCTCGGCCAGGCCCAGGCCGTCACGCTGGCGCGGGCCGGTGCGCGTGTGCTGGTGCTCGACCGGCCCGATATCGAAGACGGGCCGGAGACCGCGGCGACGCTCGCCGGGCAGGCCGAAGGCGACATTGCCTTCGTCGGCTGCGATCTCAACAAGCTTGCCGGGGCGGAAGAGGTTGTCGCGGCTTTGGCGGCAAAGGAAGGGGGGATCGATATCCTGATCAACAATGCGGCCCTGATCATCAACCGGCCGTTCGAGGAATTCTCGCTGTCAGAATACGAGGATCAGATCAGGGTCAATTCCTCGGCCGCCTTTGCGCTTGTGCGCGCCTGCGCGCCGGGCATGAAGGCGAAGGCGTATGGCAAGATCGTGAACTTCTGCTCGATCACACTTAATGGCCGGTGGGATGGCTACGTACCTTATGTCGCATCGAAGGGTGCGATGCTGGGCCTCACGAAATCGCTGGCACGGGAACTGGGGCCGCATGGCATCACCGTAAACGCAGTGTCGCCGGGTGCCGTCGTTTCCGAAGCAGAAGAACGGGTGTTCGGCGAGCGGCTCAAGGAATACAGTGATTGGATCGTGGCCAACCAGAGCCTGAAGCGCCGCATCGAACCGCATCACGTCGCCGATCTCGTGCTGTTTCTTGTTTCGCCTGCCGCAGACATGATCAGCGGTCAGGACATCCACGTCGACGGTGGCTGGTAGCGTTCCGTCGATGACGAACATCGACACCATCGAACTTGCCGACGAACGCGCCAGGGTGGTTGTCAGCCCTCGCCAGGGCGCGGCGATCCTGCGCTACGATGCGCTTCGCTCCCACGGCGCGTTCACACCTGTGATAAAGCCGTCGGAAGGATTGATGAAATTCGGCTCCCAGTTGCTGGCGCCGTGGTCGAACCGGATTTCCGGCGGCGGCTTCGAATTCGACGAGCGTTTCCATGCGATAGAACCCAACGTCGAGGGCGAGCCGTTCCCGCTTCATGGCGACGCCTTTCAAAAGCCTTGGCGTCTGACGCAGCGGACGGGGACCGAGGCGGAGTTCGTTCTGAGCGATGGGGCGATCGGACCCTATCGCTATCATGCGAGCGTGCTCTACGCACTGGAGAACGGCGTGTTGAGCGTTGCTTTGACCATTGAGAACCGGGCCGCGATCCGGCTGCCTTATGGCATTGGCTTCCATCCATGGTTTCCGCGCAACGCGCGCACATCGCTCCAGGCATCGGCCAAGAGCGTCTGGCTCGAGGATGAACGCCACCTGCCGACCAGGATGGTGCCGCTCATCGACCACCCCAACTGGGATTTCTCGAAACGTGCGCCGCTTCCCGATACCTGGGTAAACAATGCGTTTGAGGGATGGAATGGACGCGCCTCGATCGTCCAACCCGATGATGCCATAGTCGTCTCGATCGAAGCGCCGCCGCCTCTCGGCGTCTTCATTCTCTACTCGCCGGCGCGAGACGCCGATTTCTTCTGTTTCGAACCTGTCTCGCATACGGTGGATGCTCATCACATCGGCGGCCTGAGGACACTCGAGCCGAGGGAATCGATGGCTTCGCGGATGCGACTACGCTGGCATGAGCTTTGATTGCCGGAGAAGCGTGTAGCGTTCGGCACGAATTGACTTGAAGAGAGGCCGTCGGAATTTCACAGTCCGGATTGTCACGCCCAACAACGAGAGAACGATGACGAACATGACTAACCTCCCCGGTGACGGTGTCTTTCTCGGCCGCGCCCGATTGCCGGCCGCCTCGCATCCCATGGTGGTCACGGTGCGTGACGGCACTGTCTTCGACATCACGTCGAGCGCGGCGCCTACCGTGCGTGACGTCTGCGAGTTGGCCGATCCGGCCGGCCATGTGGGCTCGGCCAAGGGCACGCCGATCGGCCAGCTCGATGACATCGCGGCCAACAGTTTCGAAGCCACGCGTGATCCGGCAAAACCCTTTCTGCTGTCTCCGGTCGACCTGCAGGCGATCAAGGCATCCGGCGTCACCTTCGTGGTCAGCCTGCTCGAACGGGTGATCGAGGAACAGGCGCGCGGCTCGGCGGAAAAGGCCGACGCCATCCGCGCCGACATTGCCGGTCTGATCGGCCATGACCTTTCGAAGCTCAAGCCCGGTTCGCCCGAGGCGATGGAGATCAAGGCCAAGTTGATTTCGCGCGGCGCCTGGTCGCAATATCTGGAAGTCGGCATCGGCCCGGATGCCGAGATCTTCACCAAGTGCCAACCGATGGCCTCGGTCGGCTTCGGCGCCGACGTCGGCCTCCATCCGGTGTCGACCTGGAACAATCCGGAGCCGGAGATCGCCATGATCGCCGCATCGAGCGGCAGGATCGTCGGCGCCACAATCGGCAACGACGTCAATCTGCGCGACGTCGAAGGGCGCTCGGCGCTGCTGCTCGGCAAGGCCAAGGACAACAACGCCTCGGCCTCCCTTGGCCCCTTCATCCGGTTGTTCGACGACACGTTCTCCATCGCCGACGTGAAGCAGGCCGTAGTGCGCCTGAAGGTCGAGGGAGACGATGGATTCTCGCTGGAGGGGGCAAGCTCGATGGCCGAGATCAGCCGCTCGCCGGAAGAGCTGGTTGCCGCGGCCATGGGGCCGCACCACCAGTATCCTGACGGACTGGCGCTCTATCTCGGCACGATGTTCGTGCCGTCGAAGGATCGCGGCGAAAAGGGCAAGGGTTTTGCGCACAAGGTCGGCGACATCGTCACCATCTCGTCGGAAAAATTCGGCGCGCTGGTCAACCGCGTGCGGCTATCGCCCGATTGCCCGCACTGGACCTACGGCGCCAGCCATTTGATGCGCGACCTCGCCAGGGCCGGCCTGCTCTAAGCGGTTCTTCGGGGACTTCGCCCCAAGTGACCGCCCAAACATGATCGGGACAGTCGCCTCGGCTGAGCCTCGGCGACGATCATCCGACTGCCCGGAAAAAATCATCCCAACTGATGCGATCTGATGGGGTCGTTGATGGCGCCGCGTCAGGCGCCAATTACGACTTGCAGATGGAGGCTTGCCATCCGCCGAAAAAGGGAATGCTCTTAGGCATCCGAGCGGCGCTGGCAAAAGACGCAATCCGGCTGAAGCCGGAACAACGGACGGATCATCTTCAACCGGGAGGAAATCAAATGCTGACGAGATTGAGACTTGTGCTCTACGGCCTGCTGATCGCGCTGACGGTCATTCCGGCAGCCGCGCAGGCCAAGACGTTCTACTGGATTTCACATGGCGGACCGGCAGACCCGGTCTGGACCTACTTCCTCGCCGGCGCCAAGCAATGGGCCAAGGACACCGGCAACACCGTCAACACCTCGTTCCACAATGGCGACGTCGCCTCGCAGCAGGAAGCGGTGCGCGCCGCCCTCTCGGCCAAGGCCGACGGCATCGTCACCACCAGCCCCGATCCGGGCAGCCTGGTCGAGATCGTCAAGGAAGCGCGCGCGGCCAACGTCCCGATCATCAACTTCAACACGCCCGATCCCAAGGCCAATTTCAACGCCTATGTCGGCGGCGACAACGTCACCTTCGGCAAGCACTGGGCGCAGTATCTGGTCGACAAGGGCCTGGTGAAGAAGGGCGACTTCGTCTGGATGCCGGTCGAGATCCCCGGCGCCACCTACGGCGTGCAGGAAGAAGAGGGCATCAAGAGCGTCTTCGGCCCGCTCGGCATCACCTATGAAGTGACCGAAGCGACGCTCGACCAGGCCGAGGTGATCAACCGCATGGTCGACTACCTCACCGCCCACAAGGGCAAGGTCAAAGCCATCATCGGCCTGGGCGACCTCGTTACCGGTTCGATCAAGCGCGTGTTCGACCAGGTCGGTGTCAAGCCGGGCGAAATCCCGGTCGTCGGCTGGGGCAACTCGCTCGACACCACCCAGGAAGTGCTGAACGGCTACGTCAATGCCGGCCAGTGGCAGGACCCGCAGGCGACCAGCTATGTGGCGCTGTCGCTCGCCAACATGGCGGCCAGCGGCATTCCTCCGGGCTTCAACGTCATCACCGGCGCGCTCTATGAGAAGGACACCGCGGCGGTCTACGACAAGATCCTGTCCGGCAAATAGTCCGCGATCCCTGGCGCCGCGCATCTCGCACGGCGCCAGATATCTTCCTGTGCCGCGGCCATGTCCACCCGATACGGTGGAGGTCGCTGCCCGTTCCAACCATGTCGCGGGTTCCCAGTGGAAAATCATTCGCTCACCCAACGCCTGATCGCGCGGCCGGAATTCGGCCCCTTCGTTCTGCTCATCGTCGAGATCGCCGTTTTCTGGGGTTTCAACCACGACTTCCTGTCACCGCAGAACATCTCCAACACGCTGGCCTTCACCGTCGAGCTCGGCCTGATAGCGCTGGCGATGACGCTGTTGATGACGTCGGGCGAATTCGACCTTTCCGTCGGGTCCCTGTTCGGCTTCTCGCCGGTGCTGATGTGGACGCTGTTCAATGCCGGCGTCACCTCGCTGGAGATGGGCTTCGTCGTCGCGCTGGTGGTTGCCGCCTTTATCGGCCTGGTCAATGGCTGGTTCGTCACGCAGCTCAAGATCCCGTCCTTCCTGGTGACGCTCGGCATGCTCCTGGTGGTGCGCGGCAGTGCGCTTTTCATCACAGACGGGTTTCCGCAGCGCACCTGGAGCGCCGAAGGCAGCTGGCTGGCGAAGGCGCTGGTCGGCGATTTCTTCATCGGCCCGTTCCGCATCTACATGTCGCTGTTCTGGTTCATCGCCGCGGCGATCGCGCTCGGCTATGTCTTGACGCAAAGCCGGACCGGCAACTGGATCCAGGCGGCGGGCGGCAATCCCAACGCGGCGCGCGCACGCGGCGTCAATGTCAACCGCGTCAAGGTCGGCCTGTTCGTCCTCTCGTCGCTCATGGCCTCGCTTGCCGGCGTCATCTCTTCGCTGCGCACATCAGCCGCCAACCCCAACAGCGGCACCGGCTACGAACTCGAGGTGATCGCCATGGTGGTGATCGGCGGCACGGCGCTGACCGGCGGGCGCGGCACCATCATCGGCACGGTGCTCGGCATCCTGATCCTGCGCGTCATGCGCAACGGCATCGTGCTGATCGGCGTGCCCGGCCTTGCCTACAACATCTTCATCGGCGCGATCATCCTTGGCATGATGGCGTTGCATTCATGGCTGGAACGCCGGCACCAGGCGGGGACTTGAACCATGGCCGAGCCACTGATCCGCATGCAGAACATCCGCAAGTCCTATGGGCGCGTGCAGGCGCTGGTGGACGCCAATTTCCATGTCAACGAGCGCGAGATCGTCGGCCTGCTGGGCGACAATGGCGCCGGCAAATCGACGCTGATCAAGGTTCTCTCCGGCGCGGTGCCGCTGACCAGCGGCGATATCTTCATCCGCGGCAAGAAGGTCATCCTGCGCAGCACCAGCGACGCCATCGCGCACGGCATCGAGACCATCTACCAGGACTCGGCCCTGGTCACGCAATTGTCGATCGCGCGCAACCTGTTCCTGGGGCGTGAGCCGATCAAGCCGCCGCGTTTCCTCAACCGCATGGACCAGGACGCCATGAACACGGTCGCCCGCGATCTGCTCAAACAAGTAGGCATCTCCAAGAACATCCCGCCGACGACGCCGATCGGTTCGCTCTCCGGCGGCGAGCGCCAGGCGGTCGCGATCGCGCGCGCCATGCATTTCGACAGCGACCTGATCATTCTCGACGAGCCGACCAACAATCTCGGCGTCGCCGAAACACAAGGCGTGCTGAGCTTCGTGCGCAACGCCCGCGATTCCGGCCACTCCTGCATCTTCATCGCGCACAACATCCACCATGTCTTCCAGGTGGTCGACCGCATCGTCGTCATGCGCAGGGGCAAGGTCGTCGCCGACGACATCGATCCGAAGACGACGACCGTGACGGAAGTCGAGCGCATCATTACCGGCATGTCGGACAAGGACATCCGCGACGCTCTCGCCGACGGCAAGCCGGGGCACTGAGGAGCATCGACGCATAGGGTCGCGGCATGAAGGCCACCGTTTCCGACATTGCCAGGAACTGTGGGCTGTCGACCGCAACGGTCGACAGGGTGCTCAACAATCGGCCCGGTGCGAGCGCCGCCAACAGGCAGCGCGTCATGGAGGCCGCCAAGCAGCTCGGCTATCTGCCGGTCGCCGACCAGGTGACGCTTCCCTCGAAGCCCGCAAACCTAGAATTCCTCCTGCCGATCGGCAGCAACGCCTTCATGCAGGACCTGGCAAAGCATATCGAGGACTACGCCTCGCGCCTGCCCCTTGTGGCGTCCTGCCGGATCCACAATCTTGCCGGCATCTCGCCCAATGCGCTGCGGACAGCGGCCGAAAGACTGTCGCTGCGCGCCAACGGCGTCGGCGTCATCGCGGTCGATCACCCCAGGACACGCAACATCCTGCGCGACATGGTCGAGGCCGGCATTCGCCTGGTGACGCTGGTGTCCGATATTCCGGCCGCACCCCGCTCGGCCTATGTCGGGATCGACAACCGCGTGGCGGGACGGACGGCAGCACTCTTGATGGGACGCTTTCTCGGCGGCCGCGAGGGGCAGCTGGCGATGGTCGTCGGCTCGCGCTCCTATCGCGGCCATGAAGAGCGCGAAATGGGCTTCCGCTCCGTGCTTGGCGAGGACTTTCCCAACCTCACCGTCAGCAGCGCCGTCGAGATCAACGACGAGCCGGACGCAAGCTATGCCGAGACCATGAAGGCGCTGCACAACGAACCGGAACTGCTCGGCATCTATTGCGTCGGCGCCGGGCGCTCCGGAATTGCCAAAGCAATCCGGGAAGCCAGGCCCAACCGCAAGCCGGTGTTCATCTGCCACGACCTGACAAGGGAAACACGCGGCTATCTTGTCGACGACCTCGCCGACGTCGTCATCGATCAGAACGCCAGGCTGATCGCGGAGCAGTCGGTCATCCAACTGCTCGGCTCGATCGCATCATCGGCGCCCTATCTCACGCGCAAATTCATCGAGCCGCGACTGATTTTCAGGGAAAACGTGCCGGTGCAGTGAGGTCGCACTTCCTGAATTCACGCAGCGTTACGGCGAATCTGCACAGCAGCTATGCACAATTCATTGTTGCCGAATCATTGGGCAATTCGTAGTTTCTGGTTGTCGGCCATCTACTCCTCCCAGATGCGATGCCGACGCTGAGTGGGGTGCACCTCCTCCCGCACCACATTCGAAATCGAGCCCGCTGCCACCTCCTCCCGGCAGCGGGCTTTTTTCGTTCAGTCAACGGGAATGCTGCGCAGCCTGCCAGGGCAGCAGGTATCACCTCGGTCATGCGACCGGCAAAATCACCGACAGCCACGGCAAAACTTTAACCGGCGGCAGTGCCCCGGAAGGAAACGATCAGCCCTTCCGCCATGCGCACGAACTGCGTGCTGGGGCCCTCGGCACCGACGGTCTGCACGCTGACGCGCGCGCCTTCAAAAAGCAGCGACAGCGTATCGGCGAGAAGTTCGGCCTGGCCGATGCCGGCATCCCGGCAGAGCCCGACCAGGCGTTCGCGCTGGGCTTCCTTGAGTTCCTTGATCACGCGCCTTGCCGGATGATCGGGTTCGGTCAGTTCGGCGGCGGCGTTGGCCATGTCGCAGCCGCGGCCGTCGGTGTTGAGCATGGCGGCGGCCTTGTGAACCCAGGCGTGAAGCTGGGCAAGCTTGTCGCCCGGATGCTCGGCCTCGAACGTTTCCCACATCGCGCCAGCTTTCAACGCGTTGGCGCGCAGGCATTCGACGATCAGTTCGTCCTTGGACTCGAAGTGACGATAGAGCGTCATCTTGTTCGTGCCGGCAGCCTCGGTGATGGCGTCGACGCCGACGCCCTTGATGCCGTGCTTGTGGAACATGTCACGCGCCGTCTCCAGAATCCGATCCCGGGGACGAGAGCGCTCCACGACGCCGTCTGTCATCATGATCTCCTTTCGTTTCCAAAAAACCCTCGGCCACCTCTTGACTAGGGTGTTACCGGTCTGTAACTTCCAGAATGTTACTTACTGGTAACACCTATAACGTCCGTCGTCAATAACAAGGTCGTGAACTGGTCCTACCAGATCGAGATGGACGAAAAGACTGCCAATCATGCGGCTTCGGCCGGTGAAGAGATGAAAAACGGTTCGCGAGCATGGGCTGCGAATCGACAGACAAGGAGCCGGCCAATGCCACAGCGCCGCGATCTTACCATAGATGAGGCCGTCCGGGATCCGATGATCCGGCTGGTCATGAAAGCAGATGGGGTCGACCCCCGCGCCTTCGAGAACATGTTGCGCTCGCTCGCCGATGGGCAGCGTCGCGAGGTGCCGTTGCTGCGTTCACGGGAAGGGTCCCGTGACCGGCACGGCCAATTGTCCAGAGTCGCCAGCGCCTTCGGGCGGGCAAGAGCGGCTGGAGAGGCGTGCGTGTCGTGGTAAACTTCTTCATCCATCGTCCGATCTTCGCCTCGGCCATCGCCATCATCATGGTGCTCGCCGGGACGATTTGTTATTTCCTGCTGCCCGTTTCGCAGTTTCCCGACATCACACCGCCCCAGGTCGTGGTCAGCGCCCACTATCCGGGCGCCAGCGCGCAGGTGGTGGCAGACACGGTGACGACGCCGCTGGAGCAGCAGATCAACGGCGTGCAAGGCATGACCTACATGTCGTCGACGAGCTCCAATGACGGCTCGTCGACCATCACCATCACCTTCGATGTCGGCTATTCCCTGAGCACCGCCGCCGTCGACGTGCAGAACCGCGTCTCGCAGGCGGCCTCGTCGCTGCCGGCGATCGTCAACCAGGGCGGCGTGACGATCAAGAAGCAGAACCCGAATTTCGTCCTGATCGTCAACCTGACCTCGCCCGACCATTCCGTCGATCCGGTGGCGCTCTCCAACCTTGCCTATCTGCAGGTGGTGGATCCGCTGAAGCGGCTGCCTGGTGTCGGCGACGTGCAGATCTTCGGCGAACGGCGCTATTCGATGCGTGTCTGGCTCGACCCGGACAAGCTCGCCAATCTCGGCATCACCGCCGTCGACGTCCAGAACGCCATCGCCGAACAAAACGTCCAGGTGGCGGCCGGCAAGATCGGCCAATCGCCGGCGCCCGCCGGCACCGCCTTCGAGATGCAGGTCAACGCCGTCGGCCGGTTGAGCGACCCCAAGGAATTCGGCGACATCGTCGTGCGTGCCAACACCGATACGGGTTCGCTGGTGCGGCTGCGCGACGTTGCTCGTATCGAGCTCGGCGCCCTGCAATATTCGTCGTCGGCCTTCTTCGGCAAGGACCCGACCGTGGTGCTCGCCGTCTATCAGATGCCCGGTTCCAACGCGCTCGATCTGCAGCAGCGCGTCAAGGACAAGATGCAGGAACTGTCGGCCCGTTTCCCCAAGGGCGTCGACTATGCGATGCACTACGACACGACGCGCTTCGTCTCGGCCTCGATGCATGACGTGCTGATCACGCTCGGCGAAGCCCTGGTGCTCGTCGTGGCGGTGGTGTTCATCTTCCTGCAGAGCTGGCGCACGACCATCATTCCGACCATCGCCATTCCTGTGTCGCTGGTGGCGACACTTGTCATCATGGAGATGATGGGTTTCTCGCTCAACATGCTCTCGCTGCTCGGCATGGTGCTGGCCATCGGCCTTGTCGTCGACGACGCCATCGTCGTGGTCGAGAATGTCGAGCGACAGCTCGAGGCCGGACTGAAACCACTGGCGGCGACAAAAGCCGCCATGGCCGAGGTGACAGGCCCCATCATTGCGACCACGGCGGTGCTGATGGCCGTGTTCGTGCCGGTTGCCTTCATTCCCGGCGTCTCCGGCAAGCTCTATAACCAGTTCGCACTGACGGTGGCGATTTCCGTCGGCATCTCCGCCTTCAACTCGCTGACGCTCAGCCCGGCGCTCAGTGCTGCCTTCCTGCGCCATCGCGGCGAGACGCAATTCTTCCTGTTCCGTTGGTTCAACACAGGCTTCGACAGACTGTCGCATGCCTACGCCAATGGCGTGCGCATCCTTATCCGGCTGCGCTGGATCATGCTCGGCCTGTTCGCGGCCGGCCTCGTCGCCACCTACTTCGTCTGGCAGAAGCTGCCCTCGACCTTCCTCCCGGTCGAGGACCAGGGCTATTTCTTCGTCGTCATCCAGCTGCCCGACGGCGCTTCGCTGGAGCGCACCGATGCGGTGGCACAGAAGGCGCGCGACATCCTGCAGGCCACGCCCGGCGTCGACATCGTCGGTTCGATCAGCGGCCTGAACTTCCTGACCAGCGCAGCGCAGTCGAACTCGGCGGTCGAGTTCGCCATCCTCAAGCCGTGGGAGGAGCGTGGCCCCGACCAGAGTGCCTCCAAGCTCGTCGCCGACGTGCGCGGCAAGCTGATGCAGATTCCGGAGGCCTTCGCGCTCTCGTTCGATCCGCCCTCCATCCCTGGCATCGGCACCACGGGCGGCTTCGAATTCGTCGTCGAGGACCTCACCGGCCGCGGCAGCACGGCCCTCAACGATGCCACGCAAGCGGTGATCGCCGAGGCGCGCAAGCAGCCGGAAATCAATCCGCAGCAGCTGTTCTCGCCTTTCTCGACCTCGACGCCGCAGTTCAACTACGATCTCGACCGCGCCAAGGCGAAGCTGCTCGGCCTCAACCTGCCCGACGTCTTCAACACGCTGCAGATCTATCTCGGCTCGCTCTACGTGAACGACTTCAACCTGTTCGGCCGCACCTTCCGGGTGACCATCCAGGCCGACAAGGATTCACGTGCGGGTGCGGCTGATATTTCACGGCTTTATGTGCGCAATGCTTCCGGCGGCATGGTGCCGCTCAGCACGCTGGGCAAGCTGGTGCCGTTCGTCGGCCCGGAAACCGTGCCGCATTACAACAACAACGCCTCGGCCACCATCAATGGCGGCGCTGCGCCCGGTTATTCGTCGGGCCAGGCAGTCGCCGCCATGGAACGGGCCGCGGCGACAGCACTGCCCAGGGATTTCGGCTTCGAATGGACCGGCATCACCTTCCAGGAGCTCAAGGCAGGATCGATCGCGTCGGTGGTCTTTGCGCTGGCCATCGTCTTCGTCTTCCTGATCCTGGCAGCGCAGTACGAGAGCTGGGCGATGCCGTTCATGGTGCTGCTGGCGGTGCCGCTCGCCCTGTTCGGCGCGTTCGCCGCACTTTGGGCGCGCGGCATGCAGATCGACGTCTATTCGCAGATCGGCTTCGTCATGCTGATCGGCCTGGCGGCCAAGAACGCGATCCTGATCGTCGAGTTCGCAAGACGGCGGCGCGAGGAAGGCCTCAGCATCATCGAGGCGTCGATGGAGGCCGCGCGGCTGAGACTACGGCCGATCCTGATGACCGCGTTTGCCTTCATCCTCGGCGTGGTGCCACTGATGATCGCCACCGGCGCGGGTGCCGCAAGCCGTCAATCGATCGGCACCACCGTGTTCGGCGGCATGGTCGCGGCGACCATCCTGTCGCTGGTGTTCGTGCCGGTCTTCTACGCGGTCATCGAGCAGCTGCGCGAACGGCGCGGCGGCGACGAGCCCGCCTCTCAACACACTGAACCAACGGCCAAACCCGCCTTCCCTCCCCTGGCGGAAGCGGCTGAATAAGATTGGAGACTCACTATGCGTAAATGGAAAATCGCGTTGGGAACGGCAGTCGCGCTGGGTGCGATCTCGGTGGCCAGCGTCCACCTGCTGGACATGGGCAATCTCAGCCTGAATGCCGGCACGGCCGGGGCGGCGCCCGCTCCAGCGGCGTTCGTCATGCCGGTGCCGGTGGCGAGCGTGGTCAAGAAGACGATCCCGATCTATCTCGACTATGCCGCGCGGACCGAGCCGATCCGCAGCATCACGCTGCAGGCGCGCGTCCCCGGCTACCTGCAGGAACAGACGGCGCAAGACGGCGCCGACGTGCGGCAGGGCGACCTGCTCTACAAGATCTCGCCTGACGATTTCCAGGCCGCGCTCGACCAGGCGAAGGCACAGGTTCAGCGCGATACGGCGACGCTCGATTATGCGCGTTCCAATCTCGGCCGCGGTACCGAGCTCGCCAAGAGCGGTTACCTGGACAAGGACAGCTTCGACCAGCGCACCAGCACCTTGCGCGAGGCGCAGGCGTCGCTGGCGCTCAACCAGGCTGCCGAGCGCACGGCCGAGCTCAATCTGAGCTACGCTGAAATCCACGCGCCGTTCCCCGGACGCCTGGGCCGCAACCAGGCTTCCGCGGGAACGCTGGTCAGCGTAGCCGGCACCGTGCTCAACACGCTGGTCCAGCTCGATCCGATCTACGTCACCTTCAATCCGAGCGAGACGGATCTGGCGCAGATCGAGGAAGCGCGCGCTGCCGGCCCGATCGAGGTCGAGGTCCTGCTTCCGGGTGAGACCGAAGCCCACCAGAAGGGCGAGCTCACCTTTATCGACAACACGATCGATCACTCGACCGGCACGATCACCGCACGCGCCACCATCGGCAACGCCAAGTTCACGCTCTTGCCTGGCCAGTATGTTCGCGTGCGGCTGCACGTCAAACAACAGCCCGATGCGCTGATGGTGCCGCAGGTCGCACTGGGATCAAGCCAGCTCGGCAAATATCTCTACGTTGTCGGCAAGGGCAATACGGTCGACCAGCGGCTGGTTTCGCTGGGGCCGACCAGCGGCGACATGGTCGCCATCCTTAGCGGCGTCGCCGAAGGCGACCAAGTGATCACAGGCAATCTGCAGAAGATCGGCCCCGGAATGCCGATTTCGCCTCTCCCACAGAAACCGGCTACCTGACTCCCCCGCAGGCCCGGTTTCCGCGCGGCGCCCTCGACCTTTTCTCAGGCCGAGGGCGCCGTTTTCACGAGCAAGCCGACCGGAGCGGCGACGTCTGCGCGGCCGGCCGTCGGAAACTGAGAAATCAGACCACGACCTCTTGTTAGATTGTCGACAATCTGATTGTCTTGCCATCTGTTCTCGCTGGAGTGGGCCGGATGGTGAAGACGGAGTTCGGTCCGATTGCCGACACGACACGCCGTGCCGAAATCGTGGCACTGCTGCGGCGCGCGATCCTGACCGGTCAGCTTGAGCCCGGCCAGAAGCTCAACGAGCTCAGGATTTCCGAACAGATGCGGGTCAGCCGCGCGCCGCTGCGCGAAGCGATGCGCGAGCTGGCGCAGGAAGGCATCCTGACGAGCGTCCCCTATGCTGGCACCTTCGTCATCAATGTCACCGCCAAGGACATCGACGACGCCTATTCGCTCAACAAGGTGCTGGACGAGTTCGCCATCGAGCGGATGTGGAAGCAGCGCGACCAGCGTTTCTTCGACGAACTCGACCGGCGCCACGAGGCGGTGAAGCAGGCGACGCGCGACCGCGACACCACAAGGCAGATCGAAACCGCGCTGCAACTGCATGGTCTGATCCATGAATGGGCCGACAATTCGGTGCTCCTGGAAACCTGGCAAAGGCTGGCGAGCCGGCTGCAGATGTATTTCGCCCTGCATCAGCGCGCCCGCAACGAGCCGGTGCCTGCAGAGGACCTGCACGAGACCTATGTGGCGCTGCTCAAGGGCTCGGACATTCGCGCCGCCCAGCGCCATGCGCGCGAGCATATCGACCTCGATTTCGAAGAGCTTCTCGCCTATGCGCGCAGCCTTGAAAAGCGCGCGTCGAAGAACTGACACCCCTGCGGACAACGGAAAGCAAAGTGAAGATCGAAACCATCAAAGCCTATCGCGTCGTGCAGCCCTTCGTGGACGGCCCCTACCGCATGTCCAAGGGGCGGGTCGCCGACTGCTTCGACGCGGTGATCGTCGCCATCACCTCGGACAGCGGCGTGACCGGCTGGGGCGAGATGGCGCCGCTCGGCAATTTCTACTCGGCCGCGTTCCCGGCCGGCACGCGTGCCGGCGTGCCGGAAATCGCGCCGCATCTCATCGGCCAGGACCCGCGTGGACTTGCCGGCATCGGCAGGCTGATGGACACCGTGTTCAAGGGCCACCCCTACATCAAGTCCGCGCTGGACATGGCGTGCTGGGATCTCGCCGCCCGCGCGGCCGGCGTGCCGCTGGTGATGCTGCTCGGCGGCAAGGAAAGCGACACGGCCGAACTCTATAAGGTCGTCACCCATGGCACGGTCGATCAAATGGCCGCACTTGCCGGGCGCATCGTCAAGGACGGCTTTCACCGGCTGCAGGTCAAGGTCGGCGGCAATGTCAATGACGATATCGAACGCGTCACCGCGGTCGCCGCCTCGGTGACGAAAGGCACTGTCATTTTCTGCGACGCCAATGCCGGCTGGACGCCGTACCAGGCGCGCCGGTTCGCCGATGCGACGCGGGCGATCGACTATACGTTCGAGCAGCCCTGCACGACGATCGACGAGAACATGTCGGTGCGCCGCATGCTCGACAAGCCGATGGTGCTCGACGAATCCGTCACCTCGCTTGAGGCGATGCTGGAAATCCACCGCAGGGGCGCGGCCGACGGGCTGACGCTGAAGATCTCGCGGCTGGGCGGCGTGACGCAGACGCGGCTGATCCGCGACGTCGCCGTCGATCTCGGCTTCATGATCACGGTGGAAGACACCGGCGGCGCCGAGATCGACACATCAGCCATGGCGCATCTGTCGCTGTCGACGCCAGAGGAGCGCCGGCTGCACGCCATCGCCTTCCATGAATGGGTCACGGTGCGCACCGCGTCGAATGCGCCGCCGGTCACCGGCAGCCGCATGGGCATTCCAGACGGCCCGGGCCTCGGCATCGATGTGGATCCAAGCATGCTGGGCAAGCCCTTCTTCGAGATCGGCCGCTGACGATCCGCAGCACCAAGGCAACGCCGCCGACGCCGGCGGCCGCCGCCATCATCAATGATGTTCTCGCCCAACGGCTGGTCGGCCGCGACGCCTTCGACATTGCCGGCGCCGAACATATGTGCCTGCCCTTCTGGACCGGCGTGCAGTCGATCAATGACCGCACCCGCTCAAGGCCTGGTCCGGTGACCGGCGCCCAAAGGCTTGCGACTTCTGAGATTGATCAAAGTACGGCAACGCGCATAACCTCTCTCAACAAGGGAGGGCTACCAATGGATCTTTTCAAACTGGACGGCGATGTCGCGCTGGTCACCGGTGCCGGCAGCGGCATTGGCCAGGCAATCGCGATCGGGCTGGCCGAGGCAGGCGCCGATGTCGCCTGTTTCGGCCATACGTCGAAGGGCGGGTTGGACGAAACCGCTCACCGGATCACGGCACTCGGCCGCCGGGCGCTGGTGCTGACCGGCACCGTGACCTCGGATAGCGATCTCGCGGCGGCCATCGATCGCATAGAGGCCGAACTCGGTGCGTTGACGGTCGCCGTCAACAATGCCGGCATTGCCGGCTCCGAACCAGCCGAGACACTGCCGCTGGAAAAGTGGCGGAAAGTGCACGAGGTCAATGTCGCGGGCGTATTCCTGTCCTGCCAGGCCGAAGCGCGCAAGATGCTGGCGCGGGGCAAGGGCTCGATCATCAACATCGCCTCGATGTCGGGCACCATCGTCAATCGCGGGTTGACGCAGGCGCACTACAATTCCTCGAAGGCCGCCGTCATCCATATGTCGAAGAGCCTCGCCATGGAGTGGGCCGATCGCGGGCTGCGCGTCAATGTCGTCAGCCCGGGCTACACGCTGACGCCGATGAACAAGCGCCCCGAGGTGGCCGAAGAGGTTAAGATCTTCAAACGCGACACGCCGATGGGACGCATGGCGGCGCCCGAGGAAATGGTCGGGCCGACAGTGTTCCTGGCCAGCCGCGCGTCGAGCTTCGTCACCGGCCTCGACCTGATCGTCGATGGCGGCTACGTCTGCTGGTAAACAGGGCATGCCAGCCATGTCCCGCCTGCGTCGGCCGGCTTCGCTTGCAGTCTGAAATTCCGCCGCGAACATAGCGTTAGTCGTTGCGCGGCATGAACGTTGGTATATATAATTTCATCCTATGAAACGGCGCTGGCGAGATGGGGCTTGCTGGGGCTATAGCCGAGAGCAATTCCGCCGGAATGCTTGGGATCATGGGACCTTGATGGCTCGCAGCTTGCAGGGCGCCGCAGGACTGGCAATTGATCCGCGGATGATCGCCATCGCGGCGATCGATCGGCCATGAGACTGCCCGCCTCGGCAGCGTCCGTCATCACCGAAATCGAGCATCATCACGCCTGCGCCGTCCTTGGCCGCGACATGGCGACAACGGCCTTGCGCAACAGCCAGCCTTTCCAACACAATCAAGAAAAGACGCAAGAAGGGAACGACCGATAACCGTCACAGCTTGAAGGAGAACCAAGCAATGCCACTTCGCAGTGTGATTTCGAAATTCTCAATGGGAGCTTTTGCATTTGCCGCGGCAAGTGTCCTGACGCCAACAGCGCAGGCAGCGGCACCGGAATCCAACGACCCGATCAAAATCGCGCTGTTCGACTGGACCAGCGTCAACCTCAACGCCAAGATTCTCGGCGGCATCCTGGAAAAGCTCGGCTACACCGTCGAATACCCGACCGCCGATTATCTCTCCAGCCTGACCACCGGCCTCACCAATGGCGACCTCGATGTCGGCCTGGAGTACTGGGACACCACGGCCGGCGAAGCCATGAAGGCCTCCGATGCCACCGGCCAGACCGAACGGCTCGGCAAGCTCGGCCCGAAGGCAAAGGAAGAGTGGTGGTTTCCCGAATATATGAAGGAAAAGTGCCCGACTTTGCCAGATTGGCATGCACTGCTCGACGCCACCTGCGCGGCATCGTTCTCGACCGCCGAGACGGCGCCGAAGGGGCGCTATCTCGGCGGCCCGGTGACCTGGGAAGGTTTTGACGACGAACGCGTCGCGGCGCTGAAACTGCCCTTCACGGTCATCCATGCCGGCACCGATGCCGCGATGTTCGCCGAACTCGATTCCGCCTATCAGCGCAAGGCGCCGATCATGCTGTGGATTTATTCGCCGCATTGGGCGCCCGCAAAATACAAGGGCGAATGGGTGCAATTCCCGGAATATACGCCCGAATGCTACAACGACCCGAAATGGGGCGTGAACCCGGACGCCAAATACGACTGCGGCAAGCCGCATGGCGAGATCTGGAAATACTCCTGGAACGGCATGAAGGACAAATGGCCGGTCGCCTACAAGGTGGCCAAGGCCTACACGGTCGATACCGATGAGTTGAACAAGATGAGCGGCGAGATCGACCTCGACGGCAAGACGCCGGAAGACGTCGCCGCCGCCTGGATCGCCGCCCACGAGGCCGACTGGAAAGCCTGGGCGCAGTGATCGCTCCGACTGGAAAAGGGAGACCTGGCTGGTACCAGCTAGGTCTCAATTCCTAGTGTTCCAGAAGGACGACTGAATGACGGAAGCTATTGAACAGGCATCAAACGCGACGGGAAAGGATCCCCGCCCGATAAAACTTGCCTGCCATAATGTCTGGAAACTGTTTGGGGCGAACGCCGCCAACTTCATCCGCGAGCGCAACGGCAAGGCCAGCACGACCGACATAGCCGCGGCGGGGCTAGTCGGCGCGGTGCGCGCCGTCGATCTGGAGATCCGGCAGGGCGAGATTTTCATCATCATGGGTCTGTCGGGGTCCGGCAAGTCGACGCTGGTGCGCTGCATGTCGCGGCTGGTCGAACCGACACATGGCAAGGTCGAGTTCGAAGGCAAGGATCTGCTCGAGATTTCCGATGCCGCGCTGATAGAACTCAGGCGCCACCGCATGGGCATGGTGTTCCAGAACTTTGCCCTGCTGCCGCATCTCAACGTGCTCGACAACATCGCCTTCCCGCTCAGCATCCAGGGACAGGATCGTTCGACACGCGAGGCGCGCGCCCGCGAAGTCATCGAACTCGTCGGCCTGCGCGGGCGCGAGCATTTCTATCCGCGCGAATTGTCCGGCGGCCAGCAGCAGCGTGTCGGTATCGCCCGCAGCCTGGCGACGAAACCCGAGATCTGGTTTCTCGACGAGCCCTTCTCGGCGCTGGACCCATTGATCCGCCGCGAAATGCAGGACGAGCTGATGCGGCTGCAGACCATGCTGCACAAGACCATCGTCTTCATCACCCATGATTTCGACGAGGCTATAAGGCTCGCCGACCGCATCGCCATCATGAAGGACGGAGAAGTCATCCAGATCGGCACGCCGGAGGAACTCGTGGTCAATCCGGCGACCGACTATGTCGCCGAGTTCACCCGCGACGTCGACCGCGCCAAGGTGATTTCGGCGCGCAGCCTGATGCGTGCCTGCGACGGCGCCGAGCATGGCGGCACGGTGGCGCCGGAGGCCAAGATAGCGAGTTTCTCGGCCAGCATCGTCGCCGCAGGCAAGCCTTTCGCGGTGATCAACGGCACCGGCAAGCCGATCGGCGAAGTGACGCCGCAAGCGGTGATCGATCTGCTGGCCGGCATCGAGCGAGCCGGCGCATGACGGTAACGGCAAGCGCCAGCCAGGCAAGGCCGCCGATTCAGCGGTGGCTGGTGATCTGGGTGCTCGCGCTTGCCGCCGTGCTGGTGGTGTTCCTGCTGCACGACAAACTGCCATGGGCCGTCAACTATCCGGTCGAGGCGGTCGTTCCCGTCGCCGACTGGGTCAGCGCGCTGATGGGCTGGATCAAGTCGAACCTGTCCTGGCTGACCCGCTCGATCACCGCGGTGCTCGGCGTGCCGCTCGACTTCGCGCTCAATCTCTTGGCCAAGAATTTCAAGTTCGGCCATGGCGCCGACGCTTCCGTGTTGCCGCGCTTGTCCTGGGTTGGCGTCTGCGCTGCGGCGTTCCTTGCCGGCTACGCGACCGGTGGCAGAAAACTCGGCATGCTGGTTGGCGGCTGCTTTCTCTACATCGCGCTGTTCGGCCAGTGGACCAGCGCCATGCTGACGCTGGCGCTGATCTCGATCGCCGTGCCGTTCTGCATCGTCACCGGGCTATTCCTCGGCATCTGGGCGTGGCGCAAGCCGTGGGCGGAGCGGTTCATCGTCTCCCCCGCCCTCGACCTGATGCAGACGATCCCGACCTTCGCCTATCTCATCCCGATGCTGCTGCTGTTCGGCAACAGCCCGGTCTCGGCGATGATCGCCACCGCCATCTTCGCCACGCCGCCGATGGTGCGGGCAACGATGCTCGGCCTGTCGCGGGTGCCGTCCGAGATCGACGACTTCAGCGAAATGGCCGGCTGCACGGCGCGGCAGAAATTGTGGCGCGTGCTGTTGCCGTCGGCGCGGCCGACGCTGATGGTCGGCGTCAACCAGGTTATCATGCTGGCGCTGAACATGGTGATCATCGCCTCGATGATCGGCGCTGGCGGGCTCGGCTACGACGTGCTGCTCGCCCTGCGCGCGCTGAAGGTTGGCGAGGCGATGGAGGCCGGTCTTGCCATCGTCGCGCTCGCCATCGCGCTCGACCGTCTGAGCCAGGCCATCGCCCACAAGCAGGCAACAGGAAATGTCCACCGGTCGGCGAGCCCGCGTTTCTGGCGGCGCTACCCCAGTCTGACGCTGGCCATCGCCATCCTTGTCGTCACGACGCTGCTCGGCCTGTTCGTGCCGGCCTTCGCGGCCGTGCCGAAGGCGATCACCTTCACCACCGCGCCACTGTGGAAAGCGGCTGTGAACTGGGTGACGATCAACTTCTTCGACATCATCGAGGCGTTTCGGGTGGCGTTGATCCTCAATGTGCTCAATCCGGTGCGCGCCTTTTGCGAGGGATTTCCGTGGCTGGGCGCGGTGTTCTTGCTCGGCCTTGCCGGCTACCAGCTGTCAGGTTTGCGGCTGGCCGCACTTGTCGCGGCACTCACCGCCTTCTGTGCCATCACAGGCCTTTGGGAAAAGACCATGGCGACGGTCTATCTCTGCGGTATCTCGGCCTTCATCGCCTGCCTGGTCGGCATTCCGATCGGGCTTGCGGCGGCGCGCAGCGACCGTTTCGAAAAGATCGTCACGCCCATCATCGACACGTTGCAGGTGCTGCCATCCTTCTGCTTCATCATTCCGGTGGTGATGCTGTTCCGTGTCGGCGATGTCACCGCGATGATCGCCACGGTCGCCTTCGCCGTGGTGCCGGCAATCCGCTACACCAATCACGGCATCCGGCAGGTGCCGCCGGCTCTGATCGAGGCGGCGAAGGTTTCGGGGTGCACGCCGCGCCAGACCTTTTTCCGGGTGCAGCTGCCGCTGGCGCTGCCGGAGATCATGCTGGGCGTGAACCAGACCATCCTGATGGCGCTGGCGATGATCATCATCTGCGCCATGGTCGGCACGCGCGATCTCGGCCAGGAAGTGTTCATCGCATTATCGAAGGCCGATTCCGGCCGCGGCATCGTCGCGGGCCTGGCCATCGCTTTCATCGGCATCGTCGCCGACCGGCTGTTCAATGCGTGGACGGCGAAGGCCCGGGCAAGGCTGGGATAGTCAGCAAGATGCGCCGCGGCTACTCCGCCGCGACGCCCTTCACCTCGAGATAACTCTCCATGGAGTCGTCCAGCGCCTGTAGCCAGGGCGTGTGGTGCAGCGGCGCCATGGTGCCGGTCATCAGCGAGCGGTAGGCGTGGTCGCGGAAGCTCATAATGTCTTCCGCCTTGTGATGCTCCCACTCCATGAAGGTCTGGTTGACCGCCTCGACGTCGAAGCCGGGATAATCGGTCTGGTCCATCAATTCCTTGGTGTAGTCGCCCTGGAACCAGATCATCTGCTCGGCGTCCTCAAGCGTTTCCTCGCGGGCGCGCCATTTCGCGCCGTGCGCCGCCATCGCCTCGGCCGAGGGCAGCTTGATGCGGCCCATGATGACGTCGCGCGCGAACCAGGCCTGAGCGTCGAACATGTTGAAGGTGTAGAACTGGTCCTGCATGCCGATGTAGGAAAGCTTCGGGTTCTTCTCCCAGACGACGCCCTCGTAGAGCGAGTCCGGCCACATGCGGTTGGCGGTCTTGAGCTTGAGATCGTCGGTGAGGAAGGGGAAGGAATGGAGGTAGCCGGTGCACAGGATGATGGCGTCGACGTCCTTGGTCGTGCCGTCCTTGAAATGCGCCGTCTTGCCGACGACTTTCTGCAGCAGCGGCACCTCTTTCCAGTTCTCGGGCCATTTGAAGCCCATCGGCTTCGAGCGATAGCTGGAGGTGATCGATTTGGCACCGTATTTGTAACATTGCGAACCGATGTCCTCGGCCGAATAGGAGCGGCCGATGATCAGGATGTCCTTGCCCTTGAACTCCATGGCGTCGCGGAAATCATGGCTGTGCAGGATGCGGCCGTTGAAGGTCGAGAAGCCCTCGAAATAGGGCACGTTGGGCACGGAGAAGTGCCCTGAGGCGACGACGACATTGTCGAACTCTTCCGAATAGGTGACGTCGTTGGTGCGGTCATGCGCGGTGACGGTGAATTTCTTCGTCTCGTCGGAGAAGGTGACCATGCGCACCGGGCTGTTGAAGCGCACCCATTTGCGCAAGCCCGATTTTTCGACGCGGCCCTTGATGTAATCCCACAGCACGGCGCGCGGCGGATAGGAGCCGATCGGACGGCCGAAATGCTCCTCGAAGGTGTAGTCGGCGAATTCGAGACACTCCTTCGGACCGTTCGACCAGAGATAGCGGTACATCGAGCCGTGCACGGGATCACCGTGCTCGTCGAGGCCGGTGCGCCAGGTGTAGTTCCACAGGCCACCCCAATCGGACTGCTTTTCAAAGCAGACGATCTCGGGAATGTCGGCGCCCTTGTCGGCCGCCGATTTGAAGGCCCTGAGCTGGGCCAGACCGGACGGTCCGGCTCCGATGACGGCAACGCGAGTTTTCATTTCCGGGCCTCCATTTTTTTGATTTCCCCAGCGAAACAAATTTCACTGACAGTGACAGTAATTGGCCGCTTGGTGCTGTCAACAGACATCTGCGGGAACGGCGTTTACGCGCAGCGGATTCCTGGCGAAAAACCCACGGCGGCCGCGATGGCCGCACTGCCGCGTGCGACATAAGATGGCTTGCCGTTGCGGTTGCGCTCCGTATCGGCACCTGACATGTTCACCTTGAGTGAAATAAATCCTGACGATCGGGGGCGACATGGCAAAGGCAATTTCGGATACCAAGGCTCCCGCGAGCGCAAAGGCAAAACCGTCGCCGAAAGTGTCGGCGGACGGCAGGACCATCCGCGCGCCGCTGACACAAAACCCGCACGCCATTCGCGACACCCGCGAAAAAGTGCTGGAGGTCGCGATCGGCCGCGAGGTGCGGGCCTTCCGCAAGAAGCTCGGCATCACCGTCGCGGATCTCGCGGTCGCCACCGACATTTCGCTGGGCATGTTGTCCAAGATCGAGAACGGCATCACCTCGCCGTCGCTCACCACCTTGCAGGCACTGTCGCGGGCGCTGGGCGTTCCCGTCACCGCCTTCTTTCGCCGCTTCGAGGAGGAGCGAAGTGCTGTCTTCGTCAAGGCCGGCCAAGGCCTCGATGTCGAGCGCCGCGGCACGCGCGCCGGCCACCAGTACAACCTGCTTGGCCATATCGGTTCGAACACCAGCGGCGTCGTCGTCGAACCCTATCTGATCACGCTGACCGAGGATTCGGATGTGTTCCCGACCTTCCAGCACGAGGGCATGGAGTTCCTCTACATGCTCGAGGGCGAGGTCGTTTACCGGCACGGCAGCAATCTCTACCCGATGAAGCCCGGCGACAGCCTGTTCTTCGACGCCGACGCGCCGCATGGGCCCGAACAACTGACGAAACTCCCGATGCGCTATTTGTCGATTATCTGCTATCCGCAGAACAGCGCGGGTTAGGCGGGCCGCCGCAGCCCCCCTCACCCGGATTGCCAACCGAATTGCGAAGAGCAATTCGGGGCAATTCGACCTCTCCCCAAGGGGAGAGGAGTGCGCCGGCGCCAAGTCTCTTCTCCCCTCGGGGAGAAGGTGGCCCGAAGGGCCGGATGAGGGGGCCTTGCTTTCAATCCGGCCCAAATCCCGCTGATGTCGGGCTGTCGTCATCCAGCTTCGACAGCCACTCGACCAGCGTCGAACGATAGCGCGTCAGGCCTTTGTAGGTGGCCAGTTCCTCGGGCAGATCGCGGATCACGCGGTGCAGGCGGCGCGCCCATTTCGGCTGCGTCACCAGCTCGTCCATCTTGATCAGGTAACAGCGGATCGGGAAGACGATGCCGTTGGAACGCGGCAGCCGCCAGAAGCTTTGCAACTCGACCCGCAGATGCACCTTGTCGCCGACGTTTTCGGGCGTCACGGTCGTACGATCCGGTCCCCACTTGTGATAATTTTCGGGGCTGGTGTCGAGGCGCGGATTGATGGTCATCGTCCAGTTCAGCCGCCGCGCCGGTTTGCCCTGCTGGATATTGGTGAGGAATTTCAGCGCCCTGACGAAAATCCCCTTCTCGTGCGCCAGCGGCACCGGCGCGTGCCACTCGAAGAAATTCATGCCGATGTCGAAATCGAGCGACCAGTCGGCCTGGGTGGTGACCATGCCGGCATCCATCCACAGATTGCCGTCGCGCTGGTCGAGGATGCAGAAATCGCCCTGGCTCTGGCGGGTGATGTATTCCATCGGCCCGTAAGGCAGCGTCGAGGTGTCGCCGAAGGTGAAGGTGTCGTCGATGCCGAGCGGCCGGTTGATCCAGCGCCAGCGATCGCCGTCCCGCGTCAGCGTGAAATGCTCGGGATAGCCCAGTGCCTGCTGCTCCATCAAAAGTTCCAGCAGGTCCCAGCCGGCGAGCGTCATGTGCGGCAGCGACTGGCAGCGCAGCGGATCCTCGGCCAGCACCATCGCGCGGTCCTGCATCTCGGCGACATAGTGCTCGTCGACGTCGATCAGGTTCTCCAGCACCGAGCCTTTCGGGCCGACGACATGCGGCTCTATGTTGACCGCATACATGTAGCTGTCTTCGTGGAACGGAAACGGGAACCGCCTGATGTGCTCAGGGCTGTTCCTGAAGGTGAAGTCGTCGCGGAACGTTTCCTTGCGAAAGGTGATGCCCAAGCTCGCCTCCTATCTTTCCAAGACCAACGATTTGCCCTCGAAGCGCGAGACGCACGGCATGATCTTCCTGCCGGAACGGTGGTCTTCCTCGCTCAGCCAATGGTCGTTGTGGATGAACTTGCCGTCACAAGAGATGACGTTGGTCTCGCACTGGCCGCAGACGCCGCCACGACAGAGATAAGGCGGATCGACGCCGGCCGCCTCGATGGCTTCGAGCAGGCTCTGCTGCTCGCCGACGCGGATGATCTTGCCGCTGACGGCAAGCGTCACGTCGAATGGCAAACCGGGCTGCGGCGCCGCGAAATGCTCGAAATGCACGGTCTCCGGCGGCCAGCCGAGCGCGGCGGCACGGTCGCGCACCCAGTTGATCATGCCGGCGGGGCCGCAGACATAGAGATGAGTGCCCAGCGGCTGCGAGGACAGCAGGCGGTCGAGATCGATACGCTCCTCGCGGTCGTCATGATAGAGCCGGACGCGACGGCCGTAGCGTTCGCTCAGCACATCGGCATAGGTGCCGAGCGAAGCGGTGCGGCAGGTGTAATGCAGTTCGAAATTGCCGCCTTCGCCTGCCAGTTGCGCGGTCTGCGCCATGAAGGGCGTGATGCCGATGCCGCCGGCGAGCATCAGGTGCTTTTTGGCGCGCAGGTCGAGTGAGAACAGATTGACGGGATAGCTCACCACCATCTCCAGCCCCGGCCGGACCTGGTTGTGCATGAACAGCGAGCCGCCACGGCCGACATCGTCGCGCCGCACCGAGATCGTGTATTCGCGCGTGTCGAGCGGCGAGCCCATCAGCGAATAGGGATTGAGCCTGGTGCGCTCGCCATCGCGCATCTCGACCACGACATGGGCGCCGCCGGAAAAGGTCGGCAACAGCTCGCCGTCACGCCGGCGAAAATGGAAACGGGTGACCAGTTCGTTGACCGGGACGACATCGCTGACGACGACGTCGAGCTTGGTGGTTCCGGTGCTCATCGGAAGATCTCCTCCATCGGAGGAATTTCACTGCGGTCTTCGGCATTGATGCAGACGCCCTGGAAGGCGGCGAGGCGCCGGGAGTAGTGATCGCGTACCAGGAGAAGCAGGCCACAATGCGAGCAGGTCGCCGGCTGCGTCGTCACATTCTCGGTGATGCCCTTGCAGTGCACGCACTGCATGCGCCGTGCCAGCGAGCCGCGATGCTCGGTCTGCATGGAGGTGTGGTCGATGCCGGCTTCGAGCGCCACCTGCATGGCCTGGCCGATCAGCCCTTCCGTGCCGGCGAGGTAGAGGCGCAGACCCATATGCGCGTTGGCCAGCGTCTGCTTCAGACGCGGCAGCAGACTGGCGAAGGACGGTGCGATATGCAGTTGCGCCGGCTTCAACGCTTCGAGAGCGGCACCATATTTGCCTTCAGGACCGGCAATGAAGACGATTTCGGCGCCGTCGAAGAACCCGGCCGGAGCCCTGACGGCCATGTCCGTTATCGCGAGCGCGCCTTCCGCATCCGCCAGGAAAAGATGATGCTTGCCCGGCTGCGGAGACAGGGTCCCGTAAATAGGCCGGCTGATGATGGTCTTGGCTGCCATTCTGTCTTTGTGCCTCGAAACCCCTCGCTGTCGATTATGCCTCAGCCTTTCGCCGTGCGCTTGGTCTTCTTGGGATCGTCGAACGGCAAGGGCTGCGCCGTCGCCTTGATCGACCCGCTCTTGTTGCGGATTTCGAGCTTGGTGTCCTTGACCGCGCAGTCGACGTCGAGCCGGGCGATGCCCATCGATTTCTCGACCAGCGGCGAATACATGGCGCAGGTGACAACGCCGACTTGTCTGCCGTCGCGATAGACCGGAGCGCCCTCGTCGGCCGGCTCCTTGCCGTCGAGCAGGACGCCGTAGATCTTGAAGCGCTCCTTGCCTTTCAGGCGATAGTGCTCTTCGGCGCCGCGGAAACCGGTCTTGCCGGGGCTGACGGTGAAGTCGAGGCCGAGTTCCCACAGCGTGTCGCCGGGACCTTCATTCTCGAACGGGTATTTCTGCGAATTGTCATAGGGATAGAACAAGAGGTAGCTCTCGACGCGCAGCATATCGAGGGTGGTGAAGCGGCACTGAATGATGCCGGCGCTCTTGCCCTCGTCGAGGATCCTGTCCCAGATCGTGCCGGCATCCTGGCCACGGCAGAAGATTTCGTAGCCGCGCTCGCCGGTATATCCGGTGCGCGAGATCATGACGGGGAAGCCGAACAGCTGCGTCTGCATGTGATGGAAGTAGTTGAGGTGGCGGATGCCGGGCACATGCTTGGCCAGATAGTCGACCGCCGTCGGCCCCTGCAGCGACAAATCGTGCAGATTGTCGTCGAAGCGCAGCGACACGTCCCGGCCCATCGCCGCTCGCTGCAATTCCTCGTGGCCGGTGCCCGAGCCGTGCACCACCATCCAGGAATTTGGTCCCGTGCGGTAGAGGATGCAGTCGTCGGTGAATTTTCCTGCTTCGTTCAGCATGCAGGCATAGGCCGACTTGCCGGGATAGATTTTTTCGACGTCGCGCGTTGTGGCGAGGTCGATGAGATGCGAGGCGTGCGGCCCTGTGATGTGCACCTTCTTCAGGCCGGAAACATCCATAAGCCCGGCCTTGGTGCGGATGGCGGTATATTCCTCATCGGCATCCTTGTCGTAGGTCCAGGCGGTGCCCATGCCGCTCCAGTCTTCGAGTTTCGACCCCAGAGCGCGATGGCGGTCCGCCAGGGTTGAAAATCTCCAGGATGCCGTCATCCGCTCGTCCTCCGTTCGAAAATCCTGATGTTCCCTGCTCCTTTGCCCAAGGCCGGAGCTTTGGATTGAATATTGACCGCAAACGCGGGAAGCCTGCAATCCCCTTGAAGCAAATAATTTCATTGTCAGGCAAAATTGTTCACTCGAAACGAGCGGTTAACGCCACGTAAATTCGTCTTGACAAGTCCGGGATTCGGGCGGAGTTTATGAAAAAAATTTCACTCTCTTGAAAGAGAGCGGCGGGCGGTGGATTCGGAACCGGGCGTCGGCGAAGAAGGGGAAAACCGATGTCAGACCTGCACCAGCGCATCGAGGCGCTGTATCGCTCCGATTTGCGCGGATCCGCGCTCCTGATCGTCTGCCTGTGGGCGACGATCCTCTTCGTCCTCTTCATGACATGGCCATACATTCCGCAGGGCGGCATCAAGGCCGTCGTCGCCATGGCCGCCGCCGCGGTGCTCATCTTCAACACGGCGGCCATCCTGGCGATGGTCAAACACTACAAGGAAGACAAGGAGTTCATCTACGGGCTCGACATCAAGAACGCCGACGCATCCCGCAACCGCAAGTCCTGAGGGGAGAAACAATGTCCCGCTATACGCCGCCGGAGCAGAGCAAGGCCGGACAAGTCTTCGACATCGCCGTTGTCGTGGTCGCCATCTTCGTGGCGCTGTGGCTACCGCTGAAGCTTGGTCTTGCCGGTGCCGCGAAATCCATCGATGCGCTCGATGCCAAGACCTGGGAAGCGCTCGGGCAGAATCCGACCATGGCGTCGATCTGGGAAAAGCTCGGCTATACGCCGGAGACCGCGCACGACGTCATCCAGAACCGGTTCCACTATATCATCGACTGGCCGACGCTGATCATCATGGCGGCCGTGCTGATCGGTTATTTCGTGTTCCTGTTCCGGGCATCCGACCGCGAATATCGCGATGTCATCAACGAAAAGTTCGACGACAAGTAAAGTTTGGCGACGAAGAATTTGGGGACACGATCATGTGGGTGGCACTCTCTTACGCATGCTGGGGCATCTCGATCGTCCTCGCGCTGTGGATGCTCTACGACTGGTTCAAGGTCGATACCAACTACTCCGAGGACGTTCTGACCTCGTCGCGCGAAGGCGAGCTTGAAGCCGTTTCCGAAAAACACCGGATCTGAGTGGGGATTGATCGATGACGGTCGCGCTTGAAAACACCACCACCACCACAATACACGGCGACCGGGTATCGCTGCTTCGGGTGCTTGGCCCGGCCCATGTCTGGGCGCTCGGTGTCGGCATCGTTCTGGTCGGCGAGTTCACCGGCTGGAATTTCTCGGCCGACAAGGGCGGCGCGCTGGCGGCCCTGATCGTGTGCTGGGTCGTCGGGCTGCTCTACACCTCGGTGGCCATGATCGATTCCGAGGTGACGTCGACGGTGGCCGCCGCCGGCGGCCAGTATGCGCAGGCCAAGCACATCGTCGGCCCGCTGATGGCCTTCAACGTAGCGCTGTTCCTGGTCTTTGCCTATACGATGCTGGAAGTGTCCGACGCCATCCTGCTCGGCGACACCATCGTCGCCAAGGCGGGAGTCGAAGGGCTGACCCACAATTCCTTCATCGCCGCCACCATAGTGGTCCTGGCTTGGCTCAACTATCGCGGCGTGCTGATGACGCTCAACGTCAACTTCGTCATCACGGCCATCGCCTATGTCTCGATCGTCGTTCTGTTCTTCTCGGTCAGCCCGTGGACGCAAGGCGCGGTGCTGAAGCTCAACGAACTGGTCACTCCAGGCAATGCGCTGCCCTATGGCTGGATCGGTGTCATCGCCGCCTTCCAGTTCGGCATCTGGTATTATCTCGGCATCGAAGGCACCACGCAGGCGGCCGAGGAAGTGCGCTCGCCGGCACGCTCGCTGCCCTACGGCACCATGGCCGGCATGATCACGCTTCTGATCGCCGCCGCCATGACCTGGTATGTCTGCGCCTCGCTGATGCCCTGGGAATATCTCGGCATCACCTATTATCCGCTGTGGGATGCCGGCAAGCTGACCGGAAGCCCGCTGCTCGAGAACCTTCTGTTCATAGCGACGCTGCTCGCCGCGCTTGCCTCCGCCAATGGCTGCATCAACGACGCGGCGCGCGCCTGGTTCTCGCTCGGCCGCGACCGCTATCTGCCGAGCTGGTTTTCGGCGGTGCATCCGAAATATCGCACGCCCTACCGCTCGATCCTGTTCCTGCTGCCGATCGCGCTGGCTTTCGCCTTCATCGCCGATCTCAACCAGGCTATCACCTTCTCGATCCTTTCGGGCGTGCTGCAATACACTTTCATGAGCATCAACATCATGATGTTCAGGAAGAAGTGGCCGCTGGGCTCGATCCGCCGCGGCTACACGCACCCCTTCCATCCGCTGCCGGCAATCGTCCTGTTCTGCCTGTGCGTGGTGACCTTCTTCGCCATCTTCCTCGGCTTCGGCTCGCAGTTGATCGCCATGGTCGCCTTCTATTTCCTGATCTCGCTGTGGTTCCATTTCTACCGCTACAAATTCGTGCGGCGCGGCGACCAGTTCACCATGCCGTGGCCGAAACCGCAGGGCTATTGATGGGAGTAGGCCCGCCCAGGATCTGGACGGGCCTTGCACGATAAAATGTCCGAAGTGACATCAGCACTGCTTGCCGGGGCAATTGTCCTGGCTCTCGTCCTTCATTTTGCGTGGCTGGCACGCCGCAGCCGCGACAGGGCCTCGGCAGCGCTCGCCGCCGATACGGCCAGCATTCGCACTGTCGTCGCGGACGCGACCAATGTCTCTGACGGCACGGCCGGCGTCATCACCTGGGAAGGTTCCTGGAACGGCCAGCGCGTGCAGGTGCGCACCATCGTCGACACGCTGGCGACGCGGAAACTGCCGGCGCGCTGGCTTAGTGTTTCGATCACCGAGAAGGTCGCGGTGTCAGCCATTTTCGACATGATGATGCGGCCGGGATCGCCGACGACGTTCTCCAATTTCGATCATCTGGACCATACGCTCCCGAAAGCTCCGGGATTTCCAGCCGAGGCGGTGCTGCGGACGGACCGCCGAGGCACGCGTTTTCCGCAAGGCATCATCGCCGGTCATCTCGAAGCCTTTGGCGATGGCCGCGCCAAGGAACTGCTGATCACGCCAAACGGAGTGCGCATCGTGTGGCTGCTAGCCGAGGCCGAGCGGGCACGCTACGGTGTCTTCCGGCAAGCCGCGTTCGGTGACACGCGGATCGATGCGACGCTGATCGAGCGGCTGCTCGTCTCTCTCTCGAAGCTGCGCGACGCCATCAACCGAAGCGAACGGCAGGCCGCATGAGCACTTCAAACACTTCGCCGGCACCAGTGAGCCCTTATCTCGTCCTGGGCGCCGCAATCGTGCTGCCGGCAAGCGGTCATGTCATTCTTGGCGTACCGGTGCGCGGATTGCAGTTCCTTTTCTTCATGGTGATCCTCGCGTGGGTGACCGCCAAGATTTCGCCGCCGGATGCCAGCTTCGTCGGCCGTCACGCCGGCGGCTTCCTGATCTATGCGCTGTCGATCCTCGACGCCTACAAGATCGCTCGCATCCGTACCGCCAAATGGGCTCATAATGCACGATCGGACGGCGATGATACGCGGAGCGGCATTGAGCCACATACGTAACCAGAGGAAAATTTTTTTCATCCCATTGAATTCGGTGATTTCATTCGGTACATCATCTCTAGTCACAAACGTCGGGAGGCTGACATGTGCGGAATCGTTGGACTTTTCCTGAAGGACAAGGCGTTGGAGCCGAAGCTCGGCGCGATGCTGTCGGAGATGCTGGTATCGCTCAGCGACCGCGGCCCTGACAGCGCCGGCATCGCCATCTATGGCGCGACGTCAGGCAACGAGGCCAAGATCACCATTCAGTCGCCGAAGCCGGAACGCGATTTCCGCGGCCTGGACGCCGAACTCGCCAAGGCTCTCGGAGCGCCGGTGAGCATTGCGGTGAAATCGACCCACGCGGTGGTCAGGACCGCGCCCGACAAGGTCGACGCGGCGCGTGAAGCCCTCCAGTCGCTTAGGCCCGACATCCGCATCATGGGCGCCGGCGAAGCGGTGGAGATCTACAAGGAAGTCGGCCTGCCCGAAGCCGTCGTCGATCGCTTCGACGTGCGCAAAATGACCGGTACGCATGGCATCGGCCACACTCGCATGGCGACGGAATCGGCGGTGACGACGATGGGCGCACATCCCTTCTCGACCGGCGCCGACCAGTGCCTGGTGCACAATGGTTCGTTGTCCAATCACAACAATGTCCGCCGCGAACTGGTGCGCGAGGGCATGAAATTCGAAACCGAGAACGATACCGAAGTGGCGGCCGCCTACCTTTCCTCGCAAATGGCGCATGGCAAGAACCTCGGCGAGGCGCTGAAAGGCACGCTCTCCGACCTGGACGGTTTCTTCACCTTCGTCGTCGGTACCAAGAATGGTTTTGGCGTGGTGCGCGATCCGATCGCCTGCAAGCCCGCCGTGATGGCCGAGACCGACCAGTATGTCGCCTTCGGCTCGGAATATCGCGCGCTGACCAAACTGCCCGGCATAGACAATGCGAGGGTCTGGGAACCGGAGCCCGCAACCGTCTATTTCTGGGAGCATTGAGTTCATGCCGGCAACCTCCAAGGCAATGCGCGACAGCCATGCGCGCGTCTTCGACCTCGACATCCTGTCGCTGCGCGAACTCAACCAGGCGCTGCACAATCTGGCTCCCGGTTCGAACGAGACGGCGTGGGAAGTGCTCAACCCGAAAGGCAACCATTCGGTCGCCGTCGGCGTCGACCAGCCCGTCAGCATCGATGTGCGCGGCAGCGTCGGCTATTACTGCGGCGGCATGAATTCGGGCAGCACGATCACCGTGCACGGCTCGGCCGGCCCGGGCGTCGGCGAGAACATGATGGCGGGTTCGATCGTCATCAAGGGCGACGCCAGCCAATATGCCGGCGCCACCGGCAAGGGCGGGCTGCTGGTCATCGAGGGCAATGCCTCCTCGCGCTGCGGCATCTCGATGAAGGGCATCGACATCGTCGTGCACGGCAATATCGGCCATATGTCGGCCTTCATGGCGCAGTCCGGCAACCTCGTGGTGCTGGGCGATGCCGGCGACGCGCTGGGCGATTCCATCTACGAGGCGCGGCTCTTCGTACGCGGCAAGGTCGACAGCCTGGGCGCCGACTGCATTGCCAAGGAGATGCGGCCCGAGCATCTGGAGTTGCTGCAGGGCCTGCTCGATCGCGCCGGCGTGACCGGCGTCAAGCCGTCGGAGTTCAAGCGCTACGGCTCGGCGCGCACGCTCTACAATTTCAATATCGACAACGCCGACGCGTATTGAGGCAGCATGACCTATCGCAACCCGCCGACGACGCCGCGCAAATCCGCGACTTTCGACGACTACACGCTTTCCGAAATCCGCCGTGCCGCTGCGACCGGCATCTACGATATCAGAGGTGCCGGCGCCAAGCGCAAGCTGCCGCATTTCGATGATCTTCTGTTCCTCGGCGCCTCGATCTCGCGCTATCCGCTGGAAGGCTACCGTGAGCGCTGCGACACGTCAGTCGTGCTGGGGTCGCGCCATGCCAAGAAGCCGATCGAGCTGAAAATTCCGATCACTATCGCCGGCATGAGCTTCGGCTCGCTGTCCGGCCCGGCGAAAGAAGCGCTCGGGCGCGGCGCGACGCTGGCGGGCACCTCGACCACGACCGGCGATGGCGGCATGACCGAGGAAGAACGCGGCCATTCCAAGCAACTGGTCTATCAATACCTGCCGTCGCGCTACGGCATGAACCTGCGAGACCTGCGCCGTGCCGATGCGATCGAAGTGGTGGTCGGCCAGGGCGCCAAGCCCGGCGGTGGCGGCATGCTGCTCGGCCAGAAAATTTCCGACCGCGTCGCCGAGATGCGGACGCTGCCGAAGGGCATCGACCAGCGCTCGGCCTCGCGCCATCCCGACTGGACCGGCCCGGACGATCTCGAGATCAAGATCCTCGAGCTGCGCGAGATCACCGACTGGGAAAAGCCGATCTACGTCAAGGTCGGCGGCGCCCGCCCCTATTACGACACGGCGCTTGCGGTGAAAGCCGGCGCCGACGTCGTCGTCGTCGACGGCATGCAGGGCGGCACGGCGGCGACGCAGGAAGTGTTCATCGAAAATGTCGGCCAGCCGACGCTCGCCTGTATCAGGCCGGCGGTGCAGGCGCTGCAGGATCTCGGCATGCATCGCAAGGTTCAGCTCATCGTCTCCGGCGGCATCCGCAACGGCGCCGATGTCGCCAAGGCGCTGGCGCTCGGCGTCGACGCGGTGTCGATCGGCACCGCCGCGCTCGTCGCGCTCGGCGACAATGATCCCCGCTGGGAGGCGGAGTACAACGAACTCGGCACCACTTCAGGCGCCTATGACGACTGGCATGAGGGCAAAGACCCTGCCGGCATCACCACGCAGGATCCGGAACTGATGAAGCGGGTCGACCCCGTGGCCGCCGGACGCCGGCTGGCGAACTATTTGAAGGTGATGACGCTGGAGGCGCAGACCATCGCCCGCGCGTGCGGCAAGAACAGCCTGCACAATCTCGAACCCGAGGACCTCGTCGCATTGACGATCGAGGCAGCCGCCATGGCCGGCGTACCGCTGGCCGGCACCAACTGGATACCGGGGAAGAACGGCTTCTAGAACACATCCAAAGACATAGCGAGGAACTATAATGGGGAACGATCTCGCCGCATTCGCCAAAGAGAACGGCGTCAAATATTTCATGATTTCCTACACTGACCTGTTCAGTGGCCAGCGTGCCAAGCTGGTGCCGGCGCAGGCGATATCAGACATGCAGAAAGATGGTGCCGGCTTCGCCGGGTTTGCCACCTGGCTCGATCTGACGCCGGCGCATCCCGACATGCTGGCGGTGCCGGATCCGAACTCGGTCATCCAGCTGCCATGGAAACCGGAAGTCGCCTGGGTCGCCGCCAACTGCATCATGGACGACAAGGAGGTCGGCCAGGCGCCGCGCAACACGCTGAAGCGGCTGATCGCCGAGGCAGCCGCCGACGGCATGCATGTCAAGACCGGCGTCGAGGCCGAGTTCTTCCTGATCTCGCCGGACGGCAAGGCGATCTCCGATGAATACGACACGGCATCCAAGCCTTGCTACGACCAGCAGGCGGTGATGCGCCGTTACGATGTCATCGCCGAGATTTGCGACCACATGCTGGCGCTCGGCTGGGGCGCCTATCAGAACGACCACGAGGACGCCAACGGCCAGTTCGAGATGAACTGGGCCTTCGACCACGCGCTGCCAACCGCCGACAAGCACTCCTTCTTCAAGTTCATGGTCAAGTCGATCGCGGAAAAGCATGGGCTGCGCGCGACTTTCATGCCCAAGCCCTTCCAGGGCCTGACCGGCAATGGCTGCCACGCCCATATCTCGGTATGGGACGAGACCGGCAAGACCAATGTGTTTGCCGACAACTCGATGGAACTCGGCCTCTCGGCCAAGGGCAAGAACTTCCTCGGCGGCATCATGAAGCACGCTTCGGCGCTTGCCGCGATCACCAATCCGACGGTGAATTCCTACAAGCGCATCAACGCGCCGCGCACCATTTCGGGCGCGACCTGGGCGCCGAACACGGTGACCTGGACCGGCAACAACCGCACCCACATGGTGCGCGTGCCGGGGCCGGGCCGCTTCGAGCTGCGCCTGCCCGACGGCGCGGCCAACCCGTATTTGCTGCAGGCCGTCATCATCGCCGCCGGCCTCGACGGCATCCGCTCCAAGGCCGATCCCGGCAAGCGCTACGACATCGACATGTACCAGCTCGGCCATACCGTCACGGATGCGCCGAAACTGCCGCTCAACCTGCTCGACGCGCTGCGCGAGTTCGACCACGACAAATCGCTCAAGGCGGCGCTGGGTGAGGAATTTTCGTCGGCATACCTAAAGCTGAAGCAACAGGAATGGAATTCCTATGCTTCGCACTTCACGCAATGGGAGCGCGACCACACGCTGGATATCTGACCTCCAACGCGTAGGGCGAGCGGCCTTGGAATGATTTTATGAAATACTCGATCTTCTCGCTCGCCCGCGCCGCCCTTTCCGGCCACAAGAACTGGCAACGCACCTGGCGCGACGCCGCGCCGAAGGACCGCTACGACGTCGTGATCATCGGCGGTGGCGGCCATGGGCTCGCTACCGCCTGGTTCCTGGCCAGCGAGTTCGGCATCAAAAACGTCGCGGTGCTGGAAAAGGGCTGGATCGGCTCCGGCAATGCCGGCCGCAACACCACCATCATCCGCTCCAATTACGGCCTGCCCGGCAATACCGGCTTCTACGAATTGTCGATGAAGCTGTGGGAGCGGATGGAGCAGGACCTCAACTACAACGCGATGGTCAGCCAGCGCGGAGTCATCAACCTCTACCATTCCGACGCGCAGCGCGACGCCTATGCGCGGCGCGGCAACACCATGCGCATCAACGGCATCGACGCCGAACTGCTCGACCTGGCGGCGGTCAAGAAGATGATCCCGTTCCTGAACTTCGACAATGCGCGCTTTCCCGTGCAGGGCGGGCTGCTGCAACGGCGCGGCGGCACGGCGCGGCACGACGCGGTGGCCTGGGGCTACGCCCACGCTGCCAGCGAACTCGGCGTCGACATCATCCAGAATTGCGAAGTCACCGGCTTTGTCAGGGACGCCAACGGCAAGGTGACCGGCGTCGAGACCTCGCGCGGCAGGATCGGCGCCGGCAAGGTCGGCATGGCGGTGGCCGGCTCTTCGTCGCGCGTCGCTGCGATGGCCGGCCTGCGGCTGCCGATCGAAAGCCATGTGCTGCAGGCCTTCGTCTCGGAGGCGATCAAACCGCTCATTCCCGGTGTCATGACGTTCGGCGCCGGCCATTTCTATGTCAGCCAGTCCGACAAGGGCGGGCTGGTCTTCGGCGGCGACATCGACGGTTATAATTCCTACGCCCAGCGCGGCAACATGCCTGTGATGGAAGATGTCTGCGAGGGCGGCATGGCGCTGATGCCGATGATCGGCCGCGTGCGCCTGCTGCGCCAGTGGGGCGGCATCATGGACATGTCGATGGACGGCTCGCCGATCATCGACAAGACCCCGGTCGACGGGCTCTACCTCAACGCCGGCTGGTGCTATGGCGGCTTCAAGGCGACACCCGGCTCAGGCTTTGTCTTCGCCCATCTGCTCGCCCGCGATGAATCGCATGAGGAGGCCGCCCGCTTCCGACTCGACCGGTTCCGGTCTGGCGCTGTCATCGACGAAAAGGGCCAGGGCGCCCAACCGAACCTGCACTGAAGGCGGCTGGAACCATGCGCATCACCTGTCCCTTCTGCGGCGAACGCGAACTCGGCGAATTCACCTACCTCGGCGACGCCAAGCCGGTGCGGCCGGCACCTGGAGCATCGGAAGACGAAGTCTACGATTACGTCTATCTGCGCGACAATATCGCAGGCGTGATGGACGAGAACTGGTATCACGGCGGCGGCTGCCGGGCCTGGCTGAAGGTCACCCGCAACACGCTGACGCACGAGATTTCGGCGGTTGAGCCAGCCGCGGGCGCTGGGGCCAGGCAGGTTGCGAAATGAATATCTTCTGTCAGGTTGGCGCTGCCCCTCATCCGCCTGCCGGCACCTTCTCCCCGTATAGTGACGGGGAGAAGGGAGCTGGCTGCTACTTCGGCGCCCATTCTGCAGCGTCGATGATCGGCGAAACCACCGACGAAGACGTCCTTCTCCCCGTCACTATACGGGGAGAAGTGCCCGGCAGGGCGATGAGGGGCAGCGCCGACCTTCCGATTGTGAGGCGTGCATCGTGACTTCCTTTCAATCCAATCGCCTCACCTCCGGCGGTCTCGTCGACCGCTCCGCGCCACTCAATTTTCGTTTCGACGGCAAGAGCTTCTCCGGTTTCAAGGGCGACACGCTTGCATCGGCACTGGTTGCCAACGGCGTCAAGCTGGTTGGCCGCTCGTTCAAATATCATCGCCCGCGCGGCATCCTGACCGCGGGGTCCGAAGAGCCCAACGCACTGGTGGAACTGCGCAGCGGTGCACGGCGCGAGCCGAACACCAAGGCGACGACGGCGGAGCTCTATGAAGGGCTCGACGCCGCCAGCCAGAACCGCTGGCCGTCGCTCGGCTTCGACGTGATGTCGGTCAACCAGCTGTTCGCGCCAATCTTCGTCGCCGGTTTCTACTACAAGACCTTCATGTGGCCGGCGAAGTTCTGGGAAGCGATCTATGAGCCGGCAATCCGCCGCGCCGCTGGTCTCGGCCGCGCCGCGGGCATCGCGGATCCCGACCATTACGACAAGGCGTGGGCGCATTGCGACGTGCTGATCGCCGGCTCAGGCCCGACCGGCCTCGCGGCCGCGCTCGCAGCAGGCCGCAGCGGCGCCCGCGTCATCCTGTGCGAAGAGGATTTTGTCCTCGGCGGCCGCCTGCTCGCCGATGGCGGCACGATCGACGGCATGCCGGCGGCCGAGTGGATTTCACGGACGCTGGCTGAACTCGGCTCCCTGCCCGACGTGCGCATCATGACGCGCACGACGCTGTTCGGCGTCTATGATGGCGGCACCTATGGCGCGATCGAGCGTGTCAACGACCACCTGCCCTCGCCGCCGGAGCACCAGGTGCGCCAACGACTGTGGCGGATCGTGGCCAAGCGCTGCGTCGTCGCGGCAGGCGCGCTCGAACGGCCAATCGTCTTTGCCGGCAACGACACGCCAGGCGTGATGATGGCGCCCGCCATGCGCAGCTATATCACCCGTTACGCCGCGGCACCGGCCAAGCGCATCGCGCTGTTCACCAACAACGAGGATGGCTGGCGCACGGTCGAGGCGGCACTCGGCGCCGGGCTGCAGGTCGCCGCCGTGATCGATGCGCGCGCGGAAATCTCGCCCGAGCACCGCTCGCTTGCCACCAAGGGCGGCTTTCCCATCCTGCATGGCTCCGTCAGCGGCATCGATGGCGGCAAGAATGGCGTGCGCAAGATTTCCGTCTCGCTCACCGGCGGCGCGCGCGCCGAAGTGGAAGCCGACGGGCTTGCCGTTTCCGGCGGCTGGAACCCGGCTGTCGGGCTCACCTCCTATCATCGCGGCCGGCCGAAATGGCGCGATGACATCGCCGCCTTCGTGCCCGACGGCGCGCCTCCGGGAATGGTCGCGGCTGGTGCCGCCAACGGTGCCTTCGGACTTGGCGCCTGCCTGCGCGAAGGATTTGCGGCGGGCGCGGCGGCGGCACGCGATGCCGGACACGGCAATGGTTCAGGTTCCACGCCGGTCGCCGATGACGAGGCCTTTTCGCTCACACCGCTGTGGCATGTCGCCGGCAAGGGCAAGGCTTTCGTCGACCAGCAGCACGACGTCACCGCATCGGATATCGAGCTGGCGCAGCGCGAAGGTTTTGAATCGGTCGAGCACCTGAAGCGCTACACCACGCTCGGCATGGCGACCGACCAGGGCAAGACCTCGAACGTCGCTGGCCTCGCGATCATGGCGGCAGTCACTGGCAAGTCCATTCCAGAGACCGGCACGACAATCTACCGGCCGCCCTATGTGCCGGTCGCCATCGGCGCCTTCGCCGGCCATCATCGCGACGAGACTTTTCACGCGACGCGGCTGACGCCGTCGCATCAGTGGGCCGCCGAACAGGGTGCGATCTTCGTCGACACCGGGCTGTGGAAGCGCGCGCAATGGTATCCGCGCACTGGCGAGAAGGACTGGCTGGAATCCGTGACCCGCGAGGTCAAGGCAGTGCGCAGCGGCGTCGGCTTCTGCGATGTCTCGACACTCGGCAAGATCGACGTGCATGGCGCGGACGCCGGCGCCTTCCTCGATCGTGTCTACATCAACACCTTCTCCAACCTTGCTGTGGGAAAAGCGCGCTACGGGCTGATGCTGCGCGAGGACGGCATCGTCTACGATGACGGCACGACGTCACGGCTGGCCGAGGACCACTATTTCCTGACCACCACCACGGCCAAGGCCGGGCTGGTGATGCAGCACCTCGAATTCTGCCGGCAGGTGCTGTTTCCGGAACTCGATGTGCAGCTGACCTCGGTCTCGGACCAGTGGGCGCAATTTTCGATCGCCGGGCCCAAAACCCGCGACCTGTTGAAGGAGATCGTCGATCCATCGGAAGACCTTTCCAACGAAGGGTTCCCCTTCATGGGCGCACGCGAAGTGGCGTTGCGCGGCGGCGTCAGGGCGCGGCTGTTCCGCATCTCCTTCTCCGGCGAAATGGCGTTCGAGATTTCGGTGCCGGCGCGCTACGGCGAGGCGATGGCCCGCAATCTGATGATTGCGGGCAAGCCGTTCGGCGTGACACCTTACGGCACCGAGGCGCTCGGCGTCATGCGCATCGAAAAAGGCCATGTCGCCGGACCGGAACTCAGCGGCACGACAACCGCCACCGACCTTGGCCTTGGCAAGATGATGTCGACCAAGAAGGATTTCATCGGTCGCGTCATGGCCGGCCGCGAGGCGCTGGTCGCACCGGATCGGCAGGTCGTCGTCGGCATCAAGCCGACCGACAAGGCGCGGCGCCTGCGTTCGGGCGCGCACATCATTCCGAAGGGGCAGACACCCGGGCCCGGCAATGACCAGGGCTACGTCACCTCGGTCTGCTTCTCGCCGACATCAGACCAATGGATCGGGCTTGCCCTCGTCGAGCGCGGCCGCGAGCGTATCGGGGAGATCGTGCATGCGCACGATCCGCTGCGCGGCGAAGACTATGACGTCGAGATTTGCAACCCCGTCTTCTACGATCCAGATGGAGGGCGCCAGCGTGGCTGAGTTTTCCTGGGAAACCCGCAGCCCGCTCGATCGCGCGCTCGTTTCGGGACCGCATGGCGTGCATGGCGGGGTCGGCGTCACCCTGACCGAAATCCGCAATTTTGACCTCGTCCAGGTGATGGCGCGACGCGGCAAGGCGGCCGACATGGCGAGCGCTGCTAAGGCGCATTTCGGCGTTGCGGTTCCGGAAACACCGACGACGGCTGGAGCAACCGAAGCCACGCTCATCTGGTCGGGACCGGATCAGTTCTTCGTGCTGTCGAAAGGCGGCAGACATCAGGTGGCGTCGCTGTCCCCTGCGTTCGCGGCCTCGGCTTCGCTGTCGGACCAGTCACATGCGCGGCTGTTGATCAGAATTTCCGGCGCCAAGGCACGCGCCCTGCTCGCCAAACTGTCGTCGATAGATCTGTATCCGGCGACGTTCCCGGTCGGAGCCGCGGCAGCCACCTCGATGGACCACACCAGCGTCACGCTGTGGCGCGGCAACGATGCGCCGGACGGCCAGGCCGTGTTCAACGTCCTGGTGTTCGCGACCTTCGCCGAAAGCCTGTGGCACACGATGCTGGACTCGGCTGCCGAGTATGGAATCGAGATCGGGCATTCGGAGGACTTGGCGTAGCACTGCGCTTCCCCCGCCTTGCCAAACTCCGCTCCGCTGCTATTCTTGCTGCTAAAATAATTTCACGCACAGGCAAACTTGTTTCTCGAACCGCAAGGCTGAGATGAGCCAGTCGCCCTACCCCGCCGTGACAGCCGGACCGCCCCGGCCAAGCCTGATCCTGCGGCCCGGCCAGATCGCGCTGCCGGCCGGCATGGAGCGCTATACCGTACAGGGCAACGGCGCGGTGCTGATCGAGGTCGAGGCCGGCGATACGATCACGGTTCGCAATGTCGAGGGCGGCCAGGCTTGCGAGTTGCTGGCCTGGGACGAGTCGGGCGTCACCGATCCCGGCATTCTCGGCGAAAAATCGAACAGCAATGCCGCCGGCATCAAGGCGCTGCTCGCCGAGGGCGACGACAGTCTCGGCACACTGCGCCGTGGCCTCGAGCGTCGCCAGGTTCAGCTCGACCAGGCCAAGGCTGTGCGCGTGTTTGGCGGCGCCACTCCGGCCGGTGCCGAGCAGGCATTCGCGATAGCGCGCGATGGTGCGATGCTGATTGCCGCGCCCGGCGGGCCGATGCTGGTCGACGGCCACGACACGGCGACGCCGCTCAGCGTCATCGTGCGGCGCAACACGATCCGCCTGAAAGCAAAATCCCGGCTTGCCGATCCACTGGCCGATCCGATGCTCGATCTGCGCATTCATTCGGCGACGGCCGAATCCTATTTCGTCAAGGCGGGCGACTATCTGCAGATCATCGACGTCGATGGGCGCCAGTGCACCGACTTCCAGTGTTTCTCGGCACGCAAGCTGGACAAGGGGCTCGACCATCCGCTCGACGTCACGACGACGCGCACGCTGATGGGCGCGAGCTATCCGATGCCCGGCCTGCATTCCAAATACTATGACCAGGACATGGAGCCACTGGTCGAGGTGGTGCAGGACACATGCGGCCGGCATGACGCCTTCGCGCTCGCCTGCGCGGCGAAATATTACGACGACATCGGCTATCCCGGCCACACCAACTGCTCGGAGAATTTCAACCGCGCGCTCACCGGCAAGGGCGTCAATCCCCGCGCCGGCTGGATGGCGATCAACTTCTTCTTCAACACGGCGATCGACGCCCATGGCGTGATGGTGTCGGACGAGCCGTGGTCGCGGGCCGGCGACTATGTTCTGCTCAGGGCGCTGACCGACATCGTCTGCGTCTCCTCCGCCTGCCCCGACGACACGACGCCGGCCAATGGCTGGGACCTGACCGACATCCACGTTCGAACCTATTCCGGCCAGCACAAATTCTCGCGAGCGATCGCCAGACGCATGACGCCCGATTCGGAACCGAAAATGACCCGCGAGACAGCCTTTCATTCGAGCTTTGCCGAACACACGCGCGACTTCGTCGAGTACAGGGGCTATTGGCTGGCCAACTCGTTCGCCAAAGAAGGGGCTATCGCCGAATACTGGGCCTGCCGGCAGGACGCGGTGATCATGGACCTGTCGCCGCTGCGCAAATTCGAGGTCACCGGTCCGGATGCCGAAGCGCTGCTGCAATACACGCTGACGCGCGACGTCAAGAAGCTCGGCGTCGGCCAAGTCGTCTACTCCGCCATGTGCTACGAGCATGGCGGCATGATCGACGACGGCACGCTGCTCCGGCTCGGCAAGGACAATTTCCGCTGGGTCGGCGGCGACGATCTGTCCGGCGAATGGCTGCGCGAGACGGCGACGAAGCTCGGCCTCAACGTGCTGGTGCGCTCGTCCACCGACCAGATGCACAACATCGCCGTGCAAGGGCCAAAGAGCCGCGACATCCTGAAACAGGTGATCTGGACCTCGCCGCTGCAGCCATCGATCGAGGAACTCGAATGGTTCCGCTTCGCCGTCGCCAGGATCGGTGGGGGCAACGGCATTCCCATCGTGGTCTCGCGCACCGGCTATACCGGCGAACTCGGTTATGAGATCTGGTGCCATCCGCGCGACGCCGAAAAGGTGTTCGACGCCATCTGGGAAGCCGGCCAGCCGTACGGGCTGAAGCCGATGGGCCTGCAGGCGCTCGACATGGTGCGCATCGAGGCTGGGCTGATCTTCGCCGGCTACGAATTTTCCGACCAGACCGACCCGTTCGAGGCCGGCATCGGCTTCACCGTGCCGCTGAAGACCAAGACCGACGATTTCATTGGCCGCGAGGCGCTGATCCGGCGCAAGGACCATCCGCAGACGAAGCTGGTCGGCCTCGACATAGACAGCAACGTCGCCGTCGGCCATGGCGACTGCGTCCATGTCGGCCGCGCCCAGATCGGCGTCGTCACGTCGGGCATGCGCTCGCCGGTGCTAAACAAGAACATTGCGCTGGCGCGGCTCGACGTCACCCATGCGGCAGTCGGCACGGAGGTCGAGATCGGCAAGCTCGACGGCCATGCCAAGCGGCTGCCGGCGCGGGTCGTGGCCTTTGCCCATTACGATCCGCAGAAGACCAAGCCGCGCTCCTGACCTGCCCTTTTTGGGTTCGCAAAGCGCCCGCCGGCCACGCCGCCGGACACTTTTTCATCCACGCGCGCAAGCGTGATGTGCACGGCTTCACAAATCGCTTGACGTGAAAGCGCGCCGGATTGATCTTCACTCTTAAGAAAAAAATACGACTGAGTGGAAACACCGCAGCCGGAGCGATCATTGCCGGGGAGCAAGCTTCGCGTAGCCGGGGCATCGCTGGCGGGGAACATCGAAAAAGGGGAACTCATCGACATGAGCACGATAAGTACGGTCCTGGACCAGCCTGCCGAAAGCAAGCTGCTCAGGCATATCGACTGGCGCGGCGCCTTCTGGGTGGCGAGCGGCGTTCCGGCGCTGGTTCTGTTCTCGATCGGCGGCATTGCCGGCACGACGGGAAAGCTGGCCTTCCTGATCTGGACGGTGTCCATGATCATGGGCTTCCTGCAATCCTTTACCTATGCCGAGATCGCCGGCCTGTTTCCGAACAAGTCCGGCGGCGCCTCGATCTACGGCGCCACGGCCTGGCTGCGCTATTCCAAGTTCATCGCGCCGCTGTCGGTGTGGTGCAACTGGTTCGCCTGGTCGCCGGTCCTGTCGCTCGGCTGCTCGATCGCCGCCGCCTATATCCTCAACGCGCTGGCACCGGTGCCGATCTTCACCGAGACCTCGCCCGATGTCGTCGCCTACATCGCCGCGCATGCCGGAACGAGCGCCGCCGACGCCATCACGGCGGTGACGGCCGCCGCGACGCCGGCGATCCGTAACTGGACGCTGTGGAGCCACACGCTGGGTCCGGTCTCGTTCACGCTCAACGCCACCTTCTTCATCGGCGCGGTGCTGATGTTGATCATCTTCTCGATCCAGCATCGCGGCATCCTGGGCACCGCCAGCGTGCAGAAATATATCGGACTGCTGGTCATCATCCCGATGCTGATAGTCGGCGTGGTGCCGATCTTCACCGGCCAGATCGACTGGTCGAACTTTTCGCCGCTGGTGCCGCTCGCCGCCGCCTACGCGCCCGAGCCCGGCTCCTGGAACATCGCCGGCTGGACATTGGCGCTCGGCGGCATGTTCATCGCCGCGTGGTCGACCTATGGCTTCGAAACGGCCGTCTGCTACACGTCGGAGTTCAAGAACCCCGGCACCGATACGTTCAAGGCCATCTTCTATTCCGGCCTGCTGTGCATGCTTTTGTTCATCCTGGTGCCCTTCACCTTCCAGGGCGTGTTGGGCCTGAACGGCATGCTGGCAACGCCGATCGTCGACGGCTCCGGCGTGGCCGATGCGCTGGCCGGCATGGTCGGCGGCGGCAGGCTGATCCACAGTCTTCTGGTGATGCTGATGATCCTGGCGCTGGTGCTCTGCATCATGACGGCGATGGCCGGCTCGTCGCGCACGCTCTACCAGGGCTCGGTCGACGGCTGGCTGCCGCGCTATCTCAGCCACGTCAACGAGCACGGCGCGCCGACGCGAGCCATGTGGACCGATCTCTGCTTCAACCTGGTCGTGCTGGCCATCGCGTCGGCCGACGCGACGAGCTTCTTCTTCATCCTCGCCGTGTCGAATTGCGGCTACATCATCTTCAACTTCCTCAATCTCAACGCCGGCTGGATCCACCGCATCGACAACGGCCATATCGCACGGCCATGGAAAGCGCCGAGTTGGCTCTTGGGGATCGGGGCGATCTTCGCCTATGTCAACGCCATCTTCATGGGCGCAGGCGCCAAGGTGTGGAACCCGATGGCGCTGTGGGCGGGGCTGATCACGGCCGCGCTGATCATCCCAGTGTTCTGCTTCCGCCACTACATCCAGGACAAGGGCAAATTCCCCGACCACATGCTGGCCGACCTCGGCATGGCGGGAGCCGACCTTTCGATCAAAAAGGCGGGCATGCTGCCCTATCTGACGCTGGTCGCCGGCGTGGCGGTCATGCTCATCGCCAATTGGGTGTTCGTCATCTGATGGTCTGACCGCCAGGCGGCCAAGCCACTGCATCAAGAAAAACCGGCCGGTCGCAAATCGACGGGCCGGTTTTTTTCTTATTCGGCCGCCAACGCCAGTTGCGGACGTTCGATGCCTTCGATCGCTTCCGGCTCCGGCGCCTGTTCGTCGGTCTTCGCCTTCTTGGGCTCGCGGCCGAAGAAGAGCGCATACCCCGCCGGCAGCACCAGGATGGTCAGCACGGTAGCGACCATGATGCCGCCCATCATGGCGTAGGCGAGCGGCCCCCAGAACACGGCACGCGAGATCGGGATCAGCGCCAGCACCGCGGTCATCGCCGTCAGCACGATCGGCCTGAAGCGGCGCACCGCCGAGCCGATGATCGCCTCGGAACGGTCCATGCCCCTGGCAATGTCCTGATCGATCTGGTCGACCAGGATGATCGAGTTGCGCATGATGATGCCGAGCAGCGCGATGACGCCGAGGATGGCGACGAAGCCGAACGGCGCGCCGCTGATCAGCAGAGCGGCGGCGGCACCGATGATGCCGAGCGGACCGGTGGCCAGCACCAGCATCGCCTTGCCGAAGTTCTGCAGCTGGATCATCAAGAGCACGACGATGATGGCCAGCATGATCGGCGCCTTGGCGGCGATCGAAGCCTGGCTTTCGGCCGAATCCTCGGCCCCGCCCTGGATCTCGATCTTGTAACCAGGCGCCAGGCCGTCACGCAGGCCCTGCATGTCCTTGTACATCTTGGTGACGACGTCGTTGGACTGCACGCCGTCGGGCAATGTGGCGCGCACGCTGATCGTCGGCAGGCGGTCGCGGCGCCACTCTATGCCCTGCTCCATCACCGGCACCACCTTGGCCACCTGCGACAGCGGCACGAAGCCGCCGAAATCGGTCGGGATATAGACCGAGTCGACCGACGACAGCAGGCTGCGGCTGGCATCCGGCTCGCGGGCGACGATGGACACCGTCTCCTCGCCATCGCGGAAATCGTCGAGCGGCGCGCCCGACATCGCGGCCTGCAGCATCTGGCGGATGCGCTGCGAGGTGACGCCGAGCGCACGGGCGCGATCCTGGTCGATGACCAGTTTCATCGCCGGAACAGGCTCCAGCCAGTCGTCATGCACCGCGCCGAGCAGCGGATTCTGCCGGAACTTCGCCTTCACCTGGTCGGCGATGCGGCGCACCTCCTGGCGGTCCGGACCCATGACGCGCATCTGCACGGGCCAGCCGGTCGGGGGTCCAAGGAACAGGCGGTCGACCTTGGCGCGGATCGACGGGAAATCCTGCGCCAGAACCGTGCGCAGCTTGACGATCAGCCGCTCGCGCGCCGGCTCGTCATTGGCCATGACAAGCATCTGGGCGAAATTCGGGTTGCGCAGTTGCTGGTCGAGCGGCAGGAAGAAGCGCGGGGCGCCCTCGCCGATATAGGTGGCGATGAAACGCTTGTCCTTGTCGTCCATCATCTTGGCTTCCAGGGCCTTGGCCTGTGCCTCGACCTCCTTGATGCTGGTGCCTTCCGGCAGCCAGAGGTCGACGAGGATTTCGGGCCGAGACGATTGCGGGAAGAAATTCTGCGGGATGAACTGGAACGCCCACAGGCTGGTGCCGAAAGTCACCAGCGTCATCACCAGGACGATGATGCGATGGCGCACGGCCCAGCCGACCGTGGCACGCAGCCGGCGATAGAAGCTCGTGTCGAAGGCGTCGTGATGGCTGCCGGCATGCTTGCGCTGCTTCAGGATCATATGCCCCAGCCACGGCGTGAAATAGACGGCCACGAACCACGACACGATCAGCGCGATGCCGACGACATAGAACAGGGTGCGCACATATTCGCCAGCCGTCGAAGCGGCGAAGCCGACCGGGATGAAGCCGGCGGTGGTGATAAGCGTGCCGGTCAGCATTGGGAAGGCGGTCGAGGAATAGGCGAAGCTCGCCGCCTCGATCTTCACCAGCCCCTCCTCGAGCTTCCGCTCCATCATCTCGACGACAATCATCGCATCGTCGACGAGCAGACCGAGCGCGATGATCAGCGCGCCCAGCGAAATGCGCTGCAGGTCGATGCCGATCTCGTACATGATGGCGAAGGTGGCGGCGAGCACCAGAGGTATGGCGATGGCGATCACCAGGCCCGAGCGCCAGCCGATCGACAGGAACGAGACGACGAGCACGATCAGCAGCGCTTCGCCGAGCGCATGCATGAATTCGCTGACGGCATCCCTGACGACTTCGGGCTGGTCGGAAATCTGGTCGACCGAAACGCCATAGGGCAGCGCTTCCTCGAAGCGCTTGTAGGTCGCCTCGACATCCTTGCCGACGTCGGTGACCTTAAAACCCTTGGCCATGACGACGCCAAGCTGCACGCTGTCGTGACCATTGAAGCGGTACTTGCGCTGGAAGGGGTCTTCCAGTCCCGAAGTGACGGTGGCGATGTCGCCCAGCCGGGTGACCTGGCCGCCGGCGCGCAAGCGCAGTTCGCGGATGTCGGCCGCCTTGGCGACGTCGCCTTCGACCGAAATGCGCACCGAATTGACGCCGGTGTCGACGGAGCCCGCGGGGTCGACGTTGTTCTGGCCCTTGATCGCATTCTGCAGGTCGGTCAGCGTCAGGCCGCGTTCGGCCAGCGCCTTGGACGAGACATCGATGTAGAGTTTTTCCGGCTGGTCGCCGATGATGACGGCCTTTTCGACGCCAGGCGTCGTCAACAGCATATCGCGCGCCTGGATGGCGAACTTCTTCAGCTCCGGATAGGAGAAGCCGTCGCCGCTGATCGAATGCAGCGTGATGAAGGTGTCGCCGAACTCGTCGTTGAAATACGGACCGAGCAGGCCCTGCGGCAGGTCGCCCTGGATATCGCTGACCTTCTTGCGCACCTGATAGAAGGCGTCCTTGACTTCTTCGGCATTGGTGTCGCCCTTGATCTGGACAGTGATGATGGCGCTGCCGGCTCGGGTGAAGGAACGCACGAAATCGAGATGCGGCGTCTCCTGCAATTTGCGCTCGATCTTGTTGACGACCTGGTCTTCCATCTCCTGGATCGACGAGCCCGGCCAGATCGCCTGCACGACCATGACGCGGAAGGTGAAGTCGGGATCCTCCTTCTGGCCCATACGCATCAGGCCGAGCGCGCCGGCGATGATGATCAGCCCGAACAGGAAGCGCGCAATCGAGGGATGGCCAATTGCCCAACGAGAGAGATTGAAGGGCCGCTTTTCTTCAGTGGAGGTCGTCATCGGTGCTGGTCCACTTTGCTTGGTTGCCGGCGCCATTGTGCTTCGAGGAAGGTGCTCCGAAGAAGCGCGGCGCGCGAAACGAAATCATCTGCGTTCGGTACTGGTTTCCGGGCGGCGTCGCTCTTCGAGCGGAGAGACACTCATCGCGGTGGGACGCGAGGATCGATGCGGGGGTACATCGGTCTTGACGTCTCGACCTTTCGGGCACGCCGCCCGGAAACCTGCGGCCGCGGGAACGCGCGGCCGACCTGTCTGTCGTCAGCGCAACTGGCTGGCTTCCCCGCCCTCGGCCGAGGCGGACTGCTGTGTGATGCCGCCGGCGAGCTTCACCTTCAGGTCCTCGGTCATGAACTGCGTACCGGCGGCGACCACGATATCGCCCGGTTTCAATCCCTCCGCGACACGCACGCCGTCGGCGGCGAACTCGGCGACCTTGACCGGACGGGCATGAACGGTGTCGGCGCCACGATCGACGGTCCAGACGATCGATTGGCTGTCTTTCTCGGCGAGCGCACTGAGCGGGATGGACACGAGCTGCTTTTCGTTGGCTGCCGACGCCTCGATATTGGCGGTCATGCCGAGCAGCACGCGCGGGTCGTTGGGCAGGCTGACGCGGACGGCAAAGGTGCGCGACTGCGGGTCGGCGCTGCCGGCGACCTCGCGAACCTTGCCGTCGAGCTTCAGCCCATCGTCTGACCAGAAACCGGCCTCGACGTCCTTGCCCGGCTTGAATTGCGCGATCTCCATTTCCGGAACCGCGATCAGCACTTCCTTTTCGCCATCGACCGCGACGGTAACCACTGGCGTGCCCGACCCGACCACTTGGCCGACATCGGCGTTGACCGCCGTGACGATGCCGTCCCTGTCGGCCTTGAGGTCTGTATAGCCGACCTGGTTCCTGGCCTGGGCAAGGGTCGAGCGGGCGGAGTCGCGGGTGGCGACGGCCTGGTCATAGGTCAGCGTCGCCTGTTCGAGCTGCGATTTCGGCGCGAAGTTCTTGGCGAATAGCTGCTCGGCGCGCTTGCGGGCGAGTTCGACGGTTTCAACCTGCCGTTCGGCGGCATCCAGCGCGGCCTGCGCGCTCTTGACCGACAGGTCGTAGTCTGACGGATCGATGCGGGCGAGAACATCGCCAGGCGCCACGCGCTGGCCGATGTCGACGAGACGCTCGGTGATCTTGCCGTTGACGCGGAAACCCAGCGTGCTCTCGGTGCGGGCGCGCACCGATCCGGAATAGGACAGCGTGCGGGTATCATGCACCTGGGCGATCTCGACGACCTTGACCGGGCGGATGATGTCCTTCACCTCCGCTTTTTCCTGCGAGCAGCCGGCGAGCCCAAGCGATGCGACGATCAGGCCGGCAACCGGCAGCTTGCGAAGGATGGAACTGGGCAAAAACATCGTGATACTCCCGACTGGAGACGGACTGTCGACACCGGCACCGGCTGGCGGCGGCTATTTCAAGGCTCTGATTGCGTAATCGATGAGGTCGTCGGGCATCGCCCGATTGGTCTTGGCGAGGCACTGCGCCACCATCTGCGGATGGCACAGGATGACGGTGGCGGCACCGAAACAGCGCGACGCGGTCACCGGGTCCTGTTTCCTGAACTCGCCGGCCTCGATGCCCTCGCGGATCACCTCGGCGAAGAGATCGTGGATGCTGTCGACATGCTTGTCGATGACGCCCCAATCGCGCTCAAGGGCGACGACGACCATCTCGTGGACCTTCTGGTCGTCGAGCATCACCTCCATCGTCATCTTGTACTGTGCATGCACGTAGCGCCGCAGCCGCTCCTCGGCGCTGACCGGCAGGTGCATAATCTCGTAGGCCATGTTGTAGCTGGCGCCGAGCATCCGGCCACAGACGGCCTGGTGGATTTCGACCTTGGAGGCAAAGAAACGATAGATGTTGGCCGGCGACATGCCGAGTTCGCGGGCAATGTCGGCGACGTTGGTCTTGCCGTAGCCATAGTGCCGGAACAGGCGCTCGGCGCAATCGAGAATGCGCGTCACATTTTCCTGTCGGGCGACGTCGGCGACGATGTTGGCGGCTTCGGACATAGTTCTCTGTCAAATAACGAGTGACGAATTTCGATTTTCATCACTCGTAAATCGAAAAGAGCACTGTGTCAACGCAGATTCGATGTACGCGTACGATAGGTGACAGATGGTGACATCCAATAGACGTCACAAGGCGCCCTCAGGATGCGGGCCTCTGAAAATAATTCTCTCGAAAGGCCGCCGGACGGATTCAGGCGACCTTGGCCATTTCCCGCAGCCGGAATTTCTGGATCTTGCCGGTCGAGGTCTTCGGTATCTCGGCGAAGATCACCGCTTTCGGCACCTTGAAGCGGGCGAGCAGGCCGCGGCAGTGCTCGATGATCTCGGCCTCGCTCGCCTCCTTGCCCGGCTTCAGTTCGACATAGGCGACAGGCACCTCGCCCCATTTGTCGTCATGACGCGCGACGACGCCGCAGGAGGCGACGGCGGGATGCTTGTAGAGCGCGTCCTCGACCTCGATCGAGGAAATGTTCTCGCCGCCCGAGATGATGATGTCCTTGGAGCGGTCCTTGAGCTGGATGTAGCCGTCGGGATGCATGACGCCGAGATCGCCCGAGTGGAACCAGCCGCTGGCGAATGCCTCGTCCGTCGCCTTGCGGTTCTTCAGATAACCCTTCATGACGATGTTGCCCCGGAACATGACTTCGCCGATGGTCTCGCCGTCGGCGGGCGTTTCGGCCATGGTTTCGGGATCCATCACCGTCAGGCCTTCGAGCGCGGCATAGCGCACGCCCTGCCGTGCCTTCTTGCCCGCCCTCGCCCCTTTGTCGAGCGCGTCCCAAGCATTGTGCCATTCGTTGACCACGGCGGGACCATAGGTTTCGGTCAGACCGTAGAGATGGGTGACGGCAAAGCCGGCATCGGCCATGCCCGACAGCACCGCCTCCGGCGGCGGGGCGGCCGCCGTGTTGAAGGTGACCGTCTGCGCAAACGCGCGCTTGTCTTCCTCCCTGGCGTTGATCAGCACCGACATGACAACCGGCGCCCCGCACAGATGCGTGACGCCGTGGTCCGCGATGGCGTCATAGATCGGCTTCGGCCGCACCCAGCGCAGGCAGACATGCGTGCCGGCCTGGACGGCGAGCGTCCAGGGGAAGCACCAGCCGTTGCAATGGAACATCGGCAGCGTCCAGAGATAGACCGCGTGCTTGGCCATGCCGGCATGGATGGTGTTGGTGTAGGCCATCAGCGCAGCACCTCGGTGATGATAGACGACGCCCTTGGGATTGCCTGTCGTGCCCGACGTGTAGTTGAGCGAGATGGCGTCCCATTCGTCGTCGGGCATCGACCAGGCGAACTCCTCGTCGCCGCCAGCGACAAAATCCTCATAGTCCGACGTGCCGGCCCGCTCGCCTTTCGGATAAGCGGCGTAATCGGGATCGTCGTAATCGATGACCAGCGGCTTGACCTTGGCCAGACCGAGCGCCTCACGCACGACTCCGGAAAACTCGCGATCGACGATGAGCACCTTGGTCTCGGCGTGCTCGAGCTGGAAGGCGATGACCGCGGCGTCGAGGCGCGTGTTGAGCGAGTGCAGCACCGCCTTGGTCATCGGCACGCCGAAATGCGCCTCCAGCATCGGCGGCGTGTTCGACAGCATGACCGTCACCGTATCGCCCTTGCCGATGCCGTGCTTGTGCAGCGCCGAAGCGAGCTTCAGCGAGCGGCGCCAGAAATCACGATAGCTGATGCGCTGGCCGCCATGGATGATGGCAATGTGGTCGGGATAGGTTTTCGCCGCGCGCTCCAGATAGGTGAGCGGCGTCAGCGGCTGGTGGTTGGCGGCGTTCCTGTCGAGATCCTGTTCGTAGGGATTGGCCATCCCGTCCTCCCCAAAGTCTTTTCGAGCTTTCTAACCCCGGGCTCGTCGTCACGCTATCCCCCTGAAGGGCTGAGAATGCTATACTGCGCCGACTTGCTGGAATGGTGATCTCGATTGTGCCACGACGGCAGAAGATTCCTTCCTGTTCATCCGAATTTGACTTTTGTCGAGAGCCGTGACTAATGTCAGCCAAGGAGGCGGCATGGCGATCCGACCGGCAGAACAGCTCATCCACAAGGCGGCCTGGCTTTACTATGCCCATGGGCTTCGCCAGGACGAAGTGGCCAATCAGCTCAACATTTCACGCGCTTCCGTCGCCATGTATCTGCGCAAGGCGCGCGAGACGGGGATCGTCAACATCTCGACCTCGACGCAGCTCTTCACCGACGACGTCATGGCGCGCAGGCTGGAAGACGCCCTGAAGCTCGACGCCGTCTGGATCGCGCCGGAAAACGCTTATCTCGCCGACCCCTCGACCGATATCGCGGTGCTGGCGGCAAGCGTCTTCCTGGAACTGGTCAGGAAAGGCGACCGCATCGGGGTCGCCTGGGGCCGCACCGTCTACACGATCGCCGACATCATGTCCTATGCCGACCTGCAGGACGTCACCGTGGTGCAGCTCTGCGGCAATCTGGGAGCCCCCTATTCCTACCGACCCGACCAGTGCACCATGGAAATCGCGCGGCGGCTCAATGCCAAGGGCCTCAACTTCTACGCGCCTCTGGTGCTGTCGACCGAGGAACTGGCGCAAGGCCTGCGCGCCGAGCCGGTAATCCGCGACCAGCTTGCCGGGATCAGCGACTGCGATCTTGCGCTCTACTCCATCGGCGCGGTCGATGCCGACAGCCATCTGGTGAAGTGCGGCGCGCTGACGGCAGCCGAGATGGCGGCACTGCGCAGGGAAGGTGCCGCCGGTGTCATTGCCGGGCAGATCATCGACGCCGGTGGCGAGTTGCTCGACTGCAGCTACAACCGGCGGGTCATCTCGGCTGGGCTTGCCTCACTGCGCGTCATCGAGAAGCGGCTGATGGTCGTGCAGGAAGACAGTAAGTTCGAGCCGCTGCTCGCGGCCATCGCCGGCGGCCTCTGCACGCATCTGGTGGTCGGCGCACGCATGGCGCAGCGGCTGCTCGATCATGCCGGAACGTCAGCAGAAAAGGCATCCTGAAAACCAATCCTTTGCCGACGCATCGTCATCAAGGCGTCGTGCATTCCTGTTTCACCAAAGACAGCAACTGGACGAAGCGAACATGAAGAATTTGTGGAACGACGACACGGCCGAAAAACTCGTTGCCGACTATGCGAAGAAGGGCGTCGGCCGCGACCTGGCCTTGCGTGTCTACACGACGCGGCTTCTGGGCGGCGTGCCACAGCTGGTCCTGCATGGCGGCGGCAACACCTCCTGCAAGATCAAGGCGACCGACCTCGTCGGCGACGAGTGGGACGTGCTGTGCGTCAAGGGCAGCGGCTGGGACATGGCCGTCATCGAGCCGCAGGGCCTGCCCGCCGTCAAGACGGGCGCCCTGCTCAAGGCGCGCAGGCTGGACAGGCTTTCCGACGAGGACATGGTCGCCCTGCAGCGGGCAAACCTGATCGACCCCGCCTCGCCCAACCCTTCGGTCGAGACCCTGCTGCATGCGTTCCTGCCGCACAAATTCGTCGACCACACCCATTCGACCGCCATCCTGGCCATTGTCGACCAGGAAGACAGCAAGCCGCTGGTGGCAAAGGTGTTCGGAACAAAGATGGGCTACGTGCCCTACATCATGCCGGGCTTCGACCTCGCCAAGGCAGCGGCCGATGTCTTCGACGCCGACCCAACGGTAGAAGGCCTGATCCTCGACAAGCATGGCATCTTCACCTTCGGCGACGACGCCAGGCAAGCCTATAACCGGATGATCCACTATGTGAACGTCGCCGAGGACTATGTGGCCAAGCATGCCAAGCCCAAGGCTGCAAAGGCGGCATTGCCGGCAAGGCTCGCGTCACCGGCGGAGATCGCGCCGATGCTGCGCGGCGCTGTCGCGGCGCCACGCGGCGAAGGCCGCTTCGACCGCATGATCAGCGATTTCCGCACCTCGGACGCGATCGTCGATTTCATCAATTCGGCAGAGATCGCCGACTATGCCGGACGTGGCGTGTCGACGCCGGATCTGTCGATCCGCATCAAGACCGGGCCGATGGCCGTGCCTGCGCCCGATGCTGACAAAATCGGTGACTACAAGGCGGTGATCGAGAGCCATGTCGACGGCTTCGCCAGCGATTATCGCGCCTATTTCGAGACCAATGACGCGCTCGACGACGTCAAGCGCACCATGCTCGACCCGATGCCCCGGCTGACGCTGGTGCCGGGGCTCGGCATGTTCGGCCACGGCCGCACGCTGAAGGATGCCAGGATCGCATCGGACGTCGGCGAGATGTGGATCGAGGCAGTGCGCGGTGCGGAGGCGGTCGGGCGCTTCCACCCATTGTCCAAGGCCGACCTGTTCCCGCTCGAATACTGGTCGCTTGAACAGGCCAAGCTCGCTTCCAACAAGCCGAAGCCGCTGACCGGACAGGTGGTGCTGATCACCGGCGGCGCCGGCGCGATCGGTGCGGCGACGGCAAAACTATTCGCCGACAATGGCGCTCATGCCGTCGTCGTCGATCTCGACGCCGAAAAGGCCGCTGACGCCGCCAGGAAGGCCGGCAACAATTCGATCGGCGTTGGCGCCGACATCACCGACCCGGCTCAGATGCGCGCCGCCTTCGACAAGGCGGTGGCCGTGTTCGGCGGCGTCGACATATTGGTGTCCAATGCGGGTGCTGCCTGGGAAGGCCGCATCGGCGAGCTTGACGATGCGCTGCTGCGCAAGAGCTTCGAGCTCAATTTCTTCGCCCACCAGTCGGCGGCGCAGAACGCCGTGCGCATCATGCTCGAACAGGGCACCGGCGGCGCTCTCCTGTTCAACACCTCCAAGCAGGCGGTCAACCCCGGTCCGAAATTCGGCGCCTATGGCGTGCCGAAAGCGGCGACGCTGTTCCTGTCCAGGCAATACGCGCTCGACTACGGCGCCCATGGCATCCGTTCGAACGCCGTCAACGCCGACCGCATCCGCTCCGGGCTGTTGACCGACGCGATGATCGCCAGCCGCTCGGGCGCGCGCGGCGTATCGGAGAAGGAATACATGTCCGGCAATCTGCTCGGCCAGGAAGTGACGGCGCAGGATGTGGCACAGGCCTTCCTGCATCACGCCCTGGCCGACCGGACCACCGCCGATGTGACCACGGTCGACGGCGGCAACATTGCCGCGGCGCTGCGATAGGCTTGCTGCCTGAACGTTCGCAGCGATCCGCTTGTAAGAGTTGCGAATCGTAGCTACATTGTGGCTCAACATGAAGGAGCCACGATATGGCAACGGATTCAGTGGTCCGCGCTCGCATCGACAGCGCTACGAAAGATCAGGCAACGGAGGCCTTGGCAGCCATGGGCTTGTCGGTCTCAGATGCCATTCGCCTGCTTCTGGTGCGCGTCGCCGCCGACAAGGAATTCCCTTTCCCCGTGAAAGTGCCGAACGCCACCACTCAAAAGGCCATGGCCGAGTTGGAAAAAGGCAAAGGCAAGCGCTTTGCCTCGGCTGATGAGTTGTTCAAGGATTTGGGAATCTAAGCGTGCCAGTGCCCATTCACTCCGGGCAATTTCGCCGGGACGTGAAGCGTATGGAAAAACGTGGCAAGAACCTGGGCAAGTTGCGCGATCTGTTAGGCCTGCTCATCGCCGGACATGAACTGCCGGCGATGTATAAGGATCATCCTCTGAAAGGGGATTGGGAAGGCTTTCGTGACGCGCATATCGAACCAGACTGGCTCCTGATCTACCGCGTTGTCGGCGACGAATTGCAGCTTGCTCGTACCGGTTCGCATTCCGACCTGTTCAACGAGTGAACGTCATCGAAAAAGCCGCCCGCAGCGATTTGCTGCAGGGCGGCTTTCATTTCGTCTCAACTCAGCAACCAGCAAGAGTTTTGTGCCGAAAGCTACTTCGCGTTCGGGTTCGGCATCCAGGCAGGCATGGCGACATCGGCATGGGCGAACTGCGGCAGCTTGGCCGACAGGTCTTCCATGTTCTTGATGTCCTTGTCGATCAGCTCCTTCTGGGTGATCAGCGTCGGCGGCACGATGACGTTGTGGCCGGGATCTTCGCCGGCGAGCAGTTGCGCCAGGGCGCGCACCGAGACCTGGCCGACGACGGCCGGGTTGGTCGCCGCGGTCGCCGCCCACGCACTGTCAGGCTCGCGCATCGCCGCGATGTCGGACGTCGAAATGTCGGCCGAATAGATCTTGATCTTCTTGTTCAGGCTCGCTTCGTCGACGGCGATCTTCACGCCCTTGGCGAATTCGTCATAAGGGGCGAACATCACGTTGATGTCGGGGTGCGCCGACAGCACCGAGCGCGCCTGGTTGGCGACCGAGTTGGCGATCGGATTGTCGAGCGTGCCAAACATGGCGGCTTCCTTGATGCCGGCATATTTCTTCTTCACGTCGATCCAGGTTTCGTTTCGGCGGTCGAGCGGCGCGATGCCGGCGACGTAGACATAGCCGGCGTTCCAGCTGTCGCCATTGTCCTTGACCGCCTGCTCGAGGGCCAGACGCGCCAGGTCCTTGTCCGACTGTTCGATCTGCGGGATCTTGGGGTTTTCGACATTGACGTCGAATGCCACCACCTTGATGCCGGCGTCGACGGCGCGCTGGGCGGCATCCTTCATCGATTCCGTCAGGCCGTGCTGGATGATGATGCCCTGCACGCCGAGCGCGATGGCCTGGTCGACCATGTCGGACTGAAGGGCGGCGTCCTGGCGGCTGTCGAGCACGCGCAGGTCGATGCCGAGCGCCTTCGACTGCGCCTCGACGCCCGACAGGTAGGCCTGGAAGAAGTCGCCGGTCGAGAGATAGCGCACCAGCGCGATCTTGACGCCGGGCTTGTCGAATGGCGCCGGCTTGTCCGCGGCCAATGCCGGGACCTGCATCAGCATGGTTGCGCCGGCCAGCCCGAGCGCCACCTTCCCCAGAAGTCTTCTTGTGATGTTCACCTTGTTTTCCTCCACTTTTGTTGATCCCAAAATCCTATCCGGCCGAATGCTAGCTCCTGCCCCTGCCCGAAAGGGCAAAGGTGAAGACAAGGGCGACGACCAGAACCACGCCCTTGACGAAATCCTGCGTGTAGTAAGGCGCGTTCATCATCGTCAGGCCTTGCAGCAAGATGCCGACAAACAGCGCGCCGACGGCGGTGCCGAAGGCGTTCGGCTTGGCGGCGCCGAGCACCGCGTAACCGATCAGCGCCGCGGCAACCGCATCGAGCAGCAGATTATTACCCGAGGCGATGTCGCCGCGTCCGAGCCGGGCGGCGAGCAAAATGCCGCCGATCGAGGCAAAAACTCCTGAAATAACGTAGGCCCAGATCTTGTATGCCTTGACAGGCGCACCGGCGAGTTCGGCGGCGCGCTCATTGGAGCCAACGGCATACATCATGCGGCCGAAGCGGGTGTATTCGAGGAAGAACCAGATCAGCGCGGCCAGCACCAGAAGCACGACGACCGACACCGGAATGAGGTTCGGGATGAAGAAGTCGAAGCGGTGGCGGCCGAGCGCCAGGAAGGCATCGGAGAACTTGCCGTTGGCGACCGAGCCGTCGGGCATGGTCATGCCGGTGGCGATCGAGCGGCCCTCGGTGGGGATGCGTTGGAGGCCGACGAGCAGGAACATCATGCCGAGCGTCGCCAGCAGGTCCGGCACGCGCATGTAGACGATCAGCCAACCGTTGATCAGGCCGACAATGGCGCCGATCAAAAGGCAGACGACGACCGCAGCGAACGCGTTTTGCTCCAGCACCACCATGACATAGGCCGCCGCCATCATGGCCGAGGTCGCGACCGAACCGATCGACAGATCGAAGCCGCCGACCACCAGAGTGGCGGTAACGCCGAGCGCCAGCACGCCGGTGATGGCGACCGACTGGAAGATGAAGACGGCGCTTTGCGGCGAGACGAACCCGTCGGCGGCGATCGCGAAATAAGCGACCAATCCGAACAACAGCACTATGAACCCATAGCGGATGGCGTAGTCGCGCAGCGTCATTGCGCGCACCCCGGCGCCGCTGCCGTTTTTACCCAACTCCAACCCATGGTCTCTCCATTCCAATTCCATCGGCCGCCACGCTCAGGCAGCGCTGTGCAGCCGTCCGCCGGCGACCTCGGCCAGCAGACGGTCGAGATCGACATCTGCGTTGCGGTGTTCGCCGACGATTGTATGCTCCGACATCACCAGGATGCGGTCGGCCGTCTCCAGCGCTTCGTCGAGTTCGGTGACGAACAAAAGCGTGGCGCGGCCATTGGCGCTTGCCCGCAGCTTGGCAGCGATATCGCGCCGGGCCGAAATGTCGACGCCCTGGAACGGCTCGTCGAGGATGAACAGCGCGGCATTCTGGGCCATCCAGCGGGCGACCATCACCTTCTGCTGATTGCCGCCGGACAAGGCCGACATCTCATCCTTCTCGGAGCGGCAGACGATGCCGAGTTGCTCGATCTGCTGGCGCGCGGTGGCACGTTCGAGGCGGCGTTTGAGGACACTTAGACTGGACATCCGCCTGAGGAAGGGCAGGCTGACATTGCGCTCTATGTTGAAGCCGCCGATGATGCCGCTGGTGGCGCGATCCTTGGCGACGAGGAACACGCCGGCGGCGATCGCGTCGCCCGCCGAGCGCGGCGCGTAAGGCTTGCCGTTCATTGTCATGGTGCCGGCGAGCGGTCGGCGCACACCGAACAGCGTCTCGGCAAGAGCGGTCTTGCCGACACCGACGAGACCGGTGATGGCGACGACTTCGCCATCACCAAGCGTCAGCGAGATCGGCCGGGCACCCTGTGCGATGCGCAGCCCTTCGACGCTCAGGACCGCCCTGGCTGAACTCCTGGCGACGATCCGGTCGAGATGGATCTTGCGGCCGAGCATGGCGTTGACCGCGCCTTCATAGTCGAGCGGCTTGGTGTCGAAGGCGCCAGAGACGACACCGTCGCGCATCGAGACGATGCGGTCGGCGAGCCGCCTGATGTCCGACATGCGGTGCGAGATATAGAGGATCGCCACGCCTTGCTCGCGCAGCCGGTCGACCAGCGCGAACAGCCTGTCGGCTTCGGCGCTGGAGAGCGACGAGGTCGGCTCATCGAGGATCAGCACCTTCGGCTGATGGGCGAGCGCTCGGGCAATCGCCACCATCTGGCGATCGGCGAGCGAAAGGTCGCTGACGCGGGCCTTGAGATCAATGGCCAGCCCCATGCGGTCTGCGACTACCTTGGCCTCACGGCGCACGCGAGCGGGATTGAACAGGGTCGGCGCGCCTTTGCCGCTCAGCCTGTCGAGGGTGAGATTGGTGGCGACATCGAGGTCGGCGACGACGCCGTCATTGATGTTCTGGTGTACGGTGACGACGCCGGCGCGGATCGCTTCCGCCGGCGTGTTCGGCGCGAAATCCTGCCCGGCGAGCGTCATGGTGCCGCCGCCACGCTCGTAGACGCCGCTGACGATCTTGACGAGGGTGGATTTGCCGGCGCCGTTGGCGCCCATCAGCACGGTCACTTCACCGGCATGGAGGTCCAGCGCGATGCCGCCAAGCACCTCGTTGCGGCCAAAGGATTTCCTCAGTCCCTCTACGCGGAACACGGCATTGCCGACCATGCGTTCCTCCCTGACCATGACGCTATGGTCAATGTCGTCAATTGTCAACACGATTGACAATTGCCAGATAGCTTCCTAGCTTGGCCTCGCCGCTAGGGCTCCCTTATGATCGGAGCACATCGGCGGGAGGGACAAGGATGACTGGGAAATTGCCGTTCGAAGCATTGTCGGTGGAGACCCTCGCAACACGTCTCGGTATGAACGAAGCGCTGTGCGCGAAGATCGGCAAGGATGCTAGCGCCTGGAAGGTCCGCGAGGTCGGGGACGGCAATCTGAACCTGGTGTTCATCGTCGAAGGTGCCAGTGGCGGTGCCATCGTCAAGCAAGCCCTCCCCTATGTCCGCCTCGTCGGCGACAGCTGGCCGCTGCCGCTCAAACGCTCCTTCTTCGAGTATCACGCGCTGACCCGCCAGGAGGCGCGCGCGCCGGGCTCGGTGCCGGCGATCCACTACTTCGACGAAGTTCAGGCGCTGATCATCATGGAGTATCTGGCGCCGCCACACATCATTCTGAGGCGCGCCCTGATCGACGGTCGCCAATTGCCCAACATTGCCAGGGATATCGGCCTGTTCATGGCCCGCACGCTGTTTCGCGGTTCCGATCTGTCGATGGCGACCAAGGATCGCAAGGCGGACCTGGCGTTGTTCGCCGACAATGTCGAACTTTGCGACATCACCGAGAACCTGGTGTTCTCAGACCCCTATTTCGACGCCAAGATGAACCGCCACAACAGTCCGCAGCTCGACGGGCTGGTGGCCGAACTGCGGGCCGACCGTGACCTCAAGGTGGAGGCGCAGCGGCTGAAGCAGATCTTCGCCGCCAATGCCGAGACGCTGCTGCATGGCGACCTGCATTCCGGCTCGATCATGGTCACGGACCAGGAAACGCGGATGATCGATCCGGAGTTCGCCTTCTACGGTCCGATGGCGTTCGATGTCGGCATGCTGCTTGCCAATTTCTGGATGTCGTTCTTCTCGCAACGCGGGCATGAGCAGAAGGGCAAGCGCGACGCCATGCGCGCCTATCTGCTCGATGTCGTCGTCGAGACATGGGCGGTGTTCCGCGCCGAGTTCTCGCATCTGTGGCGCACCGAGCGCACAGGCATGCTCTATCAAAAGAGCCTGTTCGAGGATCAGGGCGACAGGCTGGGCGCCGAGCAGGCGCTCGATAATGTCCTGCACCAGATCTGGGACGATCTGCTCGGTTTTGCCGGCATCGAGGTGCACAGGCGCATCCTCGGCCTCGCCCACAATGCCGACTTCGAGACCATTGCCGATGAAGATCTGCGCGCCAGTTGTGAGGCGAAGGCGCTGAAATTCGGTCGTCACATCGCCGTCAACCGGCGCCAGATTCACAGCATCGACGAGGTCAACACACTGGCCGCGCTGATCGAACGGGAGAACAGCATTTGAACGTCGGCGACCGCCACTATCGGACCATCTGGCTCAGCGACGACGGCCGCTCGGTGGAGATCATCGACCAGCGCTGGCTGCCGCATGAATTCCGCATCGAGAAGCTCGGCACGGTCGCCGACATCGCCACCGCGATCCGCGACATGTGGGTGCGCGGCGCACCGTTGATCGGGGTCACCGCGGCCTATGGCGTCGCCATGCAGATGGCGCATGATCCGTCCGACGAAGCGCTCGACACTGTGTGGGAAACTCTGCACGAGACACGGCCGACGGCGATCAACCTGCGCTGGGCTCTGGACGAGATGCGGCGTTTCCTGCGACCGCTGCCGGCCGGACAACGCGCAGCGGCCGCCTATCGGCGCGCCAGTGAAATCGCCGACGAGGATGTCGGGCTGAACCGCGCCATCGGCGAGAATGGCCTTGAAATCATCAAGGCGATCGCGGCGCGCAAGCAGCCGGGCGAGCCAGTCAACATCCTCACCCACTGCAATGCCGGCTGGCTGGCGACAGTCGACTACGGCACAGCGACTTCACCGATCTACCTCGCTGTCGAAGCCGGCATTCCCGTCCATGTCTATGTCGATGAAACACGGCCGCGCAACCAGGGCGCCCAGCTAACCGCCTGGGAGATGGCGGGCCACGGCGTGCCGCACACGCTGATCGTCGACAATGCCGGCGGCCATCTGATGCAGCGTGGCGCGATCGACATGGTCATCGTCGGCACCGACCGCACGACAGCCGATGGCGATGTCTGCAACAAGATCGGCACCTATCTGAAGGCGCTCGCCGCCGCCGACAATGACGTGCCGTTCTACGTCGCGCTGCCCTCTCCCACCATCGACTGGACGGTGGGCGACGGCCTCGCCGAGATCCCGATCGAGGAGCGCTCGGGCGACGAGGTGTCGCTGGTCTGGGGCAAGACCGCCAAGGGCGAGATCGCCCAGGTGCGTGTGTCGCCCGAAGCGACGCCGGCAAGGAACCCCGCCTTCGACGTGACGCCGGCTCGGCTGGTGACCGGACTGATCACCGAGCGCGGCATCGCCAAGGCTTCGCGCGAAGGGCTGAAGGCGATGTTCCCCGAACGCGGATAATCGGGACGCGCTCAGAACTCGACGTCCGGGATCTCCAACGCGTTCACGAAATCCAGGGAGCGCCGCAAGGCGCCGCGAATGGCGGCGATGTCGACGGGCGTGTCGCGTCGCTCAGGATCACGGCGTCCCGGGCGCTCCAATCGCAACGGCAGTTCGATGCTGACCGGCAGCATCGCGGGAAGCATCGCCCAATAGGCTTCATAGCCGACAGAGCCGTCGCCGATGGCGCAGAACGCCCATCCTGCCCCGGTGCTGACGACATCCTTCAGATGAGCATGGCCGACCATGTCGATGGCATCGGCGATATCTTGCGACGGCTGCATCGTCTCGCCGCTGTAGGTGAAAATGTTGCCGGCGTCGTGGTTCAGGCGGATGTGCGGCGATCCGATGGCGCGGATGAAGCTTGCCCCTGATCGCGCGCTGCCGAGCAGATCGCCGCAGCCATGTCCGGGGTTCTCGAGCGCCAGAACGATGTCAGCCTGTTCCAGCCTCGGCAGAACGGCATCGATCGTCGTGCGGATCGCCGCGCTGTCCGTCATCGGGCCGGCATTGGTGATCAGGAAGGATGCGCCAAGGCCGGCGGCAAAGCCGATACGCCGGGACAACGCCTCGATGGCATCGGGTCCCGACAGGTCGAGATGAGCCGACACGGCATTGATGCCAAGCCCGGCATGTTTCGCCGTCCGGCGCAACCGCGACGCGTTCGCGTCGGCAAACATGCCTTCATCGAAATCGACATAGCCGCGAATGAAGGCCGGCTCGACATGGGCAGCACCCACAGCGGCAATCTCTTCGACGGCCAAGTCCATGGAGTAGCCGTCGAAGAGCGCGGTCGATACCGATATGATCCGCGAAGGCAGGGCTCAGGCCCCCTTGCCGTAGACGATCAATTCGGAGGCTTCCTTCACCTTGGCCGGCGACAGCGCTTCGCGCCAGTCGTCGCGGACCACGACGCCCTTGGCGAACCGCATCAAGCGCAGCGCCGCGTCGGACGGCACTTTCGGCGAGAAGCCGAACCACATGGCGATCTCGACGTTCAAATGGCCGATCAGAAAATCGAGCGCGGCCTGCCTGGGAATACCGTATTTGCGCTCGCACTCCTCGACCGCCTCGACCATGGTGTCGACGAAAGGCATGGCGACCATTTCGGACAGGCCGGGCTCCAGGATCGCCAGTTGTTCGACCGTGACGCGGTGGCTGTCGATGATCGGCGACCACATCGCCCTGCACACTTCCTCGCCAAGCGCGTAGTGCTCTTCGGGACCTTGCATCAGGGCGCAGACGATCGATTGCCTGGCAATGCCGCCATGATAGTCGCGACGCGCGGCCCACTCCGTTTCGTCGCCGAACAAGGGTGGATGGCAGGGGTGGCCGACGAAATAAGTGAGGTCCGGCCGGTCCTTCGGCAGGTCGCCGGCATAGGGTGCGGCCGCATCCAGAACGAGGATCATGGTGCCCTTGGCAAGCATGGGCGAGATCTGCCGCGTCACCTGGCCGATGATGTTGTCCGGCAAAGCCATCACCACGACCTTGGCGCCGGGAATACCCTCCTCCATGGCGATGGCGGCGATGCCTGATTCAGCCAATCGTTTGCGGCCTGCCTCGCCGACCTCCACGGCACGGACACCATAGCCAGCGCCGATCAGCTTTCCGGTTACGCGGAAGCCCATTTTCCCGCCGGCTCCAAGCACCGCTACCGATATCGTCATTTGCTCTTCTCCCATTTCATCTTGATGGCGCGGTTGGCGCAGGTTCAGCCGAACGCCCGCAGCGCGGCCTCGAGGTCCGGATGCGTGGCGGCATGGTCGCGCGCGGGAATGCCGGCCGCCGCGGCTTCGAAGGCATCATGCAGGCTTCGAACGCCCGCGGCCGGTCCGCCGGGATGCGCCATGATCCCGCCGCCGCAGCAATAGATGAAATCGTTCGAGCCGAGCCTTTCGTAGGTCTCGCCCGCCTGCATCGCTGTCTGTCCAGACGAAAACACCGGCATGACCGTATCGGGGCGGTCAGCCCGTCCGAACATCGGAGTCAGGCAGGCATGGGCCGAGGCCATCACCGATCCGTCGGGTTCGCAGAATTTGTTGGACAGCCCGTTGACGTGCATCTGGTCGATGCCTGCCAGGCGCCAGAATTTCTGGTACGCGATATAGCTCATGCCCAGATCAGGGGAACGGCTGAAGAGGCCCCAGCCTGCCCGGTGGCCGTGTAGCGCAACGCCGGAATGACGACGCATCTCGACGACACCCGACAGGCCGACGGAATTCAGGACAAGCATGGCGCAGGTGCCGCCACGGCGCTCGATGAGATCCAGCTGGCGGCGCATGGCGTCGATGTCGCCGGAAATGTTGGCAGCATACATGACCTTGCGGCCGGTTCTGTCCGCGTGCCTGTCTATGACAGCCATGACCGCCTCGAACCGCTGTTCAAACGGCGAATGCGGGGGATCTCCCATCAGTTCGTCGTCCTTGATGAAATCGAGACCGGCGGCGATCAGCGTGTCGGCAAGGGTCGCCGTCTCTTCGGGCGTAAGGCCAACGCTCGGCTTGACGATCGTGCCGATCAGCGGGCGTCCCTCGACTCCCGTCAGGCGACGCGTCCCTTCGACGGCGAAAGCCGGTCCCGGATAGGCATCCGCGAAGGCATCGGGAAAGGCGACGTCGAGCAGGCGCATGGCCGAGAAATGATGCAGCTCGAACAGATTGCCGAGGACCGTCGACCAGACCGAAGCCAGCACGGTGCCTGTATTCTCGATGTTCCAGGAAAGACCCACCTTGGCCCGTCGCGGCTTGGCGGCGGCATTCTTGGGCGAACGCGAAAACGGCAGCGCCTCGCCGTCAACCTCGACAACATCCTCGATGAATTCGACGCGCGCTCCGAACCGGCGCAACAGTTCCGGCGTTTCCCCGGGTATGGCACGGAACGTCCCGCTCGACTGCTCGCCCGCCATCGCGGCCGCTGCAATCTCCGACGGGTAGCGGGTTTCGATCAGGTAGGTAGCGCGGAGGCGACCGGTCAATGCAGGTTTCCCGGCTGGAATGAACTTCATGGCAGCGAGCGATAACACCAAAAAGACATCATGTCATCACATGAGTTTTCTTGATCAAAAAATTTTGGGCGCTGTCAGCCCCCGCCGCCATCGGCCAGTTTCGAATAAAGTTCATTGGCACGGCCGATATGGTCGGCCATGGCGGCGCTCGCGCCTTCCGCATCGCCGCTGGCGACTGCCTTGTATATCCGTTCGTGCTCCTCGACCGTCAGGCGCTCGGCGCCTTTCACGGCGACGAGATCGCGCTTGAAGCGGGACAGCCATTCGAGCATGCCTTTGGCTACGGCAGCGATCATCGAATTGCCGCTCATCTCCGCTATGACGGCGTGGAATTCCATGTCGGCAGTGACAAATCGTGCCTGGTCGCCCTTTGCGTCGCGCAAGTGACGCAAGGTCTCGGCAAGCCGTTCGAGGCTCTTGGCGGTGGCGCGTCGCGTGGCTATCCGGACCAGCCCTGTTTCCAGCAAGAGCCTGACTTCCTTGAGTTCTTCGAGACCACGAGAGTTCGTCGCCAGCATCATGACCATTGCCGCGGAGACCTGGTCGACGATCACTTCGGGCGTCGGATTGATGACACGCGCACGTTCGCCGTGCGAGATCCTGATGAGCCCCATCTGCTGCAGCGTCAGCATCGCTTCCCTGATCGACGGCCGCCCGACGCCGATCATCGCCATCAGTTCCTTTTCCGACGGCAATTGGGAACCGGGCGGGAATTCGGACGTCGAGATCGCCGCCATCAGCCGGTCGAGCACCTCGACATACAACTTCTTCTTCTGGACCGGTTCCATCCGCATCTCCCCTGATCGTTCCCAGGCATAATCGATCCCGAGTCGCACCGACAGGCAAGGGCCCAGCAATTGACATTACATATATGATGACCTAACGTCCAGCCATAGCCAACGTCGATGCGCCCCATAGCGGCAAACATGGCTGCCGGGACGGACAGCTCACCTGGCAAGGGTGACACAGAAGAACCCGGCGGGCCGGCTTCGCTCCCGTCGACGCAATCAAATGAGGTTCCGACCGGCTTGTCTATTTGGTATGCTGGTATAACATGTAGCTGGTATGGTGTCTTTCGGAAGAGACACGGAATGACGGACGAGCCGATCAGGTCGGCCGGTTTTTTGGGAGGAGAAATCATGAAGTTTTCAATTGGGGCGGCGCTTGCCGGCGCCGCGCTCGCCAGTGTTTCGGTCTTGCCGGCGATGGCGTCGCCGGACGCACCGGTAATCGCGCTCGCCAACGCCTATTACGGCAACACCTGGCGGCATCAGATGGTGGAGGCTTTCGAGGCCTCGGCCAAGGAAGCCAAGGCCGTCGGTCAGATCGCCGACTACATCGTCATGAACGGTGACGGCTCGGTGGCGCAACAGAACAGCCAGATCGCCGAACTCATCCTCAAGAAGGTCGACGTGCTCGCCGTCGACGCCGCCTCGGAGACCGCGGTCAACGGCATCATCGAAAAGGCCTGCAAGGCCGGCATCATCGTCGTTTCCTTCGATTCGGTTGCTTCGGCGCCCTGCAATTACCAGCTCAACTTCGACTTCAAGGGCTACAAGGCGGCCCAGGCCGAAGCCGTCTTCAAGATGATCGGCGGCAAGGGCAACGTCATCCAGGTGCGCGGCGTGAAGGGCTCGGCGCCCGACAACGACATGTTCAACGCGCAGCAGTCGGTGCTGGCGAAATATCCCGACATCAAGGTTGTCGCCACCGTCTATGGCCAGGCGACCGCCTCGGTCGCGCAAGCGGCGATCGCCAACGTCCTGCCCTCGCTGCCGCATGTCGACGCCGTGCTCGGCCAGGGCGGCAGCGACGATGTCGGCATTGCCCAGGCCTTCGTCCAATATGGCGGCGATTATGCCGGCAAGATGCCGATCATCGAAGGCGGCGGCGGCACCGACTTCGTCAAATGGTGGGCCGACGAGAATGCCAAGAACGGCTACCAGACGGTCTCGATGAACACCACACCGGGCATTGGCGGCGCCGCACTCTGGCTCGGCCTTTCGCTGCTCAAGGGCGGCAAGGCACCGAAGCTGATGATCATGCCGGTAGCGACCGTCGATGCCAACAATCTCAAGGAGTATGCGAAGCTGCCGGGCGGCCAGATCATCAGCCCCAGCTATTCGCTCGACTGGGTCAAGCAGAACCTGCTCAGCAAGTAAGGCTGCCATTGCCAGGGACCGGACGCAGCCAAACGCCGCGCCCGGTCCTTGTCCGTAAAGAAACGGAGGACGAATGTCCCATCTCGCCGTAGCCAGTCCGGAAGGCGCAGCCGCTACGATGCCCGACATCAGGCCCAACGTCGTCTCGCTGTCGCAGATCACCAAGAGTTTCGGCCCGACGTTGGCGAATGCGCAGATCGACCTCGCCGTCTCGGCCGGCGAAATCATCGGCCTGGTCGGCGGCAACGGCGCCGGCAAGTCGACGCTGATGCGTATCCTGTGTGGGGCGACGTCGCCGATCCTCGGCTCGATTTCGTTCGCCGGACAGGGCGTGAGCTTCGCCGACTACGACACGGCGGAGGCGCAAAGGCGCGGCATCCGCATGGTGCATCAGGAACTGTCGCTGTGCGCCAATCTTTCCGTCGCCGAGAATTTCTTCCTGGAGACGCCCGGCGAAGCGACCAACCGGCCGGGCTGGCGCGCACTCTACCGGACCCGCGCCCGCGCGGCGCTGGACGCCGTCTTTCCCGCCAACGGCATCGATGTGAATGCCGAAGTCGGCCACCTTTCCATCGCCGAGCGGCAGATGGTCGAGATCGCGCGCGCCGCCGCAACGCCCGACGTCAGGTTGATCGTGCTCGACGAGCCGACCTCCTCGCTCGACCTCGACCGCTCCAGGCAGTTGCGGACCTTCATCCGCGAGCGAGCCAGATACGGCCTCGCCTTCATCTTCATCAGCCACAAGCTGCAGGAAATCATCGACATCACCACGCAGGTGATGGTGCTGCGCAACGGACGTACCGCCTGGCGCGGAGATGTCGCCGACACCTCGATCGGCCAACTTGTGCACCTCATGGGCGGCGACGCCAATTCAATCCACCAGCACAGCGCCGCCGCCGCCAGCAGCGGCGAGGCGCTGGTCAAATTGTCCGGCTCCCTGACCGCCGGCCTCGGCCGCGACATCGCGATCGGCCGCGGCGAGATCATCGGACTGGCGGGGCTCGAGGGCAGCGGCCAGAAGGAGTTGCTGCACGCCATCTTCGAGCCGGTTTCCACCAGGGGAACCGCGGTCACCAGGAGCGGCGATGCCGGTTTCATTGCCGGCGACCGCCAGAAGGAAGGCGTGTTCCCGCTGTGGAGCGTGCTTGGAAACATCAGCATCGGCAGCCTTGCCCGCCGTCCGGCACTGGGGCTGGTTTCGGAACGCGCCAGCCGCAAGGCGGCGGCCGATGCGGCCGGCCGGCTGCGGCTCGACGACAATCGCTTCGGCTCCAATATCCTCGAACTCAGCGGCGGCAACCAGCAGAAGGCGCTGGTCGCCCGCGCCCTCGTCGCCGACACGCCGATCCTGCTGCTCGACGATCCGACGCGCGGCGTCGACATCGCCACCAAGCAGGACTTCTACAAGCTCTGCAACGAGATCGCGCGCAGCGGGCGCACACTGGTCTGGCACACGACCGAAGATGCCGAGCTTTTGGCCTGCGACCGCGTGCTGGTGTTTTCGGGCGGGCGCATCGTCAAGGAATTGAGCGGCGAGGCGATCACGGAATCGGCCGTCGTCGGCGCATCCTTCACCCAGCAGGCGGACACCCGCGTCGGCGCGGGACATGGCGCCGCCAGCGCCGGGCTTGCCCGCCGCTTGGTCAACGCGGCTCCCTTCATCGGCCTCGCCGCCGTGCTGGCGGTGATGATCTCGGCCAACCCGGCGGTCGCCTCGATCTTCGGGCTCGACCTGCTGTTGATGCCGGCGCTGTCGCTGGTGCTGGTGACGGCGGCGCAGATGTTCGTCGTCGGCGGCAGCGAGATCGATCTCGGCGTCGGCGCCTTTGCCGGTCTCGTCAGCGTGCTCTCCGCCACGCTGCTCTACGATCAGCCATGGCTCGGCGGGCTGGCGCTGGCGGCGGCGGTCGCCGCCTATGCCGGGCTCGGCGGCCTGATCCAGGCACGCAAGATCCCGGCCATCGTCGTCACGCTCGGCGCCTCCTTCATCTGGATGGGACTAGGCTACGCGCTGCAGCCGACACCTGGCGGCGCCAGCCCCGAATGGTTGTCGGCGATGTTCAGCTGGTCGCTTGGCTTCCTGCCCACCTCCGTCATCCTCATCGCCGCGGTCGCACTGATGGTGTTGGTGATCGACCGGCTGCCGCTCGGCGTGGTGCTGCGCGGCTTCGGCAACAATCCGACCGCCATGATCCGCTCCGGCTGGTCGCCGACGCGCTATGCGCTGGTGCGCTACCTCGTCGCCGGACTGTTCGCGGCTGCCGCCGGCCTGTCGCTGACGGCGATCAACACGGCAAGCGACATCAATTCCGGCAACTCGTTCACGCTGCTCAGCGTTGCCGCCGTGGTCATGGGCGGCTGCTCGCTGCTGGGCGGCGTCATTTCGCCGATCGGCGCCATCGCCGGCGCGGTCACGCTGGCCTTGATCGGCGCCCTGCTCGGCACGCTGAACGTGAGCAGCGACTTCAACGCGGCAACGCAAGGGCTGATCCTCATCGCCCTGCTGACGCTGCGCAGCCTGACCGCAGACCGCAGGAGCGAACAATGAACGGCCTCGCCGCCTTCAGCCTCTGGGCGCAGAAGAACCGCTGGGTCTGGTCGGCGATCGGCGTGCTTGTGCTTTGGCTGGTGCTCTCGGTGGTCACCAACCGCTTCAGCCTCTCCAGCCTGTCGGGCATCATGCTGTCGGCCTCGTTCCTGACCGTCGTCGGCATCGGCCAGATGTTCGTCGTCACCACCGGGCGCGGCAATATCGACCTTTCGGTGGCGTCGGTGATCACGCTCAGCGCCTTCGTGGCGCTGCTCACCATCAAGGGCCAGGACGCCAACCTTGCCATCGGCGTGGGTGCGGCGATCCTGCTCGGCCTCGCGGTCGGCGGCTTGAATTCGCTGCTCGTCGTCGGGCTGAACATACCGGCCATCATCGCCACGCTGGCGACAGGCTACGTTCTCGCGACCGCGACACTGCTATCGAACCGCGCCATATCGGGTTTTGCCGTCAGCCCGCTGCTGAAGACGCTAGCGACAGGCCGCGTCTCCGGCATGCCGATCATGGCCATCATCGCCATCGTTGGCGTGGCCGCGACCGCCTTCGTGCTGCGCTACACGGTGTTCGGACAATTGCTGTCGGCGGTCGGCCAGAACCGCACCGCCGCGCGGCTGGCGGCGATCCGCAACAACCGGGTCATAGCTTCGGCGTTCATTATCTCGTCGGTGCTGGCTTCGCTCAACGGGCTGCTGCTCGGCGCCTATATAGGCGGCGCCTTCCTCGAAATGGGCCAGCCCTATCTCTTGCAGTCGATTGCCGCGGTGGTGCTGGGCGGCACGCTGATCTTCGGCGGCTCGGCGAGCGCCGTCGGCACGCTGTTCGCCAGCATCCTTTTGATCCTCATCGTCACCACCATGCAGATCGTCGGTCTGCCGCCGGGTGCGCAAGACATCGTGCAAGGCATCGTCGTCATTTTCGTTCTGGCGCTGGCCGGCCGGCAGGTGCTGTCGCGTCGAGCCGCCGTCGACCGCGCCGACGACGACGGCACCGTGAAATCCGAGCCAAGCGCGGCGGCAGGCCGACCGGAATGACGAGCGGATGATGATTTCTCTTGCCAAGTTGTGGTAGAGTGATCATACCAGTGGATAAGGTGACGATCGGCAACGCCATCGTCCACGACCAGGGGAGCAAGGGCTAGATGACGACGATTGCGCTGTTCGGTGCCGGCGGGAAAATGGGCTACCGCCTTTCGACCAATTTCCGCGGCTCGCCCTACACGATCCGCCATGTCGAGGTCAGCGAGGCCGGGCGTGATCGACTGAAGACCGGACTGGGCTTCGACACGGTCAGCGCCGACGAGGCGCTGAAAGGCGCCGACGTGGTGATCCTGGCCGTGCCGGACACCCATATCGGCAAGGTCGCGACAAGCATCGAGAGCAAGCTCGCGCCGGGCACGATGGTCATCGTGCTCGACGCGGCCGCACCGTTTGCCGGCCATTTGCCCGATCGTCCCGACCTGACCTACTTCGTCACCCATCCCTGCCATCCGCCGATCTTCAACGACGAGACCGACATGGCGGCCAAGAAGGATTATTTCGGTGGTGTCAAGGCCAAGCAGCACATGGTCAGCGCCCTGATGCAGGGACCGGAAGCCGACTACGCCAAGGGCGAGGCCATCGCCAAGATCATCTGGGCGCCGGTAATGCGCTCGCACCGCGTTTCCGTCGAACAGATGGCGCTGCTCGAGCCAGGTCTTTCGGAAACCGTATGCGCTTCGCTGCTGGTCGTCATGAAGGAAGCGGTCGACGAGGTCGTGGCGCGTGGCGTCGACCAGCAGGCGGCGCTCGATTTCCTGCTTGGCCACATGAACGTGCTCGGCGCCGTCATCTTCGGCGAAACCAAGGGCGTGTTCTCGGACGCCTGCAACAAGGCGATAAAATTCGGCAAGCCGGTGCTGATGCGCGACGACTGGAAGCGCGTCTTCGAGCCGGAAGAGATCGCGGCCAGCATTCAACGGATCACTTGAGTGCCTCAGGTACAGATCACCTGAATTTGTGATTGACTCATCATACCAGTTGGCTAAGCTAATCTTCGCTCGGATCAATCACGCTTCGCCGGCAGTTCGAAGCTGAAACGGGTGGAGGATGGCGGGGAACAGGAACTTGCTTTGGCGGAGCCGACCGACGGCTTGAGCCCAGGCGTTCCGCAACCTTCACAGCCTGACGGATTCAAACGCGGACAGTGGCCTCGATCGATCGAGACACAGACTTTTCAAACGGGAGGACTTCATGAAACTGACACGCAGAATGACGCTTGCGGCTTTCGCCGGCGTGCTGGCACTCGGCACGGCGATGCCCGCCTACGCGGCGGACCTCATCGCCATCATCACGCCATCGCACGACAATCCGTTCTTCAAGGCCGAAGCCGTCGGCGCCGAGGCCAAAGCCAAGGAACTCGGCTACGAGGCGCTGGTGCTGGTGCATGACGACGATGCCAACAAGCAGTCCGAACTGATCGACACCGCGATCGGCCGCGGCGCCAAGGCGATCATCCTCGACAATGCCGGCGCCGACGCCACCGTCGCCGCCGTGCAGAAGGCCAAGGACGCCGGTATTCCCTCTTTCCTGATCGACCGCGAGATCAACGCCACCGGCGTCGCCGTGGCGCAGATCGTCTCCAACAACTACCAAGGCGCCCAGCTGGGCGCGCAGGAATTCGTCAAGCTGATGGGCGAGAAGGGCAATTTCGTCGAGCTGGTCGGCAAGGAATCCGACACCAATGCCGGCATCCGCTCCAAGGGCTATCACGACGTCATCGACGACTATCCGGACCTGAAGATAGTCGCGCAGCAGTCGGCCAACTGGAGCCAGACCGAGGCCTATTCCAAGATGGAATCGATCCTGCAGGCCAATCCCGACATCAAGGGCGTCATCTCCGGCAACGACACGATGGCGATGGGCGCCTATGCCGCGCTCGCCGCCGCGAACCGCAAGGATGTCATCGTCGTCGGCTTCGACGGATCGAACGACGTGCGCGATTCCATCACCTCGGGCGGCATCAAGGCGACGGTGCTGCAGCCTGCCTATGCCCAGGCGCAGATGGCGGTCGAACAGGCCAACGACTTCATCAAGAACAAGAAGTCGCCCGAGAAGGAGAAGCAGCTGATGGACTGCGTGCTCGTCAACGGCGACAATGCCGCCAAGCTGGAAACCTTCGCGTTGAAGAACTGAGCCGACGCAAAATAACAGGGAGGGGCGGACCCGTGTTCGCCCCTCGCCCAGTTTTGTTTTGACGCAATTCCGCACGGAAAACCGCTTCACACTTTTCCTGGAATTGCTCCAGTTCCACGTTCCGGGTGATTTTTTTGACCGCCATGCCGAACAGATTGACCTGGCTGACCCCTTTCACTTGGCTGACGCTTGTCGCCCTCGCCGGCATCGGTCTCAGCGCCTGCAAGATCCTGCCGACGTCGTCGGCACAGGAGGAAAGCAAGGCGCCCACCTTCAACCCGGACAAGATGGTCGAGGAAATCTGGGCCTCGAAGGTCATCCCCTATCTCGGGCAGAAAGCCGGGCCGTTCGCCGAGGTCCATGCGCTGGCGAAGACGGATCCGGCGGCGGCCGGCGCCAAATATGGCAATCCCAGGAAGCAGGCGAATTCGCCATGGACCTTCGCGGTGCGCGTCGAGGGCAAGATCGTCGCCGCCAACACGCAGTCGCGCGCGGCAACGATGGACATCGACGTGGACGGCGACGGCAAGGCCGATGCGCGCGTCCAGATCGGGCCGGCGATGCGTGGCACCGCACTGCGCGACAGCCTCGATTTCGTCCAGTTCAACGACTTCACCAACCAGATCGACTTCGCGCAGTTCGGCAAGGCCTTCAATGCCTATGCCGACAAGACCGTGCTGTCCAAACTGCCGCGCGAGGCACTTGAAGGTCGCACCGCCAAGGTGATCGGCGCCTACACGATCGAAGGCGGCCAGGACCTGCCGCTGGTGACGCCGGCGGAGGCCGAGATCGGGCCGAAGCCATGAGCATGGCAGCCGCTCACGAGGTCATCCTCAAGCTCGAGGACGTCTCGAAGGTCTATGCCGGCACGGTGGCGGTCAAGCAGGCCAACTTCGAGGTGCGCAGGGGTGCGGTCAACGTGCTGGTCGGTGAAAACGGCGCCGGCAAGTCGACGCTAATGAAGATCATCGCCGGCGTCGAGCAGCCGACCGCCGGCCGCATCCTGCTCGAAGGCGAAGAGGTTTCCTTCTCCTCGTCGGGAGATGCGGTGGCGCGCGGCATCGGCATGGTGTTCCAGGAGCTGAACCTGTTCGGCAACATGACCGTGGCCGAGAACATCTTCGCCACACGCGAAATCACCAACCGGCTGGGCAAGATCGACCGCAAGGAGCAGGAAAAACGAGCGGGCGAATTCCTCGACCGGCTCGAAGCCGGCATCCGGCCAGACATGCTGGTCGAGGACCTGCGCATCGGCCAGCAGCAGCTGGTCGAGATCGCCAAGGCGGTTTCGCTCGACGCCAAGATCCTGATCATGGACGAGCCGACCTCGGCGCTGAGCGCGGCGGAAGTCGAAATCCTGTTCAAGGTGATCGCCGACCTCAAGGCGCGCGGCGTCGCCATCGTCTACATCTCGCACCGGCTGGAAGAACTGATCCGCATCGGCGACACCGTCACCGTACTGCGCGACGGCCGTATCACCGGCCAGGAGGCAATGAGGAACGTCGACACGCAGTGGATCGTGCGGCAGATGATCGGCTCGGATGCCAAGGATTTCGCCAAGGCCGACGGCCATCAGCCCGGCGAGGAGATCTTCCGCGCCGAGGAGATCTGCCTGCCGCGCGTCACCGGCGGACTGGCGGTCGACCATGTCTCGCTGTCGCTGCGCGCCGGCGAAATCCTTGGGATATATGGGCTGATGGGCGCCGGGCGCAGCGAGCTGTTCGACTGCATCATGGGTCGCCACGGCCATGCCAGCGGCAAGATCTTCATCGCCGGCAAACAGGTGAAGGAGCGCGACACGACGCGCCGCATCCAGCGCGGGCTGGCACTGATACCGGAGGACCGCCAGCGCGAAGGGCTGGTGTCGATCCTCTCGGTCGCCAGCAATTTGACGCTGGCAAGCCTGTCGCGCTTCGTCAGCCTGTTTCATATCCGCGGCGCCGCCGAGCGGCAGGCCGTCGTGCAGATGGTGCGGGAACTGGCGATCAAGGTCGCCGACCCGGCGCAGGAAGTGTCGTCGCTGTCGGGCGGCAACCAGCAGAAGGTGGTGATCGGCAAGGCGTTGCTGACCGAACCGAAAGTCCTGTTGATGGACGAACCCAGCCGCGGCATCGATGTCGGCGCCAAGGCCGACGTCTTCCGCACCATGCGCAAACTTTCACGTGACGGGCTCGGCATCCTGTTCGCCACCTCCGATCTCGACGAGGTGATGGCACTGTCCGACCGCATCGCGGTGATGAGCAATGGCAGACTGACCGGCATGTTCGATCGCGCCGAGGCGACGGAAGCGGCGATCGTCGCGGCGTCGGCGCTGGGTCACGGACCGGCACATGGAGAGCAACGCTGATGACTGACATTCCGGCCAAGGCGGCCGCTCCTTCCGCCTCCAGCGGTTCCGCGCTGCTGACGCTGATGAAGCTCAGGACCTTCATCGCGCTGATCGCGGTTCTGGTGTTCTTCTCGATCGCCGCGCCGAACTTCCTCTCGGCCGCCAATCTGATCCTGATGGCCAAGCACGTGGCGCTCAACGCCTTCCTTGCCATGGGCATGACCTTCGTCATCATCACCGGCGGCATCGACCTTTCGGTCGGATCGATCGTCGGCCTGTGCGGCATGGTGGCCGGCTATCTCGTGCTCAACGGCATCGACCTGCAGATCGGCTACACCGTCTATTTCAACGTCTTCGAGATCATCCTGATCACGCTTCTGGTCGGCATAGCAATCGGCGCGGTCAACGGGCTGCTGATCACAAGGCTCAACGTCGCGCCCTTCATCGCCACGCTCGGCGTGCTCTATGTCGCCCGCGGTTTCGCGCTGCTGTCCTCCGACGGCCGCACGTTCCCCAACCTCGTCGGCAAGCCGGAACTCGGCACCACCGGCTTCGGCTTCCTCGGCGCCGGCCGGCTGCTCGGCCTGCCGGTGTCGATCTGGATCCTGATCGTGGTGGCGCTGGGGGCTGCCTATCTCGCGCGCTACACGCCGCTCGGCCGCCACATCTTCGCCGTCGGCGGCAATGAACGCGCGGCGCGCATCTCGGGCGTGCGTGTCAACATGGTCAAGATGTTCGTCTACATGTTCTCCGGCTTCTGCGCCGCGATCGTCGGGCTGATCATCTCGTCCGAGCTGATGGCCTCGCATCCGGCGACCGGCGAGAGCTTCGAATTGAATGCGATCGCCGCAGCGGTGCTCGGCGGCACCTCGATGTCGGGCGGACGCGGCACGATCGGCGGCACCATCGTCGGCGCCTTCGTCATCGGCATCCTGTCGGACGGGCTGGTGATGATGGGCGTGAGTTCCTTCTGGCAGATGGTGATCAAGGGCCTGGTCATCATCGTCGCCGTCGTCGTCGACCAGGCGCAGCGCCGGCTCCAGCAACGCGTTACCCTGATGCAGATGGCGAAGGCGGGTTGAGCATGGCGAGCTTGAGTGGAGCGCTGATCGGCTGCGGCTTCTTCGCCGTCAACCAGATGCATGCCTGGCGCGACATCGGAGGCGCCTCGATCGTCGCCATCTGCGACCGCGATGCCGAGCGACTGCGGATCGTCGGCGACCAGTTCGGCGTGGCGCGGCGCTACACGGACGCAGCGGCGATGTTCGCCGCGGAGAAACTCGACTTCGTTGACGTCGCCACCACGGTCGGCAGCCATCGTGCGCTGGTCGAGATGGCTGCCGCGCATGGCGTTCCCGTCATCTGCCAGAAACCATTCGCGCCGACGCTTGGCGATGCCAAGGCGATGGTGAAGGCCTGCGAAACCGCCGGCGTGCCGCTGATGGTGCATGAGAACTTTCGTTGGCAGTCGCCGATCCAGGCGGTGCGCGCGGTGCTCGACAGCGGCGAGATCGGCACGCCCTTCTTCGGCCGTATCTCTTTCCGCTCCGGCTATGACGTGTTTTCCGGCCAGCCCTATCTGGCGACGGGCAAGCGCTTCATCATCGAGGATCTCGGCATTCATATCCTCGACATCGCCCGCTTCCTGCTCGGCGATGTGTCGAGCCTGACCGCGAGGACAACGCGTATCAATCTCGCCATCGCCGGCGAGGACGTCGCGACAATGCTCATGGACCATGTCGGCGGCGCCACCTCGGTGGTCGATTGCAGCTACGCGACGAAGCTTGCCGTGGAGCCGTTCCCGGAAACGCTCATCGAACTCGACGGCAGCGACGGCACGATCCGGCTGGCGCAAAGCTACAGGCTGACCGTCACCGGCAAGAGCGGAACCAGAGTGAGCGATGTCTCTCCGCCGCTGCTGCCCTGGGCCTCGCGGCCTTGGCACAACATCCAGGAAAGCGTTGCCGCCATCCAGCAGCACTGGATCGACTGCCTTGCATCAGGCCAGGAACCGGCGACCTCGGGCGCGGATAATCTCAAGACATTTGCCCTGGTCGAGGCCGCCTATGCGAGTGCCGCGAGCCGCGAGCCGGTGCAGATCGACGCCTTGCTGAGATGACATCAGACGCTTTCCAGCTCTATGGCACGCACGCGGTCGAGCCCAAGCCGGTCACGCTGCGCGCGGGCGCATTGAGCGCGGAAATGGTCAACGGCAATCTGCGCACCATCCGACATGGCAGCACCGAAGTGCTGCGCGCCATCGCCTATATCGTGCGCGACCGCGACTGGGGCACCTATGAGCCTGACCTGACGAACCTGACCATCGACCAGGAGGACGACCGTTTCTCCGTCAGCTACGCGGCAAGCTGCCTCGGCCCAGACGGCAGCCGGCTCGTCTTCCACGCCACGATCGAAGGCTCCGCCGACGGCAGGCTGGTCTTCGATGTGACAGCATTGCCGCAGAGCAATTTCGAAACCAACCGCTGCGGCTTCTGCATCCTGCATCCGATCGCTGGCCTCGCCGGCAGCCCGGTGACGGTCGAGCATACCGACGGCAGGGCGGTCGAGACGGAACTGCCCGATCTGATCGACCCTTGGCAGCCTTTCAAGGATTTGCGCGCCATCACGCATCGCGTGCGACCCGGTGTTGTCGCGCAATGCCGTATGGAAGGCGACACATTCGAGATGGAAGACCAGCGCAACTGGTCTGACGCCTCCTACAAGACCTATGTGCGGCCGCTGGCGCTGCCCTGGCCCTATGTGCTGCCGGCCAGACAACCCCTGCGCCAGACGATCAGCCTGCAAATCACCGGCGATGCCAACGTGCATGCCTCGGCAGCGCCGGCCGGACCGGTCCGCGTCGAACTCGGCAAGGCCGGCTCGAAGCTGCCTGACATCGGCATCGTGATCTATCCCGAGGATGTCGAGGCGGCGTTTGCCGACCTGCCGATGCTGGGAAGGCTTGGTCCCCGGCAGCTGCTTTTCCACTTCGATCCGACGCGCGGCCACGGCCTCGAGGCGCTGCGCGCCCATGCCCGCCTCGCCGCCGCCTATTCCGTTTCGACAACGCTGGAATGCGTGGTCGCCTGCACCGGCGATCTCGACGCCGAACTTTCCGATGTCGCCGATATGGTACGCCGGGCGGGTCTGGGGCTCGACGCCATCGCGGTATCGCCCGCGGTCGACCGGCAGTCGACGCCGCCGGGCAGCGCCTGGCCGGCATGTCCGCCGCTCGAGGACGTCTACGCCGCGGCGCGCCGCGCCTTTCCCGGCCTCCGTCTCGGCGGCGGTATGTTCAGCTATTTCACCGAGCTCAACCGCAAGCGCGTTCCGGCCGACCAGCTCGATTTCATCACCCACTGCACCTGTCCGATCGTGCATGCCGCCGACGATCTCAGCGTCATGCAGTCGCTGGAGGCGCTGCCCTTCATCACCCGGTCCACCCGGGCGATCTTCGGGACAAAGCCGTACCGGATCGGGCCATCGACGATCGCCATGCGCCAGAACCCCTATGGCGGCGCGACCAAGGACAATCCGCAGGGACAGCGCATCGCCATGGCGAACCGCGATCCCCGCCATGCCGCACAGTTCGCAGCCGCATGGACGATCGGCTATGCCGCGCGCGTCGCGCCGGCGGGACTGGAGATGCTGACACTGTCCAGCTTCAGCGGGCCGTTCGGCGTGGTCGCGGAATCGGGCGAACCCGTCGCGCAAGGAACGTCGCGGCCGATCTTCCGGGCCATCGAAGGGCTTTGTGAGTTGGCCGGGCTAACCCATGTTTCCGCCACGACGAGCGACGAGACGCGGGTTCTGGCGCTGGCCGGCCGCTCCGCCTCAGGGGAAACCATCGTCTGGCTGGCGAACCTGACGGCCAACGACGTCCCGGTCGACGCTTCCGCGCTTGGCCAGGGCGATCTCGTAATGTCGCCCTATGCGATTACCAGGATTGGTTTGGCAAACAGCCTTACTTCTCGGAATTCATCACATAGAGCGCACGCGAGCGCTCGAGGTGCTTGATCATCGCCTTCTCGGCGCCGTCGGCATCCCCGTGCTCGATGCGGTCGATGATCTCCTCGTGCTCGGTCAACGTGTATTTTTCCTTGCCGGTCCAGATCAGCATTTCAGTGTGGTATTCCTTCAGCCAGCCCAGCGTGGCTTCGCTGACGGCGACATAGATCGGGTTGCCTGAAATGGATGCGATCTGGGTATGGAACTTCATGTCGGCGGAGATGAAGGCTTCGGAATCGCCGCGCGCGGCGCGCTGTTCGGCCACGGTCGCCTTCAGCAATTGCACATCCTCCGATGTGGCTTTTTCCGCGGCTTCCCTGACCATGCCGCGCTCGAAGAAGATGCGCGCGGTCTTCAGGTGCTCCAGCGTGTCCCTGGACGAGGACAGGATGATCTTGGCCGCGCCGTCGACCTGCTTGATGATCGACTTGGCGGTCAGTTGCAGCACCTTGGCACGCTCGCCATGCGAGATGGCCACGAGCCCCATATTGCTCAGCGCTTGCATGGCCTCGCGGATCGCCGGCCGGCCGACCTCGAAGCGCTCCATCAACTCGCGCTCGGACGGCATGTCGTCGCCCGGCTGCAGTTCGCCGCTGGTGATCAGCCGCTTCAGTCTTGCAAAGACTTCGTCGGAAAGTTTGCGCCGGACGATCGGCTCCGAACGGTTCATCGTGACGAATCACTCCCTGGCCCGGTTCCTGTTTAGCATTCCCGGCAGGATTACCGGAATGCCCGCGCCTGGAGCGGGTCGCTCCAATGCCGAGGCTCGGATATTTCTTGCAATACTTATGTACTCATTATACCAGATTTCCTGCGCGACGAAACTTTTTTCGAACCCTTTTCGAGCGGCCGGCCGACCATGATCACGCTTACCTATCGCATCGAAACCTCTGGCAGCATCGAGGCGCTGGCGGCCAAGATCGCCAGTGACCAGTCGACCGGGACCTTCGTCGCGCTGCCGGGCGAGACCGAGGAACTGAAGGCGCGCGTGGCGGCGCGCGTGCTGGCGATCCGGCACCTGCCCGATGCCGCGCAACCGTCTCTCCCGGGATCCGGCAACGGGCCCTTCAGGCGCGCCGACGTCGACATCGCCTTTCCGTTCGACGCCATCGGCACCGACCTGTCGGCGCTGATGACCATCGCCATCGGCGGCACCTATTCGATCAGGGGCCTGTCCGGCATCCGCGTCATCGACATGAAGCTGCCGGAACAATACCGGGGAGCCCATCCGGGCCCGCAGTTCGGCTTGGCCGGCAGCCGCGGGCTGACTGGGGTCGAGGGTCGCCCGATCATCGGCACGATCGTCAAGCCGGCGCTGGGGCTCAGGCCGCATGAGACGGCCGAAATGGTGGGCGAACTGATCGAGGCCGGCGTCGATTTCATCAAGGACGACGAGAAGCTGATGAGCCCTGCCTATTCGCCGCTCGCGGAACGGGTGAAGGCGATCATGCCGCTGATCCTCGACCACGAGCAGAAGACCGGCAAGAAGGTGATGTACGCCTTCGGCATCTCGCATGCCGATCCAGACGAGATGATGCGCAACCATGATCTCGTGCTCGAAGCCGGCGGCAACTGCGCTGTGGTCAACATCAACTCCATCGGCTTCGGCGGCATGGCTTATCTGAGGAAGCGCTCCGGGCTGGTGCTGCATGCGCACCGCAATGGCTGGGATGTCCTCACACGCCATCCCGGCCTCGGCATGGATTTCAAGGTTTGGCAGCAATTCTGGCGGCTGCTCGGCGTCGACCAGTTCCAGATCAACGGCATCGGCTCGAAATACTGGGAGCCGGACGATTCTTTCATCCGTTCCTTCGAGGCTGTGACGACGCCGCTGTTTTCACCAGACGATTGCGCGCTGCCCGTGGCCTGTTCCGGCCAGTGGGGCGGCCAGGCGCCCGAAACCTATGAGCGCACCGGCCGCACGGTCGACCTTCTCTACCTCTGCGGCGGCGGCGTCGTCAGCCATCCGGACGGGCCCGGCGCCGGCGTACGGGCCGTGCTGCAAGCCTGGCAAGCCGCCGTCGAGGGCATTGCCCTGGCGGACTATGCCCGCGATCACATCGAACTGGCCCGATCGATCGAAAAGTTCGGCGACGGCAAGGCAGCATGAGCATGGCCGTGCAAAACCTGCTCCTCAGTTACTACGGCGACGATCTTACCGGCTCGACCGACGTCATGGAGGCGCTCGAACTCGGCGGCGTGCCGACCGTGCTGTTCATGCGCCGGCCCGACCCTTCCTTGCTGGCACGGTTTTCGCATTGCCGCGCGGTCGGGTTGGCGGGCACCAGCCGAAGCGAAACGCCGCAATGGATGGAGGAAAACCTGACGCCGGCCTTCGAATGGCTGAAAGGCCTCGGGGCGGCTGTCTGCCACTACAAGATCTGTTCGACTTTCGATTCCAGCCCGGCAGTCGGCAGCATCGGCCGCGCCACCGAGATCGGCAGGCGCATCTTCGGCGGGGCAAGCGTACCGATGGTGGTCGGGGCGCCGCAACTCAAGCGCTACACCGCCTTCGGCCATCTCTTCGCGGCATTCCGTGGCGCGTATTTCCGCATCGACCGGCACCCGGTGATGAGCAGGCATCCGGTGACGCCGATGGACGAGGCCGACCTGCTCGTTCACCTTTCGCGCCAGACCAGCCTCGGTTCCGGCCTGGTCGACCTGGCGACCCTGCAGGCTCCCGATCTCGCGCGAACGGTCGACCAAATCCTGCAGGACAAGGACATCGTCCTGTTCGATGTCGATAGCCCCCAGACGCAGAAACGGGTCGGCGAACAGCTCTGGCGCATTCACGAGAAAGGCCATGGTTTCGTCGTCGGATCTTCCGGCGCCGAATATGCCTTGCTTGCCGAGTGGGCCGCCAAAGGCATCGTGTCGGGGCATGCGGCATTTGCACCGCCCGGTCCGGTGGATCGGCTCGCCGTGGTGTCGGGCAGCGTCTCCCCGACCACGGAAAAACAGATTCGCCACGCGCTTGCCCGCGGGTTCGACGGCGTCGAGATGGATGCAATGCGACTGGTCCGCGAAGGCGCCGGCGAAGCGATCGAGCAGGCGGTCGCGGCCGGGCTGGCGAGCCTGGCCAAGGGCCGCAGCGTCATCCTCTACACCGCGCTTGGTCCACAGGCCGATCGCGGCGCCGAGATCGACCGCATAGACGGCGCCCGGAACACGCTCGGGCGGGCGCTGGGGACCATCCTGCGCCGTCTGATCGCCGAGCAGAAACTCGAGCGCGCGGTGATCGCCGGTGGCGACACGTCCAGCCACGCGCTCGGACAATTGGCCATCGACGCGCTGACCGTGCGCATGCCGTTGCCGCAATCGCCGGGGTCGCCGCTCTGCGTCGCCCATGGCAGCGGTGCGATCGATGGCCTGGAGATCGCACTGAAAGGCGGCCAGGTCGGCACCGACGCCTATTTCGAGACGATCCGGCTGGGGAGCTAGACCGTCTCTCGGCGCGATTCCAGATGGAAACCCGCTGCACATTTTTCCTGGAATTGCTTCAGTACAGCGGCTTGCCCATGTGCTTCGGCGTCGGCCACTGCGCGGTGATGCCGGGCTGCACCGGCCGTTCGAGGTAGGTCGCCAGAACCACGTAGCTGCGTGTCGAGGTGACGCCGGGTGTCTCGTAGAGACGCAACAGCAGTCCTTCGAGCGCCTTGGTGTCCTCGGTACGCACCTTGAGCAACACGCATGTATCGCCGGCGACGGTGTGGATCTCCTCGACTTCGGGATATTCCGAGATCGCCATCAGTTCCGGGGTCTTGCCCCAGCCACTGGTGTCGATGTGAACGAAGGCGAGCAGCGGCTTTCTCACCGCGTTGGGATCGATGATGGCGGCGGTGCTGCGGATGGCGCCGCTGCGCCGAAGCCGCTTGACGCGTTCATGCGCGGCCGGCGGCGACAGGCCGACGCGATCGCCGAGCTCGGCATAGCTGACCGTCGCGTCGTCGACCAGAACGCCTAATATCTTTCGGTCGGTCGCGTCGACATCCCGGGCCGCCGGCCTGTTCCGCTGAATGCCATCTGTTTCTTCATCCATATCGACATTCCCAATTGTCACGGAATTTAATACGGCCATTATGATGAAATGTCGAACAACGATCAAGCTACGGCCTTGGGAGCGGACACCAGGCCGCCCATCCCGGCCCTTGCCTATCTGCTGACCGGATGCATCGCCGTGATCGGCTCGAATTCGCTGGTGCTGGGCCCGATCGCTCCGGCGGTGGCCGTATCGTTCGCGACCAGCGTTCCGATGGTGATGATGGCGGCGGCGGCCTTCGGCCTCGGCACATCGGCGAGCGCCCTGTTCCTGGCACGCCATATCGACCGGGTCGGCGCGCGCCGGATGCTGCAGGCGGCCTTGCTGTTGCTGGCATTGGCCTTGGTCGCCAGCGCGGCTTCGCCGACAGTGAGCGCGCTGGTTGCCGCGCAGCTTGTCGCCGGCATTGCCGCCGGCGTCGCCATGCCGGCGATCTACGCCAGTGCCGCGGCCATCGCTCCGCCCGGGCGCGAAAGCGGCACGATCGGCGTGGTGCTGACCGGATGGACGCTCAGCATGGTGGCCGGCGTTTCCCTGTCGGCGGTGCTTGCCGATCTCGTGCACTGGCGCGCCGTCTTCGCGGCCGTGGCGCTGCTTGCTGCTCTCGCTTGGGCGGGACTGACAATGACCTCGCTCAGCGACGCCAGAAAAGCCGGGCCTGCGCCAGCCCCGCTGGAGGCGCTGAGCACGCCTGGCATCATCCCGCTGCTGGTCGCCTGTGCGGCATTCATGACCGCCTTCTACGGCGTCTATGGCTACCTCGGCGACCACCTTCATGTCGGCCTGGGAGAGCCGGTCAGCGCCAACGGGCTTGCCGCGCTTGCCTATGGGGTGGGGTTCGGCGCGGCGGCGCTCTTCGACGGCATCATCGATCGCCTGGGCGCCGGACGCGTCATGCCTTTCGCCTATCTTCTCGTCGCCATCGTCTATGTAGCGATTGCCGCGACCAGCGACAGCTACGGTCTCACCCTCGCCATGGTAGCGGCCTGGGGGCTTGCCAATCATTTCGGGCTGAACGTGCTGGTGATGCGCCTGTCGGCGCTCGATCCGTCACGACGGGGCACGATCATGGGCCTGAACAGCGCGGTGACCTACCTCGCGGTGTTCGTCGGCACCACCGGCTTCGGGCCGCTCTATTCCGGCTTCGGCTTTGCCACATGTGCGATGGTCGCGGCGGTGCTGATGCTGGTTGCCGCATCGGCTGCAGCATGGCGCACTCGGTAGAGACAGCCTCGCATCGCGTTGCTCCAGTCGACGGAATGTGGTTGGCCACCGGCCGCTGGCGCGGTTGACAGCGGCACCCCTACCCTTCCATACAGAGCCGTTAATGTTCTCAGGGCGGGGTGAAAGTCCCCACCGGCGGTAACGGTTTCGGCCGAAGCCCGCGAGCGCTTTCCGGCATCGGAAAGGTCAGCAGATCCGGTGTGATTCCGGAGCCGACGGTTAGAGTCCGGATGAAAGAGAACGAAACGGAAAACGGACCGCCCCGGCGGGCCGGATTTCGTATCGTGCGTCCTGATTCTGGTTCGAAACGGAAGGATGGACCCATGAATCAGCATTCCCACAAAGACTTTGAAACGATCCGTGTCGCCGTCATCAGGGCGCGCTGGCATGCCGACATCGTCGACCAGTGCGTGCAAGCTTTTGGGGCGGAACTGGCCGAGATCGGCAGGGGACGCTTTGCCGTCGATGTCTTCGACGTGCCCGGCGCCTATGAAATTCCGCTGCACGCCAAGACGCTCGCCGGGACGGGCCGCTATGCCGCGATCCTCGGCACGGCGTTCGTCGTCAATGGCGGCATCTACCGGCACGACTTCGTCGCCGGCGCCGTCATCGACGGCATGATGAACGTGCAGCTTTCAACCGGCGTGCCGGTCCTTTCGGCGGTGCTCACGCCGCACAATTTTCACGACAGCGCCGAGCATCACCGCTTCTTCTTCGAGCACTTCACGGTCAAGGGCAAAGAGGCGGCCAAGGCGTGCGTGGAGATTCTCGCCGCGCGGGAAAAGATCGCGGCCTGAAGTACCGAAGCCGGGTGGAAATCCCGATGACAGCCGGTAGTATCGGATGCACGTCGCCGAAAAGCGCGCAGCGGTTTTGGGATAAGGACGTGCATAGAAAAAGACCTGGAAACGCGTCGCGTTAATTCAGCGCGACGCGTTTCCAGGAACATGCCGAGTTCAGGAGGATGCTGGTGCAGACCAAGAAGATCATCAATGACGGCAACCGCGCCGTCGACGAAATGCTCGAAGGGATACTGGCCGCGCATCCTCGCCATCTCGCAAGCGTGGACGGCAGCCCGCGCTCGATCATCGCCCGCGACGGACCACGGCCCGGCAAGGTCGGGCTGGTGATCGGCGGCGGCTCCGGCCACGAGCCCACCTTTCTCGGCTTTGTCGGCAAGGGGCTGGCGGACGCAGCGGCCATCGGCAACGTCTTTGCCTCGCCACCACCGGATCCGATCCTGGAATGCGCCAAGGCAGTCAGCGGCGGCGCCGGTGTCCTGTTCATGTACGGCAACTATGCCGGCGACGTTATGAATTTCGACATGGCGGCCGAGATGGCCGGCATGGACGACATCGAGGTGCGCACCGTGCTCACCACCGACGACGTCGCCTCGGCACCGCTCGACCAGCGGCAGAAGCGCCGGGGTGTCGCCGGCAATTTCTTCATCTTCAAGGCGGCCGGTGCCGCCTGCGATCTCATGCTCTCCCTCGACGAATGCGAACGCGTCGCGCGCAAGGCAAACGACCGCACCTTCACCATGGGCGTGGCGCTGTCGCCCTGCTCGCTGCCGCAGACGCGGCGGCCGAATTTCGAGATCGGCGCCGACGAGATGGAGATCGGCATGGGCATCCATGGCGAACCCGGCATTGCGCGCGGCAAGCTCGGAACCGCCGATCAGATCACCGACGAGATGCTCGACAAGATTTTCGCCGAGATGGCGCCGAAGCGCGGCGACAAGGTCGCGGTGCTGGTCAATTCGCTGGGATCGACGCCGCTGATGGAGCTCTACATCATGAACCGCCGGGTCAAGCAGAGATTGGACGCAATCGGCGTTTCCATTCATGCGACCTGGGTCGGCAATTATTGCACGTCGCTGGAAATGGCCGGCGCTTCGGTGACGCTGTTTCATCTCGACGAAGAATTGCAGGCGATGCTCGACCACCCCTGCGACTGCGCCATGTTCCGTGCCGGCTGAGGAGCGCTCCATGACGATCGGTGTCTCCGACCTGAAGAGAATGTTCGACGCGATCGCGATCGCGATCGAGGCAGACAGGGACCGGCTTTGCCAGCTCGACGGCGTCATCGGCGACGCCGACCACGGCATTGCGATGGCGCTCGGATTCAACGCCGTGCGCGATGCGCTGGCATCGCTCGACCTTACGGCGACCGAACCGACCACGCTCCTCAACACGGCGGCGAAATCGTTTCTCAATGCCGTCGGCGCGTCCTGCGGCCCGCTCTATGCCACGGCCTTCATGCGCGCCGGCGCCGCCGTCAAGGGCAAGGCGACGCTGGCGGATGCCGAATTCATCACGCTGCTGCAGGCGATGGCGCAAGGCATCAAGGATCGCGGCAAGGCAGAGATCGGCGAAAAGACGATGGTCGATGCCTGGCAACCGGCGGCGGAAGCGGCTGGCGCTGCAAATGCGGCCGGCAAGCCTTTGCCGGAAAGCCTTGGGGCAGCCCTTGCCGCCGCCGAGCGCGGCGCGGAAGCGACAAAGGACATGATCGCCGCGAAAGGCCGTTCGTCACGGCTTGGCGAGCGTTCGCTTGGCCACATGGATCCGGGCGCTGCATCGGCCGTCACCGTCATCGGCGCTATGCGCGACAGTCTCGCTTAGCTCTTCGCCGCGTCGAGCTTGTTGATCGCCTGGACGTTGCCGGCCGATGGCCCCTTTTCGTCGAACTCCGAGGCCAGCCACGTATCGACGATGGCCTTGGCCAGTTCCGGACCGATGACGCGGGCGCCCATGGTGATGATCTGGGCGTTGTTGGATTTCGCCGCGCGCTCGGCCGAATAGGTGTCGTGGGTGAGCGCCGCGCGGATGCCCGGCACCTTGTTGGCCGAGATCGAGACGCCGATGCCGGTGCCGCAGAACAGGATGCCGCGGTCGTTCTCGCCTTCGACGATCGTCTGGGCAAGTTTCTGCGACAGGTCCGCATAGAAGCCGGCCTGGCTGAGGTCGCTGACGGTGAGGCCGGGCTTGGTCGCCAGATGCGCGGCGATGACGTCGAGCAGCGGCTTGCCGGCGCTGTCGGCTCCGATGGCTATTTTCATTTCTTGTCCTTTCCAGTTCGATTGGTTCAGATTGCCGCCGAGGCGCGGCGCAGGATGTCGATGTAGCCTTCGGCCTGCCAGGCGGAGCGGCCGATGAATAGGCCGTCAATGTTGGGCTGGCCGATCAGTTCCGCGGCATTGCCAGGGTTGACGCTGCCGCCATAGAGCACCGGCGGCACGGACGGGAGCAGACCGCCGGCGATCTTCTTGATCAGCGCCTGCTGCTTGTCGGCATAGTCGGAGCTGGCCGGAATGCCCTTGTCGCCGATCGCCCATACCGGCTCGTAGGCGAACAGGATTTCTGCTCGCCTCGCCTCGTCTTCGAGGAATTGCAATGCACCCTCGACCTGGCTGGTCAGCACCGCATCGGCCTTGCCGCTTTCGCGCTCGGCCAGCGTCTCGCCGACGCAGATCAGCGGTATCAGTCCATGCCTGACCGCTGCCGCCGTCTTCAGCCCGACCGTGCGATCGGTCTCGCCGAAATGCTCGCGCCGCTCGCTGTGGCCGAGTTCGACCAGGTCGAGGCCGCAATCGCTCAGCATGACCGGCGAGATCTCGCCGGTCCAGGCTCCGGCATCGGCCCAATGCATGTTCTGCGCACCGACCTTGACGCGCGTTGCCGACAGCGCCTGCCTGACCTCGCGCACCGCCGTGAAGGGCGGGATGACGAAAGGCTGGATCCGATCGTCGAAACCCGGCACGAAGCCGGCCAGCGCCCCGGCAAAATCAAGCGCCTCGGCGAGCGTCTTGTTCATCTTCCAGCTTGTACCGACCCAGTAAACCACGCGTACTCTCCTTGACCCTCAATCCTTGTCGGCGACGACCGTCAGCGAAACCCCGGCCGCATCCAGCGTCGCGCGCATCCCGAGCTCCGGCTCGCGCCCGGTGAAGACGGCGTCGAATGCCTTGAGATCGGTCAGGAAATGCAGCGCGCTGCGGCCAAACTTGCCGTGATCGACCAGCAGGTATTTGCGTGTCGCCGCGGCCATCATCAGCCGCTTGGCCTGCACCACTTCCTGGTCCTGATGGAAGGCGGCCGCGCCATGGATGGCGGATGAGGACAGGAAGGCGACGTCGGCGCGCAGCGATCTCAGCGAAGCCTCCGCGAGCAGGCCGAAGAAGCCATGGAATTTCTTCGAGTACTGGCCGCCAAGCGCGATCAGGTTGATGCCTCCGGCACCGGCCAGATCCTGGATGACGGCGAGGTTGTTGGTGATCACCGTCAGCGGCCTGAGATCGGTGAGATGACGCGCGATGCCGCCCGCCGTCGAACCGTCGTCGATGACGACCGTCTGGCCAGGCTCGATCATGGCCACGGCCGCAGCCGCAAGGCGCTGTTTTTCCCCGATCGCCTGCTTCTGCCGGTAGCGGAAATCGCTTTCGAAGAGGCTGCTCGGCTGGATCGACGCGCCGCCGCGCACCTTGCGCAGGAAGCCGCTCTCCTCGAGTTCGTCGAGGTCGCGGTGCACGGTCATCCTGGAGACGCCAAAACGCGAAGCGAGGTCGTCGACGCTTGCCGCGCCGGCGTCCACCAGGAAATCCATGATGCCTTGCCGCCTGTTGTCGCTCTTCATTGCCACAGACCTGCCAACGCAGAAGCCTGGCTCCTTGATCGAACCCAGATATAACAGATATCACCGCAAAAGTATCATAATTTTTGTGATAATGAGACATTTCCGTGGGATATTTCGCCGGCTTTTATCGCGACGCTGTAACAAGAATTGCGGCCGGTACCCTCTGTCACGGTTGCGGTTGCGCGGAATTCCGGCCAGAAGCATCGGTGGGCTGAACGATGCGCGGACAGCCAGCAACCACAGGTTTGAAACCAGATACGGGAGACTAATCGTTGGCTCGCATCACACTGAGACAATTGCTCGATCACGCCGCCGAATACGGCTATGGCGTGCCGGCCTTCAACATGAACAACATGGAACAAGGCCTCGCCATCATGGAGGCCGCGGAGGAGACCAAGTCGCCGGTCATCCTGCAGGCAAGCCGCGGTGCGCGCGCCTACGCCAATGACGTGGTGCTGGCCAAGCTGATCGACGCGCTGGTCGAAATCCACCCCGACATCCCGGTCTGCATGCATCTCGACCACGGCAACAACGAAGCCACCTGCGTCACCGCCATCCAACACGGCTTCACCTCGGTGATGATGGACGGCTCGCTCAAGGAGGACGGCAAGTCGCCGGCCGACTATGCCTATAATTCCGGCATCACACGGCGCGTCGCCGACATGGCGCATTGGGGCGGCGTCTCGGTGGAAGGCGAGATCGGCGTTCTGGGTTCGCTGGAGAGCGGCGGCGGTGAGCAGGAAGACGGCCATGGCGTCGAAGGCGCGATCAGCCACGACCAGCTCTTGACCGATCCGGTGCAGGCCGAACAGTTCGTGCGCGACACCCATGTCGATGCGCTGGCGGTGGCCATGGGCACCAGCCACGGCGCCTATAAATTCTCGCGCAAGCCCGACGGCGCGGTGCTGGCGATGAACGTCATCGAGGAGATCCACCGCCGCCTGCCGAACATGCATCTGGTGATGCACGGCTCGTCTTCGGTGCCGGAGGATTTGCAGGAGATCATTAACAAATATGGCGGCCAGATGAAGCCGACCTGGGGCGTGCCGGTGGAGGAGATCCAGCGCGGCATCAAGCATGGCGTGCGCAAGATCAACATCGACACCGACAACCGCATGGCGCTGACCGGCGCGATCCGCAAGGTGCTGACCGAAAACCCCAGCGAGTTCGATCCGCGCAAATACCTGACCCCGGCGATGGCCGCCATGCGCAAGCTCTGCAAGGAGCGCTTCGAGCAATTCGGTACCGCCGGCAATGCGCCGAAGATCAGGCCGCTGCCGGTCTCGGAAATGGCCAAGCGCTACAAGTCGGGCAGCCTCAATCCGAAATTCGCCTGAGTTCGCTCCCCGTTGCATTTCATGGACAGGAGCCGCATCGGCTCCTGTCCGATTTCTATCCGGCTTTCGGCAGCAGGCCAGGCCTGCCGGTCTCGATGAAGGGCGCCCAGTAGTCGACCGACTCGCGGATCATGGCGACCACCTGATGGTCGACCGGCTCGCGCTCGCGGAACGATAGTTCGAGGCAGATCTCGTTGTCGGTGCCGCCGCCTCGCCGCACCGTCTCCAGCAGCTTCTCAGGCGTGATGCGGCCGTCCTTGTTGTGGGCTGCGGTGAACGGCCAGTGGCCGCCCTTGTTCATCGACGACTGCTTGATGTGGATGATCGGTGACTTCAGGGGGAAGGCCTCGGCCCAGGCATAGGGATCGATGTCGGCCGGGTTGGAGGAAGTCACGTCGCCATGGTCGATGTCGACCATCATCTCCAGCGGAATGGCCATGCCGGCAGCATCGATCGCATTCTGGAGCATCCGGCAATTCTCGATCGTATGGCCGAACTCGCGACCGACCGACATCGGCTCCCAGAACAGGTAGGTCAAGCCTGCCGCCCGGGCGTGTTCGGCGACCTCTCGCCAGCAATCCAGCGCGATGTCTAACAGCCGCGCGCGGCGGTCGGGGTCGTCATAGTCGCGATGCGTGAAGATGGCGAACTGCGTGCCCATGCCGCCAGCGCCAAGCTCGGACGAGATATCGGCGAAGGTCTTGAACCAGTCGACGTAGTAACGGCGCACATCGGCATCGGGGTGGCCGAAATGGTTGAGCCGACCATAGGGGCCGGTCATGCCGGAGGTGACACGCACGCCGGTGCGATCCAAGGCATTACGGAACAGGCGGATGAATTTGACGATCGTCGCCGCCGGCCAGCCCGGATTGACGAATTCATGCGTGAGCTGAATATCCCTGATGCCGATGTCGTAGGCGATGGTGTCGATCACATCGTCCGGCTCCGCGAAGCGGTTGACCAGCGGATTGGTGTTGAGGGAGAGCGTGAAGGCCAAGGTCGCGATCCCTTCAACGCCGTCGCCGAGCATGGGCAATGAACGCCATCAGCCCGCCCTCACCTGCCGGCTCGCGCACCAATGCTCGAAGGCCGACTTCTCCTCGGCGGACAGATGCAGGCCATGCTTGGTGCGCCGTTCGAGAATGTCGGCCGCGTCTTCCGCCCATTCCTGTTCGAAGAGGTAGTTCGCCTCGCGCTCGAAGAAATCCTTGCCGAAGCACCGCCCCAGCGCGGCGAGCGAATGGGCGCCGCCGACCACGGACCGCGTCCTGGTGCCGTAGAGCCGGCCGTAATGCTTCAGCAGCGACGCGGGCATCCACGGATACTCGTTTGCGAGGTCGCCGAGGAACTGTTCGAAGTCGGCATTGGCGATGTCGCCGCCGGGCAGATGCGCCTTCGCGGTCCATGCTTTGCCCATCTTCGGAAAGAACGGCGCGATCCTGTCCAGCGCGTGCTCGGCCAGTTTGCGGAAGGTGGTGATCTTGCCGCCGAAGACGGAGAGCAGCGGCGCCTGCGCGTCCGGCGCGTCGAGTTCGAAAATATAGTCGCGGGTCACCGCACTCGGATTGTCGGCGTTGTCGTCGTAGAGCGGCCTGACGCCGGAGAAGGAATAGACCACATCGTCGCGCGCAAGGCCGCGCTTGAAATAGCGGTTGACCACCCTGATCAGGTAATCGATCTCGCTCTCGTCCGCCGTCACATCCTCGGGCCGGCCTTCGTAGGGAATGTCGGTGGTGCCGATCAGGGCGAGATCGTTCTGGTAGGGATTGATGAAGATGACGCGCTTGTCGCTGTTCTGGACGAGATAGGCCTGCCGGCCTTCCCAGAATTTGGGCACGACGATATGGCTGCCCTTGACCAGGCGGACATTGCGCCTGGAATTCTGGCCGGCAACGCGGTTGACGATGTCGTTGACCCATGGACCGGCGGCATTGATCAGCGCGCGAGCCCGCACACTGGCCTTGATGCCGGTCCTGACGTCGCGCATCTCGACGACCCAGAGGCCGCCCTCGCGGCGGGCGGCGGTGCAGGCGGTGCGGGTGAAGACCTTCGCTCCTCGTTCGGCCGCGTCGAGAGCATTGATGACGACGAGGCGGGCATCGTCGACCCAGCAGTCGGAATATTCGAAGCCGCGCTTGAAACTATCCTTGATCGGCGCCCCCTCGGGCGCGGTGCGCAGGTCGAGCGTGCGGGTAGCGGGCAGCCGCTTGCGGCCGCCAAGATGGTCGTAAAGGAACAGGCCGAGCCGCACCAGCCATGCCGGCCGGTCGTCCGGGCTGTGCGGCAGCACGAAGCGCATTGGCCAGATGATATGCGGCGCCGATTCCAACAGCACCTCGCGCTCGATCAGCGCCTCGCGCACCAGGCGGAACTCGTAATATTCGAGGTAGCGCAGGCCGCCATGCACGAGCTTGCCCGAGCGCGAACTGGTGCCTTCGGCGAGATCGTCCTTTTCGCACAGGATGACGGAAAGGCCGCGGCCGGCGGCATCGCGCGCGATGCCGGCGCCGTTGACGCCGCCGCCGATGACAAAGAGATCGACGATGTCGGGGCCGACGCTCATCTTGTCATCACCCCGCGACCGGACTCTCGCATCATGGCTCTCGCTCTCAGCACGGATTGACCGGAGGCAGGCCCGCAATGTAGCGGCGCACCTCCTCGGCGGCCTGCTCGGCGGCATAGGTCACGGTGCGCACCGAGGCCCCGGCGATGTGCGGCGTCATCGTCACGTTGGGAAGCTGCAGCAGCGGCCAGTCCGAGGGCACCGGTTCGACCGCGAAGGTCTCCAGCATCGCGCCGGCGATCCGCCCCGAAACCAGCGCCTCGTAAAGCGCGTCATAGTCGACCAGCGGCCCACGCGCGGTGTTGACGAAGATCACCCCCGGCTTCATCCGCGCGATGGTGTCCTTGCCGATCAGGCCGCGTGTCTCCTGCGTCACCCGCGAATGCAGCGTAACCACATCGGAGCGCGACAGGAGATCGTCGAGCGCAACCAGTTCGACGCCGGCGTTGCGGTCCTCGGCGCTCAACTGCACATAGGGGTCGCTGACCAGGACATGGCAGCCGAAGGCGCGCAGCAGGCGCACCACTTTCGTGCCGATATTGCCATAGCCGACGACGCCGACTGTCATTTCACCGAGTTCGCGACCGGTGCGGTCGGCGCGGTAGAGATCGCCGCGCCATTCCCCCTTGCGCAGGGCCTCGTGACCGACCCGGATCAGCCGCGTCTCGGTAAGGATCGCGCCGATGGTGAACTCGGCCACGGCGGTGGCGTTGCGGCCGGGCACGTTGACCACGGTGATGCCGTTCGCCCTGGCCGCTTCCATGTCGATGTTGATCGGGCCGCCGCGCGAGACAGCGACCAGCCTGAGCCCCGGCAGGCGCCGCATCATGCCTTCCGACAGGGGCGCAAGCTGAGTAACGAGGATTTCGGCATCGCCGATGAAGTCGACGACCTCGTCGGGATGGCCGAAATATTCCTTGACCTTGTCGAGGCCGAGCGCCGGATCGCCGAACTCCATCGGCTCGTCGGGCCAGGCCGTCTGCAAGGTCCTGATATCGAGGCCGCCACTGACGACGTTCTCGATTTTGGCGCGAAACACCTCCGGCAGCATGAAGTTGTCGCCAATGATCGCTATTTTCCTGGGCATACTCGACTTCTCAATTTTCCTGCGATGTCGCCATGGCACGCCAAACCGGCCGCAGGGCCTGATGCGCCAGCATGTAGGACGGGGCCATCCTGTCGTAGATCGCGGCAAGGTCCGGGTCGCTCGGTTCGGCCTCGCCGAGCAGCGGCGTCACCCATTCGCCGACGCATTCGTCCATCGAGGCGTATTGACCGACGCAGACCGCGGCGATCATCGCCGCACCGGCGGCGCCAGCCTCCTCGCGCGCGCTGGTGCGCGTGTCGGCACCGATGGCCGCGCCCAGGATCTTGCGCAGCGCCGGGCTTCGGGCGGCCCCGCCGGTCAGGCGGATTTCGCGTGGCAGCGGACCCATGGCGGCGTAGCAGTCGCGCGCCGCGAAGGCCAAGCCTTCGAAGACGGCGCGCACCAGATCGGCATAGCCGTGGCGCGAGGAAATGCCGACGAAGCCCGCCCTGGCATTGGCATCGACGAACGGCCCGCGCTCGCCGGCTTCCGACACGTAGGGCTGGTAGAGCAGCGACGCCGGCTGCGATGCCGCGATCCAGGCATCGACCAGGGCGATCATCTCGCCATTGCTGCGGGTTATGCCTTGCGAGGCGAGAATGCCCGAGGCAAGCCCAAGCACCCAGTCGATGTTGAGCGTCGCGGCCATGTTGGACTGCATCTGCGCGAACACGCCGGGCGCCGGCATCGCCATGGTGTAGCCGGTCGCCGCTTCGTTGAGCTGCACATCGTCGGGCGTCTCGGCCAGCCGCATATGCATCCCCGTGGAGCCGATGATCGAGCAGCCGGGCTTGCGCTCGCGGTCGAGGAGGCCGGCGCCGAGCGCGGTGCAGACGACATCGACATAGCCGAGCACGACGGGTGTACCGGCAAGCATGCCGGTGACGGCGGCGGCGGCAAGCGATAATCCCGTGCTGTGCCTCGTGCCGTCGACAACCGGCGGCAGCAGGTGCCTGAGATCGGCGACGCCGAGCACGTCGAGCACCTCGTCGCTGTAGTCACGGGTGCGAAAGTCGCCGAAGGTGAAAGTGCCTTCCGACGGATCGGTGGCACGCTCGCCGGTCAGCTTGAAATAGAGCCAGTCCTTGCAGTGGAACGCGGTCGCCGCCTTGCCGAGCATTTCGGGCATGGTGCGCTTCATGAAGACGAACTGCGAGCCTTGCTGGCAGGCGGCAAGCCCGCTGCCGGTCTTCTCGAAGCGCAGCCGGTCATCGGGCCGCGCGCGGATCTCCTCGACGACGCCGGCGGCCCGCGCATCGAGCCAGAGCCATCCCTTGGCCACCGGCTCGCCCTTGCCATCGATCAGCCAAGTACCGTCGCCCTGACCGGTGACCGCGATGGCGACGGTCCGGCTGGCGAGATCGGGCACCTTGTCGGCAAGCTGGCGCAGGGTCGTGGCGGCATCGGCCCATGTGCGCGCCAGATCCTGTTCGGCGCCGCCGCCCGGCAGCGTCTCATAATGGTTCGGCGTTGCCGCGGCCGCGATCTGGCGGCCCGCCGTGTCGAAGGCGATGGATTTGATGACGGAGGTGCCGGCATCGATGCCGATCAGTATGTCGCGCATCACGCGAGCTCCATGCCGTGCGAGATGGCCTTGCCGCTCGCCTGGTCGAAGAGGTGCAGGTTTTTCGGATCGATGCTGACATTGATGGGCGCGCCGAGGTCGAGCCGGGTGCGGTCATGCTCGACCAGAACCAGCGAGCCGCCGGCGAAGTCGGCGGCGATGTGGGTCTGGTCGCCGAGCCACTGGTTGGCCGAGACCCTGGCCGGGACACCTTCCTTCGAGCGCCGGACCGCGTAGGGTCTGATGCCGATGACCACCCGTTCGCGGCTGAGCAGCTGGTCGCGCACCGGAGCGCTGAAAGCGTCCTTGTCGTAGTCGAGCGACAGCCCGTCGGGCAGCCTGAGATTGATGCGGCCGGCGGCGGTCCCGACAAAGGCCTCGAAGACGTTCATCGGCGGCTCGCCGACGAAGGTGCCGGTGAACAGGTTCGCCGGACGCTCCTTGATCCTGTCGGGAGTGTCGAACTGCTGCAGCACGCCGCCTTCCATCACCGCGATGCGGTCGGCAAGCGCATTGGCCTCGGTCTGGTCGTGGGTGACCAGGATCGCGGTCAGGCCACGCTCCTTGATGAAGTGCTTGATACGGCCGCGCAGCACGGCGCGAAGCTGCGGCTCGAGTTGCCCCATCGGCTCGTCGAGCAGATGCAGGTCGGCCTCGCGGATGAGCGCCCGGCCAAGGCTGGCACGCTGCTGCTGGCCGCCCGAAATGGAACTGGGATAGCGCTCCAATATGTCCTCGATCTCCAGCAGTTTGGCGATGCTGGCGACCTTGGCGTCGACCTCGCTCCTGGGCAGCCGGGCGGCCTTGAGGGCAAAGGCCATGTTCTCGCGCACGGTCAGCGGCGGATAGAGCGAGTAGCCCTCGAAGGCCATCGCCACATTGCGTCTGACCGGCGGCAAGGTGTGTACCTTGCGGCCGGCGACCGCGATCGTGCCGCGCGAGACTTCCTCAAAGCCGGCAATCATGCGCAGCGTCGAGGTCTTGCCGCAGCCCGACGAGCCGAGCAGCGCAACGATCTCGCCCTTGCCGATCTCCATCGTCAGGTTCTTGACGGCGTGAACGCCCCTGTCGATCGGGCCGTAGAACTTGTCGACGCCGGAAATGGTGAGTGCGCTGGCGCTCATGCCGCTTCTCCGTTGCGTAGTTTGACGACGTTCTTCGCGCCGATGCGCTCGCCGCTCGCCCGATCGAACAGCAAGGCGCTCTTGCCGTCGACGACGATATGCGCCTTGCCTTCGCTGCGGCCCGGCGTTCCGGCCGGGCGCGAGACCAGGATTTCACGGCCACGAACGGTGCGCACCAGGGTGACGATCTTCTCGTTGAGCGGCGTCTCGGCCTCGACCGTCACCGGAATGGCGCCGGGCTCGTTTTCGCCAACGAAATGCAGTGCCTCGGGTCTCAGCCCGATGATGCAGTCGCGACCGACGGCGGTATCGGGAACGTCGGCGAGATGGACCTGCACGTTGGACAGGCCGACATAGACCCCTCTGGCACCCCGCGCGGGCTTGACGTCTAGCAGGTTGATGGTCGGATCGCCGAACAGCCGCGCGATCTCGATATTGGCCGGCTCACGATAGATCTGCTCAGGCGTGCCGAGCTGCCGGATGACGCCTTGCGACATCACCGCGATACGGTCGCCGAGCGCCATGGCTTCCTTGTAGTCCTGAGTGACGTAGACGACGGTGGCGCCGCGATCGGCGAGCAGCCTCGGCAATTCGAGCCGCATCTCGAAGCGCAGCTTGGCGTCGACATTGCGCAGGGGATCGTCGAGCAAGAGAAGCGGCGGCGAGCCGACCAGCGCGCGCGCAAGTGCGGTGCGCTGCTTCTGGCCGTTGGACAGCGCGCGTGGCTTGTGGCTGAGCACATGGCCGATCTTCAACAGCTTGGCGACGCTCTCGACGCCGGCCTTGATCGCGCCCTGTGAGGAACGCTTGGCCTCCAGCGGCGTCGCGATGTTGTCGAACGCGCTCATGTGCGGAAACAGCGCGAAATTCTGGAACGCCATGCCGACGCCACGGAATTCCGCGTCGACATCGGTCATGTCCTCGCCACCGATGAGGATCTTGCCTTCGTCGGGATCGATGACGCCGGCGACGAGGCGCAGCAGCACAGTCTTGCCGGCGCCCGAAGGTCCGAACAGCACCAGCGTCTCGCCATCCGCGACGGTCAGCGACAAATTGTCGAGGACGGTCTGGCTCTTGTAGCGCTTGACGAGATTTCTGAGTTCGAGGCTGGCCATGTCTATCCTTTCACCGCGCCGAGCGACAGGCCTTCGACCAGATAGCGCTGTGCGTAGAGGGCGAGCGCCAGTGTCGGCGTGATCGACAGGACGATGGCCGCCGAAATCTGGCCATACTGGATGCCGGATGAGGTGATGAAGGCGAGCGCGCCGACCGTCACCGGCTGCTTGTCGGCCGAAGCCAGCACCAGCGCGAAGACGAAATTGTTCCAGGCGAAGATGAAGGCGAGCAGGCCGGCCGCCGCGATGCCCGGACCGGCGAGCGGCAGCGCGATATTGCGGAAGGTGGCGAACCACGAATGGCCGCCGATGCGGTAGGCGTATTCGATGTCGGCCGGGATATCCTCGAAATAGCCGCGCACGATCCACAGGATCAACGGCAGGCAGATCAGCTGGTAGACCCAGATCAGCCCGATATAGGTGTTGGCCAGGCCGAGCTTCTGGAAATAGAGGGTCAGCGGCAACAGCACCAGGAGCGCCGGCGCGAACCTGAACGACAGAAGCGTGAAGGCGATGTCCTCCGAACCGCGGAACTTGTGGCGCGCGAAGGCGTAGGCGGCCGGCACGCCGAGCAGCAGCGAGACGGCGACCGAGGTTACCGACAGGAACACCGAGTTCCAGAGATTGCGCATGAAGGCGATGTCGAGCGTGCCGGCTGCGGTCATCAGCTTGCCGGTGATCAGCGCCGTGTAATTGGCGAGCGTCGGTTCGAAGATGAGCTGCGGCGGGATGCGCAGGATGGTCTCGTTGGTCTGGAACGACATCATGAAAATCCAGACGATCGGGAACATGAAGAAGATCACCACCAGGGTCAGTGCTGCGCCGCGCAGGATGCGTTCGAGAAGCGAGGTGTGTTCCATCGCCGCCTCCTATGCCTGGCCACGGGCGCGTTCGCGCAGCCTGAGCCAGTTCTTGATGAAGATGTTGGAGAGTAAATAGGTGATCGCCCACAGGATGATCATCAGCGCCGCCGAGCGGCCGACATTGGTCGACTGGAAGAAGTTGAGATAGGCCTCGACCTGGAAGACGGTCAGCGTGTCGCCCGGCCCGCCCTGGGTCATCGCGTAGATGATGTCGAACTGCTGGATCGAATCGAGCAGTCGGAACAGCGTCGCCGTCAGGATGTAGGGCGTCAGCATCGGCAGCGTGATGCGGAAGAAGACGAAGCTCCTCGGCACGCCGTCGAGCGCCGCCGCCTCGAAGGGCTGCGTCGGCAGGCTGCGCAGGCCGGCGAGCAGCAGGATCATGATGAAAGGCGTGTAGACCCAGATGTCGACGAGCACGACGGTGAACAGCGCGGTCGACGGCGACGACGCCCAGCGGAAATCCTGCAGCCCGACGAGGCTGGCGAGATAGCTCAGCACGCCGAAGCCCGGATTGGTCATCAGCTTCCACATCAGCGCTGCCAGCGCCGGCGCCGTCATCAGCGGCATCAAGAGCATGATCGAGATGAAGTTGTTGAGCGTCGAGCGCTTCTGCAGCAGCAAGGCGATAGCGAGACCCAGAAGCAGTTCCAGCACGACCGTGGTGCCGGCATAGACCAGCGAGACTTTCAACGTGTTCCAGAACTTCGGATCGGTGAAGAAAGAGATGTAGTTGTCGCCCCAGTTGAACTGGCGCGCCCAGGGCTGGCTCAGACGGTAGCGCTGGAAGGAATAGACCACCGAGGTCAGGAACGGGATCAGGATGCCGATGCAGACCAGCAAGGCCGGCAGGCTGAGCACATAGGGCAGCACCCGCTTGCTGATCCTGAAGCCGGATGGCCTGGGCCTTTGCGATACCACCGCAGTCATCGAGCTGCTCCGTTGTTGCCTCGCCCTGCCGGCCGCCCAAGGGAGCAAGGCGGCCGGTCGGGCGAAATGGCGGTCACCTTTCGGCACCGCATCGCAAACGTGAAAAGGTGTAACCAGGGCCGACTCGCCAAGCAGGCCGGCGTCCTTGCGACTTAACCGAGACCGGCTTCCTTGAGCTGGCCGTTGATGCTCTCGGCGAGCTTGTCGAGGCCCTCGTCGACCGGCACTTCCTTGGCCACCATCTTCTGCAGCGTCGCCGCCCATTCGGTGGTGAGGTCGAAGAACAGCGGCTGCGCCGTGAACTTGATCGACGCGCCGGCCGCCGAAGCGTCGAACATCTCGACATAGCCGGGGTAGCTCTTGTTCAGCTTCTCGCGGAACATCTCGTCCTTCCACACCGACTGGCGGACCGGATCGACGAAATCCATCTTGGTGGCGCCGAACAGGCCGTGCTCCGGTCCCGAGGCCCATTGCAGGAAGTACCAGGTCGCGTCCTTGTCCTTGGAGAAGTTGGACATCGCCAGCGACCAGATCCAGATATTGGGCGTCGAGGCCTTGGCTTCCGGGTTGGCGGTGAAGGCGGCATAGGCGAGCTTGCCGGCCATCTTGTTGTCGCCGCCATTCATGAAGTAGCCGAGGCAGTCGGCGTCGAAGATCATCGCCGAGGCGCCGGCGCCGAGATCGGTACCGACCTGGTACCAGGTGTAGGTCGACCAGTCCTTGGGGCCGCTCTCCTGGATCATCTGCACCCATTTGGCATGGAAGGCCTTTGAGCCGGCGGTGTTCATCGCCGCCGCGAGCTTGCCATCGGCGGAAACAGTCAGATCCTTCTCGTTGAAATTCGAGTAGGCAGACAGGAAGCCCGGATGGATCGTCGCCCAGGAGCGCGAGCCGCGCACGCCGATGCCGTAGACGCCGCTGCCGATATCCTTCTGCAGCTTGGCCGCCGTCGTGATCATCTCGTCCAGGTTGCCGGGGACGCCGACGCCGGCCTTGTCGAACATGCCCTTGTTGTAGGTGATGTTGTTCTGCTCGAAGGCCCACGGAATGCACCACTGCTTGGCGTCTTCCGAACCCAGAGCGCCACCCGGCTTGCCGTTCCAGGCGCAGGACGACTTCACGCCTGGGAGAAAATCGTCCCAGGCATAGTTCGGGTTGGTCTTGGCCGGATCCTTGATCCATTCGTTGAGGTCGGTGATCCAGCCGGCTGGGCCATAGGTCCAGGTCATGTAGGCGCCGGTCATGAAGGCGTCGTATTCGGGCGAGCTCGCCGACAGGGCCGCGGTCACCTTGTCGAAATAGACGTCTTCGGGGAAGACGTCATAGACGACGTTCATGCCGGTCAGCTTCTTGAAGTTCTCCAGGTCGGCGATCATCGCATCGGCATAGGGATGCTTGTTGAGCAGGAGCTTGATGGTCTTGCCCTTATGCGCCTGCCAGTCGAAGTCGGCGGCGAGCGCGCGGGTCTGGCCCAGGTTGAGCAGCGTGCCGGCGGTGCCGGCAGCGAGGCCCATCGCTCCCAGGCCCTTGATCAGTCCGCGACGGTCGACTTGTCCGCGCAGGAAGGCGTCTATTAGGTCTTTCTCTTTCTCATGCATTTCGTCTTCTCCTCCACAGGGTAGTTTCAACTGAACCGTTGCCGGCTACCCGACCGGCGTCTCTTCCACGAGCGATCGCGCCGTCCGCTCGTCTGTTATCAGGCCCTTGAGATAGCGCCCCTCCAGCACCGACTTGATGGCGCGAACCTTGATCCTGCCGCCGGCGACGGCGACGATCCTACGGCTGGCGATGTCCTCGCGCGCCAGCGCCAGCGCCCGGTTGGAAACGGTCGTCGCCACCGCCTTGCCGGCCTCGTCGAAGAAATGGCCGAGCAATTCGCCGACGCCGCCATTGCGGCGGATCTCCTCCATCTCACCCTTCTCGATCATGCCGGTGGCGACCAGCGAAGCCTCGCGTTCGGCGGTACCGATGCCGGCGAAAACCAGGTCGGCGGATCTGGCGAGATCGAAGACCTCGCTAACGCCCTTCTGGCCCAGCAGCACGATGCGGTCCTCCGCCGTGTTGGCGAACATCGGCACCGGCATCACATAGGCTTCGGCGCCGGTGCGTTCGGCGAGACGGTGGATGACGTCATGCGGGTTGGCCGAGAATTTCCGCGTCAGGCCGCCGAGCAGCGAAACGAAACGGATCCGGTCGGTGGTCGTGCGCGGCAGGTATTCCACGCAAGCCGCGAGCGTGCGGCCATGGCCGACGCCGATCAGTGCCTGCTCGCCGCGTTCGATCTCGCGCTTGAGGAACTGCGCTCCGGCAATGCCGAGCGCCTTGAGCGGCAGATCCTCGGAATCGAAATCCGGGACCACCTCGCAATAGTCGAGGCCATAGCGGCGGGACAATTCGTCCTCGAGTTCGACGCATTCCGACACTTCGCCGTCGATATAGACCTTCACCAGCCCTTCCTGGTTGGCCTTGGTGATGAGGCGGTGGGCCTTGAGGCTGGTCAGCCCCAGCCGCTTGGCGACCTCGGACTGGGTCAGGCCACCAGCGTAATGAAGCCACGCAGCCCGCGCCGCCATGCTGGCATCATCGTCGCGCAAAAGGCCGTTTCCAAAACCAACCACGTTTCCGTCCCGGTGATATTTTTATCAGTTGCTGCAAAATTTTTCACATGGATTGGCCGAAGTCAAGCGCCACCTTTCAAAATCGCATGGCGGTTGGCCGGCCGGCCGCGCCGCGGCCCGGCCGGAACTTCAGGAGGGCAAAGAGGTTCTTACATCGAGGTCGCGGCGCGCCGGCCAGCCGCAAGCAACGCCGGCACTGAGCGGTGCCGAAAACCCGGGGGAAACAGTGGAGAGGCGGAGCACTGGCGCCGCCTGACAGGACAATGTTCGAGCCGCTTTGCTGCGATATGCCGCTTCATCCGACATGGCCCGATCTTGTCGCACGGCTGCTGTTTGTGGTGCTTGCAGGTTTCCTCATTGGCCTGAACAGGGAAGCGCGTGGCCACACCGCCGGGCTTCGGACGACCATCCTCGTCGGCCTTGCGGCCGCGGTTGCGATGATCCAGGCCAACTTGCTGCTTGATACGACAGGCAAGGGAATGGATTTCTTCTCCCGCATGGACGTGCTGCGCCTCCCGCTTGGCGTGCTGACCGGCGTGGGCTTCATCGGCGGCGGTGCCATCCTTCGGCGCGGCGACCTCGTGACCGGTGTCACCACCGCGGCCACCATGTGGATCATGACGATGATCGGACTTGCTTTTGGCGGCGGCCAGTTCGGTCTTGCGGGAATTGCAACCGTGCTGACGCTGCTGACGCTTCAGGTGTTGAAATGGGTCGATCTCAAGATCCCGCGCGACCACCATGCGATCCTGTCGGTTTCCTGGGCGAAAAGTTCACCGCCCGACCTTCAAGAGATGGTGCGGCCGCTCGGCTATGACGCACGCCTTGCCACGATGGAGCACGATTTCAGCCGCGACCGCTTCGTCTACTCGTTCAATCTCGAATGGAGACAGCCCGATGCGACCGAACCTTCAACGGAAATCCTAGCGCTGGTCGCCCGCGAATGTGAGATCGAGCGATTTGATCTAGTCGGCGAGAAAGCGTCCTGAAGAGAAACGTTCCCACCCCGACGCGCTTAAACCCCACCCACTTGCGCCCCACGCAGAAACTCGATCACCATCGCCGCCGTCCAGGTGAAACGGCCGCCGCCGAGCGGCTCACCGGTCAGCGGGTCGTAGTATTCGGCAAATCCGCTCTCCCGGATCAGGTCGAGGCTGGATCGCGTGATGCGCCGTGCGACCTGACCGTGGCCGGCGGCGGCAAGGCCGTCGGCGATCATGTAGTTGACCACCAGCCAGACCGGGCCGCGCCAGTAGCGTTTGGCGTCGAAGCGCGGATCGGCGGGATCATGTGACGGCACGACGTAACGCATAGTGTCGGCAAGGCGTTCGACGGCCGCGGCGACTGCAGCGGCTCGGTCTTTCGGAATCGCCGCAAAGGCTGGCAGGATGCCGCCAACCGAGGCGCTGTCGACAAGCCTGCCGGACACGCGGTCGAGACAGAGGTATTGACCGTGTGCGTCGCTCCACAGCCGCTCCATGGCGACCAGGCCCTTTTCGGCAAAGGCACGGTTGGCTTTGGCGATCGCTGTCTCGCCAAGCGCTTCGGCAAGATCTGCAAGGTCGGTGGCGGCGCGGATCAGGATGGCGTTGAAGCCGGGATCGACAATCTGGAAAGGCGAGGCATCGTGCAGTTTCGCATTGTCCCAACCGAGCCCGCGAAAACGCTGCACCAGCCAGAGATAACGATCGTACTGCGCCTTGGTCGGGCGATGTGCCGGATCGGCATGCAAGGTATCACGGCGGGTATAGGGCTCGATGCCCTCGGTCGGCACGCGCTCGAAGGCGTCGTCCCAATCGATGGAATTGTCGCGGCCGGATTCCCAGGGATGGATGATGGCGACCAGCCCCTCACCTTTCGGGTCGCGGCTTTCGTAGAACCAGCGATGCCAGGCGTCGATCTTCGGCAGCAGCGCGCGGACCCGCTCGGCGGCCAATGTCCTGTCCTTGGCGCGGTCGAACAGGCGCCGCACGGCAAAGCCTGCGACGGCTGGCTGGGTGATGCCCGACGTGGCGGTCGGGCGACCGGTTCGCCAGACCGCGGGACCGGGAAAATAACCGTCGTTCCAGACATGGAAGACGATATGCGGCACCATGCCGTCCGGCCACTGATGCGCAAACAACGTCTCGATCTCGGTCCAGGCGCGCGCTTCGTCATAATGGGCAAGGCCGAGCGCCGTCAGGCAGGAATCCCAGTTCCACTGGAACGGATAGAGACCTTTTGTCGGGATGGTATAGGTCCCCTGATCGTTCTCCTTCAGCACTTCGACGGCGCGGGCGATGATGTCATTGGTGGCATGAGCGGTCATGGACGTTTCAGGTCTTTCACAAGGCTTGCGTCGTTTCGGGGTCGAACCAGCGGATGCGGTCGGGCTTGGGAGCGAGCCGCAGGCGATCGCCGACGGTAATGGCTACGCCGGACTCGAGCACGGCCCGGAACAGGCTGCCCCCGACATCGCAGGTGACCAGCGTGTGCGGCCCGAGCGGCTCGATGATCCGCACCGTGGCGGGCAGGCCCTCGCCACCGGCATCGACATCCTCGGGGCGAATGGCGAACTCGACTTTCTGCTTGTCCGATTTGGGACCGGACAGCGCCAGCCCGGCAACGTTCCAGTTTCCGTTCGCTGCCTTGGTCGCGGGCAGGAAATTCATCGGCGGATTGCCGATGAAGGAGCCGACGAAGCGCGCCGCCGGATTGCGGTAGACCTCGACCGGCGACGCAGCCTGGACGATGCGGCCCTGATGCATGACGGCGATGCGGTCGGCGAGGCTCATCGCCTCGACCTGGTCGTGGGTGACATAGATGGTGGTGGTCTTCGACCCGGCAAGCACGCCTTTGAGTTCGGCCCGCATTTCCAGCCGCAGCAACGCGTCGAGGTTCGACAGCGGCTCGTCCATCAGGATGACGTCGGGCTCCATGGCGAGCGCGCGAGCGACGGCGACACGCTGGCGCTGGCCGCCTGACAACTGGCCGGAGTAGCGCTTCAGCAATTGCTCGATATGCATGAGTTCGGCGGTGCGGTTGACGCGGCGCTCGATTTCCTGCCGCGGCAATTTCTTCATGCGCAGGCCGAAGGCGATGTTCTCGAACACGGTCAGGTGTGGAAAGACGGCATAGTTCTGGAACACCATGGCAATGCCGCGATCGCGCGGCGGCAGATGATCGACACGGCGGCCGCCGATCCAGACCTCTCCTTGGCTCGGCGTCTCCAGCCCGGCGACGATCCTGAGCAGCGTGGTCTTGCCGCAGCCCGAGGCGCCGAGCAGCACCATGAATTCCTGGTCGGCGATGGTGAGGTCGATCTGATGCAGCGCGGTGAAGTCACCAAACCGCCTGGCCACGCCCTTGATTGCGATTTCAGCCATCAGCCGTCTCCGTGGCGCGTGTCATCGGTTGGCAATCCCCCACATGGCGAACAGGTATTTTCGAACGGCGAAGATGAAGATCAGCGCCGGCACGACCAAGGCCGCGCCGCCCGCGAATTTGAGATAGAGCGGCGATTCACCGAGGCTTTGCAGCAGGAAGGCGGTCAGCGTGCGGTTCTCGATGGTGAGCACGGCGGCGGCGAACACCTCGTTCCAGGAGATGGTGAAGGCAAACACCGCCGAGGCGGCGATGCCGGGCAGCGCCAGCGGCAGGATGACCTTGCGAAAGGCTTGCCAGCGTGTGCAGCCGAGCGTCCAGGCCGCTTCCTCGAGCTCGACCGGAATGCCTGAGAAGAGCGAGAAGGTGATGAGCACGGCGAACGGCAGCGCCAGCGTGGTGTGGACCAGCGCCAGCCCGATGGCGGTGTCGTCGAGGCCAGTGTGGATGAACATCACCGCCAGAGGCAAGGCCAGAAGCGGCAGCGGGAAGGCGCGGGTCATCAGCACCAGGAAGCGGAAGGTGCCCTTCCCCGGAAAATCGAAGCGCGACAGCGCGTAGCCGGCCGGCGCGCCGAAGCCGATTGCCAGGATCATCGTCAGCGTGGCGACCAGCACCGAGTTCCACAGCGCCCTGGCGACGCCGGCGAAATTGATGAAGAACGACAGGCTGCCGAGGTCGAAGGACGGGAGGAAGCGCTTGGGGAACGCGGTAACCTCGCCGGGCGACGACAGCGCATTGACGATCAGGAGGTAAATCGGCACCAGCACCCAGACGCTGAGCACGATCGCGGTGGCGATCAACAGCCAGTTGCCGGCCTTGCGGGCATCGGCTGACGTGGCGACCTGTGCTTCGGCCACGGCGCTCATATCCTGGCTTCCTTCATATCCTGGCCTCCTTCATATCCTGGCCTCCTTGGGCACGCGTAGCACCCTGAGGAAGAACAGCGTGAAGCCGATCGAGATGGCGAGGATGAGCAGCGCGGAGGCGGCTGCGACATTGCGGTCCTGCAACGTGAATTGCCAGTTGTAGGTCTCGCCCATCAGCACCGGCAGGTTGGTGCCGCCAAGTGCCGCCACCACGGCGAAGACCTCGAAGGCGAGGATGACGCGCAGGATGATGGCCGTCTGCAGGCTGGGGCGAAGCAGCGGCAGCGTGATGCGCACAAAGCGCTGGCACGGGCTTGCCCCGAACACTTCCGCCGCCTCGTAATATTCCTTGGGGATCAGGCCCATGCCGGCGACGAGGATGACCATCATGATCGCGGTGGCCCGCCAGATCTCGGCCAGCGCCACGGCGATGAAGATGGTCAGCTTGCTCTGGTAGCCGAGGAACATGACCGGCCTGTCGACGATGCCGAAACTGGAAAGCAGCGTGTTGAGGAAGCCGGACTGGTCGAAGATGGCGAGCCAGATCAGGCCGGCGGCGAGATCGGAAATGCCGAGCGGGATGGCGAAGACGTAGAGCACGGCACTTCGTCCGGTCTCCAGCCGCGAAACCACGCTGGCCATCAAAAGAGCCATGACCAATTGGATCGGCACGACGATTGCCGCCAGCAGCAGGGTGTTGCGGACGGTGGCGGGGAATTTCCAGCTGCCGGCCATGGTGCGGAAATTATCGAGTGTGAAGGCGCCGTCGCGGGTCACCGCCTCGAAGACGACCAACGCGAATGGATAGAGGAAGAAGATGCAGAGGAACAAGGTCGCCGGCATCAGCAGCAGATAGGGCAGAGCCTTGCCGTGCATGGTGTTCATCCTTTGCGATGCCGCGGCCTGGGCGCCCGGAGTGCAACAAACTCCGGACGCCCCCTTGGGAGGATGTCAGTCGACGGGACAAGCGCCGTCGGATGGCTTGTCGGGCGCCCAGCACGGCGCCTTGGACTGGTCGATGATCGCCTTGAGCGCCGTCGCCTCTTCCGCGAGCACGCCATGCACGTCCTCGCCACCAAGCACGATGCGCTCGAAACTGTCGGTGTAGATCTGGTTGAACTTGCCGCCGAGGTCGCCAAGACCCATCGGCAACAACGCCGGCATCGCATCGGGAGCTCCGGTCATGGTGGCGATCGCCGGGCCGAAAGCCTTCACCGAAGCCGGCATGTCGTCGGGCAGCTTGACGTCGACGACGGGGAAGAAATTGGTCGCCCTGAGCGTGGCGATCTGGGTTTCGGGCTTGAGCATATAGGCGACCAGCGCCTTCGCCTTGTCCATGTCAGGCGAAGTCTTGGGAATGGCGACACCGGCAACGACAGGCATGAAGCCGCGACCGGCGGGGCCAGCCGGGGCCGGGAAAGCGACGAAGTCGTCAGGCTTCTTGTTGAACGCATCGGCGAGCCGCGCGACGTGATCGAACGCCACCCATACCTCACCAGTCAGCAACGGCTCCTGCATGAAGGCGTAGTTGGTCGAGTTCGGGTTGGTGTACTGCCACAATTCCTTGAACTTGTTCCATGCCGTCTCGGCCTCGGCCGAACGGAACTTGGTGACCATCGAACCCGTATAGGACGGATAGAGGAAGCCCTCGAAGAAGCGATGCTTCAGCCCCTTGGGGCCAGCCGGAAAGCCGAATTTCGGCGAACCGGTCTTCTCGGCGATGGTCTTCGACCATTCGATCAACTGGTCATAGGTGATGGTGTTGAGGTCGACGCCTGCGGGCAGGTATTGCAAGGCCTGTTTGTTGGCGGCCATCAGGTAGGTTGCCTGCATCCAGGGCAGGTACTTCTGTTCGCCGGTGCCGAGCATGCCGAGCTTCCTGTAGGCCTCGTTGACCTTGACGCCGCCGACATCGATTCCGGACAGGTCGACGAGGTTCGCGCCGACGGTCGAGAAATCGCCATGCAGGCCGCCCAGCAGACCGATGGTGCCGGAGCCGGCCTGCAATTCGGCCTGCAGGCGGGTGAGCCAGGGACCGTCCTCGGCGACCTGGTAGTCGACCGGACCGTCGAAGCCTTTCAGCACCTCGTCGCGCATCTTCTGCGTTTCTTCGACCGGGCGCGCCTGCGTCGACCAGAACAGCACCTGCTGGGCCTCGGCGCCACCAGCGGCGACCGACAGTGCCAGCGCGGCGCCCGCCAGTGTCTTCAATGCTTTCATCATGGTCTTCCTCCCTGGATACGCGCCGTCATGACGGCATCAGCTTCTTGTTCGCGGCGCGGGCCCGTGGCTTGCCCGCGCAACCAGTGTCGGCCGGATCAGCCGCGTCAGCGGTTTGCCGGGTTGCCCGGCGATGACGGCAAGCAGCATGTCGGCGATTTCACGCGCGCATTGGCGGATCGAGGCGTCGAACGTGGTGAGGCCCGGGGGCGCATAGGCCGAGGCGGCGATGTTGTCGAAACCGATGACGGAAAGGTCGCGCGGCACGACGAGCCCCGCACGCGCCGCCTCTTCCATCACCGTCAGCGCCAGTTCGTCGAAAAGGGCGATGACGGCGGTCGGCCGGCCAGGCCCATGCAGCATCTGGTTGACGGCCTGGACACGGGCTTCATGGTCGAAGCGCGGTGCCGTCGCCACGTCGAGGCGCACCGACGGGTCGCCTCGCCGGGCGATGGCCGCGGCAAGACCGTCCTGCCTGAGATGGCGGAAGGTCATCGGCTCGGAGATCGTCACCAGGCCGAAATGGCGGTGCCCGAGATCATAGAGCATGTCGAAGGCTTCGCCGAAGGCGTGTGCGCCGTCGGTGTCGAGCCAGTTGTAGCCAAAATCGCTGTCGAGCAACCTGCCGTGAGCGACAAACGGAAAGCCGCGCTCGCGCAAATAGACCAGGCGCTCGTCGATCTCGGCGATACGTGTGACGACGACGCCGTCGGCGCGCCCGGATTCCACGACATGGCGCAGCACGGACAATTCCGAATGGCCGAGTGCGGCGGTGGCAAGGATGAGGTCGGCGCCATGCGACACCAGCCCTTCGCCGAGCCCGGTGACGAATTCGCCCAGAAAGGAATCGACAAGATTGGGTCCGCGTATCGGCAACACCAGGCCGACGAAACCGCTGCGGCCGGAGACCAGCGTGCGCGCCGCGGTGTTGGGCACGTAGCCCGCTTGGCGCGCCGCCTGCGCGACACGCTCACGGGTCTTGAGCGCTATCTGCTCATGGCCGGCAAGCGCTCGCGAGACGGTCGTGATCGACAGGTCGAGGCTGGCCGCAAGCTCCTTCAGCGTGATGACGCGGGTCGTCACCGATCCTCCCTTGAACGAGTTTGAAACGTTTGTAATTGGCTTTTGCGAAAATGCAAACGTTTTAAATCGCGATCAGACGATCTTGTGCCCGGGTACGGAACGCAGCGAGCACGAGGCGGCCCGCGCAATTCCGCAGGCCGCCTGACCGATGCCAGCCGATTTGAAGGGAGCAGCCCTTACTGCAAGGTCCGTGCGGCGGAAGGTAGGGAATGATCCCGCGCGATGCCGGCATCGGCGTCGCCCTCGGCGAGCGAACGATCGAGGCCCGTCGCCACCACCGATACCCTGAAGCGGCCTTCCATGCTCTTGTCGAAGATGGCGCCGACGATGATGTCGGCGTCCTCGTAGACTTCCTCGCGGATGCGCGTAGCCGCCTCGTCGACCTCGAACAGGGTCATGTCCCTGCCGCCCGAGATCGACACCAGGACGCCCTTGGCGCCCTTCATGGACATTTCGTCGAGCAACGGGTTGGCGATCGCGGCTTCCGCCGCCTTCATCGCCCGGCCGTCGCCCGAGGCCTCGCCGGTTCCCATCATGGCGCGGCCCATGCCGCGCATCACCGATTTGACGTCGGCGAAGTCGAGATTGATCAGGCCTTCCTTGACGATGAGGTCGGTGATGCAGCTGACGCCGGAATAAAGCACCCGGTCGGCGATGACGAAGGCATCGGCGAAGGTGGTTTTGGCATCGGCGATGCGGAACAGGTTCTGGTTGGGGATCACGATGACCGTGTCGGCGGCCTCGCGCAGCCGCTCGATGCCCTCTTCGGCCATCTGCATGCGGCGCCTGCCCTCGAAGGTGAACGGCTTGGTGACGACGCCGACCGTCAGGATGCCGGCCTTGCGCGCCGCCTGGGCGATGATCGGAGCCGCACCGGTGCCGGTGCCGCCGCCCATGCCGGCTGTGACGAAACACATGTGCGTGCCGGCCAGATGATCCATGATCTCGTCGAGCGATTCCTCTGCAGCGGCACGGCCGATCTCGGGCAGCGAACCGGCGCCAAGGCCTTCCGTGACGTGCGCGCCAAGCTGGATCAGCCGCGTCGCCTTGGACATGGTCAGCGCCTGGGCATCGGTGTTGGCGGCAATGAACTCGGTTCCCTGAAGCTGTTCCACGATCATGTTGTTGATCGCGTTGCCGCCGCCGCCGCCGACACCGATCACGGTGATCTTGGGTCTCATCTCGGAGATTTCCGGCTTCTTGAACTCGGCCATGCCTGCTTCTCCTTCGCCAACTGCGTGCGCTTCACGTCCCACAAGCAGACCGCCTGCAAGACATTGCAATCGAGCGGCATGACGCGAATCAGTCCGTTCGGATGGGTACCCCAAAAAGCCAGAGAGCGAGCGGACGTGCAAGTGCGGGAAAGGTCAAGATTTGTGATGAAGAGGTCGAGCTACGAGAACGATTGTCCGGTTTTGGACGATCGCGATAGTGTCGCCGTAGATCAGGCACCACGCGGATGCCTGTCGATGGCTGGGTAGAACCCGCCTTGGCCGGTTGTCTCAATAGCCAGGGCGAGATCTCCGCGGACTTCGTCAGCAATCAAAGCTAGAGGTATATCCCCTCCAGAACCCAAGGGTGTGAGAGAATTGTCCAGCTTGCCATCCATGAGATTGCGACCGCCGGGATCGCAGCGCGGACGTTTGCGGCGATGAAACGCCCCGTCGATCACGGCGCCATGGCCGTCTCGGGCTATACCGTTCCCTGGCATACAGCGGCCGGAACACCGGTCGCCCTTCATGTCTCGTCGGCGCGGCAGGTACGCGACGTGCACGTCGTGCGGCTCGACACGCCCGCGGCCGAGCCGATGGGCTGGCGCGTCGAGTCGACAGGAAATGCCGTGTCGCATCGGGACTTCGATCATGGATCCTTCCTGAAGATCGCGGCGACCGAACTGGCCAAGGCCACCGAGATCGAAGGCGTCGCCTTCGAAGTGTACTTGACCCGCAATGATGGCGCCCGCGTGCTGTTCGAGAGCGGAAACCTGCGCCTCGGCCTGCAGGACGGGCGGCTGATGTCAGGCGACCGCGGCAAGCCGCTCGATAGCGGCGTGGCCTTGCCGGCAAACACCTGGCTCAAGGTCGAGATTTCGTCGAACGACGGCGCGGCCGTGCTGCGGATCGATTCGGACGATCTCCTGTCGTCGTTTCACCTGGATCATCGATTCGACCTGCCATGGCGCCCGCTGACCGGTGACATGGTCTTCGGTACCAGCGCGGCTAACGATGCCAGGTCGCTCAATGCGAAAATCTCTGCGATCTCCCTTCAAACCACGGCTGGTCGTATCGCCTGGACGTTTCCGACCCTGCTGCCGAGCGGCCCGCTCGCCTCGACAGGCACCGATCGCGTCCTCTTCCTGGAAACGATCAACCAGCCCGCCTTCTGCATGACCTCGCGGCGCTGGGACGGGTCGTGTTTCGACCCCCGCCTGGTGCCGTCGCATTACGACGCCGTGCATTGCCACGACGACGACATGGGCGCGTTGCAGTGGCCCGCCTCATACCATGCGCAAATCTCCGCCGAAGCATCCGCCGGCGTCTATGCCTTCGAGGTCAGCCATGATGCCGGATCGGAGCGCATCGTCTTCTTCATCACTTCGTCGGTACGCCGCGCACCGCTGTTGTTCCTGGTGCCGACGGCTACCTATGTCGCCTACGCGGATGAATTCTTGCCGGGCCATCTCTACGAATGGAGGTGCGAGGATCGCGGCCATCGCTTCGCCATCGACAACAATCTGAGGTCGCTCTACGACTACCACAGCGACCTCAGCGGCGTGTCGATCTGTTCCACCAGGAAGCCGAAGGCGACGCTGCGCGACGACTACAAGTACCCGCTGTGCGGCTGCCCGCACAACCTACCGGTCGACCTGCACTTTCTGCGCTTCTGCCACAGCAACGACATTGCCTTCGATCTCATCACCGACCGCGACCTGCACGAGCGGGGCCTTGCCGGGTTGCAGGACTATCAGGCCGTCATCACCGGCAGCCATCCCGAATACATGTCGGTCGAGATGGAACATGCCTTGCGCCAGTTCGCGGCGGCGGGTGGCAGCATCGCCTATCTCGGCGGCAATGGCTTTGCCGGCAAGGTGGCGTTCCAAGACGATCTGATGGAACTGCGCCGCTCGCCGCTGGAGGCGGGCCGGACCTGGGACGGTCCCATCGCCGAGCAGTCGCTGTCGATGACCAACCAGCCGGGAGGCTATCTGCGCGCCAGCGGGCGCGGCGAGTTCTCGCTGACCGGCGTCGCCATCTCGCTGATGGGGTTCGACGGCGCGCGGCCTTTCACACGCACGCCGGAAAGCCGTCAGCCTTCGGCCGCGTGGTTGTTCGACGGCGTCGCCAGCGAGACGTTCGGCGACGAGGGCATCGTGCTTGGTGGGGCTGCCGGCTACGAGGTCGATGCCACCGACCCGCATCTGGGCACATCCCCCGACACCATCGTCATTGCGCGCGCGACCGGTTTCCCGGACAGCTTCGTCCATGACGCGACCCGTTGGTACGAGGGAGGTGACAGCGAGCGCGACGGGCGCCGCTGCGCGGAGATGACGCTGCGCCATCTGCCTTCGGGCGGTTTGATCTTCTGCGCGAGTTCGGTCGCCTGGTGCGGCGCCTTGCCGGCGGGCGACGCCATGAACGACGTCGGCCGGATCACCAAGAATTTGCTGACGCGTCTGGCGGCGGCAGAGAGCCGGCAGGCCCCGGATCGGTAGCCCGGAAAGGAAGGCAAACCACTGCACTCGCGCCGGTTCCAGCAGTTCGCTTGCCGCGCAACGATCGAAGCGTCTATCATGCCTGATCAATCGGCGGCTTGGGTGTTCCCGCCATACCCGGCTCAAGGTTTGTCCGCGGCCGATGTCGTCAGGTCATTTTCAGAACAGATAAAGTAGCGCCCTCGCCAATGGCCGACAGAACACATTTCGGCTTGACCGCCGTCGACACCGTGCCCTTGCACGAGAAGGTCTATCTGGAGCTCGTGCGAGCCCTGATGTCGGGCCAATTCCTGCCCGGCCAGAAGCTGACCTCGCGCAAACTCGCCAAGGAACTCGGCACCAGCGACATGCCGGTGCGCAGTGCCTTCATGCGGCTGCAGGCATTGCGGGCGTTGAGCCCGATGCCGAACGGCAGCGTCGAGGTGCCGGTGATCTCGGCCGAGCGGTTTTCGCAACTGACCGCCGTGCGCACGCTCCTCGAAGGCCCGGCGACCGAGCTTGCAACGAAACTCATCAACGGCAACAATCTGCGGGCGATCCGACGCCATTGCACCGAATTGACCCTGGCGGCCCGCAAGGGCGATATCGGCGACTATCTCAGGAAGAACCACGACTTCAAATTCTCGATCTATCGCCATTGCGGCAACGAGCAGATGATCTTCCTGATCGAAACGGTGTGGATGCAGGTCGGCCCGTTTCTCCGAAACCTCGCCACGGGGTTCGAGGACGACCTCTCCTCCATTCTGGACATCGACTATCACGAGGAAGTCGTCGCGGCGATCGAGGCACAAGACGGCGCGCGGGCGCGGGCGGCCATCGTTCGCGACATCGACGAGGGCGCGACCCACATCCTGCGGCAGGGCAAGTTCCCGGAAGCGAGGAGCTAGACCGGTGTCTCCTGGACACGTCACCAGATGCCCCTTGGCTTTCCCTTGCCTTGTCGCTATGTTGCGATCGCAAATCGCGCAATTGGTTCCTGAAATGCCTCCCGACATCCCAGCTAATGATTTGAAAAAATGAAGGAAACTCTTCCGACTGACGTCGGAGATACCTTCATGAACTCATCAGCTGTCTTGTCGTGAAATAGGGTGGCCGCCTCAGGCGCTGCACCGCAGGGAACCAGAGGTAACGGAAATTGAGCGATGCAATTGCGGACGTTTTGAATTGGCTCGAGAGCCGAAGCGACATCCAGAGCCTGAGGGCCGCGGTGTGCGACCTCAACGGCATCATGCGGGGAAAGCGCATCCCGGTCGAGCAGGCCCGCAAGGCGCTGGAAGGCAAGCTGCGCATGCCCTATTCGCTGATCGGGCTCGATGTCTGGGGCGAGGACATCGAAGGCAACAGCCTGGTCTTCTCGACCGGCGATGCCGATGGCCTTTGCCAATGGACGGGGCGTGGCATTCTGCCGGTGGAATGGACGGCGCATCCGACGGCACTCGTCCCGCTCTGGCTCGCCGACGAGAGCGGCGCGCCCTATCTCGGTGACCCCCGGCGGGCACTGGCCCGCATCCTCGATCGCTACAAGGCGCTCGGCCTCACTCCGGTCGCGGCGACCGAACTCGAATTCTACCTGGTCGATCCGCAATCGCAGCGGCCGGTCGGACCGGTCTCACCGGTCACCGGGCGGCGTCTCGATTCCGACGCGGCGCTGTCGATCGACGAGATCGACGATTTCGAAGCCTTCATCCACGACATCTACGAAGCCTGCCGAGCGCAAGGCATTCCCGTCGATACGGCGATTGCCGAAAACGGCGTCGGCCAGTTCGAGATCAACCTGAACCATGTCGCCGACGCTTTGCGAGCGGCCGACGATGCGGTGTTGTTCAAGCGCACGGTGAAGGGCATTGCCCGCAAGCACGGCTTTGCCGCCTGCTTCATGGCCAAGCCCTATGGCGACCGCGCCGGCAACGGGTTTCACGTCCATTTCAGCCTGGTCGACGGCGAAGGGCGCAACGTGTTCGACGACGGCACCGACCAGGGCTCCGACACCATGCGCCACGCGGTCGGCGGGCTGCTGGCGGCAATGGCCGAGAGCACGCTGGTGTTCGCGCCGCATTTCAATTCCTACCGCAGGCTACGCCCGCGATCCTACGCACCGACCGCGGTCGCCTGGGGTTACGAGAACCGCATGGTCGCGATCCGCATTCCCGGCGGCCCGACCGGGGCGCGCCGTATCGAGCATCGCGTCTCGGGCGCGGACGCCAACCCTTATCTCGTGCTTGCCGCCATACTGGGCGCGGCACTGATCGGCATCGAGAAGCAGATGTCGCCGGGCGACCCGGCGGGGAATGACGGACAAGGCGTTGTGCCTGCCAAGCTGCCGCCGGACTGGGCGTCGGCGATCGCGACCTTCGAAGTCGGGACGCATGTGGCGGAGATCTTCCCGGCAATCCTGCGCGACTCCTTCGTCGCCTGCAAACGCCAGGAATTGAATACGTTTGCCCTCAACGTCAGCGACTTCGAGATCGAAACCTATCTCGAAAGCGTCTGAGACTTTTACGTCGAGCGCTCGGCCTTCAGCACCGTGACCGCCGCTTCGCTGTTGTGAACATAGTCGTTGGCGTCCGGCTGCTTCTGCACCAGCAGGATGAACAGAAGGTCGGTCAGCGTCAGTTGCGCGTCGCGCGCGGTGATGGAGGAGGAGCGCGCGCGTTCCTCGTCGGCGATGGTGTAGAGGCGAATGTCGGCGACCCGGCTCAGCGGATTATCGTGCAGGCCGGTGACGGCGATCACCGTCGTGCCGCGCTTGGCTGCAAGCTCGGCGATGCGCAAGGTTTCGATGCTGGCGCCGGAATAGGAGAGCGCGAACAGCACATCGCCAGGCCCGAGCGTCGAGGCGTTGGCCATCTGGATGTGGCTGTCGCTGTCATGCAGCACATTGCGGCCGAGCTTCATCAGCTTGTAGGAGAAATCGCGCGCCACCAGCGAGGAGGCGCCGACGCCGACCAGATGGATGCGCCGCGCGCCATCCAGCAGCTCCAGCGTCCTGGAGATGACGCGCTCGCTGTTGGCGGCGACGGTCCGCTGCATCGACAGCAGCTTGCTGCCGATCAGCTTCTTCAGGATGACCGGAAAGCCATCGCCGACCTCGATCGAGCCGTGGATGACGCCGGCCGGCACCTGCCAATCCTGCGCCTTGGCCTCGCTGACGGCGAGCTTGAGTTCCTGATAGCTGGCATAGCCGAGTTTCTGGCTGAACTTGACGACGCTCGACTGGCTGCGGCCGATCTCGGCCGCGAGTGCGGCCGTCGACAGCCGCAGCATCTGGTCGGGATTGTCGACGATATAACGGCCGATCTCGCGATCGCTGGGCGCCATGCCGTCGAGCTTGGCATTGATCCTGCTTAAGACGGACACGGAATCCCTCGCTGTTCAGACTTGCCAGACGAGGAATAAATTATTCCAATTTCGATTGACAGCCAAGAACGCAGAATTAATTCTCAAACCTGACCCGGGTCACCGCTCGGGATTTGGAGCAGCTTTCCCAGGCAGGTTGCCGGTGTGAGCCTCATCGTCAAGGTATCAGCCATGGACAGATTGCGGATCGTCGGCGGACAGAGACTGCAAGGCGCGGTCACCATATCGGGCGCCAAGAATGCCGCCTTGCCGCAGATCGCGGCCGCACTGCTCAGCCCCTACCCGCTCGAACTGACCAACCTGCCCGATGTGACCGACGTCGAAAACATGCTCGGCGTGGCAAGGCTTCACGGTGCCGAAGTGACAAGGTCCGCCCATGCCGCGACCATCGACACAAGTGCCGCCGTTTCCAAGGAAACGTCCTACGACACGGTGCGGAAGATGCGGGCGACAGTGCTGGTCCTGGCGCCGTTGCTGGCGCGGTTCGGCCACGCCCGGGTTTCGCTGCCGGGCGGTTGCGCGATCGGCGCGCGGCCGGTCGACATGCATGTCGCCGCACTCGCCGCACTCGGCGCCAGGATCGCCATCGAGAACGGCCTGATCGTCGCTTCGGTGCCGAACGGATTGACCGGCACCCGCATCGTGCTCCCCTCACCATCGGTCGGGGCGACGGAAACCGCCATGATGGCGGCGACCGCGGCCAAGGGCGAAACCGAGATCCTCAACGCCGCGCGCGAACCGGAGGTGGCCGATCTCGCCGCTTGCCTCAACGCCATGGGTGCGCGCATCGAGGGCGCCGGCACGCATCGCATCCTGATCGCGGGCGACACCAACTGGCACGCCGCCAGGCACGACATCATCCCCGACCGCATCGAGGCCGGCACCTATGCCATCGCGGCTGCCATCACCGGCGGCCAGCTCGAACTGACGCACGCCCGGCTCGAACACATGGCTTCGGTGGTGCAACTGTTGGAGGCGACCGGCGTCAGCGTCTGGCCGGGCGACCGTGGCCTCATCGTGTCGCGCGACCGGCCGCTCAAGGCAGCCGACCTCACCACGGAACCCTATCCAGGGTTCCCGACCGACCTGCAGGCGCAGTTCATGGCGCTGATGTGCTGCGCGCAGGGCGCCTCGCTGCTGCGCGAAACCATCTTCGAGAACCGCTTCATGCATGTGCCCGAACTGATGCGGCTCGGCGCCAACATCAAGCTGCAAGGCACCATGGCCCTGGTGCGCGGCGGCGAGAAGCTGCATGGCGCGCAAGTGATGGCCACCGATTTGCGCGCTTCGGTGTCGCTGGTGCTGGCGGCGCTGGTCTGTGAAGGCGAGACCATCATCAACCGCGTCTATCACCTCGACCGCGGCTACGAGCAACTGGACCGCAAGCTGCGCCTCTGCGGCGCCGACATCGAGCGGCTGGGCGCATGAGCGGCGGCGCGATTTATTTTCTCGGCGTCGATGGCGGCGGCACCGGTTGCCGCGCCCGGATCGAGGACGCGCAAGGCATGGTGCTGGGACAAGGCCTGTCGGGTCCGGCGACGACGCGGCTCGGCATCGAGGCAGCCTGGGCCTCCATTGCGAAAGCCTTCGGCGCGGCGATCGAGGAAGCAGGTTTCGCGCCGGCCGAGACCGCCCGGATCCATGCCGGAATCGGTCTTGCCGGCATCGGCCGCAAAGGCGCGCTGGAGGCGTTGCGGGCAATAGCGCACCCCTTTGCCAGCATCGACTTCGTCAGCGACGGCGTCGGCGCCTGCCTTGGCGCACATTCGGGTCAGGACGGCGCCATCGTCATCGCCGGGACAGGCTCGATCGGCCTTGGCTTTGTCGGGGGCCGCGACCTGCGCGCCGGCGGCTATGGATTTCCGATCTCCGACGAGGGCAGTGGCGCAGACCTCGGACTGAAAGCCGTGCAGCTGGCGCTGCGCGCCCATGACGGCCGCCACGAACGGACGGCGCTGCTGGCGGAGGTCATGCAACGCTTCGCGGGCGACCCTATGGAGGCCGTCGCCTGGATGGACCGCGCCAGCGCCACGGACTATGCCGCGCTTGCACCCATGGTGATGCGCCATGCCGACCAGGGCGACCCCGCCGGACGCCGCATCGTCCAAAGTGCCGCCGAGCAGATCGACACGCTGGTTCGGGTGCTGTTCGAAAAAGGCGCGCCGCGCGTGACCTTGCTGGGCGGTCTAGCCAGCCCGCTCGAGCCCTGGCTCTCCCCCGATGTGCGCCGCCGCCTGAAGCCCGCTGACGGCGACGCCGTGTCCGGCGCGATCATTCTTGCGAAGAGGTCGGTCTGCAAGGGATAGCTGGCAGAGCAGGAATAAAATATTCCAAATCTCTGTTGACGATGCGAATATCAAATTCTAAAAAGTTAACAAAGGTAAGCTGCTGTGGCGGACCGAGGGTCCGTTTGCACTGGTTGCCCGTCGGGCCATGCCGAACGCCGTACAGCAGCATTTTGAAAGCACTGGGATGACCGAGCAAGGGTTGATGTCTGAGCTGGACCGACTGGTTTCCGAAGGCCGGAACCCGGGGACCGTCGACATCGACCTGCTGCCGACCATCGACGTGCTGCGCCGGATTAACGACGAGGACAAGCTTGTCCCTGTGGCCGTCGAAAAGGTGCTGCCGGAAATTGCCGCCGCGGTTGACCGCATCGTGCTTGCCTTCCAAAAAGGCGCGCGGCTCGTCTATATCGGCGCCGGCACCAGCGGCCGGCTCGGGGTTCTCGACGCTTCGGAATGTCCGCCGACCTTCGGCGTGCCCGAAGGCATGGTGGTCGGCCTGATCGCCGGTGGGTCCGACGCGCTGGTGCGCTCGCTCGAAGGCGCCGAGGATGACCCGAAGATGGGCGTCAGGGCCTTGCAGGACATCACGCTCACAGCTGACGACGTGGTGGTCGGTATCGCGGTCAGCGGGCGCACGCCCTATGTGATCGGCGGGCTGACCTATGCCAGGCAGATCGGCGCGACGACCGTCGCGCTGTCCTGCAATCCGGCATCGACCATTGCAGGCATCGCCGACATCGCCATCTCACCCGTCGTCGGCCCCGAAGTGCTCACCGGCTCGACGCGGCTGAAATCGGGAACCGCGCAGAAGCTGGTGCTCAACATGCTGACCACGGCTTCGATGATCCGCATCGGCAAGAGCTACCAGAATCTGATGGTCGACCTGAACCCGTCGAACCGGAAGCTGGTCGCCCGCGCGGTCAGGATCGTCATGCAGACGACCGGCTGCACCGCGCCGCAGGCGCGACAGGCGCTCGAGCGGACCGGCAATGACGTCAAGCTGGCGATCCTGGTGACCACCACCGGCCTCGATGTCGAGGCGGCGCGGACGGCACTGGTCAAAGCCCGAGGGTTCCTGCGAAAGGCGATCAGCGACGAAGCGGCCTGAAGCAGGTGGGACATGACGGCTGAAGCCGCTTTAGACAAGACGGGGTGAAGCCGCCTAGACTGGGCCGATACTCCAAAGCATGTGTGCCTTGGAAGCGGTCGACAGAAACTGCAAGGCATCAAGTCAAGTCATAACGGGAGACGAAAATGGTAAGGCACCTCACAAGAACACTGCTGTCGGGCATCACCCTTGCCGCTATGCTCGGCATCGCCTCGGTTTCGGCGCAGGCGGCGACATTGCACATGGCCTGGTCGCAAGACGCCACCGGGCTTGATCCGCACAAGCAGACGGCATTTTCCTCGCTGCGGCTTTTGGAGCTCATCTACGAGCCCCTGGTGCGGCTCGACGCCAGCCTGCAGATCATCCCTGCCGTCGCCACCTCCTGGGAGTTTTCGAAAGACGGCAAGGAGCTGACCTTCAAGCTCGATCCCAAGGCGAAATTCCAGGACGGCACGGCGGTGACCTCCGCCGACGTCAAGGCGTCGTTCGAGCGCATCCTCGACGAGAAGACGGGTGCCGCCGCCCGCGCCAATTTTCTGTCGATCGCCAGCATCGACACGCCGGATGCAGGCACCGTCGTATTCCACCTCTCGCAGCCCGACGCGCCGATCCTGACGGCGATGAGCGACGTCAACGCGGCCATCGTTCCGGCGGCTGAAATCAAGGCAGGCTCGATCGGCACCAAAGCGGTCGGTTCCGGCCCGTTCAAGCTCGACAAGTGGGACCCCAACGCCAAGGAGGTCTTGAGCGCCAACAAGGACTGGGCCGGCGGCGCGACCGGCGTCGATGGCATCGAGATCAGCGTGCTGCCGGACGAGGCGGCGATCCTCGCGGCCATGCGCACCAAACAGATCGATTTCGCCCTGCTCAACGACCCGCTGGTCGCCACGCTCGTGCCGAAGGAAGCCACCCTGCAGCTCAACCGCGTGCCCGTGCTTGCCTACAACGTGCTGCAGCTCAACCCGTCGCGCAAGCCGATGACCGAGCTCAAGGTGCGCCAGGCGATCTCCTGCGCCATCGACCGGCAGGAGGTGCTGGACACTGCTGCGCTGGGCGAAGGCAAGGTCACCGGGCCACTGACCATCCCGGCGTTCGCCACCGATCCGAGCCAGTTGTTCTGCTACAAGCGCGATGTTGAAAAGGCCAAGAAGCTGATGGCCGAGGCCGGCTTTGCCGACGGCTTTTCGGCGACCGTGATCGGCGCCACCGGCGAGCCGCCGACGGCGGCGGCCGAAGCCCAGGTCATCCAGTCGCAACTCGCCGAGATCGGCGTCAAGCTCGACATCAAGATGATGGAGCTCAACGTCTATGTCGACGCCTGGCTGAAAGGCGATTTCGACATGGCGATCGCGCTCAACGGCGGTCGTGCCGACCCCTATACGATGTACAACCGCTACTGGACCAAGGCCGGCAATCTGCAGAAGGTGGCGAACTACATCGACGACACGCTGGACAGCCTGATGCAGCAGGGCCGCGCCGAGACCGACCCGGCCAAACGCAAGGTGATCTTCGCCGCGTTCGAGAAGCATCTCGCCGAGATATCGCCGTGGATCTGGCTCTACACCTCCTACAGCTACACGGCCCAGCAGAAAAACATCGCCGGATTCGTGCCGACGCCGACCGGCACGCTGTTCAGCCTGAGCAAAGTGACGATCCAATAGCGCCGGATTCGGCAACGGGACGAGAGGTCTTCCTGGCGTGAACTATCTCTTGCGACGGCTGGCGACGTTTCCTCTCGTCCTACTTGGCGTATCCATCCTGGTCTTCGTGGCGATCCGGATGGTGCCCGGCGATTCGATCACGGCGATGCTGGGCACGGAGGCCGGCCTGCTAACGCCGGCTCAACGGGATTCGCTTGCCGCCTATTTCGGTATCGACCAGCCCTGGTTCGTCCAGTACTGGCGCTGGATCGGCGGCATCCTGCACGGCAATTTCGGCATCTCCGTCACCTATGGCCGGCCGGTTCTCGACGTCATCCTCGAGCGCTTTCCGCTGACGCTGGAGCTGGCTGTGCTTTCCATGATCATCGCGCTTCTGGTCGGCATGCCGGCCGGCATCTTCGCCGCCACGCGCAGCGAAAAACCGTCCGACCTCGGCGTGCGCATCGTGGCCATGATCGGCCAGTCGACGCCTAGCTTCGTGCTTGGCCTGTTGATCATCTACACGCTGTCGGCCGGCTTCGGCGTGCTGCCGGCGATGGGCGAATTCGCGCCGCTCTGGCAGGATCCCCTGCGCAATCTCAGCCAGCTGATCCTGCCAGCCATCACGCTCGGCTTTGCCTTCGCGGCGTCGGTCACCCGCATAGCGCGCTCGGCGATGCTCGACGTGTTGAGCGACGATTATGTGCGCACGGCCCGCAGCAAGGGCGCTTCGGCGCGCAGCGTCATCTGGCGGCATGCTTTGCCCAACGCGCTGATCCCGGTGGTGACGCTGAGCGGCATCGAGTTCGGCTATCTCTTGGGCGGCGCCGTCATCGTCGAGCAGATCTACGCCCTGCCCGGCCTCGGACGCATGGTGCTCGACGCCATCCTGCAGCGCGACTATGCGCTGGTGCAGGGAAGCGTGCTGTTCATCGCCTTCAACTTCATGATCGTCAATCTCCTGGTCGACCTCGCCTATGTCGCGCTCGATCCCCGCATCCGGCTGGGGGAACAGTGATGCGCATCCTGCGCGCGATCTTCGGGCATGGCAGCGGCCGCATCGGCGGCATCATCGTATGCGTCTATCTGCTGCTCGCCATCCTTGGCCTGCTCGGGCTGACGCCGCACAATCCGATCACGCAATACCGTATCGACCGGCTGCACGCGCCCAGCGCCGCCTACTGGATGGGCACCGACCTGTTCGGCCGCGATGTCGCCAGCCGCCTGATGGCGGGCATCGGCCAGTCCTTTACGGTCGCCTTCTTCTCGGTGGCGTTCGCGTCCCTTGCCGGAACGGTCCTGGGGCTCGCCGCCGCCTGGCTCGGGCGCCGCTGGGACGGCGTCGTGATGCGCATCATGGACGTGCTGCTGGCTTTCCCGGCGATCCTTCTGGCGCTGCTCATCGTCACCGTCGCCGGGCCGGGCACATGGACCAGCGTGGTGGCCATCGGCATCGTCTACACGCCGATCTTTACCCGCGTCGTGCGCGGCCCAGCCCTGTCGCTCAAGGCACGCGAATTCGTCGACGCCGCGCGCACCTTCGGCAGCAGTGCGAGCTATATCGTCACGCGCCACCTGCTGCTCAACCTCGTGGCGCCGCTGACCGTGCAGGTGACGCTGGCGCTCGCCTGGGCGCTGCTGACGGAAGCCGGCTTGAGCTTCCTGGGCCTAGGCACACAGCCGCCGGCCGCATCTCTCGGCCTGATGCTGAGCGACAGCCGCAATTTGATGGAGACCGCGCCCTGGCTGATGATCTTCCCAGGTCTGGCGATCATGATCAGCATCCTCGGCTTCAACCTGCTGGGTGACGCCTTGCGCGACATCCTCGACCCGAGGATGCGGAGAGCGTTCGCATGACCCCGCTGCTGTCGGTCTCGGATCTGCGCGTCGGCTTCGGCCGCAATCCCAAGGCCAATGAAGTGGTGCGCGGCGTCGGTTTCGATATCGCCGACGGCGAGACGCTGGCCATTGTCGGCGAAAGCGGCTCGGGCAAATCGGTGACCGCGCTTTCGATCAACCGGCTCGTCGATTTCGGCGGCGGCCGCATCACCGGCGGTTCGATGAAGCTCAAGCGGGCCGATGGGACCATCTTCGAGTTGGCGGCCGCGACCGAGGCGCAACTCACCGGCATTCGCGGCGCCGAGATCGGCATGATCTTCCAGGAGCCGATGACATCGCTCAACCCGGTGCTGACCATCGGCACCCAGATCGAGGAATCGTTCCGCCTGCATCGCGGGCTGACAGGCTCGCAAGCCACGGCAGCGGCCAGGGACGCGCTCGACCGCGTGCGCATTCCCGATGCCGCGCGACGGCTGAAATACACACCCAACCAGCTGTCCGGCGGCATGCTGCAGCGGGTAATGATCGCCATTGCGCTCGCCTGCAACCCACGTCTGCTGATCGCCGACGAGCCGACGACGGCGCTCGACGTCACCGTGCAGGCGCAGATCATGGCGCTGCTGGCTGAGCTGAAGCGCGAAAGCGGCATGTCGATGATCTTCATCACCCACGATATCGGCCTGGTCGCCGGCATCGCCGACAAGGTGATGGTGATGCAGAACGGGCAGGCAGTTGAACAGGGCGAGCTGAACCAGATCCTCGACAGACCGCGGCACCCCTACACGCAGCATCTGCTGCAAGACGTGCCGCATTTCGCCAGCGGCCGGGCGACACGCGCGGACGGGCAGCGCGACAAGGCCGAGAACACGCAACCGGCCTTGAAGGTCGATGGTCTCGTCGTGCGGTTTCCTCTCAAGAGCAATTTCTTCAGCCGCGCCACCGGCGCGGTGCATGCCGTGGACGGTGTCGATTTCGACCTGATGCAAGGCGAGACGCTGGCCATCGTCGGCGAGAGCGGTTCGGGAAAATCCACCACCGCAAAGGCGGTTCTCGGGCTGGTGCGGTCGACGCGCGGCAGCTTCTCGGTTGGCAGCCGAATGGCGTCGGCGGAGCGGGGCGCCAAGCCCGTGCAGATGGTGTTCCAGAACCCCTACGCTTCGCTCAACCCGAGGCTGACCATCGAAAGCATTCTGGCCGAACCGGTGATCGCCACCGGCGGGCGGATGGATGCCGAAACCCGTGCCACAATGGCGGGCCTGCTCGAACGCGTCGGCCTGCCCAGGAACAGCCTCGAGCGCTATCCGCATGAATTCTCCGGCGGCCAGCGGCAAAGACTGTGCATCGCCCGCGCGCTGATGCTCAACCCGTCCGTCGTGGTTCTCGATGAAGCGGTGTCGGCGCTCGATGTCTCGGTGCAGGCCAAAGTGCTGGAGCTGCTGGTCGACCTGCAGCGCGAGTTTGGGCTGGCCTATCTGTTCATCTCGCACGACATGGCGGTGGTCGAACGGATCGCGCACCGCATCGCCGTCATCTATGCCGGCCAGATCGTCGAGATCGGCGACGCGCAATCCGTGCTATCGAAGCCGAAGCATTCCTACACGAAGAAGCTGATCGCCGCCGTTCCGGCCATCGACCGGCGGCACGAGCATTTCGAAATCGACACGCGCCAGGTGCCGTCGCTGGTCAGGCCGCAAGGGTTTGAACCGGCGCCGGCGAAATGGGAGCGGTTTGGCGGGGATCATATGGCGAGGGTGGAGGCGTGATGGCGCTGGGATATGCAAGGTCGGCGGGACAGCACCCCCCTCTGCCCTGCCGGGCATCTCCCCCGCAAGGGGGGAGATTGGCAGCTTCGGCGTACCGCTCCCTCCAGAGACGTCGGCAATTGGGGAAAGCCGCTATTACGGCCGATCTCCCCCCTTGCGGGGGAGATGTCCGGCAGGACAGAGGGGGGTGTGAAGGATCGCCGACTTTTCCGCTTGACGACATGCCGACATCCGGAGGCCGGCATTGACCGACCTCGCCGAGATCTTCGACAGCGCATTCGCGCCCCTGGCAACGGCAGTAACCGCCAAGCGCATCCCCGGCGGCGTGCTCGGCATTGTCAGCCGTGATGGCGACCGCATCGTCCGGTCCATCGGCTCTGCGCAGCTCGTGCCTGAGCCGCGGCCGATGCGGGAAAACACCTGGTTCGACCTGGCGTCCCTGACCAAGGTGATCTTCACCACGCCACGCATCCTGGCGCTGGTGCAGGACGGCGTCATCGATCTCGACGCGCCGCTGATCTCGGTGCTTCCCGACCTTCGCCAGTATGACGCGAACGCCTGGGAGCGCAAGGTGACGTTCCGCCAGTGCCTCGGCCACCAGACGCCCTTCCCGGCTGTCGAGCCGATCTACACCTATGGACGCGATCCCGAACTGCTGCGCGCCTTCATCCTGCAGCGGGAATGGCGGGCACGCGACCCCGTCTATTCCGACATCAACTTCATCCTGCTCGGCTTTGCGTTGGAGCGGCTGTCGGGCAAGAGCATCCGCGCCATGGAGCCCGGCCCGGGTTTTGCATGGTTCGCGCAGCCCGATGCCGCCGCTGCGACCGAGGACTGCACCTGGCGCCACCGCGTGCTGTCCGGCGAGGTCCACGACGACAATTGCTCGGCGCTGCAAGGCGCTGGGCACGCCGGCCTGTTCGGCACGGCCGCTTCGGTGCTCGATTTCGCGCAGGGACTGCTGGACGGAACCGGCGCATCCGAACAATCGATCGCGCTGATGCGCGCGCCCCTGTCGGCCACCCGAACCCATGGTTGGGAGCGCCCCTATGAGGGCTGGTCCGGCGGTGCGCAATGCAGTCCGGGAACGATCGGCCATACCGGCTTTACGGGCACGGGACTGTGGATAGACTTCGACAAGGGCAAGGCATGGACTTTGCTCACCAACCGCATCCATCCGACACGACATTTCGACAGCGGCATCGTCTCGCTGCGGCAGGCGGTCGGCGATCTCGTCAACAGGGGCTAGGGATAGACCATGGAACCAATCTGGGCCGTCGGCCTGATGACCGGCACCGTGCTTGACGGCAACATCGACGTGGCACTGATCAAGACCGATGGCGAGCGGATCGAGGATTTCGGCACCTACCGGCTGATGCCCTATCCCCCGTCGATCCGCTCCTTGCTGGAGGAGACGCTGACAGCGGCCAGAGCCTGGAATTTTGTCGGACCCGAACCGGCGATCTTTCGCAAGGCGGACGAGGCTCTGACGCGTGCGCAGTCGGCAGCAGTGAAGGAACTCGTCGAAGGATACGGCATGACAATGGCTGATGTCGGCGTCATCGGCTTTCACGGCCAGACCGTGCTGCACCGTGCGCCGCAGGTCGGACGGCTCGGCCAGACCCGCCAGCTTGGCGATGGCGAGCTGATGCACGAGATATTGGGTACCAAGGTCGCCTATGATTTCCGCTCGGCCGACATGCGCGCCGGCGGGCAAGGCGCGCCATTGGCCGCCGCCTATCACACCGCGCTGATGCGCAGCGCCGGTGCCAGTGGCGAGGTGGCCGTGCTCAATCTCGGCGGCGTCGCCAACATCACCTGGTGGGACGGCGCCGACAATGTCATCGCCTTCGATACCGGCCCCGCCAACGCGCCGCTCAACGACTTCATCAAGTCGAAAGGGCTCGGCGAAATGGACCGCGACGGCGCGCTTGGCCGCGCGGGAACGGTCGACGAAGCCCGGCTCGCCAAGCTGTTGCAGCATCCCTATCTGACCAAGGCCTACCCGAAATCGCTCGACCGTTTCGACTTCGGCGCGGCCATGGCCGATGGCCTGAGCGCCGAGGATGGAGCGGCCCTGCTTACCGCCTTCACCGCGTCGGCTGTCGGCAAGGCGCTCGACCTTCTGCCAAGCCGGCCGAAGAAGCTGGTGGTCAGCGGCGGCGGCCGCCACAACCCGACGATGATGGCCATGCTGGCCAGCCGCGCCGGCGTCGAGGTGGTGCTGGCCGAAAGCCTCGGCTGGAGTGGCGACGCGGTGGAGGCGGAGTGCTTTGCCTTCCTCGCGGTGCGCGTGCTGCGCGGCCTGCCGATCAGTTTCCCGAGCACGACCGGCGCACCGCAGCCGATGCGCGGCGGAAAGCTGGCTGGTTAGTTCACGCGGGCGATAGTTTCTTCCGCAGGAAGATGCGGCTGCGGCCGACCGGGAAATCGGCCAGCGTCCCGAAAGGCTGATAGCCCTGCCGCTGATAGACCTTGGCGGCGTTGGGATTGAAGGTGTCGATCCAGGCATTTTGGCAGCCGCGCGCCACGGCTTCGCGTTCAGCCGCGTCGAGCATCTGGCCTGCCATATGCTGGCCGCGCAGCCTTTCATCGACCCACAGCCATTGCACGTAGAGCCAGCCCCAGGCGGTGTAACCCGAAATGCCGGCGACGATCGCGCCGTCCTCATCGCGCACGAACACGGCCAGCGCTTTCCTCTGGGAAGGCCCGACATCGCCGTCGTTGAACGCCGTCAGCCGTTCACTGAGAAAGGCGAGTTCTTCCGTCTGGGGATTTGCCGTCGTTTCGAGCGTGGTGTTCATGGCTTTTCCGGGATTGCATGGCTTGGGAGTATCAAGAGGGGCGGAAGTCGGAAGCGGCGATGCCATGGCGCTTGAGCTTGTCGTAGAACGTCTTGCGCGGCACGCCGAGCGCGTCGATGGCGCCGCGCACATCGCCGCCATGATGGCGCAGTGCGTCGCGGATGAGCTGCGCCTCGTATTGCCCGACCCTTTCGGGCAGCGCGGCGACAGGCTCCGGCAATCGTGCGGGCGAGGACCTGGCTTCGTCCTCAGGCCCAAGGCCGAGCGCGACGCGATCGGCGAAATGCGCGAGCTCGCGCACATTGCCCGGCCAGTCGTGCGACTGGAGATGACGGCTCACGGCGGCGTTCACCCTGGCGAGAGGGCGGCCGAACCGTTCCGCCGCCTTGCCTAGGAAATGGCCGAACAGCATCGCGATATCGCCGCGCCGCTCGCGCAGCGGCGGTATGCGCAGCGTCACCACGTTGAGGCGGAAATAGAGGTCCTCGCGGAAATCGCCGCGCTGGTCGGGCCGGCCGAGGTCGACCTTGGTCGCCGCGACGACCCGGAGATCGAGGCGCCGTGTCTCGTTCGAGCCGAGCGGAGTGAGGCTGCGCGTCTCCAGCACCCGCAAGAGCTTGACCTGCAGGGCCGGTGGCATGGATTCGATCTCGTCGAGAAACAGCGTGCCTCCGCTGGAGTGCTCTATCCGGCCAATCCGCCGCCGCTGCGCCCCGGTAAACGCGCCGGCCTCGTGGCCGAACAGCTCGCTTTCGATGACGGTTTCGGGCAGAGCGCCGCAGTTCAATGCGACGAAGGGCTTTGTGCGACGCCGGCCCCACCGATGCAGGAGGTCGGCGACGACTTCCTTGCCGGTTCCGGTCTCGCCTTCCACCAACACGTCGACATCCATGTCGGCGATCTGGCGCAAGGTCTCGCGCAATCGCCTCATGGCGGGTGCTTCGCCGATCAACGGCATGCCGTCGGCGGCAAGTGCCGCGGCTTCGCGGAGCCGCCGGTTTTCCATGACCAGCCGCCGCTTCTCCGATGCCCGTTTCAGCGCCTCGACCAGACGCTCCCCCGCATAGGGTTTCGGGATGAAATCATAGACGCCGTCCTTGAGCGCGGCGACCGCAAGATCGACATCGCCATGCCCGGTGACCAGGATCACCGGCAAGTCGGCGTCGACAGCCTTGATGCGGTCGAAGAGCTGCAGACCGTTCATGCCAGGCATGCGGATATCGCTGACGACCACACCCTCGAAATCCTTGTCGACGACGCCAAGCGCCGCTTCGGCGGCGTCGAGCGCGATTACCGTGAAGCCGGCAAGTTCGAGCAGTTGCGTGGTGGCATGAAGCAGGTCGGCATCGTCGTCGACGAGCGCCACCAGCTCTGATCCCTGGGTCATTCGATCCGCCTCAAGTCGATGGTGAAGGATGCGCCGCTGGCGGTGTCGGGGTCGAGCCGCAGCGTGCCGCCCAATTCCTGGGCGATCTCCTGCGAGATCACCAGGCCGAGGCCAAGCCCCTTCTCCTTGGTGGTCTGGAACGGCATGAACAGATTGCCGGCGGCTTCCGGCCCGAGGCCGGGCCCATTGTCGCGCACCGAAATCAGCACGTGACCGTCACGTTCGGCGAGGTCGATCTCGATGCGGGGATCGGGGCGGTCCTTCATGGCGTCAAGCGCGTTCTGCAACAGGTTGACCAGGATCTGCTCCAGCCGGATGCGGCTTGCCATCACCAATGGCGATGCGGTGCCGCGCGGCTTGACGATGGTGACGCCGGAATCGCGGATGCGGCCGGACAGAAGCGACAGCGCGCCCTCGATCGCCTCGCGCACCGGCAAGGGCGAGGCAGCAGTGCCGGGCCGGCGGGCAAAGCTGCGCAGCGTGCCGGTGATGGCGCCGATGCGTTCGGTCATCGAGACGATCGAGGTCAGATTGCCGCTCGCCGGTTCGGTCTTGCCGGCGTCAAGGAAGCGGCCGGCGTTCTCGGCATAGGTGCGGATCGCGGCGACCGGCTGATTGATCTCATGCGCCACGCCGGCGGCGATCTGGCCGAGGATGGAGAGCCGGTTGGCCTGGGCGAGATCGTCGCGCAGCCGGCGGACCTTGGCCTCGGCATTTTCGCGCTCGGCGATTTCGCCGGCGAGAGCGCTGTTGGATCGGGTCAGTTCAGCCGTCCTTGTGCTGACCCGGCTCTCGAGTTCGGCATTCATGCGCGCCAGCGCTTCCTGCCGCAGCCGGCGTGCGCGACGGCGCCGGGTGAACACGTAGGCAAGCAGCCCCATCAGCAGCAGCCCGAGCAGCGTCGTCAGGCGCGCGGTGTTGGCGGCGGCAGCCAGGGCGGCATCGGCGGGCGTCAGCAGCCACAGGCGCCAGCCGGGAACGGCATCGGGCAAGTCCTGCACCACCTCGACGAACCGGCGCGATTTTCCGGCTTCGTCGATTGTCGCCAGACCGTCACCGGCGCCACGCCGTATCGGCAGCGGCTCGAAGGCGGCGTCGACCAGTTGAAGCTGGTCATGCGCCGAAGCGGCGTCCGCGGCGGAGAGCGGCGCCAGCGCATGGAAGCGCCAGTCGGGCTGGCTGGTGGCCAGAACGACGCCGCGCCCGTCGGTGACGAAAACGAGAAAGCCGCTGGCGCGCCAATTGGCTTCGACACCGCCGAGTTCGACCTTCAGAACCGCGACGCCAAGCGGTTTGCCCCCGTCGTCGACACGGCTGGCGAGGTAGAGTCCCGGCTTGCCGCTGATCGTGCCGAGGCCATACTGGCTGGCGGCGCCCTTGGCCATCGCATCGGTGAAATAGTGGCGAAAATTATAGTCGATGCCGACAAAGCTGTCCGGCTGGCCGGCATTGCTGGCCGATATCGCCATGCCCGCCGTATCGATGACATAGACGGCGGACGCCGACGCATCGCCGGCGATGGCCTTCAGCTTGGCGTCTAGAGCGGTTTCCTCGACCTTTCCGGCGCGGCGCAGCGCATCGCGCACCGCATCGTCGCGCGCCAGCACCAGCGGCACGAGACGCTGCTTTTCGATTTCGCCGGTCAGCGTTCCCGCCGCCAGCGGCAAGGCGGCCAGTGCCCCGGCGCGCAGGTTGCCGGCGGCCTGCCCCTCGGCGATGCGCCCGGCAATGGCGACCGCGCCGACCAGCACCGCGAGCGCGATTGCTAGAAGCAGCCAACGGCCGCCGCGCAGGCGCGCTACCGCTTCGCGCAACAGGTCGCGACCGGCAAATCCTGGGGCTTCGCTATCGATGCGCTGTCGCGGCGTCGGCCCTCTCCTTCCCTGCAAGGCTTGGCCCCAGTCTAATGCGAAATTCCGCCAGGGCAAACAAGAGCTGTGCGGAAATCCGCACAGGTCTCCGTCGAAAGCAGGGCAGGAACGGCTGAGACCCGGGAATTCCGGTCTTTCCGCCATCTGGCACAGCGCTTGCAAAAGTCCTTGCAGCGGCGGGCGACCGGAACGCCGCGATGGGAGAAGTCACGCAGGGCGGGTTCCGTCCATCCGGCCAGGGAGAGTTCCATGCATATCGCAGACCAATCCGCCGCGCCCGCCGCGCAGCGCAAGCCCCTCTATGCCCAGCTCTACGTCCAGGTGCTGGCGGCAATCACCGTCGGCATCCTGCTCGGCCATTACTATCCGTCGATCGGCGAGAGCATGAAGCCGCTGGGCGACGCCTTCATCAAGCTGGTGAAGATGATCATCGCCCCGGTCATCTTCCTGACGGTGGCAACCGGCATCGCCGGCATGAGCGACCTGCAGAAGGTCGGCCGCGTCGCCGGCAAGGCGATGCTCTACTTCCTCACCTTCTCCACGTTGGCGCTCATCATCGGCCTTGTCATGGCCAATGTCGTGCAGCCGGGCGCCGGCTTCAACATCGACCCGGCGACGCTCGACGCCTCGACGGTCAACACTTACGCCGCCAAGGCACATGACCAGTCGGTCACCGGCTTCCTGATGAACATCATCCCCGGCACGATCGTCGGCGCCTTCGCCGACGGCGACATCCTGCAGGTGCTGTTCTTCTCGGTGCTGTTCGGCATCGCGCTGGCGCTGGTCGGCGACAAGGGAACGCCGGTGCTCAACTTCCTGCAGGCGCTGATGGCGCCGATGTTCAAGCTGGTCGGCGTGCTGATGAAGGCAGCACCGATCGGCGCGTTCGGCGCCATGGCCTTCACCATCGGCAAATACGGCATCGGCTCGGTCATCAACCTCGCCATGCTGGTCGGAACCTTCTACGCGACGTCGTTCCTGTTCGTGTTCGTCGTGCTCGGCGCCGTCTGCCGCTACAACGGCTTCTCGATCCTGTCCCTGATCCGCTACATCAAGGAAGAGCTCCTCCTGGTGCTGGGCACCTCGTCGTCGGAAGCGGCCCTGCCCTCGCTGATGGAAAAGATGGAAAAGGCCGGCGCCAAGCGCTCGGTGGTCGGGCTGGTCATCCCGACCGGCTATTCCTTCAATCTCGACGGCACCAACATCTACATGACGCTTGCCGCCCTGTTCATTGCCCAGGCGACGAACATCCATCTATCGATCGGCGATCAGATTCTGCTGCTGCTGGTCGCCATGCTATCCTCGAAGGGTGCCGCCGGCATTACCGGCGCCGGCTTCATCACCCTGGCCGCGACACTTTCGGTCGTGCCCTCGGTGCCGGTCGCCGGCATGGCGCTGATCCTCGGCGTCGACCGCTTCATGTCGGAATGCCGGGCGTTGACCAATTTCGTCGGCAATGCGGTGGCGACGCTGGTCGTGGCGCGCTGGGAAGGCGAACTCGACGAGGCCAAGCTGGCCAACGCATTGGCTGGCACCGCCGACGACAGCCTGCCGGCGGACATCGTTCCCGCCGAGTAATCCGCCGTTCCGTGAAATGACGACGGCCGCAGGCACGCAGCTTGCGGCCATCGTCTTATGTCCGTGACGTCAGGCGGCTTTGCCCAGCGGCGCCAGCGCCTTGCCATCGGCCGCGAAGAGATGGCAGCGCGTCGGATCGACTTGCAGCGCGATTGGGCCGCGCAGCTCGAGCTCAGCCATTGAAGTCCCTCCTCGTGTCCGGATATGTGCTTGGGCCGACGGGCATGGGAGCCGCCAACGTGCCCAGATCATCGAACAGCACGAGGCTGGCCGCGCCGACCAGCCCGGCGTGGCGGCCGAGCTGGGCCTGGACGACCGGCACGTCGCGATAGGCGCGCATGGCGCGCTGGCGGATGGTCGCCTCGATGACGGGCGCCATCAGGTCGAGGCCATTGCCGATGCCGCCGCCGACGACCAGAACGTCTGGCGAATAGAGATGCAAGAGATTGGTGAAGCCGACGCCGAGCCAGCGTGCCTCCTCCTCGAGCAGGGCCAGAGCGAGATCGTCCTGCAGGCGTGCGGCCTCAACGACGTGGCGGCCCGTCACCTCGGCGTTGGCCGAGAGGCGGCGCAGCGTCGAGCCGTCCAGGGGCGACGTCGCGGCATTGGCGCGGCGGCCGAGCGCGGTGCCCGAGGCGATGGCCTCGAAGCAGCCGACGACGCCGCAGACGCAGCGCTCGCCTTCATTGGTGATGGTCATGTGGCCGATCTCGGCGGCCAACCCGCGGCGGCCATGCAGGATACGTCCGTCGGCGACGACACCGCCGCCGATCCCGGTCGAGACGGTGACGAAGACCAGCGAGCGAGCGCCGTGTCCGGCGCCGAAGCGCCATTCGCCGAGCGCAGCCGCATTGGCGTCGTTCTCCAGCCGCACCGGCAGGCCGAGCCGCCGCTCGAGGATGTCTGCCAATGGCACGTCCTGCCAGCCGGTCAGCGTCGGCGGTCCGACGGCGATGCCAGCCAGCGGATCGAGCGGACCCGGCGCGCCGACGCCGACGCCGAGGATCGACACCCCCGGCGCCTCGGCATGGACGGTTGCCGCCAGCGCCTCGATCTGGCCGATGACCACTTCGGGACCGGCCTGCGCCTGCGTCGGCACAGCTGCGAAAGCCAGGATCTTGCCGTCACGGTCGACCAAAGCGGCACGAAGCTCGGTGCCGCCAAGATCGATCGCAAGGGCGGCTTCGATGCTCATGCCGCGACCTTCAAACCATGCAACCAGCCGATGCGGCCGGCGAGATCCTTGTCGCCAAAAGCGAGCGAGCCGAGCACCACGGTCTCGGCGCCGGCGGCGAGCAGCAGCGGCACGGTTTCGTGGCGGATGCCGCCATCGGCGGCGAGCACCACTGCTGTCTCGCGGCCGGCCTTCCGCAGGATGGCACGGGCCTCGCCCAGCCTGTCGCAGGCTCTCTCCGACAGGCCCTGGCCCTTGACGCCGATCGCGGTGCCGAGAAGCGTGACAAAAGCCACCTCGGAGACGAAAGGCTCCACCGCCTCGACCGGGGTCTCCAGCCTCAGCACGACGCCGGCCTCGGCGCCGAGTTCACGCGCCAGCCGCACGGCGCGCAGACCCGCTTCGCCATTCTCGGCATGGACGCTGATCATGTCGGCGCCGGCCTCGATGAACTGACGCGTCTGTTCTTCGACAATACCCGCATCGACCATCAGATGGACGTGGACGGGCTTGGCCGTCAGTTTGGCGATGCGGGCGACGAGATCGGGGAAAAACAGGAAGGACGGCGCGAAATGGCCGTCCGCCACGTCGATGTGGTGCAGGTCGACATAGGGTTCGATGCGCCTGAGGTCGCTCTCGAAATTGGCGAGATTGGCAGACCAAGATGAGAATTCGGCGATCAGACGGTCGCGCGGCAATGCGGCGATGGCGGCCGGACCTGACAAGGGTTTCGAGATCATGATTGTTCCTGGTTTTTGAAATTTCTATCGAGGAAGCCGCCGATGGCGGCACGGATTTCGGCGAAGTGGCTGTTCTTGTCGGTAGCCTTCGGCGTCACCTCGGCAAAGGCCGCGCCGGGGATGGTGTTGGCGAGTTCGCGGGCGGTCGCCAAGGGATGGACGAGATCGACGCCGCTGCCGATGACGAGCGTGGGCCTTGCAAGATCGGCGGCTTCGGCTCGCGTCACGCCGGGTCCGTCATTCGCGATCGCCTGCATCACCTCGGCGAAGACGGTCGCATTGTCACGCGCGAAGAAGCCGAGTAGCGAAGCGAGATTGTCTGGCGCCTCTCTGCGAAAGCGGGTTGCTGTCGCGGAGGACGCGAAGGCCGCGCGCGCCTCGTCCAGCGGAAGCCGGTCGATGAGTTCCGCCACTTCGACGTAAGGCTGCATGTTCTGAGGCGCCGCGTCGAAGGCCCAGGCAGGGCGCACCAGCACGAGGCCAGAGACGCGATCGGGATGCCGGGCCGCCAGGCGCAGCGCGATCGCCGCCCCCATCGAGATGCCGCCGGCGACGAAGCGCTCCATTCCGGCTGCATCGGCGGCGGCCAGCACATCGTCGGCGAACATCGCGATCGAGAACGGGCGCTGGCTGCCAGCACTCGAACCGCCTTGCGCACGGCATTCGATCGTGAGCCGGCGGCGCGAGGAGCCGTCGGGAAAGTTCTGCGCCACCTGGGCGGCATCGCCGCCGAGACCATGCTGGAAGACGATGGGAAGGCCCTGCCCCGTGTCGAAGACACGGAGCGCTGCATCGCCGCGCAGCATGACCATCGGCGCGGCGTCCATCAGAGCAGCCTTCGCAGGAAGGTGGCGACGCCGGCAGCCTCGTCGGCGGACAAACCGTGCGTGACGAGCGCGCCATCGAAACCCACGCCCTTCAGCCGCGCGACGAAATCCGGGAAGTCGACGATGCCTTGCCCCGCAGTAGCGAAGCGGCCGTCAGCATGCCGATCCTTGGCATGCGCCATGGCGATGTGGCCGGCGGCCTCATCGATCGCGGCGGCGACGATGATGCGCGCCTCATTCGGAGTCCCATGCTCGAAGAGGTTCGCCGGGTCGAGCACGATCTTCAGGTGCCTGGAGCCCATCTCGGCGATCAGGCGCGTCGCATCCGTGGCCGAGGTGACGATGTTGGCCTGCTCGGGCTCGATGCCGAGATCGACGCCGGCCTCCTCGGCCAGCGCCAGCGCCTTTGCCATCTCGGCGGCCATGTCGGACCAGGCGGACGGATCGGCATTGTCGGGGTGGTAGGCCCATTGGTCGGCGGCATCGCGCGAGCCGGTGCAGAGCGTGACCAGCGGGATGCCGAGGGCGGCGGCAGTCTCGATGACGATGCCAAGGCGGCGAAGTCCGTCGTCGCGCATAGCCTTGTCGGGGTGCGCCATGTTGTAGGTGCCCGACAGCGCGGCCAGCGAAACGCCCGACGATCGCACTGCGGTGCGGATGGCGGCGACGGCATCCGCCGGCACGACATCCGGCATCGACGACAGGCCGGCGCAGGCGAGATTGAACTGCGTCGTCTCGTATCCGGCCTGGTTCACCGTCGTCAGCACAGCACCCGGGTCGGTGCCCGAAAAGGTCTTGGCGAAGATGCCGAGACGCATCAGACCGCACCCGAAACCGAGGCGAGCTCAACCCGTTCGCCGGTCTCGACAGAACGGGCAATCGCCACCATGGCGCGGATCGAGGCGATGCCGTCCTCGACATTGGCGCCACGCATCGGTGCGCCGGTGAGCACGGTGTCGGCAAGGCCTTCGAGCTGGCGACGGAAGAAATGGCCGTCGGCGCCGAGCGGTTTTCGCGAGGTCGCGTCCTTCTCATGGAAGATGTCGACCTCGCTGGCGCGGAAGTACCAGGGGTTGAAGGTTTTCGCGATGACGGACCCGTTCTCGCCATAGAGCTGAAAACCCTCGTGCCAGTCCATGCGCACGGCGACGGTCAGATCGAGGTGACCGAGCGCGCCGCTGGCGAATTCGGTCTCGACGAACCAGCAATAGGCGCCGAAGCGCTCGTTGAGGCGAGCACGCACGGCGGTGATCTCGCCGCAGAGGAAGCGGGCGGTGTCGACTAGATGCGAGCCGTGCGCCAGCATGAAATATTGCCTGAGATCGGCCTTGGGATTTCCGCCCGGCTTCTTCGCCAACTTGCTGGTGACGGGTAGCGGCTGCACGGCATCGGTGTTGGTGTAGCGGTGGGTGGAATCGCAATACCAGGCCTTCAGCGCCAGCACCTCGCCGATCTCGTCGCGGACGAAATCGCGCGCGGCCTCCAGCGCCGGGTCGAAACGCTTCATGTGCCCGACCTGCAGCACCTTGCCGGAGCGCTTGACCGCTGCGGCCAGCGCCTCGCCTTCCTCGATCGAGGTGCCGATCGGCTTTTCGCAGAGAACATGCTTGCCTGCATCGAGTGCCTTGATCGACATCGGCACGTGATAGGCATCCGATGTGGCGACGATGACTGCTTCCAGATCCGGATCGGCGAGCATGGCGTCATAGTCGGCATACATCTTCTGCGGTTCATAGGTGGCGCCCATGCGGGCGAGGAGATCGGGTGCCGCGTCGCAGATAGCGTAGAGGTCGGCATTGCCGGCCTTGACGCAGGATTCCAGATGCGCGAACTGCGCGATCGGGCCGCAGCCAAGCACACCGACCCTGAGGCGTCTGTCCTGTTTCTTGATCATCGTCTCAGGCCCCGTAGCCGCGCATCGTCTGGCGGTTGGTCTTGACCGCACCGGCCGGATCGGCGGCAGCGGTGTCGGATTCTTCTTCCAGCACCAGCCAGCCGTTGAAGTTCGGCGCGGTACCGGCGATCTCGATGACTCGAGGCGTGTCGCAGACGCCTTCGCCCAGCATCGCCCATGTGCCCTTGGCGTCGACGTCCTTGAGGTGGATGTAGCGGATGCGGTCACGGTAGGTGGTGAGTGTATCCGCCATGTCCTTGTGGCCGCGCAGGATGTGGCCGGTATCCGGCACCCAGCCAACCAGATCTGGGTCGAGCAAGGCAAAGATCGCGTCGTAATCGGCGCGGTCGAACAGCAGCGTGTTGTGATGCGAGCTCGGATGCAAGGCTATCTGGACACCAGCCTTGCGGCCGAGCTCGCCGGCCTTGTTGTACAGCTCGGCCGCGATAGCGAATTTGCCGTCGCGCGGCCCCTCGGAGACGACGGTCGCCGAGCCCATCGACACCAGCGCATCGGGAAAGTTTGCCACGAAATCGATCCAGCGCCTGGCGGTTTCGAGGTCGGCGCCGATCTCATCCTTGAGCGTGAAGCCGCTCTTCGAGCCGAAGGCGAAGGAAACCAACGCCAAGCCGGACGACTTCAGCGCGGCGGCGAACTCGGCCGGCTTGCCGGCGTAGCGGCCGATCATGGTGTCGGTGATCTCGATGCCGGCATAACCGCCATCCGCGATCGCCTTCAACAGATCGTCGGGGCCACCCGTCCAGTCCTTGCCCAGCATTTCCCAGGTGAAGGTCTGGCAGCCGACTTTGAGGTCTTTCACGTTCATCCTTTCATTCCTTGATTCCGCCTATTCCTTGGGGCCGCCCTGTGTCAGTCCTTCGATGATGTGGCGCTGGAAGAACATCCTACTTGACCGAGCCCGCGGTCATGCCGGCGAGGAAGAACCTCTGGGCAACGAGGTAGATGAGCAAGAGCGGCAGCGAGCCGAGCACGCTCATCGCCATCATCTGGTTCCATTCGAAGGCGTGCTGCCCCATCAACAGCTGTATGCCGATCGGGACGGTGCGCATGGACGTCGACTTCGTCAGCGTCAGCGCAAAGAGAAATTCGTTCCAGCACAACAGGAAGGTGTAGACCGAGGTCGCCACGATACCAGGCAGTGAGATCGGGACGATCACCCGCCAGAGCGCCGTCCAACTCGTGCCGCCGTCAACGGCAACGGCTTCATCGAGATCGCGTGGCAACGTGTTCAAGTACCCTGTCATCAGCAGGATCGCATAGGGCAACGTAAACACCAGGTAGGTCAGGATCAGCGCGGCATAGGTGTCGAAGATGCCGTACGAGACGACAAGCCCGAAGAAGGGGATCAAAAGCGTGATCGGCGGGATCGTCTGCGTGCTGATGATGAGTGTGTTCAGGCTGCCCTTGCCGCGGAAGTTGAAGCGGCTGAACCCATAGGCCGCCAGCAAGGCGATCAGCACCGTCAGCACGGTCACCGCTCCCGCAACGAAGTAGCTGTTGAAGAAGAAACGCAGCTTCACCGGATCGCCAAGGATGGCTGCATACGCTTCCAGCGTGAAGGCCTTCGGCAGGATGGTTGGAGGCAGCGCAAAGATTTCGGTATTCGACTTGAACGAGCTGCTGAGCATCCAGTAGATCGGGAAGGCCGCGAAGAACAGCCCTGCCGCGAGAGCAACATGCAGCGCGACGGTGATCAGTTTATCCTTGCCAGAATTCCGCTTCCTCATGGCGTCCTACCTGGCCCGCTGATAACGAATATAGAACAGTGTCAGGCCGAGAGAGATCAGCAGGATGACCACAGCGCTCGCCGACGCCTGGGACAGGTTGTAGCTCGAAAACGCCAGCTTGTAGGTGTAGGTGCTGAGGACCTCGGTCGCGTAGATCGGACCGCCGCCCGTGGTTATCCAGATCAACGGGAAGACCTGCATGGTCCAGATGAAATCGAGCAGCGAGATGCTGATGATGATCGGCATCAGCTGCGGGATGGTGATGAAGATCAGCTTCTGGTAGGCCTTCGCCCCGTCGATATCGGCGGCCTCGTAGAAATCCTTGGGAATGCCTTGCAGGCCTGCGAGCAGGCTGACCATGAAAAGCGGGTAGCCCGCCCAGATATTGGCGAAAGTGACGGCGTGCAGCGCGGTCTCGGGCGAGGAAAACCACTCGACCTTGGAACCGATGATGCCCATCTGCATGAGAATGCTGTTCACGACACCGTTCGGCTCGAGCAGGAGACGCCAGATCACCGCGATGATCACCGCGGTGAACAGCCAAGGCAGTATGTAGAGCACGCGCAGCACATTGCGCAGCGTTGGATTGATGCGGTCGCTGTTCAGCATGAGTGCGAAGATCATGCCGATGGTCATATGGAAAACGACACTCATGCACGTGAAATAGAGCGTATGCCACAGCGAAGCCCAGAACACGGGATCGTCAAAGATCGCCTGGTAGTGCTTTAGCCCGGCAAAGGATGGATCACGACGCAGTACCGCGCTGTTCTGAAAGGAATAGGCAATCACCGTGACCATCGGCAACAGCATCAGGAGCCCGACTATGAGCAGCGAGGGCGACAGATAGAGATAGGGCGCCACGGCTCGTCTGAGCTTGTGATGGGAGCGCTTCTGCCGGGTCATGGTGGCAACCTCGCGACAAGAGAAAAGAGCTTCAAATACCATTCAGGTTCGTCATTTGCCGGCTGGCCCGCCTAGTGGCGGGCCAGCCGATAAGTGGGCCGCAAGAGCGAAGCATGGCGATCAGAATTTCGCCATCCAGGCCTTTTGCGCGGCAGCGGCCGCCTCTTCCGGCGTTTGCTCACCGGCAAGCATCTTTTGCGCCTGCACGTCGAACTGGGTCATCAGGTCTTCAGCCACCGGCAAGCCCGTGAACTCGTTGGCGAGATAGCCGGTCTTGAAGATCTCGAAAGCCTTGCCGAAAGCCTTGTCGGACGTCACGAAGTCAGGCTTGGCGTTGACGTTGCCCGGGAAGGCGTTTGCAAGCGAAACGAGCTTGGCGTTCACCTTTTCGCTCATCAAATACTGGACGAGTTTCCAGGCCTCCTCCTGGTGTTTCGAGGCCGCGGAGATGCCGATGCCCCAGGAGGCATAGGGAAGGCCGCGCTTTCCCGTATAGTTTTCCACGACCGGAACCGGGATGAGGTCGAAGTTCAGCTTGGGATTGCGCTTGCGGATAAGGTTCACATGCGCGAGCGAGTCGATCATCATCCCGACGCGGTCGTTGACGAATTCCTCGACCTTTTCCTGCTCGGTCTTGGTGGCGATGCCGGGCGAGATGGTGCCGGCGTCGTTGAGTGATTTGACGAAGGTGAGCATGTCCACCACCGGTTTGCCCTCGAGGTCGGGCTTGCCGTTCGCCATCATCGATTGACCCGAAGCCCAGACCCACGACATCATGTCGTTCTGGACACCGGACGGCGTTTGCAGCGACAGGGGCAGCACCCAGCCATACTGGTTCTTGTCGGCGTGCGTCATCTTCTTGGCGGCTTCGAGAAATTCCGCGCGGGTCGACGGCAGCTTGGTCACGCCTGCCTGGGCGGCGAGGTCCATATTCACGAAGACCGGATAGACGAACGAAGCGACCGGGAACATCACCGCCTTGCCATCGACCTTGATGATGTCGGCGATCTGGCTCTTGTCGAATTTGCTCGCATCCATCATCGGGTTCATGTCGGCGAGCGCGTTCTGCGCATTCAGATTGTTCACCCATGCGCCGTCGAGACCGACGACGTCGCTGAGCGTTCCGGTTGCAGCACCAACCGAGATCTGGTCTCGCGTGGTCGCGTAGGGGCCGCTGACCAGCGTCACCTTGATTCCGGGGTTCGCGGCCTCGAAATCGTCCATGATTGCCCTGAGCGAGCCAGCCGGCAATTCGGGCTCCCACCATTGGGTGAATTCCAGCGTCGTGTCCGCCATGGCGCCGGTTGCGCCAAGCAACCACGCGGCCGCGGCTATTTTCAGCATCGCGGGTTTTATACGAAAGGTCATTTTCTCCTCCTTCTTTTATGATCGGCCGCACAATGCTGCCGATCGTCTGGTTATTCAGAAGTCTTCTTACGCAGACGCCTCGCTCTCGCCTGCGGGCCTTGCCGCGGATCTTCAGATCGCCAGATGCGTCTCGGGATCGAAGAAATGGAGCTTGGAGTCATCCAGGGCCAACTGGATTTCCGAGCCGGAGCGGACTGCGCTGACCGGTTCGAATTTCGCCACCGCGTTCGACGCCCGGCCGAAATCATCCACCGCGTCCGGGTCGCCGGAGTCCACCCGGACCGCTTCGATGTTCAGATGGACGATGTGCTCGGACCCGAGTTCTTCGATCGAGGTCACCTTTGCCGGTATCGTCTGATACTTGCGGCCGGATTCGAGGTTGCTGTCATAGAGATGCTCCGGTCGGACCCCGAACACGACCTTGCGTCCCGCATACGATCTCAAGCCCGGCCTGCGCACGAAGGCCTCATCCTGCAGCCGGATGGCGAAGGTGCCGGAAATCAGTTCGCCACCTTTCAGGGTTGCCTCGAAAAGGTTCATCGAAGGAGAACCGATGAAGCCGGCAACGAAGGCGTTCACCGGCGATTCATAGAGCCTCTTGGGGGTGTCGACCTGCTGCAGCACGCCGCCTTTCAACACCGCGACCCTGTCCCCCATCGTCATCGCTTCGGTTTGGTCGTGGGTCACGTATATGGTCGTAACGCCGAGCTGCTTTTGCAGACTGGTGATTTCGGCGCGCATTTGAACACGCAGTTTCGCGTCCAAATTGGAAAGGGGTTCGTCCATGAGAAAGGCGGCCGGCTCGCGCACCATGGCGCGGCCCATGGCAACCCGTTGACGCTGCCCGCCTGAGAGGTTTGCGGGTTTGCTGTCCAGCAGCGACGTCAATTGCAGGGTTTTGGCGATCTCGTCCACGCGCTTCTTGCGCTCGGCCTTCGGTTTGCCTGCCAGCCGCATCGAAAAGCCGATGTTTTCGAACACGGTCATATGCGGGTAGAGCGCATAGCTCTGGAAGACCATCGCGATATCGCGGTCCTTGGGCGGCATGTCGACGACGTCGACCCCGCCGATCCGAAGGCTGCCGCTGGTGATGTCCTCCAACCCTGCGATCATCCGCAACGCGGTGGATTTGCCACAGCCGGACGGCCCGACGAGAATCAAGAACTCACCGTGCTCGACCGACAGGTTCAAGTGGTCGATTGCGCGAAAATTGTTCCCGTAGGTCTTGCAGATATTCTCAAGAATGACTTCTGCCATCTTCCTCCCTCCACAAGTCTAAGCCACTGATTTTTATTGTGCTCCTTGGCTTATTCCGCCTGTGAAATGTTTCCTCGGACAGTTTCAGGCTATGTTCCGGTATCGAGCTGCGTATATTTCAGTTCGACTGCCGACGGCGCGTTTGTCGATGCTAGGAATTCCATGACCTGGCCCTCGGTCGGAAGCGCTTCGCGCCCGCCCCGCCCCGTTATCGAAAGGGCCGCCGCCGCGGCCGCGAATGCGACCCGGCGCGCGGTGTCGGCCCTGCGCGTCAATGCGAGGGCATAGGCGCCGTGAAAGCAGTCACCGGCGCCGGTCGAATCGACGACGGCGACCCGATGCGGAGGCAGGTGCCAGAGCCCGGTCTCGTCGCGTCCGCGATAATAGACGCCCTTGCCGCCATCCGTCAGAACCACGGCGGACCGCGACGGCAACCACAATGCATCGAGCATCTCGGCGGGCGATCGGCACCCCGTGAAAGCCCGCGCAAAGCCGAGGGGAAGAATGAGATGGTCGCAGAGCGCGATCAGTCTCTCGGTGGCCGGGCCGCTGCTCCATTCGATATCGCCGAGGATCGCAAGACCGAGATCGCGAGCCCGAACCACGACATCCAGCGACCGGATCGCGTAACTATCCACGATCAGGACCGTCGCGCGACTGAGGACCTCGTCCGGAAAGTCCGGCGCGGTGCCCAGCATCGCTTCGTCGTCATACGCGATGAACCGCTCCCCATCCGAGCCGACGGTGATCCGCGAGCGCACCGGGCGTGCGTGCGGGTGGCGAGGCGCGAATGCGGTTTCAACGCCGCTCGCAACGAGATCGCACAGCACGGCGTCGTCCGCGGCGCTGCCCAGCCATCCGATGAACCCGGCGGTTCCGCCGAGCCGCGCGACGGCGGCAAGGGCCGTCGCGACATTTCCGCCGAAAGCTCTGGTGCTTTGCAGAACCTTCCCCTTGCCCGCCGACAACGGCTGATCGACATAGACGATGTCGTCGATCGCAATAGCTCCGAAGCCGAGGATTGAAGGGACGGTGGGCATCGTTCAGGTACCTGCCCTTGCCAGGGCGTCTTGCGCCGAAAGACCGTCATGAATGACGCCCCGAAAAGCAATCGCTGCCTTCTGCGGATCGCCATGCCCCCAGAGATTGCGGCCCACCACGGCACCACGCGCGCCGGCACGGATGGCGTCCGCCGTCTGCTGGAGGGCGCCGAGCAGCGTATCTGTCTTCGGGCCACCCGCGATCACAACCGGCACCGGGCAGGTCCGAACGGTCTCTCGGAACGACTCGAAATCGCCGGTGTAACCGATCTTGATCACGTCGACGCCGGACTCGTAGCCGATACGCGCCGCATAGGCGATCTCGTCGGGGGTGAAGACGATCTTTGCCCCTTCGGTGAAATCGCGAGGGTAGATATGCGCGACTACCGGCATGCCGTAGCGGGCCGCCGCATTCACCGAATCGGTCAGCCAGCGTATGTATTTGCCCTCGGTCGCGCCGCGTACCGGAATGGCCACGGCCAACGCATCGGCGCCAGCGCGCACCGCATCCTCGGGCGTTGCAATCAGCTCACTGATGCGATCGTCCGGGGTGAAGCAGCCGGCCTGGATGACCAGGGAAGCCTTGCCCGCGTATTGCGGCCATAGATGGCGCGCGGTGCCGGGCTGGATGCTGACGTAATCGGGTTTGCCCACCATGACGCGAGCCAGCGCGCCCGGCAGATCGGCAAGACCTCCTTTGCGCACGTCGCCATAGCCGACAAAGTGGTCGACCGCGCCGCCAAAAAGATTTCCCGATGGATGCGAAAAGAGGCGCGCAAGGCGCACTTTGGTTCCTAGGCTCATGAGTGCAAAATGTCCCAATCGTTTGGTTTCAAAATCCTGGAACCAGTGTTTGCGAAAGAAACGATAAATGCAATCTTTCGAAATCTTTCGAATTTGCGTATTTTTGGTAAGGTGGGTCGAGGCCGGGGCGATTGCTCGGCGCATGGAGGCAAGGAGAGGGCAATGTTGTCGGAGCAGAGACGCCAATCGATCCTGAGTGAGGTGCAACGCAGCGGACAGGTTCGCACGAAGGACCTGTCCGACGATTTTGGCGTGTCGGAAGTCACGGTGCGCTCCGACCTCGAGATACTGGACCGCAAGGGACTACTGACCAAGACCCGTGGAGGGGCGGTGACCCGGACCACGGATTCGACCACGGCCGCGTTCGCCCGGCGGATGCAAACGAACCTCGATGCGAAGAAACGCATCGCCCGGGCAGCGGTAGAACTGTTCGAGGACAACCAATCGGTCATCTTCGACGGCGGCTCGACATTGATGCAGGTTGCCATGCAGTTACCGCCGCTCAACAATGTCGTGGTCGCGGCCACGGCGATGAATATCGTGCAGCATCTGATGCATCGGCCCGGGCTCGACGTGCACATGATCGGTGGCCGGGTCTATCCAGACACGGTGAGCACGCTGATTACCGATGCCGACACGGCTCTCGGCGGCTTGGTGGCGCATCAGGTCTTCGTGGGAGCGCACGCGATCGACTCCTCACTGGATGTGGTCGACGTGAACGAAGACATGGCGCGAACGAAGCGAAACCTGGTGCGCATGGCCCGGCGCGTTGTCCTCCTTGCGGACTCGAGCAAATGGGGCGTCAGCGGGACCTCCAAGGCATTTTCGTTGTCGGGCGTCCATGTGGTGATCACCGACGATGGCCTGCCCGGTCCAATACGCAGCCAGTTGGATAGAACGGGAGCCATGGTGATCTATGCCTGAACCCGTCGCGGTCCATGGCCGCAACCGAAAGATCCGATGCGGATGGCCCACGGGATTCGTATCGGCCAGCCGTATTTTCCTGCCTCTCATCTTCTCCTCCCAGGGCTGGCAGCCTCCCGATGTCACGCCAGCATTTCCGCATGTTCTATAAAAATTTTACGCGCGTCAATATTTAAAATGTTGTATAGCGATTTCGAACGCGATCCGGCACCATCGCGACGGATCGGGCAGCGTGACCGCATTGGGAGGGTACGACAGAAAATGCAGGCAAAATCACAGGCCAAACTCGGCATCGGCGTCATCGGATGCGGCAACATCTCGATGACTTACCTGCGCAACGCAGGGCTTTTCGGCGGCATCGAATTGCGTGCCTGCGCCGATATTTCGGCCGAGATGGCGGCGTTGCGGGCCAAGGAATACGGCATTCGCGCTCTCGGCGTCGAAGCGTTGCTGGCCGACCCCGAGATCGACCTCGTCCTCAACCTGACCATCCCGGCGGCGCATTTCGACATTTCGTTCTCCGCCCTTTCTGCCGGCAAGCATGTCTTCACCGAAAAGCCACTCGCAACCTCGGCCAGCGACGGCCGCCGCCTGGTGACCGAGGCGGCCAGGCGTGGCCTACTGCTCGGCTCGGCTCCCGATACGTTTCTTGGTGCGGCCGGACGCAAAGCGCGCCGCCTGATGGACGAGGGCGCCATCGGCCGCCCTGTCGCCGGCACCGCCTTCATGATGGGGCGCGGCATGGAACACTGGCATCCCAACCCGCAATTCTACTACCAGCCTGGCGGCGGCCCGGTGTTCGACATGGGCCCCTACTATCTCACCATGCTGGTCAACCTGCTCGGTCCTGTCGCGCGCGTCATGGCGATGGCGACGCGTGGCCAGGAAGAACGGCTGATATCGGCCGAAGGGCCGTTCAAGAACACCAAATTCAAGGTCGGCACGCCGACCAATGTGCTGTCGCTGCTTGAATTCCGCTCCGGCGCCACCGTCACCTTCGGCGCCTCATGGGACGTCTTCAAACATTCCAACCATCCGATCGAGTTGCACGGCACCGAGGGCTCGCTGCGCCTGCCTGACCCCGACACGTTCGGCGGCACGGTGTCGCTCTCCGAACGCGGCGCCGACTGGAAGGATTTCGCCAGCGAAGGCGAACTCTACGGCGCCCGCAACTGGCCTTACGCGGCGCCCGACCGCGCCAATTACCGGATGCTCGGCGTCGCCGACCTGGTGCGATCGCTGCAGATTGGGGCAACGCCTCGCGCTTCCGGCACTCTGGCGCTGCATGTGCTGGAGATCATGGAAGCGATCCTTCATTCAGGCGAGACGAAAAGCTCGGTCGCCATTGCCGGTGACGTCGTCCAGCCGACCCTGCTGAGCGAAGACGAGGCACGCGGCCTGCTCGCCTGATCCGCACGGAGATGACGATGACACTCGATCCTGATGCGCTGCGTGCGCTCGAAATCGGCCGTGCCGCCGGTGGCGAACCGTTCGAGAATGGCAGCGTGGCGGCGGCGCGGGCCGCGTATATCGCTTCGTTCCCGACCCAGCAGGGCGAGCACGAGCCGGTCGCGGCAACCGAGCAACGGCAGATCGACGGGCCGAACGGCCCGGTCGCGATCCGCATCCATCGCGGTATAGGCGCTTCGCGTACCGGGGCGCGCGCCGTACTTTACCTGCATGGGGGCGGCTGGGTGATCGGCAATCTCGATTCGCATGACGAGATCTGCCGCTTGCTGGCCAATCTCGGCAACGCCGTCGTCGTCTGTCCCGATTACCGGCTGGCACCGGAGCACAAGTTTCCCGCCGGGCTGGAGGATTGCGCGGCAGCGCTGCGCTTCATGGCCGGGAACGCCGGCGAACTCGGCATCGACTCAGGCCGCATTGCCGTTGCCGGCGACAGCGCCGGCGGCAACCTTGCCGCCGTGCTGGCGTTGCTTGCCCGCGACGGGCTGGCGCCGCCGCTTGCCGCCCAGATCCTGATCTATCCCAACACCGATGCCCGCCAGACGGCGGACAGCTACCGGCGTTTCGGCGACGGCTTCGGGCTCACCGCCGCCACCATGGCCTGGTTCCGCGACCACTATGTGCGAACGCCTGACGATATCGCGGACTGGCGCGTCTCACCGCTGCTGGCCTCCAGCCTTGCCGGCGCACCGCCCGCCTTCGTCGTGATCGCCGGCCACGACATCCTTGTCGACGAAGGCACGGCCTATGCCGGGCGCCTGCAGGCCGAAGGAGTGCCGCTGGCGTTGCGGCACTGGCCGGGTCAGATCCACGGCTTCGTCTCGATGGGCCGCCACATCCTGGCCGCGCGGCAAGCGGTGAGCGAGGCGGCGGCCTGGCTTCAGCGGCAGACGCGTGCTCAGGCCGACTGACGCATCACCAGGGTCGCGCCAAGCTTGACGTTGCGCACCAGATCCTGGCCGGGCGGGTCAGCCTCGTCCAGCAAGGCCAGCAGGATCTCGACGCTGCGGCCGGCCATGGCGGCGAAGTCCTGCGCCATGGTGGTCAACGCGGGACAGGTGTAGCGGCTCAGCGGATGATCGTCGTGAGCGGCGACACGGAAATCGCAATCGGCGCGGCGACCGATCTTCAGCCCGCGCGAGAAGGCAGCCGACATCACGCCGAAGGCGAGGCGGTCATTGGCGCAGAGCAGTGTGCGGGCCGGCAGGCCGCCTTTCTCGAGCGTCCTGTCCATCCATTCGTGACCGATGCGCTCGAAGTCCCAGCTGTAGTCGCCCGCCGCCTTGAGAACGACGGACTCCAGGCCGGCGGCGTGCATCGTGTCGATATAGCTCTGCAGCCGTTCGCTCGAATTGTGGTTGACGTGCGGAATGTCGACATAGACCGGCGGTTCGCCGGACCGGCAGAGATAATCGACGATCGTCGAGGTGCTCTGGTGGTTGTCATTGCCGACGAACGGCGTGTCGCCCTCGATGTAGGTGTCGAAATAGACGATCGGAATGTCCTCGCTCATCCGCTCGAAGACGCCGGGTTCGGAGACTATTCCCAAAGGAGCGACGATGGCGCCGGCGACCTTCAGTGACATCAGCGTCCTCACCGACTCCGCCTCCAGCTTCGGCGAACCGTGCGAGGAAATGACGATCGGCCAAAACCCTTCGTCGCGGCAGCGCAGTTCGATGCGGCTGACCATTTCGGCATAGAACGGATCGGTGATCGTCGGCACGACGATGCCGACATTGCGGGTGCGCTTGCGGTTGAGATTGCGCGCGAAAACGTTCGGCTGATAGTCCGAGGAACGAAGCGCCGCCTCGATGCGCGCCCGTGTCGCCGGCTTCACGCTGGCCGGATCGTCGAAATACTTCGACAGGGTTGGCCGCGACACGCCGGACGCCCTGGCGAAATCATCCATCGTGCGGTGGGTCTTCTCCGCCATCGATATTTCAGCCCCTTACTCTCAATGCTAGCCTTCGCGCCCTAGCCAGAATCAGTCTTGCGACCGTCGCGGTGAGGCAGCATTGCTTGACCGAACTTATTCAGTCAAATTTCCACGTTTCCAGTACAACGCAAAAGAATTGCGCACGTCAAATTATTTATTGACGCTCTGAAAACGACGACTTAGGTTTTGAACCGCACGGACATAGGGGAGCACGCGGCAGCCGACCGTCCGGCAGATGGTGAGGACATGAAGAAACTGGTTTGCGCCGGCGAGATCCTGGTCGAGATCATGGCCGAGCGGATCGGCCAGAGTTTTCGCGCTCCCGGCCCGCTGATCGGTCCGTTTCCGTCAGGCGCTCCCGCCATCTTCATCGACCAGGCGGCGCGGCTCGGTCAGCCTGCAGGGCTGATCGCGGCAGTGGGCGACGACGATTTCGGACACTTGAACATAGAGCGCCTGCGCGCCGACGGCGCCGACATCTCGGCCATCACCATCCATCGGGGTGCCGCGACCGGAACCGCCTTCGTCACCTATGAGAGCGATGGCAGCCGGCACTTCGTCTACAACATCAAGCAGAGTGCGGCCGGGCTGATCGAGATCGGCACGGAAGCGCGCGCGCTGCTGGCCGGCGCCGACCATTTCCACGTCATGGGTACATCGCTGTTCTCGCCCGAGGTGATCGATGTCGCCCGCAAAGGGATCGAAGCCGTCAAGACGCGCGGCGGCACGGTCTCCTTCGACCCCAACATCCGCAAGGAGATGCTCGATCTGCCAGGCATGCGCGACGCCTTGCATTTCGTGCTGTCGAAGACCGATGTATTCCTGCCGAGCGGGCCGGAACTGTTCACCTTCGCCAAGGCAAGCGACGAGGAGAGCGCGGCGCGCGAAATGCTGGACCGCGGCATCTCCGCCGTGGTCGTCAAGAAGGGCGCGCAGGGCGCCGTCCACTACGACCGGTCAGGGCGCATCGCGTCACCCGGCTTCGTCGTCGAGGAAATCGACCCGACCGGCGCCGGAGACTGTTTTGCGGCAGCCTTCGTCTCCTTCTGGCTGCGTGGAGAAGTCCCCGAAAGGGCGCTCGAGATCGCCAATGGCTGCGGCGCGCTGGCGGTGACGAAGAAGGGGCCGATGGAAGGCATCGCCTCGCTGGCCGCTGTCGAGGCGTTCATCGCGACCGCCAGGACCGGAACACCGGCATGAGCCAGGCGACCGACAGGCTGGCCGCCATAGCGTCGCGCCGTGCGGCTGGCGAACGCGCCGGCATCGCCTCGATCTGCTCGGCCCATCCGCTGGTCATCGAAGCGGCGCTGCGCCACGGCAAGGCGCGCGGCGCCGATGTGCTGATCGAGGCCACCTGCAACCAGGTCAATCACGAAGGCGGCTACACCGGCATGACACCAGGCGATTTCCGCCGCTTCGTCGAGACGATCGCCGGCAAGGCCGGCTTTCCCTTGGACAGGCTGGTGCTCGGCGGCGATCATCTGGGCCCCAACCCCTGGAAGCACCTGGCGGCGCCCGAGGCCATGGAAAAGGCATCGCGCATGGTGGATGCCTATGCCGAGGCCGGCTTCACCAAGATCCACCTGGACGCCAGCATGGGCTGCGCCGGCGAAGGCGCTGCACCGCCCGACGCCACGATCGCCGCGCGCGCCGCCGTACTGGCCGAGGTGGCGGAGGCCGCGGTCGAACGAACAGGCGACACCAGGCCTGTCTATGTCATCGGCACGGAAGTGCCGGTGCCGGGCGGCGCCCTGGAAGCGATGGACCATCTGGCGGTGACGACACCGGAGGCAGCGGGTGAGACGGTGCGCATTCATCGCGCTGCCTTCAGCCGGCGTGGCCTCGACCATGCCTTCTCGCGGGTGATCGGCGTCGTTGTGCAGCCGGGTGTCGAATTCGGCAATGCCGAGGTGATCGCCTACCGCCCGGAACGCGCCCGGGCGCTCGCCGGCACGCTGCGGGACCTGCCGCAATTCGTCTTCGAGGCCCACTCGACCGACTACCAGCCGGTCGAAGCGCTGAGCGCACTTGTCGACGATGGCTTCGCCATCCTGAAAGTCGGACCATGGCTGACCTTCGCGCTGCGTGAAGCGCTCTATGGCCTGAGCCATATTGCCGACATTCTGGTTCCTGACCCGGCGCGCGAAAACCTGCCGGCGGCGATGGAGCGCGTCATGCTGGCGGCGCCGGGCAACTGGAAGAACTACTATCATGGCAGCGAGGCCGAGCAGCGGATCGAGCGGCATTTCTCCTACAGCGACCGTATCCGCTACTACTGGCCGGCGGAGGCGGCTCGGCAGGCCGTGAACGCGCTGATGCAGGCGCTGGGCGAGCGCGACATCCCCTCTCCCCTGATCAGCCAGTATCTCGGCCGTCTCGACGGCGTGGTGGCGAGCGGATCCGTCGCGCCAAAAGCCAGCGAACTCCTGATCGCAAGCGTGACTGAGGTTCTCGACATTTACGCCAGCGCAACGGACTAGGCCCCAATGATCGGCGCCGATGCCCGGCCAGCGATCTTCGCCGCGCAGCGCCATGGATAGCCGCCTTCAGAAAGGCAGGCCGACATAGTTTTCCGCCAATGCGGTCGAGGCCGCGCGCGAGTGCACGAGGTAATCGAGCTCGGCCTCCTGGATACGCTGACCGAAATCGCCGGTGTCGGGAAAACGGTGCAGCATGGTCGTCATCCACCAGGAAAAGCGGACCGCCTTCCACACCCGCGCCAGCGCCCTTTGCGAATAGGCGTCGATGCCGGCCATGGATTTTTCGCGATAGAAGTCGCGCAAACCGGCAAAGAGATAGCACACGTCGCTGGCGGCGAGATTGAGCCCCTTGGCGCCCGTCGGCGGCACGATATGGGCGGCGTCGCCGACCAGGAACAGCCGGCCGAAACGCATCGGCTCGGCGACGAAGGAGCGTAGCGGCGCGATCGACTTTTCGAAGGACGGCCCGGTGGTGACGCCTGCTGCCGTCCGCTCCGGCAAGCGGCGGCGCAATTCGTCCCAGAACCGATCGTCGGACCATGCCTCGACCCGATCGCCCTGCGGGCATTGCACGTAGTAGCGGCTGCGATGCGTCGAGCGCATCGAGCACAGCGCAAAGCCTCGCTCGTGATTGGCGTAGACCAGTTCAGGATCGGCCGGCGGCACTTCCGCCAGCACGCCCAGCCAGCCGAACGGATATTGCCGCTCGAAGGTTTTCAGCGCGCGCTCCGGCGCCGATTTGCGGCTGACGCCGTGATAGCCATCACAGCCGGCGATGAAGTCGCAATCGATGCGATGAGTGATGCCGTCCTTCTCATAGGTGACGAACGGCGCCGCGCCATCGAAATCGTGCAGCGCGACATCGGCTGCCTCATAGACGGTGACGAGCCCCATCGCGTCGCGCTTGTCCATCAGATCATGCGTCACCTCGGTCTGGCCATAGACGGTGACATGCTTGCCGCCTGTGAGTGCCGTGAGATCGATGCGGTGCAGGCGCCCGTCGAAGGCGAGCGAGATGCCGGAATGGGGCAAGCCTTCGGCATGCAGCCTTGCTGCCGCACCAGCCTCTTCCAGCAATTCGACGGTACCTTGCTCCAAGACACCGGCACGCACGCGGCCGAGCACATGCTCGCGGCTGGAGCGCTCGAGGATAACCGTCTCGACACCGATGCCGGCCAGAAGCTGCCCAAGCAGCAGGCCGGACGGTCCCGAGCCAACAATCAGAACCTGGGTGCGCATCAGTGGCCGAGACTTTCGATCCGCGCGGCCAGTTCGGCGGCAAGGCGCAAGGATGCGGCGGTGGCGACGATCATCTGCGGCAGCAGCAGCCATTCCAGCGTCCAGGCCGCGCCCGAGCGCTCCTGCTCATGCACCAGCGCTTGATGCATGCCGGAAAGCTGCGTGGCGTTGAAACGCGCAAGCGCCACCAGCGCCTCGGCCCTCACCGGGTTCTGCTTGTGCGGCATGGCCGACGAGCCGCCACCGCCCGATAGCTCGATATCGGTGCCGCCTTGCGCCATCAGCGCGATGTCCTGGCCGAACTTGCCGAGGCTTCCCGTTATCAGCGACATCAGGCCGGCAAGATCGGCGAGCGCATCGCGCTGGCTGTGCCATTGCGGCGCGTCGCCGAGGCCGAGCCTGCCCGCTAGCGCCGCGCGCACCGCCGGCCCCTTGTCGCCAAGCTTTTCCAGCGTTCCGGCGGCGCCGCCGAACTGCACGACCAGCAGGCGCGCCGACTGTTGCGACAGCCTCTCCTGATGCCGCTGCAGCGGCGCCCGCCACGCGGTCACGCGATCCGCCGCCGTGATCGGGACTGCTGGTTGCATGCGGGTCATCCCGGTCAGCGCCCTACCCCCGAAGCGCTCCTCGAGCGAGGCGAGCCTTATGATGGTCTCGGTCAGCAGCAGGCCAAGATGCTCGACGACGGATTTCAGCCGAAGCACGAGACTGGTATCGATGACGTCCTGGCTGGTCGCGGCGAAATGGACGGAACCGCCATGCGGTTCGCCGACGGCCAGTTTGATCTGGCGCACCAGTTCGGGCACCACGACGCCGTCCCTGGTGACGCCGGCGCGCAGCTTGCCGGTATCGGGCCGGAACGAGGCAAGCGCCTTGACGATCGCCGCTGCGGCCTCCCTGGGAATGATGCCGCAGTCGGCCTCGGCCTCGGCCAGCGCGCGTTCGAAGGCGAGCATCGCGGCAATGTCGGCTTCCACCGAAAAATGCCGCGCCGCTTCCTCGTCGCCGAGCAGGCCGGAAAGCAGCGGATGGTCGAAGGGCGATACGGTCATGTCCTGCTCCTTGCGTCCATCAGCTGTCGAAGAAGACCGTTTCCTTCTCCCCCTGGAGATGGACATCGAAGACGTAAGCGTTGTCCTTGCGCTCGGCGATCAGCGTCGGCACGCGGATGCGGTGCTCGATGCGGGCCAGGATCGGATCCTCGGCATTCGCCTCTTCCTCGTCGGAAAAATAGAGCCGTGTGTGCAGACCGAGGTTGATGCCCCGCGCGACGATCCAGAGCGTGATGTGCGGCGCCATCAGGCGGCCGTCGCGGAACGGCACGCGACCGGGTTTGACGGTCTCGAAGGCGCAGAGACCGGTTTCCATGTCGGTCGCGCAACGGCCCCAGCCGTGGAAATTCGGATCGGCGGCACCGCGCATCTCCGCAGGCGAATTGTAGAGCCCGTCGCCATCCGCCTGCCAGATCTCGATCAGCGCGTCCTTCAGGGGCGTGCCGGTACCGTCGAGCACGCGAATGCGCAGCTCGATGCGCTCGCCCTTGGTCCGTTCATTGACCATTGTTGCGCCAAGGTCGCTCTCATAAACGCCGCCGATGCCGCAAAAATTCGGCGTCAGCCCGATATGGACATAAGGTCCGGCGGTCTGCGAAGGGCTCTCCTTCGGCCGGTCGAGCGACTGCGCCATCAATTGCCCTCCGGTCTGTTCTCGAACAGCGTCGAGCGGCGCCCGCGCAGCACGATGTCGAATTTGTAGGCAAGCGCGTCCATCGGGATGGTCGACTGCATGTCGAGCGCGGCGATCAGCGCTTCGACGGCCGCCTTGTCGCGAATGCCGCCGACGATCGGACAGCGCCAGATCAGCGGATCGCCCTCGAAATACATCTGCGTGATCAGCCGCTGCGCGAAGCCGTGGCCGAAAAGCGAAAAGTGGATATGTGCCGGCCGCCAATCGTTTGGGCCATTCGGCCAGGGGTAAGGACCGGGCCTGACGGTCCGGAAGGCATAGGAGCCGTCCTCGCCGGTGATGGTGCGGCCGCATCCGCCGAAATTCGGATCGAGCGGGGCGAGATAACCGTCCTTCTTGTGGCGGTAGCGGCCGCCGGCATTGGCCTGCCAGAATTCGAGCAAGGCGCCGGGCACGCCAACGCCGCGTTCGTCGAGCACCCGTCCATGGACGATGATGCGCTCGCCGATGGCGCTCTCGCCTGGCCTGGCGAAATTGTGGATCAGGTCGTTGTCGCGTTCGCCGATCATGGCATGGCCGAACACAGGGCCCGTCAGTTCCGACAGCGTGTTGTCGAACGACAGCAATGCCTTCTGCGGAGAACGCAGCACAGAACTCTTGTAGGCCGGCGTGAACGCCGGCGGATGCCATTGGCGGTCGCGCTGGAAGAAGGCGCCGGTTTCCGGCGTCCGGTTGGAGCCCGGCTCAGCCATGAGCAGCCTTGTCCCCGTCCATTTCCGAAAACACCTCCTTGGCAATCTTGAAGGCACGGTTGGCCGCCGGCACGCCGGCATAGATGGCGACATGCAGGAACGTTTCGCAGATATCTTCGCGCGTCGCTCCGGTGTTGGCGGTGGCGCGCACATGCAAGGCGACCTCCTCATCATGGCCGAGTGCCGCCAGCAACGCCAGCGTGACGATCGAGCGCTCGCGCTTCGAAAAGCCTGGTCTGGCCCACACCGTTCCCCAGGCGGCCTCGGTGATCAGGTCCTGGAAAGGCTGGTCGAAATCGGTGGCAGCGACCTCGGCCCGATCGACATGCGGATCGCCGAGCACGGCGCGGCGGACTTCGACCCCGGTCCGGTATCGGTTGGGGGGTTTGGAGACATCATCCATGAGCGGGCTTTCCCCTGGGAAGCGAGGCGACAAAGTCGCGGATCAAGGTGGTGAGCGCTTCGGGCCGTTCGACACAAGGGATATGTCCCGCGTCGCGGATCACCTCGAAGCGCGCGCCAGGGATCAGCCCAGCCAGCGAGCGGACAAGATCGGGAGGCGTCGAGCCATCCTGGTCGCCGACGATGCAGAGCGTCGGCACCGCGATGCGGCGCGCGGCCTCGGTCAAGTCGGCATCGCGGACCGCCATGCAGGTTCCGACATAGCCAGGCAGCGCCTGCCTGGTCAGCATGTTGCGGCAGCCGGCAAGGTCGGCGGCGCGCGCGGCATGGAAATCCGGCGTGAACCACACTTTCATCACGCCGTCGGCTATCGCCTCGATGCCGTCGCGCTCGACGGTCGCAATGCGACCGTTCCAGCTCTCGGCAGTGCCGATCTTGTGGGCCGTATCGCTGAGGACCAGGCCCTGGACGATCTCCGGCCGGCGGGCGTAGAGGCGTTGCGCGACCATGCCGCCAACCGACAGGCCGACCAGAACAATCCTGTCGAAACCGAAATGGTCGATGAGGGCGCTCAAATCGTCGGCATGGTCGTCAATGGAGCGCACGCCGCCGCCATTGTCGGAAAGGCCGTGACCACGCTTGTCATAGACGAGCAGAGGCATCTCGCCGGCCAGCAGCGCAACGACCTCGTCCCAGATGCGGAAGTCGGTGCCGAGCGAATTGATAAACACCACCGGTGGCGTCCTGCCGTTCGCCTCGACATATCGGTGATGCAGCGTGATGCCGCCAAGGGTGACGAATGGCACGATTTCGATCCTCCATCTCCACATTGCACAAGGCATTTGGTTCGGTAAAATGATATTTTGCGCCGTTTCATTAACTCAGGGGTTATCAAATCCATGTCCGAGAACCGCATCCGGTTCCGTCACCTGCAGGCATTCCTGGAAGTCGCACGACAGGGCAGCGTGGCTCGCGCCGCCGACTTCCTGCATGTCAGCGCTCCGGCGGTGACCAAGACGCTGCGTGAACTGGAAGAAGCGCTCGGTATCGCCGTCGTCGAGCGTGACGGGCGCGGCATCCGCGTCACGAGGCTTGGCGAGATTTTCCTCAGCCATGCCGGTTCGGCGATCACGGCCCTGAAGCGCGGCGTCGATTCCGTTCGCCAGGACGGCGCCGTCAATCGCCATCCGATCCGCATCGGCGCGCTGCCGACGGTGTCGGCGAAGGTCATGCCGCGGGCCATGAGCCTGTTCCTGGTGGAAAACACGGGCGCCGCGCTCAAGATCGTCACCGGCGAGAACGCCGTGCTGCTCGAACAACTGCGCACCGGCGCGCTCGATCTCGTCGTCGGGCGGCTGGCGGCACCCGAGAACATGACCGGTTTCTTCTTCGAGCATCTCTACTCCGAACAGGTGCTGTTCGTGGTGCGGGCCGGACATCCGCTGCTGGAGCCGGGGGCCGACATCTTCGCCAGCCTCGACGAATTTCCGGTGCTGATGCCGACCCGGGAATCCGTCATCCGGCCCTTTGTCGATCGCCTGTTCATAACCAACGGCATGACCGCGCCGGCCACCGAGATCGAGACGGTCTCGGATTCGTTCGGCCGCGCCTTCGTGCGGCAGAGCAATGCGGTGTGGATCATTTCGGCCGGTGTGGTCGCCAACGAGATCGCGAGCGGCGCTTTCGTCGCCTTGCCGGTCGACACCGAGGAAACCAAGGGGCCGGTCGGGCTGACGATGCGCACCGACACCGCCCTCTCGCCCGCCTTCTCCATCCTGTTGCAAACCATCCGCGAGGCGGCAAGGCCGGGCAACTGAGCCGCCGAACGGCCAACTGCCCTTCGTCTCATCGAAACTCTGCTAACCCAGAGGTTAATGAAACGCCGCAAAATATCATTTTACCGAACCAAAACGCTGGTGCACTGTGGCGATGGAGGAGCCACAGAGGGAGGAACATATGGCCCATTCTATCGGCAGCAAACCCGGCATTTCCGGCATTTCGCGACGCCAGTTCATCGCCACCTCGATTGCCGGCGGCACTGCCCTGGCACTTGGCGGCAACAAGGCCTTCGCCCAGGCCGCCGACACGCTGAAGGTCGGCTTCGTCAGCCCGCGCACCGGACCGCTCGGCGGCTTCGGCGAGACCGACGGTTACGTGCTCGATCTTGCCCGCAAGGCGCTGGCCGGCGGCATCGAGCTCGGCGGCAAGAAATACAGTGTGGAAATCCTCGATCAGGATACGCAATCGGATCCCTCCCGCGCGGGCCAGCTCGCCAAGGACCTGATCAACAATCAGGCCATCGACCTGATGCTCGCGACATCGACGCCCGAAGTGATCAATCCGGTGGCCGATGCCTGCGAAGCCGCCGGCGTGCCATGCCTGTCGACGGTCATGCCGTGGGAGGCCTGGTATTTCGGCCGTGGCGCCAAGCCCGGCGCGCCCTCGCCGTTCAAATGGACCTATCATTTCGGCTTCGGGGTCGACGAATTCTTCAGGGCCTACGTCTCGCAGTGGAACCTGATCGAGACCAACAAGAAGGTCGGCGTCATGTATCCGAACGACGCCGACGGCAACGCCATCCGCGCTCATCTCGCACCGCTGCTGGCCAAGCAGGGTTTCACCATCGTCGATCCCGGCGCCTATGAAACCGGCACCACCGACTATTCCTCGCAGATCGCGCTGTTCAAGCAGGAGGGCGTCGAGATCTTCAATTCCTTCCCGATCCCGCCTGACTTCGCCGCCTTCTGGCGCCAGGCGGCACAGCAAGGGCTGATCAAGCAGATCAAGATCTGCCAGGTCGCCAAGACCGGGCTGTTCCCGTCCGACATCGAGGCGCTCGGCGACCTCGGCATGAAGATTTCGAGCGCCGCCTACTGGCACAAGGCCTTCCCCTACAAGTCGCCGCTGACCGGCGTTTCGGGAACCGAACTGGCCGACGGCTACGAAGCGACGAGCGGCAAGCAGTGGACGCAGCAGCTCGGCGCCTCGATGTCGCTGCTCGACGCCGGCTTCGAGGCGATGAAGGCAAGCACCGACCCCAAGGACAAGGCCGCTGTGGCGAAGGCGCTGAGCACGCTCAACACCGAGACCATGATCGGCAAGGTCGACTTCACCAGCGGCCCCGTGGCCAATGTCTCGCCCGGCCCGATCATCGGCACGCAGTGGATCGCCGCCAAGGAAGGAGCCAAGTTCCCGCTCGACTACGTCGTGACCGAGAACGCCACCGATCCGAAAGTGCCTGTCGAAGCAAAGCTTCTGCCTTACAACGGCTGACGGACCGCTGACGAGGAACGCCTGGTGACCCATCCGCAACAACAGGCTGTTCTCGCCGCCGCCGGCATCCACAAGCGCTTCGGCGCGCTCGTGGTGCTGGATGCCGTCGACTTCACCATGGCAGCGGACGAGGCGGTCGGCATTGTCGGCCCGAACGGCGCCGGCAAGACGACGCTGCTCAGCGTGCTTGGCGGCGCCTTTCCGCCAAGCTCGGGCACGGTCAGTTTCAAGGGGGATGATGTGACGTCCCTGCCGGCGACGCAGCGCTGCCGGCTCGGCCTGGTGCGCACGCACCAGGTGCCGAAACCGTTCAGCGAGATGACCACCTTCGAGAACGTCTTCGTCGCCGCGTCGCATGGTGCCGGTCTCGGCCGCGACGAGGCTTATGAGGAAGCGCTGAACTCGTTGAAACTGTGCGGCATGATTGGCGTCGCCAACCGGCGCGCCGAGACGTTAGGGCTGCTCGATCGCAAGCGGCTGGAATTGGCGCGCGCATTGGCGGCCAGACCGACGCTGCTGCTGCTGGACGAGATCGGCGGCGGCCTGACCGACGGCGAGGCCGGCGAACTGGTCGACACGATCAAGGAGTTGCGCCGCCGCAAGATCGGCATCGTCTGGATCGAGCACATCGTGCATATCCTGCTGCAGGTGGCCGAGCGGCTGATCTGCATGGATGCGGGGAAAATCATCGCCGATGGCGAACCCCAAGCGGTGATGGCCGACCCCGAGGTCGTGCGCGCCTATCTCGGCGGAGGCCCGAAATGAGCCTGCTTTCGGTCGAAAACCTGGTTGTCCGGCACGGCCTGCTGCAGGCGGTGCGCGGCGTCAGCTTCAGCATCGAACGCGGCGAGACGCTGGCGCTGGTTGGCGCCAACGGCGCCGGCAAGACGACACTGCTCAGGGCCATCGCCGGCGCGCATCGGCCGGCGGCCGGCCGCGTGCTTCTCGACGGCGCCGATATCACCGGCGTGCCGTCGCACAAACGGGTCGGCATGGGCGTCGCGCTGGTGCCGGAGGGGCGAAAGCTGTTCGTGCGGATGACGGTCGAGGAGAACCTTTTGCTCGGCAGGACCGCTGGGCGGCCAGGCGACTGGAACGTCGCCAAGGTGCTCGAGATGTTTCCCAATCTGAAGCCGCGCCGTCATGCCAAGACCGGCCATCTGTCGGGCGGCGAGCAGCAGGCGACCGCGATCGGCCGGGCGCTGATGAGCAATCCGGACGTGCTGCTGCTCGACGAGGTTTCGCTTGGCCTGTCGCCGCTGATCGTCGACCGTGTCTACGCGGCACTCCAGGGCCTGATCAGTTCGGGTACGACGATCATCCTGGTCGAACAGGACCTCAACCGGGCGCTTTCGGTCTCGAACAAGGTCATCTGCATGCTGGAGGGGCGAATTGCGCTCGAGGGCGACAGCAAGAGCGTGTCGCGTGAGGATGTGACGAAAGCCTATTTCGGCCTGCACCGGAAAAGCACCGGGAGCGTTCCGGCATGAGCAACCAGATCATCCAGGGCATCCTGCTCGGCGGCTATTACGCGCTGATCGCCTGCGGCCTGTCCTTCATGTTTTCGGTGATGCGTATCATCAACCTCGCCCATGGCAGTCTTGCCGTATTCGCCGCCTATGCGCTGTGGCTGCTGGCCTCGCGGTTTCACGTCTCGCCGTTTCTCGGCTTGCTCATCGTATTGCCGGTGATGGCCGTGATCGGCTGGGCGCTGCAGCGCTTCCTGCTCGAGCGCAGCGCGCGTGGCGGCGCCCTGCTGCCGATCCTGACGACGTTCGGCCTCGCCATCGTCATCGATAACATGCTCTTCCAGCAGTTCGGCGCGAACACGCGTTCGCTGGCGCCCTATATCGGCAGCCTGTCCTACGATTCCTGGGAATGGCCTGGCAGCATCTATGTCGGCAAGCTCGCGGTGATCATGTTCGCCGCCGCCGTGGTCCTGCTTGGCGGTCTGCAGCTGTTCCTGACCCGCACCGGGCTTGGGCGCTCGATCCGCGCCACTTCGGAAGACCCAGACACCGCCGGGCTGGTCGGCGTCGATGCACGGCGCGCCAATGCCATTGCGGCTGCCATCGCCTTGGTCACGGTCGGCCTTGCCGGCGCGTTCCTCGGCATGCGCGCCACATTCGATCCCTATGCCGGCGCGCCGCAATTGCTGTTCGCCTTCGAGGCTGCGGTGATCGGCGGTGCCGGGTCGCTGTGGGGAACGCTGATCGGCGGCATTGTGCTCGCGCTGGCCCAGACACTCGGCGCGCAAGTGCATCCGCAGGGATTTCTGATCGGTGGCCACGCGATCTTCCTCGTCGTGCTGTTCGTGCGGCTTTCGGCGTCCGGCCTTGGCCTGCGTGGGCTATTGCGCCTGCCTTCCCGGATCGCGTCATGAGCGCGGCCTCGTCCTCACCAGTCATCGAACGTGGTACGGCGGCGTCGCGTATCGCGGCGATCGCGGTCGCGATCATCATCGCGCTGCTTGCAATTGCCCCGCAATTCCTGTCGGCCGGCGCGGTCGACCGCATGACGGCGCTGTTCATCTACGTGATCCTGGCTACGATGTGGAACGCGCTGGCCGGTTTCGGCGGGCTGGTCTCTGTCGGCCAGCAGGTGTTCTTCGGGCTTGGCGCCTATTTCGCCATCCGGCTGGCCGATGTCGGCCTCAATCCTTTCCTAGCGCTGTTTGCATCGGGAATTATCGTCGGCGCGGTTTCCTGGCCGCTGTCGCTGTTCATGCTGCGGCTGAGGAACGGCGAGTTCGCCATCGGCATGTGGGTGATCGCGGCCCTCACCCATCTGCTGGTCAATCTCGACCGGCTGGTACAAGGCGAAACCGGCACCTCGCTGATCTCGCTCAATGTCTACGATGGCTCGATAAGGCGGGTGACGATCTACTGGCTGGCGCTGGCCTCGATGACGGCGCTGCTCGCCGTCCTCTTCGGCCTGCTGCGCGGCAGCACGGGCGCCGCCATCCGCGCGATCCGCGATAACGAAGATGCCGCCGCCTCGGTTGGCGTGCGCGTCACCGGCACCAAGCGTCTGCTGTTCGTGCTTGCCGCCTTCGGCATCGGCATCGCCGGCGCGCTGTGGCTGGCGACGTCCATCACCTTCCAGCCGAAGACCTACTTCAATGTGCAATGGACCGCCTACATGATCTTCATGGTGCTGGTCGGCGGCATCGGCACTTTCGAAGGCGCCATTCTCGGCGCTGTGGTGTTCTTCCTCATCGAGACATGGTTCGGCGGCGCCGGCGTCTGGTACCTCGTCGGCCTCGGCGCCACTGCCGTGCTGTTCTCGCTGTTCCTGCCGCGCGGCCTTTGGGGGACGATCGAGGAGCGCTTCGGGCTGCGCCTGCTGCCGGTCGGCTACCGCGTCAAGCTTCCCGGAAATCCGGCCGCGCCAGCCGACGACGCGCCCGCGGCGCGGCAAACCACACCGCATCAGGAGAAGGCATGACCATGCTTTTCGGCAAGACCATCCTCATCACCGGCGTCGCCTCCGGCATCGGTGCGCGCACGGCGGAACTCGCCGGCCAGCTTGGTGCCGATGTGATCGGCGTCGATGTGCGTGAGCCGGCCGCACCGATAGGCAGTTTCGTCAAGGCCGACATCTCGTCGAAGGCGGGCGTCGATGAGCTCATCACGCGCCTGCCGCAACGCATCGACGCGCTCTGCAATGTCGCCGGCCTCTCCGGCAACACCGGCGCGGCATCGACGCTGGCCGTCAACTTCTTCGGTCTCAGGGCACTCTCGGAAGGGCTTGCGCCAAGACTTCGCGAAGGCGGCGCCATCGTCAACGTTGCTTCGATCGCAGGCTATGGCTGGCGCGCCAATCTCAACCGCGCCGCCTCGATGGTCGCCATCGAGGGTTTCCCCGATGTCGCCAAAGTGGTCGCCGACCACGCTGTGAAGAACGAGGAAGGCTATCCCGTTTCCAAGGAGCTGCTGCTCTTGTGGACCTTCCGCGCTGCGCATCAGGATCTGTTCAAACACCGAGGCATCCGCGTCAATGCGGTCAGCCCCGGCCCGGTCGAAACGCCGATCCTGAAACAATTCCGCACCGTGCTTGGTGACGCCCGCGTCGACAGCGACATCGCCCGGGTCGGACGTGCCGGTACATCGGGTGACATCGCGCCGGTCGTGCTGTTCCTGTGCTCGGATGGCGCACGCTGGGTCAACGGCGCCAATGTGCCGGTTGACGGTGGCCTCGAAGCATCGATCAATGCCGAAGTGCTCGGCTTCTAAAACCATCAAGGCGCTCGGGATGGAGCGAAGGAGACAGCCATGGATATCGGACTTCTGATCGACGGCGACAAAAGGGATGCGTCCGGTTCGGCCTCCTACGACCGTATCGACCCGTTCACCGGCAAGCTGGCGACGCGTGCAGCCGCGGCAAGCGTGGCCGACGCCAACGCAGCCGCCGAAGCCGCGGCCGCCGCCTTCCCGGCATGGTCGAAGACCGGTCCCGGCGAACGCCGCGCCTTGCTGTCAAAGGCAGCCGACGTGATGGCGTCCAAGGTCGGCGAATTCACCAAGCTGATGATGGAAGAGACGGGCGCCACCGGCCCGTGGGCTGGTTTCAACGTCATGCTGGCGGCCAACATGTTGCGCGAGGCAGCGGCAATGACGACTCAGATTTCAGGCGAGATCATCCCGTCCGACAAGCCGGGCACGCTCGCCATGGCGGTCCGCCAGCCGGCCGGTGTGTGCCTCGGCATCGCACCCTGGAACGCGCCGATCATTCTCGGCACGCGTGCCGTAGCCATGCCGATCGCCTGCGGCAACACCGTGGTGCTGAAAGCCTCGGAAATGTGCCCGGGCACGCACCGGCTGATCGGCCAGGTGCTGGTCGAGGCGGGCCTGCCCAAGGGTGTCATCAATGTCGTCACCAACGATCCCAGGGATGCCGCGGCAATCGTCGAAGCACTGGTCGCGCATTCCTCCGTGAAACGCGTTAATTTCACCGGCTCGACCAAGGTCGGCCGGATCATCGCCGAGCTCGCCGGCCGGCATCTGAAGCCGGCGCTGCTCGAACTCGGCGGCAAGGCGCCGCTCTTGGTGCTGGACGATGCCGACATCGACGCCGCGGTGAACGCGGCCACCTTCGGCGCCTTCATGCATCAGGGCCAGATCTGCATGTCGACAGAGCGGCTGATCGTCGATGAGAAGATCGCAGACGAATTCGTCGCCAAGCTCGCCGCCCGTGCGTCCCAGCTCCCAGCCGGCGACCCGCGCGGCCATGTCGTGCTCGGCTCGCTGATCAGCAGCCAGGCGGCTGACAAGATGGAGGAACTCGTTGCCGATGCGGCGGCCAAAGGCGCGAAGCTTGTCGCCGGCGGCAAGCGCACGGGCACCGTGGTCGAGGCGACACTTCTCGATCACGTCACCCCGGCGATGCGTGTCTACGCCGAAGAATCCTTCGGCCCGGTCAAGCCGGTGATCCGGGTGAAGGGCGAGGACGAGGCGGTGCGGGTCGCCAACGACACCGAATACGGCCTGTCGTCAGCGGTGTTCAGCCGCGACATCAAACGTGCCATGGCGGTCGCCGCCCGCATCCAGGCAGGCATCTGCCATATCAACGGACCGACGGTCGGTGACGAGGCACAGATGCCGTTCGGCGGCGTCAAGGGCTCGGGCTACGGTCGTTTTGGCGGCAAGGCCTCCATCGCCGAATTCACAGACCTGCGCTGGGTGACGATCGAGGATCCGGGGCAGCACTATCCGTTCTGACCTGGCTTCGTTTCAAACGGCTGGCAGCGAAGGTCAAATGACCAGCGACGGCGTGAAACGAACGCTGGCGGATTGCTTCTGGCCAGGCGCCAGCACGATGCCGCCGGCGTCGATCTCCTCGTCGTCCATCCGGTTGAAAGCATCGGTGATGTTGCTGACCGGCTCGGCGCAAAAGAACGGCTCGCCCGGCGGCGTGTAGAGGACGAGGAAATCGAGCGGCGCCTCGGCCTCGATGTCCAGCTGCCGTCCGTGTTCGGGCCAAGAAATCCGGGCGCGGCGCGCCCATCCGGTGAAGACCGTGTCGAAGTCCACTTCCGAGACGTCAAAGCCGATGGATGGATCGGCCCCAACGGGCGGCGGGACATGCCGGACGGGCAGGACCTCCGTATCGGTTTCCCACATGCCTGATACCCGTGCCTGGACATGCGTCCACGGTGTCGACGGGAAATAGGGATGGAGGCCGAAGCCAGCCGGCATCGGCGCGTCCGACAGGTTGCGCACCGCAATGGTCATGAAAAGCCTGCCTTCGGCCAGGGAGATCACTTGCTCGGCTTCATAGCTCCACGGCCAGGAATCGGCGGCGTGGCGATAGCGCAGGACGATCGTGCTCGCTTCATGGCTCACGACCGTCCACGGACGACGACAGCCATGGCCGTGCTCATGATGTGGATCGTCCGGCCCTGTCGGCAGTTGAATGGAACGCCCCGCGAATTCGAAGCGGCCATCCCTGATGCGGTTGGAATAGGGCACGAGCGGGAAGCTAGCCATGGCGCCGGCATCGCGACGGCTGATCGCCGCTGGGCCCGCCGGGCGCAGCCAATCCACGGCCGAGCCATCCCGCCACCACCGATACGACGCCAGAGCTCCACCAGCGGCGGGCGCAATTTCGACCGTCGCGACGCCGTCACTGATCGAGACCAGTTCCGTGCGTTGCACGGCAACGGCAGCGTAATTCTTTGCCATCGGCACTCCCCCATCCCTTGACTCCAATCGCCACGGCTATAAGACATATCATATGAATAGTATGAAGAATAGAAAATCGTTCAGCACCGCGCGCACGTCACGGGTTGCCGTGGCGGTTTCCAGCGGTTCCACCGCGCTGCACGCGACCGTCGTCGAGCAGATCGGCCTGCGCATCGTGCAAGGTGACTTCGTGCCCGGCGAGGCCCTGCCCAGTGCCGACGATTCCAGCGAGATGCTGGGGGTCAGCCGCACGGTGCTGCGCGAGGCGATCAAGGTGCTGGCCGGCAAGGGGCTGGTCGAATCGCGGCCAAAGACCGGCACACGGGTGCGTCCGCGCGCCGATTGGAATTTCCTCGATCCGGACGTGCTGTCATGGCGCTATGCCGGCGGTGTCAGCGCCGAGGATGTCCGGGCGCTGTTCGAATTGCGGCGGGCCATCGAACCGATGTCGGCGGCCCTTGCCGCCCAGCGCGCCACGCCGGCGCAGATCGCCGAGATCCATGCGGCACTGGCCGAAATGGAAGCAGTCAGCGATGACGGCGACCGCTTCGCAAAGCCCGATTTGGTGTTCCACCAGACCATCCTGCGCATGACCGGCAACGAGCTGATCGGTTCGCTGGCGGCACTGGTCGAAACCGCGTTGGTGATGAGCTTTCGCCTCTCCAACGACAATCCGGAAGGCCAGCGCCACTCCTTGCCGCTGCACCGGGAAGTCGCCGAGAAGATCGCCGCCGGTGACGCTGCCGGCGCGCAAAAGGCGCTGCTGGTGCTCATCGACAATGCCGAGGACGACGTGCGCCGCAGCGTCGAGAACCGCAACAAACGCCGCAACGGCCGGGGCCAGCAATCGTGACCGAGACCAAACGCAAACTGCGGTCCGAAGCCTGGTTCGGCGGTGAAGGCAAGAACGCCTTCATGCACCGCAGCTGGATGAAGAACCAGGGCATTCCGGCAGATGCTTTCGACGGCCGCCCGGTGATCGGCATCTGCAACACCTGGTCGGAACTGACCCCGTGCAATGCGCATCTGCGGGCACTGGCAGACCACGTCAAGCGTGGCGTCTACGAAGCCGGCGGCCTGCCGCTGGAATTCCCCGTGATGTCGCTGGGCGAAAGCAACATGCGCCCCACCGCCATGCTGTTTCGTAACCTGGCCAGCATGGATGTCGAGGAATCCATCCGCGGCAATCCGATCGACGGCGTCATCCTGCTGGTCGGCTGCGACAAGACCACGCCGGCGCTGCTGATGGGGGCTGCCTCCTGCAACCTGCCGACCATCGCCGTTTCGGGCGGGCCGATGCTCAACGGCAAGTTCCGCGGACAGGATATCGGCTCGGGGACGCATGTCTGGAAATTCGCCGAGGAGGTCAAGGCCGGCCGCATGCCGATCGCCGACTTCCTCGCCGCCGAACAAGGCCAGAGCCGGTCGGCGGGCAGCTGCATGACGATGGGCACCGCTTCGACCATGGCCAGCATGGTGGAAGCGCTCGGCATCGGCATGCCGGACAATGCAGCGATCCCGGCGGTGGATTCGCGCCGCGGCGTGCTTGCCCAGCTGGCCGGACGGCAGATCGTCGATCTTGTCCGCCGCGACGTGACGATTTCGCAGATCCTGACCAAGCAAGCCTTCGAGAATGCCATCCGCGTCAATGGCGCGATCGGCGGCTCGACCAATGCGGTGCTGCATCTGATCGCCATCGCCAACCGGGTCGGCGTCGATCTCAGCCTCGATGACTGGGACCGCCTTGGCCGCGACGTTCCAACCATTGTCGACCTGATGCCGTCGGGGCGGTTCCTGATGGAAGATTTCTACTATGCCGGGGGGCTAGCTGCGGTCATGGCGTCGCTTGATGAAGTGGGGCTTCTTCATCGCGACGCCATGACCGTCAGCGCCAAGACCATCGGTGAACTGATCGACGGCGCGCCCAACTACAACAGCGAGGTCATCAGGCCGCTGAGCGAGCCCTTGACCAAGGAAGGCGGCATTTCGATCCTGCGCGGCAATCTGGCGCCCAACGGCGCGGTCATCAAGCCGTCGGCGGCAACGCCCGAGCTGATGCAGCATCGCGGCAAGGCCGTCGTCTTCGAGAACATCGAGCACTACTATGCCCGCATCGACGATCCGGAACTGGATATCGATGCGTCCTCGGTGATGGTGCTGAAGAACTGCGGACCGCGCGGTTATCCCGGGATGGCCGAGGTCGGCAACATGCCGCTGCCGGCCAAGCTGCTCAGGGAAGGTGTTTCCGACATGGTGCGCATTTCGGACGCGCGCATGAGCGGCACCGCCTACGGCACGGTGGTGCTGCATGTGGCGCCCGAGGCCGCGGCTGGCGGCACGCTCGCCCTGGTGCGTGACGGCGATCTCATCGAGCTCGACGTCGCCGGCCGCCGGCTGGAGCTTTTGGTCTCGGACGAGGAACTGGCGATCCGCCGCCGCGACTGGAAGCCGCCGACGCCGCCGCAAGGCGGCTACCAGAGCCTCTATGTCGAGCGCGTGCTGCAGGCCGACAAGGGTTGCGACTTCGACTTTCTCGTCGGCCGGCGCGATGCCGGCATACCCCGGCATTCCCACTAGAGAGGCGCGCGATGACGGATCAGATCGGCAGCTACGCGACCTACCCCAGCCTCCAGGGCCGCAGCGTGTTCATAACCGGTGGCGGCAGCGGCATCGGCGAGAGCCTGGTGCGCCATTTCTGCACGCAAGGCAGCCGCGTCGCCTTCGTCGATCTGGCCGAAGAGCCTTCACGGCGCCTGGTCGATGCGATCGCGGCCGAAGGGCATCCCGCCCCGCTGTTCGTTCCCTGCGACCTGCGCAATGTCGAAGATCTGCAGGCGGCGACCGTGGAGACGATGCGGCACAACGGTCCGATCCAGGTGCTGTGCAACAATGCCGGCAACGACGACCGCCATCAGACCAAGGACGTGACGGTGGCCTATTGGGACGACCGCATGGCGGTCAATCTGCGCCACCAGTTCTTCGCCGCCCAGGCGGTGCGCCCTCAGATGAGCGCGCATGGCGGCGGCTCGATCATCAATTTCGGTTCCATCACCTGGATGGTCGGCGATCCCGATTGTCCCGCCTATGTCACCGCGAAAGCCGCTGTCTATGGCATGACGCGGGCGCTGGCCCGCGAACTCGGCCCCGAGCGCATCCGCGTCAACTGCATGGTGCCTGGCTGGGTCATGACAGAGCGCCAGATGCGGCTGTGGCTGAACCCGGCCGGCGAACGCCAGATCGCGGAGCGGCAGTGCCTGCCCGACCGGTTGCAGCCTTCCGATGTCGCGCGCATGGCGCTGTTCCTGGCCGCCGACGACAGCCGCATGTGCACGAGCCAGCAGTTCATCGTCGATGCGGGCTGGGTGTGACCGGTACGGCCTCAAGGGAAAAAGGGTATTTCATGCGTCTTGTTCAGTACACAACGCTCGATGGCGGCAGGCGGGTCGGCCGCGTCTCCGATGACGGCAATCGCCTGCATCCGCTCGACAAGACCGGCACCGTGCTGGAACTCGCCGAGGCGGCAATCGCGCAGGGCGTGTCCATCGCGGCGCTGGTCGAGAAGCGAACGGGTGCGGCCACTATCGACTATGGCGAACTGTTGCGCGATGGCCGCGTGCTTGCTCCCGTCGACCATCCGGAACCGGCGCGCTTCCTGGTCACCGGTACCGGCCTCACCCACACCGGAAGTGCCGCCGCCCGCGACAAGATGCATGTGCTGACCCATGGCGAGGACGCCGAGGAATCGGATTCGCTGAAGATCTTCCGCATGGGCCTGGAAGGCGGCAAGCCCGGTGCTGGCAAGATCGGTATCCAGCCGGAATGGTTCTTCAAGGGTGTCGGCACCTGTGTCGTGCCACCTGGCGCCGATCTGCCCATGCCGGCCTTCGCACGCGCCGGCGCCGAAGAGGCCGAGATCGTCGGGCTTTACCTCAATGGGCCGGATGGCCGCCCCTATCGCATCGGCTATGCGCTGGGCAATGAATATTCCGACCATGTGACGGAGGCCGAGAACTACCTCTATCTCGCTCACTCGAAACTCCGTTCCTGCTCAATCGGACCCGAGATTTTGATCGGCGACCTGCCCGACGAAGTGCGCGGCCACTCCCGCATCCTGCGCGACGGCAGGGTCATCTGGGAACAAGAATTCCTGTCGGGCGAGGCGCACATGTCGCACTCGATCGCCAATCTCGAACATTTCCATTTCCGCTATCCGATGCACCGCAGGGCGGGCGACCTGCACGCCTATTTCTTCGGCGCGGCGGTGATGAGCTACGCCTCCGGCGTCAAGACGGCTTCCGGCGACGAGTATGAAATCCAGGCACAGACATTCGGCAAGCCGCTGCGCAACCGGATGGTGTCGGTGCCGGACGAGGGACTGGTCGCCGTCATCCAGCTGTGATGGCAAAAGCCCCGGAAATTACCGTCCACCAGAACGACAATGGGAGATTGAAAATGGGACTGAAGAAAGCGTTTCTGAGACTAGCGACGATCGGGCTCGGTATCGGCCTGATGACATCGGCGGCGCTGGCCGCGAACCTGCGCGTGCTGGCCTGGGACGGCTATGCCGACCCGGACTGGGTGAAGGACTTCACCGCCGCCACCGGCATCGGCGTCGATGTAGTCTTCATCGGCAGCGATGACGAAATCTGGGCCAAGATCAAGGGCAGCGAAGGGCAAGACTTCGACGTCTTCGCCGTCAACACCGCCCAGCTGCAGCGCTACATCAAGGCCGATCTGGTATCGCCGATCGACATCACCAAGCTGGCGAACCAGAAGGATGTGCTGCCGCGCTTCCGCGATCTGTCCCAGGTCAGCGGCGACACCAAGGACGGCAAGGTCTACGGCATTCCGTTCTGCTTCGATTCCATCGGGCTGATCTACGACACCGACAAGGTCAAGCCGGCGCCGACCTCGATGTCGGTCCTGTGGGATCCGGCCTACAAGGGCAAGATCCTCGCCTACGACAATGGCGAGCACAATTTCTCGTTCACCGCGCTGACGCTCGGCTACAAGGATCCGTTCAACCTCAATGAGGAGCAGATGGCGGCGGTCAAGGCCAAGCTGGTCGAACTCAAGCGCAATGTGCTGAGCTTCTACACCACCGCCGACGAAGCGCAGCAGATATACCAGAACAATGACGTTGCGCTGATCTGGGCCAATTACGGCCAGCAGCAGCTCAAGGCGCTGCAGAAAATCGGCGCCCATGTCGCCTACGTCAACCCGAGCGAAGGCGCGCTTGCCTGGCTCGACAACTGGGTGATCTCCAAGGGCGTCCGCGACAATGCGGCGGCCGAGAAGTGGATCGACTTCATGCTGAGCAAGAAGATCGGTGGCGAGCTTTCCGAGCGCACCGGCTTCGGCAACACCGTGGTCGAGTCGGGCAGCGCCGGCGGCAACGACAAGCTGGTCTGGCTCAACAATGTCGAAGACCCGCTCAAGCGTTCGGACATGTGGAACGAGGTCAAGGCGACGCCCTGATCCCTTCCGCGCCTGACCTCGAAGGACCTGGCGGTCCGGACGTTCCGGACCGCCGAAGCGTATGCGAGAATATTCCATGAGCCAGAACACCGACCTCTTGACGCTGCGGTCCGTCTCGAAATCCTACGGCACGGTTCCCGTGCTGCACGACATCGACCTGTCGATCCGGGACGGTGAGTTCCTCACCGTTCTTGGACCGTCAGGCTCGGGCAAGACCACGGTCCTGCGGCTGATCGGCGGGCTGGAGCCGTTGAGCTCGGGCGAAATCCGGCTGGACGGCCAGGACATCAGCCGCATGCCGATCAACCGGCGGCCGTTCAACACCGTGTTCCAGGACTATGCGCTGTTCCCACATATGACCGTTTCCGGCAATGTCGGCTATGGGCTTTCGGTGCGCCATCTCAAGCGCAAGGAGATCGCGCGCCGTGTCGGAGAAGCCCTCGATCTTGTGCAGCTCGGGCGTTTCGCCGAGCGCTTCCCGGCGCAGCTTTCGGGCGGCCAGCGCCAGCGCGTCGCGCTCGCCCGGGCGCTAATCTGCCAGCCGCGCCTGATCCTGCTCGACGAGCCGCTCGCCGCGCTCGATCTCGAATTGCGTCGGCAGATGCAGGAGTTCCTGAAATCCATCCAGCGCGAGATCAAGACCACCTTCCTGTTCGTCACCCACGACCAGGAAGAAGCCATCGGCATGGCCGATCGGATCTGCGTCATGCAGGCCGGCCATATCCGCCAGCTCGGCACGCCGCACGAACTCTACTACAAGCCGAACTGCGAGTTCGTGGCGCGGTTCTTCGGCGAGAACAATCTGGTGGCTGGAAGGCTCGGGCCCGTGCAGGGCGAGCAACGGTCGATCGAGACCGCGCTTGGCCGCATGGTCTGCTCGATCGGCGACCAGCCGCATCTGAAGGCCGCCCCTGACGGCGCCAGCGCCTTCGCGGCGTTCCGTCCCGAAGCCCTTCGTCTTGCTGATGCCCATGACGGCGGCAACGGCTTTTCCGGCACCATCGCCGATCTGGCCTTTGCCGGTTCGTCGACGGTCGCCACGATCATGGCGGGGGCGGACAATGCCGCGCAGCGCCTGCGGCTGCGCATGCCGAGCCGGATCGACGGCAGCGCGCTCAAGTCAGGCGAGACGGTCTCGCTTTACTTTGCGCCGCATGAAGGCCATCTGGTGCTGGCATGAGCGGAGCGGGTTTGACACACTCCGTGGAAAGGCGCCTGTCGCAGCTGGTCACAGTGCTGGCCTTTGCCCTGCCGGTGATCTTCGTCCTCGTGCCGTTGGCGATCTTCCTGGTCTACAGCTTCTTCAGCGTCGACCAGGGCACGATCGTCTATGCGCCGACGCTCGGCAACTATGTCAGGTTCTTCACCGATCCGATCTTTCTGCCGGTGTTCTGGAACACCATCGTGCTGTGCGTGTCGGCGGCGGTCATCTGCATCCTGCTCGCCTATCCCGCCGCCTATTTCCTGACGACGCTGAAGGGGCGCTGGCGCTATGCCCTGCTGATGCTGCTCCTGGTGCCGCTGCTGATGAGCTACGTCATCAAGATCTACGCGATCCGCAGCATTCTCGGCCTCAACGGCTTCCTCAACAAGGCACTTGTGGCGCTCGGCATCCTGGATCAGCCATCGACGCTTTTCGTGTTCAACATGAACGCCATCCTTTTGACGCTGAGCCTGCTTTTGATCCCCTTCGCCATCCTGCCGATCTTCCTGTCGCTGGAGCGGATCCCGCAGACCTTGCTGCGCGCCTCGGACGATCTTGGCGCCAGCGGCTTGCAGACGTTCCTGCGCATTACCTTGCCGCTCAGCCTGCCCGGCGTCGCCTCGGCGGCGAGCTTCGTCTTCGTGCTGGCGATCGGCGATTTCCTGACGCCGCAGATGGTCGGCGGGATCAGCGGCTTCACCTTCGGCCGCATCCTCTACAGCCAGTTCGGAACCGCCTATAACTGGCCGTTCGGGGCGGCGCTGTCGGTGGCGCTTGCGATCGTGGTGATCGCCGCCATTCTCGTCGGCGAACGGTTCGGACGCAGCCGGGGGACGTCGGTATGAGCGCCCTGCCCCGACCGTCCACGATCTTCCTGGCCGCGATCACGGCGCTGGTCGCCGTGCTGCTCTACAGCCCGCTGTTCGTGCCGATCGTGTCGTCGTTCTTCACCATTTCACATGGCAATGTCGACTGGTCGTCGCCGACCCTTTCGACCTATGTGGCGCTGGCCGGGAACCATGACATCCTGGCCGCCTTGCGTACGACGCTCATCGTTGGGCTCTGCACCGTCGTGCTCTCGGTGGTCAGCGGAACGCTGCTGGCGCTCTACTATCACGGCCGCCGCTCGGGACGTTCGATCCTGCAGTTCATCATCTTCCTGCCATTCCTGATGCCGCCGATCATCAGCGGCCTGGCGCTGCTGATCTTCTTCCGCGAGATCGGCCTCGAACGCTCGCTGCTGACGGTCGTCATCGGTCACACTGTCTTCGTGCTGGCGATCGTCTACCGCACGGTGCTGATGCGGCTGCAGTCGATGAGCCGCACGCTGGTCGAAGCCTCCTACGATCTCGGCGCCAGCGGCGGGCAGACCTTCTGGCGCATCATCTTGCCGAACCTGTCGAGCGCCATGGTCGGCGGCGCCATCCTGGCCTTCGCCCTGTCGTTCGACGAAACGATGATCACCATCCTGGTCACCGGCACGCAAAGCACACTGCCGGTCAGGCTGTGGGCGATGATGCGGCTTGGCTTTTCGCCCGACATCAATGCACTGGTGGCGCTGATCCTGATGTTCACCGTGCTGCTGTGCGTGCTCGCCGCCCGTTTTCTGATCCCGAGGCAAATGGCGACGGAACGGAATTGAGTTTAAGCCAATGGGCTGAGGTCGAAGACGCGACCTGGGTTGAGGATGTTGTTCGGATCGAGCGCGGCCTTCAGCCGCCGCATCGTGGCGATTTCGGCGTCGCTGCGCACCAGATGCAGCCAGCGCTTCTTGTCGAGGCCGATGCCGTGCTCGGCCGACACGCCGCCTCCGGCGGCCGCCACACCGCGATAGATGATGCCGTAGGCCGCCGCCGGATCCTCGGTCAGAACCTGATAGTGCAGGTTGCCGTCGCCGAGATGGCCGAAGACATAGATGCCGGCCCCGGGATCGACGGCATGAATGGCGGCGTCCGCTTCTTGCAGGAAAGTTGCCATACGAGCCAACGGGATGCTGATGTCGACGCTGATCAGACCTTTCATCGAAAACAGGACGCGGTTGGCGTCTTCGCGCACATCCCAGAGCGCGCGGAATTCGCGCGGCGATTGCGAGACGACCACATCGTCGACGACGCCGTCCTCGACCGCCTGCATCAGAACCTCGGCGAAGCGCTCACCGTCGCGGTCGGGCTCGCTGCCCTGGATTTCGGCCAGCACATAGACGGGTGATCCAACCGGCAACGGCGCCGGCATGGCCATGCTGGCGACCATGACGTCATAGAGCGGCGCGAAGTTGACCTCATAGGCCGATAACAACGGGCCGAGCTTGTGCCGCAGCAGCCCCAGCAGGGCTATCGCCGCATCGAGCGAAGGCAGCGCGCAGAAGGCGTTCACTTCGGACGCAGGCTTCGGATGCAGCCGGAGCGCGGCGCGGGTGACGACGCCGAGCGTCCCTTCCGCGCCGATGAAGAGCTGGCCGAGGTCGTAGCCGGAATTGTCCTTTGGCAGGCCCTTGAGCGACGTCAGCACGCTGCCATCGGCGAGCACGGCCTCCAAGCCCAGCACCTGCGCCCGGTACATGCCGTAGCGCAGCACGCGGATGCCACCGGCATTGGTGGCGATGTTGCCGCCCACCGTGGCGGAACCCCGCGCGGCGATGTCGACGCCGAACATCAGCCCGGCGCCGTCGGCGGCCTCCTGTACCGCCTGCAGCGTGGCGCCGGCTTCGGCGACGATGGTGGCGGCCTGCCGGTCCGGCGCGCCAAGGCCGGTCATGCGCTCCAGCGACAGCACGATCTCGCCCGGCTGGACGCGCGCGCCACCGGCCAGTCCGGTGCGTCCGCCCTGGATGACGACCGGCTGGCGAAGAGCGTCGCATGCGGCGAGTGCTGCCGCGACACCATCGGTGTCGCGCGGGCGCAGCACGGCTTCGGGAAGCGTGCCGAACTTGCCGTCGGGATCATCGCGGTAGCGCTGGTCGACGTCGGAGCCGGCGAGCACGCCGCCCACGCCCAGCCTGTCGCCAAGAGCGGACAGAAGTCGCGTCGTTTCAGGCGACATCCGGCTCAGGCGCCTGCGTGACAAGGCGCATCGTCAGCATCCAACAACCGGATGGCCCGATGAGTATTCTTGTCCAACACGCTCGCCATCCCTGAATTGCAGCCGGCCGATCCTATTCGTGATCGCATGCAGTGCAAGCGATATCGGCTGCCCAGGCGATGCCGGCATCAATCGCGAGAGCCGAGATTGATGCCGGAAGGGCCGCGCAGTTTACTGAAGCTTGGCCTGCAGCGCGTTGACGTCGTCGGTGGTCATTTCACCATCGGTGGTCACCTTGCCGTCGACGATCTTCCACAGCCGGAACGGGCCGGTAATGTCGCCAAACTTGTCGAAGGCGACCGGACCGATGACGCCTTCATAGCGGATCGGCTTGCCATCCTTGATCAGGCCGAGCGCCTTGGCGAATTCTTCCTTGCCGGCATAGATCGGCGTGCCGGCAGGGTCGACCGCCTTGTACATGGCGTCCTTGATCTTGGCCGGATCCTCGGAGCCGGCAATCGCGATGGCGAGCCCGACAATGGCGCCGGCATCATAGGAGCGGTCGGCCGCCGGGTTCGACGGTTCGATGCCGGAGAACGCCTTGTAGTTCTTGGTGAAATACTCCGTCGATGCGGTCGGGCTGGTGCCGGACGACGTGCCATAGGCGTCCTTCAGATAATCGGCGCCGACCGACTCGATGAAATCAGGGCTGTTCATGCCGTCATTGAGCAGGAATTTCTGCACGCCGCCCTGCGAAATCCAGGTGCGGGCGATGGTCGCGCCGTCGACGGGCGTGCTGACTAGGTAAAGCCCATCCGGCTCGCCGGCCATCGCCGCGGTGACTTCCGAGGCATAGCTCGATTGCTTCTCGTTGTAGGGCGTGTCGGAGACGATGGTGCCGCCGAGCGCTTTGTAGGCACGCGAGAATTCGGCCACCATGTTGACGCCGAAGTCGTTGTTGACGTGGATGATCGCCAGCTTCTTGAAGCCCTTGTCGACGGCGTATTTGGCAGCGGCCACGCCCTGCAGCGCGTCCGAGGTGATGGTGCGGAAGAAGATGCCGTTGGTCTTGCCGTCGCGGCCGAGTGTCGTCAGCGTCGGCGAAGACGATGCCGGCGAGACCTGGACGATCTTGGCCGGCGCGGTGACAGAGGTCAGGATCGGAATCGACACCGAGGAAATGATGCCACCGATGATGACAGGTACTTTCTTGACCTGAACCAGCTGGGTGGCGGCGTCGACCGCGATGTTGCCCTGGCTCTGGCTGTCGCGCGTGTCGGTGACGAGATCGCAGCCGCGCACTCCGCCGGCTTCGTTGATGTCGCGGAACGCCATCTCGACCGACTTGGCGCCGGCTTGGCCGTATTCGCCGGCCGGGCCGGTCAGTTCCATGACGAGGCCGACGGTGATCTTGCAATCGGCGGCCTGGGCAGCACTGGCTATCGTGACGAGAGCAAGAGCGGTGGTGAGTTGGAGTATCGTCTTTCTCATTGTTGTTCCCCTTGAGTTACACGAACTGATTTGACGTCTGGAAAGTCTCAGTGTTCCGGCACCTGCAGCCAGGTTTCATGCAGATGCCGCCATTGGACGCCGTTGGGCGCCGATGAACTGGTGGTGAAAACCGCGCTCGACTGGCGACGGCTGTGCTTGCCCGCGCGCAGCTGCGCCTCGACATAGAGGACGACGATCGTATCGCCATCCTGCCATCCGGGCTTGATGTCCTCGATCGAGATAGCAAAGCCGTCGTCGCAGGTGGCCCGGCTGGAGCGGACATGGTCGATCACGGCATCGCGATCGAGGGTCTGGCCGCCTGGTGTGATCATGGTCAAGCCCTCGCCCATGACGGCTTCGAGGCGGCCGAAATCCACTTTGTCGGCCCGCGCGGCGACGAACCAGTCGACGAAAAAGCGATGCAGGTCGACGACTTCGGCGCTGGCCTGCGAAAACAGCGTCGCGCTGGTGGCACTCATGTCCGGCCTGCATTGAGGTTGTAATGCATGATCGAGCCGTGGCGGCCATCGCGGTCGCGCTCCAGCGCGTAGACGTCGCCCTGCGGCCCCTGGCTTTGCCCGATCACGGCAGCGATGATTGCGCGGTCTTCGGCATCGAGTTCGACGTCCATAATTTTGGCGTTGGCCACCGCATGCGCCTGGTTGCGGGCACCGACGATGACCGCCGCCACTTGCGGCTGCTCCAGCACCCAGGCGCTGGCGATGGTGGCGATGTCGACGCCGTGGCGATCGCCGACCGCCTTCAATGCGCGAAGCAGTTGCTGGAACGGGTCCCAGCCGCCGAAATCGTCGATGATCAGCTTGTATTTGACCAGCGAGCGGTTTTCGAGCGGCATGGCGGGTTCGGCCACGCCGAGCCATTTGTCGCTGAGGAAGCCGCCGGCCACCGAACCATAGCAGAGGAAGCTGACGCCGTTCTCCTCTGCAAGTGCGGCGAGGCTGTGCGCCGGGCGCTGGTCGAGCACCGAATATTGCAGCTGCTGGCTGACCAGCGGGACACCGGCTGCCAGGATTTCGGCTAGCCGGGGCGTGTCGAAATTGGTGGTGCCGAGATTGCGCAGCTTGCCCTCGAGCCGAAGCTCGTCGAGCCAACCCATCGCCTCGACATAGCGCGGCTGCGCATAGTCCCACCAGTGGAACTGCACGAGGTCGAGCCGCTCGGTCTTCAGCCTGCGCAGCGACTGGTCGACGATGCCCCTGATGTAGTCGCGGCTGATCGTAGCGAGCCGTTCAAGGTCGGGTACCAGTTTGGTATGCACCTTCATTTTGGCCGCTGCATCGAGGCCGCGCTCATTGGCCAGCCGCAGGCGCGCGGCGCCGATCAGCTCCTCGACGCCGGTGTAGATATCGGCGCAGTCATAGGTCCAGATGCCGGCATCGAAGGTGGCGATCAGATCGGCCACCGCCTGGCTGCGATCGATGGCGCCATGGCCGCCGGCGAGTTGCCAGCCACCGCGTATGACGCGCGAGATGGTGTAGCCAGGACTGAGCTCGAAGGCCTTGGCGGTCATGTCAGGTCATTCTCCTTCGGCAGCGGCACGGCCGTGGTTTCGGCATGGCTGAACCGCCGCTTGCCGGTCCTGACGATCCTCAACCGGCTGGCGCAGTTGGGATCGGGGCAGGCGATCTCGGCGTCCGAGGTCATCCAGTCATTCGGGTGGCTCGGGCGCTGCTTTGCCGCCAGCAGCGGCAGCACGGCGGCAAGCGAATAGATCGAGAAGCCCTGCCCCGCCGGCATCGACAGCATCTCGCCCTTGAGCTCGAAATAATCGCCGGCCTTGGCGCCGCAATAGATCGGCTTGCCGTCGGGAATGACCGCCTCGACGCGGAGATCGAAGAGCTCGAAACTGTCGTCAGCCATTTGAGGTCTCCACCAGGCTGAAGGTGATGTCGCAGGCGCCGTTGCGGCGGATGATGCCGCAGGCAGCCGCGAATTGATCGCGCTCCTCGGGCTTCACCTGCGCCACCACGCTGCCGGCCAGCCAGCCGATCGGGAACAACAGACGCGCGCCCTGCCCGTAGAACAGGCCGATGTCGAAGATGGCATTGGGATTGCCGCCCCACATGCGCGGCGGCACGTAGGACAACACGATGTCGCCCGGCTGCGGCGTCAGCGTCGCGTTCTCGGCCGGCAACGGCTGGGCATAGGCCTGCCCCTCGAGATCGGCGGCAGGAACAGGACAGGAAATCTCAGGTCCCGTCCACATAGCATGGATGCCTGGGACGACACGCGGCCTACCAAGATACGCTGTGAGAAAGGCCGCGTTTTCCGGCGCCTTCCCGGGCAGCAACAGCGCCGTGACGGAAAGCTTCGAGCGCGGCTCGCTGATCCTGATGGAGGTCATGTCTGGTCTCTCGCGGCGGCGGATTGCAGCTTGCTGCGCAGGAAGGTGAAGGGCCGGCTGATGTCGGCGGCAAGCGCTTCACGTGCCGCCCGCGCGTCCTGCGTGGCCAGCGCCTCGACGATGCGCCGGTGATACTGGGCTGTGTCGACCTCGCCGGCTTCCGAGAAGGCGTAGATGGCGACGCGGATGCAAGGACCTGATTGCAGCCACAGGCTCTCGATCATCGGGATCAGCACGGCTGAGCTGCAGGAGCGATAGATCTCGAAGTGAAAGCTCTGGTTGAGCGTCACTTCGCGATCGACATCCTTCTTGTGTTTCAGCGCCCGCATCTCGTCCCATTCACCGAGAATGGTTTCGATGGTGGCTATCTGGCGCGACCCCATGCGGGCGGCGGCCAGCGCGATCGCCTCGCCCTCGATCAGGATGCGGGCCCGCAAGAGATCGTCGAGGCGTTCCAGCGTGATTGGCGGCACCCGCACCGAACGGTTGGGCAGCGCCTCCAACGCCTTTTCCGTGATCAGCCGACCAAGCGCCTCGCGCACCGGCATGGTCGAGGTGACCAGCGCATCGGCCAGACCGCGGATGGTCAGCACCTGGCTCGGCTCGAACAGCCCACCGATCAGGGCGCGACGCAGTTCGGAATAGACGCGATCCTGCAACGTCTCGCGGCCGACCGGCGCGAGCTGGGCCGCGATCGCCTCGTTGTTCTTTTCGATGGCAGCCTTTTGCATGGAATTCCGTTCTCGGCGGGTTTTCGGCTTGCGGAGGAAATTAAAGCCGAATAGCGTGATCAAAGCAAGTGTGATCACAAATCAAAAATCAGGAGGCGGCGACGATCGTCTTCGACCAGAGGGTTTGATGAGCGAGGCAGCGGAAAGGCAGGGGAAGGAGACCCGTGCGCCGGTTCTGACGGCACGCAACGTCGTCAGGCGGTTCGGCGGCCTTGTCGCCGTCAACGATGTCTCGTTCGATGTCAAAGCGGGCGAAATCCTTGGCCTGATCGGGCCGAACGGCGCCGGCAAGACGACGATGTTCGACCTGCTCGCCGGCAGCATCCTGCCCACCAGCGGCGATATCCTTCTCAACGGCGTGCGAGTCTCCGGCGAAGCCGCTCATCTGCGTATCGGTCGAGGTCTCGGCCGCACCTTCCAGATCCCGCGCCCGCTGCCCAATCTGACGCTGATCGAAAACATCATGCTGGCGGCACAGGGCCAGGCCGGCGAAAGGCTGCTCGCCAACTTCGTCACGCCGTGGCGGGTGGCGGCACAGGAAAAAGCCGCCAGGACAAAGGCACTCGAACTGCTGGAACTCGTCACCCTCAGCCATCTCGCCCATGAGCCGGCGCGCGTGCTGTCTGGTGGCCAGCGCAAGCTGCTCGAACTTGCCCGCGTCATGATGGCGGACCCGGCGATCATCCTGCTCGACGAACCCGCGGCCGGCGTCAATGCGACGCTGCTCGAAGTCATCATCGACCGCATCCGCGACATCAACGCGCGCGGCATCACCTTCCTGCTGATCGAGCACAATATCGACATGGTGACGCGGCTCTGCCATCGCGTCCTCGTCATGGCGAGTGGCCAGTTGCTGAGTGAAGGCACCGCGGAAGAAGTCGCCCGCGACCCGCGCGTCATCGAGGCCTATCTCGGAGGCAGCGCGTGAGCCAGACCGTCCTCGATGTCCGCAATCTCGAAGCGGGTTATGAACCTGGCGTACCGATCGTGCGCGGCGCCTCGATCACCGTCGACAAGGGTGAGATCGTCGTCGTGCTCGGCCCCAATGGCGCCGGCAAGTCGAGCTTCATCAAGGCAATCGCCGGCCTGGTCCCGATCACCGGCGGCACGGTATTGCTGGACGGCAAGGACATCACCGCCGCACCGGCGCACACCATGGTGCGGCTTGGCCTCGCCTTCGTACCGCAGACCGAGAACATTTTTCCGCTGATGTCGGTCGAGGACAATCTCAGGGTTGCCTGCGGCATCCTCGAGCGGCGCGACATCCCGGCCCGCATCGAGGAGATGTATGCCGCCTTCCCCGATCTCGTCCGCCAACGCCGCACCGCCGCCGCCAATCTTTCGGGCGGCCAGCGGCAGATGCTCGCGGTCGCGCGGGCGCTGATCATCCATCCCAAGGTGCTGGTGCTGGACGAACCGTCGGCCGGCCTGTCGCCGAAATTCGTCTCGATGGTTTTCGAGATGCTGGTCGGCATCCGCAAATCCGGCGTCACCATCCTTTTGGTCGAGCAAAACGCCAAGGCTGCACTTGCCATCGGCGACCGCGCCTATGTGCTGGTCGAGGGCAAGGACCGGCACGAGGGCATTGCCTCCGAACTGTGGAACGACCCGGTCGTGGCCGAACTCTATCTCGGCCAGCGCCCCCAGCAGGGAGGCGCGGCATGAGCCTGCAATTTATCGTCGACGGATTGCTGACGGGCTCGATGATCGGCCTCGGCGCCATCGGCGTGACGCTCACCTATTCGATCCTGCGCTTCTCGAACTTCGCGCATGGCGACTTCATGGCCTGGGGCACCTATGCGACGCTGACCATGGTCAGCGCCATCGGCGCAACATTCGGCAAGGTCGCGCCGATCGCGCCGCTGTCCTTCGGCTGGCCGCTCCTCGTTGCATTGATCGTCGGCATGGCATTTACCGCCCTGTTGGCGCTGCTGCTCGACAAGGTACTGTTTTCGCGGCTGCGCTCGCAGGGCCAGGCAATCATCGTTGTCATGGCGAGTTTCGGCGCCTCGATGGCGCTACGCAGCCTGCTCGAATTCGCCTTCACCTCGCGGCCGACCTATTTCAGCCGGGCGATCCAGATCGCCATGCCGGTCGGCTTCGGCATCCGTGTCACGCCCGACCAGATCGCCCTGTTGCTGCTGACCGCTATACTCGTGCTCGGCGTGCATCTGTTGATGACACGCACTCAAGTCGGCCGCTCGATGCAGGCCTTGAGCCAGAACGCAGCACTGGCCCGCATCGTCGGCATCGACGTCGCCAGCGTGGTGCGGGTGACCTGGATCATCGGCAGCGCGCTCGCCTGCGTGGCTGGCGTGATGATCGGCATCCTGGTGCAGATCCGCCCGTTCATGGGCTTCGACATGCTGCTGCCAATGTTTGCCGCCGCCATTTTGGGCGGCATCGGCAGCATCCCGGGCGCGGTGCTCGGCGGCCTGATCATCGGGCTCGCCGAAGCCGGCGCGGTGCAATTGATTGGCGCCGAATGGCGTGCCGCCGTCTCCTTCATCATCCTGATGGCGGTACTGTTCGTGCGGCCGATCGGCCTTTTCGGAGTTCGGGAAAGATGATCGATCTCATCGGCTACGGCGCGTTCTTCCTGACCACGGCGCTCATTTTCTCGCTGGTCACGCTCGGGCTCAACCTGCAATGGGGCCTGACGGGCCTGTTCAATGTCGGCCTCGCCGGTTTTGTTGCCATCGGCGCCTACACCTCGGCACTGCTGACGACACCGGACGACCCCGCGCGGCTTGGCGGCTTCGGCCTGCCCATCCTCGCCGGCTGGGCGGGCGCCATGGTCGTTGGCGGTATTGCCGCGGCACTTACCGGCATGGCGACGCTGCGTCTTAGATCCGACTATCTGGCGATCACCACCTTCGGCGTGGCCGTCGTCGTACAACTGGTCGCGCTCAACACACAGAAACTGACCGGCGGACCATTCGGCATCGGCTTCATCCCGCGTCCCTTTGGCGGCCTTGCGGAGACGCCGCTGCTGTTCAACCTGTCGAACCTTGCCATTGTTTGCGCTGTGACGCTGATTGCCTATCTCGCCTTGGAACACCTGTCGCGAAGCCCGTGGGGTCGCGTGCTGAAGGCATTGCGGGAGGACGAGCGGGCGGCGATTTCGCTCGGCAAGAGCGCGCGCTTCTACCGTGTCCAGGCGTTTGCCGTCGGTGGCGCCATCATGGCGCTGGCCGGCGCGCTGCAGGCACACTTCACCGGCTTCATCGCTCCGGACAATTACCTGCCGATCCTCACCTTTCAGGTCTGGGTGATGCTGATCGTCGGGGGCTCGGGCAGCAATCTCGGCGCCGTCATCGGCAGCATACTGGTCTGGGCGATCTGGGCAGGGTCGGGCACGCTGACCAGCGTGCTGTTTGCGCCCGAGCAGCAGGCGCGCGCCGCCTCGCTGCAGATCGTCGCGATCGGTGTCATGCTTTGCGTCATCCTTCTGGTCAGGCCGAACGGGTTGTTCGGCGACAGGCCGCGGCGGCCGCGCTTTGGCAAGCGCAGGCGGATCGCTACGGACAAAAGCAGTTCCGGCTCATGAATGCCCCGGTCCGGCAGGGTGCGAATGGCACTTCGCTCTGGCATGCTATCAACCGCGATCACCGGGAACGGCCGACGCTGCAAGGCAGGCTCGATGTCGATCTGGCCATCGTCGGCGGTGGATTTTCCGGTCTGTCGACCGCGCTGCACGCCGCGGAAAAAGGCATCTCGGTCGCTGTGCTCGAAGCCGAAGTCATCGCCTGGGGCGCGACCGGCCGGAACGCGGGTTTCGTCGTGCCGAACTTCGCCAGGATGGACCCCGATAGCATTCTCGCGCATCTCGGCTCCGAACGCGGCGAAAGGCTGATCGATTTCGCCGCGGGCAGTGCCGACCTCGTCTTCGGCCTGATCCAGCGGCACGGCATCGACTGCGACGCGGTGCAGAACGGATGGATTCAGCCGGCGCACTCGCCCGCCGCCTTGCAGAAGGTCAAATCACGCGCGGAACAATGGGCGCGTCGCGGCCGGCCTGTCGTCACCTTGGATCGCCGAGAGGTCGAAGCGCTGGCGGGTGCGCACGGCTATGTCGGTGGCTGGATGGATCGTTCCGGCGGCGTGCTCAATCCGGTCGCCTACGCACGCGGACTGGCCGATGCGGCGGAAAAGGCCGGCGCGCAAATTTTCGAGCGGACACGTGTCACGTCGGTCGATCGCATAGCCGATGGCTGGGCGCTGAAAACGCCATCGGGCTCGGTGCGCGCGGCCAGGGTGCTGATCGCCACCAACGCCTATGGCGGGTCGCTCAATCCTTTGCTGCAGCGGACTTATTTTCCGCTCAAGGTTTTCCAGATCGCGACCGCGCCACTACCGCTCGAAATCCGCACGCGTCTACTTCCCGGAGGGCAAGGCGTCGGCGATACCAGGCGCAATCTCTTCACCTTTCGCTTCGACGCTGATAACCGGCTGATCAGCGGCGGCATGCATATTCTTGGCGCCGGCGCCGATACGCGCGTGCCGCAAACAATCTGGCGGCGGCTTGCCAGCCACCTCGACCTGCCTGATTTGCCGCCGCTTGCCTACAGCTGGTCGGGGATGGCGGCGGTCGAACCGGATTTCCTGCCGCACCTCCTGGACCTCGGCCCGGGGCTGATCGCCGGCCGCGCCTGCAATGGACGCGGCATCGCCATGACCACGGCGATGGGCAAGGTGCTGGCCGACTGGGCCGCTGGAGCCGAAGCGCGTGATTTGCCGCTGCCCTTTGCACCGCCGGCGCCAATCCCATTCCATACCCTGTTGCGGCACGCACCCAACACGCTGCATGGCTGGAGCATTCTGCGTGACCGGATGGACCACGCGGCATAGACCCACCGCCGTGCGATCAGCGCGCCGTGCGAAGATTCTCGGAGAGAATAGCGGCCGCCGCCGCGATGTCCTGCTCGAGGGAAGCTCGAACGGCTGGACCGTTGCGTTGTTCCAGCGCGGCGACGATCCTTCGGTGCGCGTCGTTGGACTGCGGAATGTAGCGATCAGCCCGCATCAGGAGCTTGAGATAGGGTCCAACCCGACCCCAGAGATCGCGGATCATGTTCAAGAGGATCGGCGCGCCGGCATGCTCATAGATAGCGAAATGGAAGGCCTCGTTCAGGGAGAGATAGGTCGTGGCGTCTTGCGCCTCGATGGCCCGCTGCATCCCGGTGAGCGCGACCTGTATGTCCACCAGCGCGCGCTCACTCATCCGCGTGGCGGCCATCTCGCCCGCCAGCCCCTCGACGGCGATGCGGATGCGCGTCAGTTCCTCGAAAGCGGGATCGGACAGCAAGGGCACGATGATCGAGCGGTTGTTCTGCATTTCCAGAAGCCGCTCGGCGACCAGCCTTTGCAATGCCTCTCGGATCGGGGTGGTCGAAATGCCGAAGGTTTCGGCGAGCTTGCGGATGACCAGGGTCTGGCCCGGACTGAACCCGCCTGAAATCAATTCCTGCTTGAGCGCGCCATAGGCGCGGTCATTGAGGGTTTGATGCTCGAGCTTCAGCATGCGCCTGCTCGGCTCACCATTTCGACAGTGCGCGGTCGAGCGTCTCGGCCAGTTGCTCGGCATTGTCCCTGGCAAAGGGCAGCGGTGGCCTGATCTTCAGCACATTGCCGCGCGGACCGCAGGACGAAATCAGCACGCTGTCCTCGCGCATGGCTTCGACGACGGATGAAGTCTTGGCGGCGGCGGTGGCCCCATCCTCCGCCGTCAGCTCAACGCCGAAATAGAGGCCACTGTGCCTGACATCGGCGACCATGCCGTGCCGGCTTTTCAAGGCATCCAGCAGTTCTCCGGTATAGGCGCCGACCGTCCGCGCGTTCTCGATCAGCCCCTCGCCCTCAATCACCTCGAGCACGGCGATGCCGACGGCGGCCGCCACCGGATTGCCGCCGAAGGTGTTGAAGTAGCCGGTGTTCGAGCCGAACGAGCTCACCAGTTGCGGCCGCACGATCACCGCACCCATTGGATGTCCATCGCCGATCGGCTTGCCCATGGTGACGATGTCAGGCTCGAGGCCGTAATTGGCAAAACCCCACATGCCCTGGCCTAGCCGGCCGAAACCGGACTGGACCTCGTCGGCGATGACGATGCCGCCGGCCTTTCTGACGTGATCGGCCGCCTCGTGCATGACAGAAGCATCGGGGAAAAAGATGCCGTCACTGGAAAAGGCGGAATCGAGAAGCAGCGCCGCCGGACGGATGTTTTGCGCGCGCATGTCCTCGATGGCGGCGGCGACATTTCCGGCGAAATCATGGGCGGCGCGGCCGCCGTCGCGGAACGTGTCCGGCGCAGCCACGGTGCGATGCTGCGCCGGCACGCCCTTGGCCCCGACCGCCGCCGGCGACAGCTGCGCCGTCGCGATGGTGGCGCCGTGATAGGCGAAATCGGTGATGATCACGCCGGTGTTGCCGCTGGAGTGCTGGGCGATGCGGATGGCGAGGTCGTTGGCCTCGCTGCCGGTGCAGGTGAACATGGCGTGGCCGAGATGGGATGGAAGCGTGCCGAGAAGCTTTTCCGCGTAGTCGAGGATGATCTCGCTGAGATAGCGCGTGTGCGTGTTGAGCGTGGCGGCCTGTCCCGAAAGCGCCTCGACGACGCGCGGATGGCAGTGTCCGACCGAAGCGACGTTGTTGTAGGCATCGAGGAATTTTCGGCCGTGCGCATCGTAGAGCCAGACACCGCTGCCACGCACCAGATGAATCGGATTGCGGTAGAAGGCGCGATAGGTCGGCCCGAGCAACCTGGCGCGGCGTTCGAGCAGCGCGCGCTCGGATTGCGACAGGCCGGCATCGGCGGAGGCACTTGCGGGCGAGGACTGGGACACGGGCATCTACTCCGGCTTGGAATGGTCGAGGAAATAGCGGCGGGCTTCAGCGGACGACAGCCCGTCCAGCCGTTCGAGCGAGGCCCAGACCTCGGTGATGAGGCGCAAGACATAGTCGCGTTTGGCCGGAAACCGCTCGGCCTGCCAGCTGGCGATGTTGGCGATGAGCGCAAGCCGGGCACGAATGAGGTGGAAGAGAATGCCAAGCTCTTCGATCTCGAGCGGCTGCACCGATTGATAACCGGCGACGAAGCGTGCCGCAGGCGCCAGCGGATGACTTTCGGCCGGCCAGCGATAGACGGCACCGATAGCGAGATCGCAGATCAGCGGCGAATGGATCATGTCGCCGAAATCGAGGATGCCGCCGACCACTTCCGGCCGCGCGGCATCCATCACCACATTGTAGGAATTCATGTCGTTATGGACGATCTGCGCGCGCAGCCCGGGGATGACCGGCGCCGCATGTTCCTCGAAAGCGTCGATGACGCGCTCGACCATGGCGCGATGGCCGGCGTCGGCGATATACGCCAGCATCGGCCGTGTCTTGGCGACCTTGCGGATGTCCCAAAGTAGGTCGCTGCCGGCGGCCGGGTGGAAGAAGCCGCGCAGTGCCCGGCCAAGCCGGGCGAGGAAGATGCCGAGATTGCGATCCTGCGCCGCTGACGTAGGCGAGCGCGAAAGCAGCTGGCCGGGCAGATAGGTAACCAGCCTGATGATGCGCGGCGCCGATCCGCCGACGCCGACCATAAACTGCGCTTCGCCTTCGAGGCTCTTGCGCACCGAGGGAACGGGCAAGGCCGGGTCGACCGTCAGAATGTGGTCGAGCGCCTTGTTCTGGAAATCGGTGAAGCCGGCCTCTTCCGCCGGATGCGAGACCTTCAGTACGAAGTCGCCCTCGCCTTCGGTCTTGATATGGAAGTTGTGATCGCGTTCACCCGGCAGCGGGCGCACGCTGCCGGTGAGCCCGTAGTGCAGGCGCAACAGGCCAAGCGCCTCGGCGATCGAAACATCAGGCGCATCCTCGGCGAGCGTGTCGCCGAAGGCATCCGACACGGCCGCGTTCATGGCCCGACCTCGGGATCGATGGGCTCGAGACCGCACCAGTCGGCGATGAAGAGCGCGATGGTCTGGGTGACCTTGCGAACAGAGTCGAGATCGACGGCCTCGTCATAGCCATGCGGCATGCGGCAGATCGGGCCGTAGACGATCGCCGGCGTGTCGGCATAGAGGCCGAAGAAGCGGGCATCGGTGGTGGCCGAGGTGACATGCTCGGTCAGCGGCTCACCCCACACGGCGGTGTGGCTGCGCCGCAGTACGGCTTCCATCTCGTCGGCGCCTTCCAGCACATAGCCCTCGGCCATGAAGCCGTTATAGGTCATTCTGGGCGGGCGATTGGTGAGAAACGGATCGGCGCGCGCCGCATCGGCGATGCAGGCCTCGAGTTCGGCCCTGGCATCCTCCGGCTTCTGGCCGGGATAGGTCGCGACCCGCATCTCGAAGACACAGCGCGCCGGTACGCTCGATGTCCATTCGCCGCCTTCGATCTTGCCGAGGTTGAAACGGATCGGGTGCGGATGATCGCAGAAATGCGGATCATCGACCTTGCGCGCGTTCCAGACGATTTCGAGCTGCTTCAGCGCCTGGATGATGAGGAAGGCCTTCTCGATGGCATTGGCGCCGGCGGAAAAGGCGCCCGACGCGTGCTGCGGATCGCCGTCGACCTCGACCCTGAACCAGATCGGCCCGACCTGTGCCCGCATCAGCCTTGGCTCCAGCGGCTCGGGAATGAAGGCGGCATCGGCGCGGTAGCCACGCTGCAGGCAAGCGAGCGCGCCATTGCCGGTGCACTCCTCCTCTACGACCGACTGCAGGAATACTTTCGCCGCCGGCTGATAGCCGAGGCCGCGCAATGCGGCCAGCGCATAGAGGCAGGCCGACAGGCCGGCCTTCATGTCGCCGGCGCCGCGGCCATGCATCCAGCCATCCTCGATCGCGGGATCGTAGGGGTCTCGCACCCAGCGGTCGAGCGGCCCCGTCGGCACCACGTCGATATGGCCGTTGAGGATCAGCGAGCGGCCGGTGGCGTTTTTCGGCGTATGGGTGGCGACGACGTTGAAGGCGTCATCGTAGGACACCGCGACGGGCGAAAATCCGGGCAGGTCGCGGATAGCATCGACATCGACACGCCACATATCGACCGCATAGCCATTGGCTTCATAAGCAGCCGCCATGAAGGATTGCGCGGCGTGCTCCTCGCCGCGTTGGGAGGGAAAGCGCACGAGATCGGCCAGGAAGACAAGCTGGCTGTCGAAGCCATCGTCGACCGCCCGCAAGATGGCCTCATCCGCAATTCGCTCAGGCATGATATTCCGCTTTCCCAAGAATGATGTATCATATCTCATATGCCATTTCCCGAAAAGGCAACAACACAGGCGGGCCAAAATCGTGGCCCACCCCTGGAGCCTCTTGGCAGGCGGTCGCAGAGTTGGCATCAGCTTCTTGACTGCCGGCAAGGCTGCGCGGCGGATGATCGAGGACAGATGCAAGTCACCGAAGGCACATTGCCGGATGAAATCACCGACCTCGCGTCCGGCTACCGGCGTGTGCCGGCCGGCAAGATCGTCAATGCGGTGACGTGGATGGAGGCGCGCGCGCCGGTGCAGGGTCTCGGCCAACCCCTGGCAATGACGCGCGTCACCGAGCCCGACTCCGCCGTCTACCGCGCGGTCTTCCTGGAGATCGGCGCACCCTGGCTCTGGGACCGCGCCGCCGAAATGTCGGACGGCGACATCGCGGCGCATTTCGCCGACCCACGCCAGCATCTCTATTACAGCCACGATGAAAGCGGCGGCCGTGTCGGCATGGTCGAATTCTCGGTAACCGACAGCAACGAGATCGAGATCACCTATTTCGGCCTGTTCCCTTCCTTGACCGGCCGAGGCTTCGGCAAGCGGCTGATGGCTGGCGCACTCGATCAGGCATGGCGCCTGGAGCCCAGCCGCATCTGGCTGCACACCAGCAGCTTCGATCATCACAGCGTCATCGGTTTCTACAGAGCTTGCGGGTTTGAACCCTTCGCCGCCGGGTTCGAAATCACCGACGATCCGCGGATCAAGGGAACCCTGCCGCGCGGTGCGGCCCCGCAAATCCCGCTGATCGAGACCGAATGGGTGCCCGGCGCCAGATGAGACCGTCGTCGCAACCCGCGAGGACGCGCGCGACACCGCACTGGCCGCGCAGCCGTCATATCGGCAACCGTCAGCTCGCCTGCGGCGCCGGCAGGCGCTCCCGCAATTCGTCGACAAGCACTCTGGTGTTTTCGGAATAGTCGATCGGCACGACCACGAGGTGGACCCCGCCGCCGGTGAAGGCCTGTTCCAGTGCCGGCCGCAATTCGGCGATCGCGCCGACCCTAGTCCCCCTGGCGCCGTAGGCCTCGGCGTATTTGACGAAGTCGGGATTGCCGAAGGTCATGCCGAAATCGGGAAATTCATCGACCGCCTGCTTCCAGCGGATCATGCCATAGGCATGGTCTTCCAGCAGCAGGACGACGAGGTTGAGCTCGAGCCTGACGGCGGTCTCCAGTTCCTGGCTGTTCATCATGAAGCCGCCGTCGCCGCAAATGGCCATGACACGGCGCTGGGGATAGAGCAGCGCCGCCATCATCGCCGACGGTAGCCCAGCGCCCATGGTGGCGAGCGCATTGTCGAGCAGCAGCGTGTTTGCCATGCGCGTGCGGTAGTTGCGCGCGAACCAGATCTTGTACATGCCGTTGTCCAGCGCGAGGATGCCGTCGGCCGGCATCACGGCGCGCACGTCGTGCACGACGCGCTGCGGCGTGAAGCGGTCTTCGGTGGCGCGCGCGGCGATGCGGCTCAAAATGCCTTCGCGCAGCGGCAGCAGGGCCTGCGCGTTGGGGATCTTGCCTTCGACGCGATCGGCCAGCAGCGCCAGCGACGGACCGAGATCGCCGACGATTTCCGCTTGCGGAAAATAGACCTGCTCGACATCGGCCGTCTGGTAGCCGACATGGATGACCTTCGGTCCCTTCGCGCCCATGATGAAGGGCGGTTTCTCGACCGTATCGTGGCCGATGGTGATGATCAGGTCGGCCTGCTCGATGGCCTCGTGGACATAGTCGCGTTCCGAAAGGGCCGCCGTTCCCATGTAGAGTTCGGTGCCGCCGGGCACCGTGCCCTTGCCCATCTGCGTGGTGAAATAGGGTATCTGCGTGCGCAGAACGAACTGGGCGACATCGGGGGTCACGCGCGGCCGCGACGCCGCCGCGCCGAACATCAGCAGCGGACGCTTGGCCTCGATGATCATGCGGGCGGCGCGATCGAGCGCGCCAGCGCTGGCCAGGGGCAGTTCGACCGGATGCGTCGGCACCAAGGCAATCGGTTCGCACTCCGCCGCTGCGATATCTTCCGGCAGTTCCAGATGCACAGGGCCGGGGCGTTCTTCCTGTGCGACGCGGAAGGCTTCTCGCACCAAGGACGGAATCATCTTCGGCGAGACGATCTGGCGCGACAGCTTGGTCAGCGGCTTCATCGCAGCGACGATGTCGACGATCTGGAAGCGAGCCTGCCTGGACGACAGGATGCCCTTCTGTCCGGTGATCATGATCATCGGCATCGCGCCGAGCAGCGCATAGGCCGAGCCGGTCGTCAGATTGAGCGCGCCGGGGCCGAGCGTGGTGATGCATACACCCGGCTTGCCGGTAAGCCTTCCATAGGTGGCGGCCATGAAGGCGGCCGCCTGCTCGTGGCGGGTCAGGATCAGCTGGATCGACGAGCGGCGGATGGATTCGACAATGTCGAGATTTTCCTCGCCCGGAATACCGAAAATCCGATCGACTCCTTCGTTCTCGAGGGCCGCCACGAACAGATCCGAACCTTTGATCATGAACCGTCTCTCCTGCAATGCTGGCATTCCGTCAGCCACCTTCATATGGCACCGGAATGCGACACCTCAAAGAGCGCAAGTCGTCTGCTGGCGATCACGCCATCATTTTCGGCAATGCGGCCGCCAATGCGTCGACGGCCAGCCGGACCTTGAGCGGCAGATACGGCGTCTCCAGCCATAGCGCGTGGCAGTCGTAGGGATAGCGCGGCCGGTCCGACAACAGCTCGACCAGCGCGCCGGCCTGGATTCGTTCGCGAACCAGCCAATGAGGCAGCCACGCGAGGCCCATACCGCCGGCGGCGGCATCGGCGATGGCATCGAGATCGTCGAGCCGAAGCCGGCCGGTTGGGACGAACTCGGCCGCAGCTTGTTCCTCGCGCGGGAACAGCCAGGGCTGAACGATCATGCCGAGCCGGCGGTAGACAATCGCCTGATGATCGGCGAGGTCTTCGATCCGCCGTGGTTCGCCATGAATTTCCAGATAGGAAGGCGCGGCACAGACGACCATGTGCTGGCGTGCAACGCGGCGCGCGATCACGCCGGCCTTGTCGTCCAGATCGCCGGTCCGGATGGCGAGATCGTAGCCGTCCTCGGCAAGATCGGCGAAGCGGTCGCTCAGCGACAGGTCGAGTTCCAGCGTCGGATACCGCCGCGCCAGTTGCAGCAATACGGGGGTCACGCAGTGGCGGCCGAAATGCGCCGGCATGGTGACGCGCAATTTTCCCCGCGGTTGCGAGAGCTGATCGGCGGCAAGCGCATCGGCGGCCTCGGCCTCGGCCAGCACCAGCCGACACCGCTCATAATAGGCGCGGCCGAAATCGGTCAGGCTCTGGCGGCGCGTGGTCCGGTTGATGAGACGCACGCCAAGCCTGTCCTCAAGAAACCGGACATGCTTGCCGACCATCGGTCCGGATAGATCGAGCACGGTGGCCGCCGCCGCGAACGAGCCGAGATCAACGGCCCTGACGAACACGGCCATGCTTTCAAGCCTATCCATTTTCGAAACTCTTGGTTTCTAGTGCACAATCTAAACAGCCATTTATCGCCAAAAGGCTTCGCCTCATAGCTCATTCGGTTCAGATAATTTGGAGTGAGCAAAATGACCCGTATCGTCCGCTTCCACCAGCATGGTGGTCCCGAGGTCCTGCGCATCGAGGAGGTCGATCTTCCTCCGCCGGGCCATGGTGAGGTTCAAATCCGCGTCAAGGCATTCGGCCTTAACCGCGCCGAGGCGCTGCTGCGCGCGGGCAACTATATCGAGACACCCACCCTGCCCTCCGGGCTCGGGCTGGAAGCGGCAGGCGTCATCGAGACAATCGGCGAAGGCGTGACCGGGCTGACCCCCGGCGACGCCGTCAGTGTCATCCCGCCGCAATCGATGGTTCGCTGGCCGGCTTACGGCGAGCTTGTCACCTTTCCCGCCAGGCTTATCGTCAAACACCCGGCGTCCCTCGACTGGCAAACTGCGGCGGCGATCTGGATGCCGTACCTCACCGCCTATGGTGCGTTGGTCGAGATCGCCAAGCTGGGTGGACAAGACTTCGTCGTCATCACCGCCGCCTCCAGCAGCGTCGGCCTTGCGGCGATCCAGATCGCCAACAGGGTTGGCGCGACAACGATCGCGGTGACGCGGGCGTCGGCGAAGAGGCAAGCACTGCTCGACGCCGGTGCAACGCATGTGGTGGTCCTCGAGGAAGAGTATCTTGTGAGAAGACTGAGCCAGATTGCCGGGCCGCAAGGCGTACGCGTCGTGTTCGATCCGATCGGCGGGCCGATCTTCGAGCCGTTGACGGCGGCCATGTCGAAAGGCGGCATTCTCATCGAATATGGCGGCCTCAGCAGCGACCCGACGCCGTTTCCGTTGGCTGCCGTGTTGGGCAAGACACTGACGTTGCGCGGCTATCTCGTCCACGAGATCACCGGCAATCCGGAGAAGTTGGAGGCTGCCAAGGCGTTCATCCTCGAAGGCCTCGAGGACGACACGCTCACGCCGATCGTCGACAGAACGTTTTCCTTCGACCAGATCGTCGAGGCGCATCGCTATCTCGAATCGAACGAGCAGTTCGGCAAGATCGTCGTGACGGTTTGAGCAGCAATCATTCTCACGGGCAACATTGCCCCTTGAAGGCGCCGTGCCGCATGCCTAACTCCCGTGTGCGGGCCGGGCCCCTCTGACTGTCGCTTTTGGCGACCGTGATGTCGGACCGCTTCAACGGGCCCGTTTCCATCCTTTCGGTCAAGCGGGCTCATTTCCTTTCTGGTTAGGAGCCCCTGATGACATCTCTCCTTGGTATGGTTTGCCCCTCCTGCCGCGTCGCGCTCGTGATGAGCGAACGCCAGGGGATCGAGATCGACTACTGTCCGCAGTGCCGTGGTGTCTGGCTCGATCGAGGCGAACTCGACAAGATCATCGAGCGTTCCAGCAGGGATGCGTCGCCCGCGCCACAAGCGCAGCCGGCAGCGTTCTCGCAGCCGCGCGATGGCCGGGACCGCGATGACGACTATTCCCGCTCGCATGGCCAACGCTATCCGAAGCGGAAGAAATCATTCTTCGAAGAGCTGTTCGATTGACCGCATGAGGCCCGCCACCCGGCCAACGTTTTTGCTGAAATTTCCGAAACCACATCGATAAAGGTCACCCCGATGACTTCCCGCACAAGCCGAATTGCCGCCCTCCTCGCCGGACTGTTCCTAGCATTCTCCATGGTCGCGATCGATCATGCCGAGGCGCGGCGCGGCGGCAGTTTCGGCAGTCGTGGTACACGCACCTTCCAGTCGGCACCGCCGACCAGGACCGCGCCGGCGCCGACCGCGCCGGTCGAGCGTTCGATGACACCGAACACCGGCGTGAACAATGCGGCCCGGCAGCCGCAGGCCGGCCTGCAGAGGCCCGGCTTCATGAGCGGCTTCGGCGGAACGATGATGCGCGGCCTGCTGCTCGGCGGCCTGATCGGCCTGCTCGTGGGCCATGGTTTCGGCGGCCTCGCGGGCATGTTCGGCTTCCTGCTGCAGGCGCTGCTCATCGGTGGCGCGATCATGCTGGCCATCAGGTTCTTCCGGTCGCAATCCGCGCGAGGTCCCGCGCCCGCGCTCGCCGGCGTGGGCAATGCCCAGGCTTCACGGTTCGAGAACCGCGCAACGGCAAAGCAGGAGACAGGAACCGCGGGCTCCTTCACAATTCCCGGTTTTGGCGGCGGTTCGGGCGGAGGCCATGAGGCCACCCGCTCCGAAGAGATAACGCTGGCCCAGGCCGACCTCGACGCCTTCCAACAGCTGTTGACCGAGGTCCAGGAAGCATTCGGCCGCGAGGACCATGCCGCCCTGCGCCGGTCGGTGACGGCCGAGATGGTGTCCTATCTGTCGGAAGAACTGGCCGACAATGCCCAGAAAGGTCTCAGGAACGAAGTGTCCGATGTCACCCTGCTGCAGGCCGACATCGCGGAAAGCTGGCGCGAGGATGACCGCGACTACGCGACGGCCGCGTTGCGCTACGAGTCTCGCGACGTGATGCGCGAACGGGCGAGCGGCAAGGTCGTCGAGGGCGACCAGGACCATCCTACCGAGACGACCGAGTTGTGGACATTCACGCGTCAGAACGGCTCGAACTGGAAGCTCTCGGCGATACAAGAGGCCTGAGCCTGGCGAGTTTACCTGCTGACGGCCAACTCACGATCTGGACGCACATCGGCGTGCCGATCCCGATGGCGGAGACCGACACCGCGGGCGTCCTAAAAATAAGGCGCCTCCCGGTTCAGGCTGCCGACAAACACGAGACACGCATTCCCGACACCGCGCATGATTTCCTCCTGCCCTGCGCGCGCTTCCGCGCGCAAAAACCGGTCAAAATTTCGCCCGTCCTTGCTTGCAACGCAATCCCATATGTGAAAATAGTATTTACAAAAGAAGATTGGCGGGAGGAGACATCGTGCAATCAGGCGCTTCGATGCGTGCTCGAAGGGTTGCCCGGGCGCTCTCGCGAGACCGGTGGATTGAGCCATGAACGATTTCGCACCGACCGTCGGCGTTGCCTCGACGCATCCCAGGAACATGCCTGCGGATCATGCCGCCCTGCCGGTATGGAACGCCGAGAACTGGTTCTACGAGGACTGGCCGGTCGGCCACAAGATCCGCTCCTTGCGACGCACCATGGCGGAAGGCGACAGCCACCTCTTCAACACGCTGGTGCTCGATATCCATCCTTACGTGCAGGACCAGATGTTTGCCGAGAGCGAAGGCATTTTCGGCAAGAGGCTGATCGCCGGCGCGTTCGTTTTTTCGGCTGGGCTGGGACTTGTCGCCACCAACTGCGTCAACGCCTTTTCCTATGGCTATGACAAGCTGCGCTTTATAAAGCCTGTCTTCATTGGCGACACGATCTATTCGATCCGTTCCAACCTCGACAAAAAGCCTCGCTACAAGGAGATGGGACTGATCCGCGCCAGCTACGAGGTATTCAAGGGCGAAGGCGAGTTGGTGCTTTATTGCGAACACCTGCAAACGGTGAAGTACCGCAACCCTGCCGATTTCATCGGCAAGACGGAGAAATAGAAATGCCGGCAGCCGCCGAATTGCCGCTTGCCGGCCTCGTCGTCGTAGACATGAGCCAGTTCCTGTCCGGGCCCTATTGTTCGCTGAGACTGCTCGATCTCGGCGCCCGCGTCATCAAGATCGAGCGTCCGGATGGAGGCGACCTGTCGCGTCAGCTCTATCTCAGCGACACCGAGATCGGCGGCGATTCCACCATCTTCCACGCCATTAACCGGGCCAAGGAAAGCCTCGCCATCGACTTGAAGAACGAGGCCGATCTCAAGGCATTGCGCGGCCTTCTGGTCAAGGCCGATGTGCTGATCCAGAATTTCCGGCCGGGTGTCATCGAGCGGCTTGGCCTCGACTACGAAGCCGTCCGCCAGATCAATCAGCGCCTGGTCTATGCCTCGATCAGCGGCTATGGCGAGGAAGGCCCGTGGGTCAAGCGTCCCGGCCAGGACCTGCTGGCGCAGTCGCGCTCCGGCGTGATGTGGCTGAACGGCGACGAAGACCAGGGGCCGGTGCCGTTCGGGCTCGCCATCGGCGACATGCTGGCGGGTGCCGCCTGCGCGCAAGGCATCCTGGCGGCACTGGTGCGGCGCGGCATCACCGGCCAGGGTAGCCATATCGAGACCAGCCTTCTGGAAGCGCTGGTCGACTTCCAGTTCGAGGTGCTGACCACGCATCTCAATGACGGCCGCCGCTTGCCGCGACGCTCGAGTTTCCGCAGCGCGCATGCCTATCTCTCGGCGCCTTACGGCGTCTATCCAGCCAAGGACGGCTATCTCGCCATCGCCATGACGCCGATCCCAAAGCTCGCCGACCTTTTGTCGCTCGATGAACTGGCGCCCTACCGCGACAAGCCGGCATCGTGGTTCACCGCGCGCGACGACATCAAGGCGATCATCGCCCAGAGGATTGCAACGAAAACCATCGACGAATGGCTTGCCATTCTCGAGCCCGCTGACATCTGGTGCGCGAAGGTGTTGAACTGGCCCGAGATGCTGGCAAGCGAAGGTTTTCAGTCGCTCGACATGCTGCAGACGGTGACGCGTGAGGACGATGTCTCGATCCTGACCACCAGTTCGCCGCTCCGGGTCGATGGGATCAGAGCCAAGGTCGACCGCGCGGCGCCGCGCATCGGCGAGCACAGTGCGAAAATCCGCGCGGAGTTCGGCTTGTGACCACGCGCTTCCTTAAGCCCGCACTCAGGGGCATGACCTGGAGCCACCCGCGCGGCTACGATCCGATGGTCGCGTGTTCATCTCTGTGGCAGCAGAAAACCGGCGTTGTCGTCGAATGGGACAAGCGTTCGCTGCAGGATTTCGAATCCTTCCCGATCGAGGAGTTGGCGCGGGCCTATGACCTTATCGTCATCGATCATCCGCATGTCGGCCAGGTCACGGCGGAGCGCTGTCTCGAGCCTCTCGACGTCGCCGGCCGCGAGGCGGAGCGCGCCGCGCTTGCCTCGGGCAGCGTCGGCCAGTCCTATCCGAGTTACGCCTGGCAGGGCCGGCAATGGGCGTTTCCGATAGACGCGGCGGCCCAAGTGCAGGCCTGGCGGCCGGACGCGCTCGATGCGCCGGCGGCGACGTGGGGCGAGGTGCTTGATCTCGCCCGGCAGGGCCGCGTGCTGCTGCCGCTGCGGCCACCCCACTCGCTGATGACCTTCTATACGCTGGCCGGCAATCTCGGGCATCCCTGCGCGATCGATCCGTCGGGCGATCTCATCGACGTCGAGACGGGCTGCGAAGTCTTCGAGACGATGCGAGAGATCGCGGCGCTGGTCGACCCCACCTGCTTCGACATGGACCCGATCGCCATTTCGGAGCGCATGGCCGAGGCCGGTTCCCGCATTGTCTGCGCGCCGCTGATCTATGGCTATGTCTCTTATGCGGCGTCGGGTTTTCGCGCGAACAGGCTGGCCTTTGCCGATATCCCGATCATTGGTTCCAATGGCCCGATCGGCTCGGCGCTCGGCGGCACCGGCATTGCGGTCTCGGCCTTTTCCAAGGCGAAAGACGCGGCGATCGATTTCGCCTATTGGGTCGCCAGCGGCGATGTCCAGCGCGGCAGCTACGCCGCCGCCGGCGGCCAGCCGGGCCATGCGGCTGCCTGGGAAGACCAGATGGTCAATGAAGCGACCGGTGACTTCTATCGGGACACGCGCGCGACGCTTGAGGGGGCTTGGGTGCGGCCGCGCCATGACGGCTACATGGCATTCCAGCAGGCGGCGTCCGACCGCATCAATTCCGGCCTGGCCTCCGGCCACCCAGCCGGCCAGGTCGTCGCCGATCTCATCAGCCTGTTTCGGGCCAGTACCCAGGTAACCAACATCACCTGAGGGACCTGGCCTGGGTCTTATTTCAGCCGCCATAGCTTGCGGGCATTGCCCGACAGCAGGCTGTCGCGCTCCGCAATGCTGCAGCCCGAAAGCAGCGCATGTGTCGCCGCCACCCAGGTCGAGAGACCGCCACCAAGCGTGCAGACCGGCCAATCGCTGCCCCAGACGACACGGTCCCAGCCGAATGAATTGATGGTGTGTTCGACGTAAGGCCGCAGCGTCTCGACGGTCCAACTGCCGGGGTCTGCATAGGCGACCACGCCGGAAATCTTGGCCATCACGTTCGGACGCCGCGCGATCTCGCTCATATGTTCGCGCCACGGATGCTCGGCCCCGCCCTTGATATCGGGGACACCGCAATGGTCGAGCACGAACTGCACGTCGGGCGCCAGATCGGCGAGCGCAATCGCCCTCGGGATCTGGTGCGGCAGCACGACAAGATCGAAGGTCAGGCCAGTGCCGCCAAGCCGTTTGATGTTCTCGCGGAACAATGCGCCTTCCGAAAGATCGTCCGGCACGACGTGGAGGACACGGCGAAAGCCCTTGACGAAGGGATTTGCCCGCTGGCGTTCAAGATAGGCCGGGAAATCCGCCTCTTCGGGACGGCAAGGTGCAATCGCCCCGGTGAGCATGCTGCCCGCTTGCCGCGCCAGGCCCTCCACACGTGCGGTCTCCGCCTCGATGTCGGTCGGGTCGACATCGACCTCCATATGCAGCACACGTCCGACGCCGACACGCTGGGCCTCCACCGCATATTCCTCGTAGGAGAAATCGCGGTTCAGCGCCGGCACTCCCGCAAGCCAGGGATAGCGCAGCGCCGAGCGATCGATGAGATGCAAATGGGTGTCGATGATCATGGCGAGGCTCCTCCGGTAGCTTTACTAGATCATCTCACGGGGGAATTCTTCATTCAAATAAGAATTCACGCTGATGAACCGACAGCCGACCCGGCCAGGTGCGACAGCTTTTCACAGGTTGCCAACAGCAACTCGATGGTTCGGGTGATATCGGGCGCGGACGGAGCGTTGACCACGGTGATGTAGGGGATCGACAGAGCCGCGATGGCCTTGCCGTCGGAACCACGCACCGGGGCGGAAAGGTTGAAGACGCCCGCGGTCTGCATGGAAGCCATCATCTCGTAGCCGCGGTCGCGGATCTGGTCGAGACGGGCGAAGAACTCGGCCGGCTGCGCGGTCTTGTCGGTGCTGCGGACATGTTCGGAAATCATCATCTGCCGCTCTTCCGGCGAACGAAAGGCGAGCAGGACATGGCCTGAACCGGTGTCGAACAGGCTGATATGCGAGCCGACCCGGATCGAAATCCCCCAATAGTTCGGCGCCTCCTGCTGGCCGATCACGACAGCAGAACCGCGATCAAAAACAACGAGTTGATTGGCCTGCTGCGAAGTCTCGGCCAGCTCGCGCATCAGCGGCGTGGCATAGGAAACCAACCTGCGCACCGGTGCGTGCAATTGCGCCAGGCCGAACAGCTTGAGCGTCAGCGAATAACGGTCGCCATCCAGCCGCGTGACATAGCCACGCCGCACCAGCCGGTCGAGCATGCGGTAGAATTCGTTAGGGCTGCGGTCGAGTTTCTTGGCGATTTCCGCCTGGGTCAGGCCGCCGTCGACGCCGGCCAGCAATTCGAGGATGTCGAGCCCCTTGTCGAGCGCCGGCGCGCGATAGCGCTCGTCTTCGCTGTCGTCCATGGGGCATCCCTCCAGTGAATTCAGCTCTTCATATACGCAGGAACGCGACCGACGGAAACAAATTTCGCCTTGACGTGTCCATGAATGTTTTGTTTGTATATGAATGTAGCACTTCTTGTCATCGGACGAGTTGCGGTCGCCACCGAGGCGCACCCAGGGAGGATATCAATGAACAGACTGCTTTCCGGCGTGTCCGCCGGTGCATTGGCGCTCGCATTTGGTGCGGGTGCTGCCCTTGCCGGCGACCTGCCCGGCAAGTTCGAAGGCGTGACCGTCGACGTGAAACTGATCGGCGGCCAGCAATATGAAAAGCTCTACGAGCGCATACCCGAATGGGAGAAGGCGACCGGCGCCAAGGTCAACATCCTGACCAAGAAGAACGGCTTTGACATCGACAAGGAGCTCAAGTCCGATATCGCCTCGGGCAGCACCAACTGGTGCGTCGGCTGGAACCATTCCTCCTTCGCGCCGCAGTACACCGGCCTCTATACCGATCTCAGCAAGCTCCTGCCGAAGTCGGAGATCGACGCCTTCGTACCCTCGACGATCAAGGCTGCAACCATTGACGGCAAGCTGGAGATGCTGCCGCGCGCGCAGTTCGACGTCTCGGCGCTCTACTATCAGAAGAGCCTGTACGAGAACGCCGACAACAAGACCAAGTTCAAGGCCAAATACGGCTACGATCTGGTGCCGCCGGACACCTGGAAGGAAGTCACCGACCAGGCCGAGTTCTTCGCCAACCCGCCGAATTTCTACGGCACGCAATTCGCCGGCAAGGAAGAGGCGATCAACGGCCGCTTCTATGAAATGGTCGTCGCCGAGGGCGGCGAATATCTCGACAAGGACGGCAGGCCGGTCTTCAATTCCGAGGCCGGCATCCGGGCGCTCGACTGGTTCGTCAACCTCTACAAGGCCAAGGCCGTACCGGCCGGAACCACCAACTACCTCTGGGACGATCTCGGCCAGGGCTTTGCCTCGGGCACCATCGCCATCAATTTGGACTGGCCGGGCTGGGCCGGCTTCTTCAACGATCCGAAGTCGTCGAAGGTGGCGGGCAATGTCGGCGTCAAGGTCGCGCCGAAAGGCTCCGCTGGAGTACGCACCGGCTGGTCGGGTTTCCATGGCTTCTCGGTGACCGAGAACTGCCCGAACAAAGAGGCAGCCGCATCGCTCGTCTGGTGGCTGACCAACGAGGACAGCCAGAAGCTCGAGGCCGCCGCCGGCCCGCTGCCAACCCGCACCGCGGTCTGGGACTGGGACCTGCAGCAGGCCGCGAACGATCCTTACAAGAAAGAGGTTCTTTCCGCTTTCCAGGAAGAAGCCAAGCACGCCTTTGCCGTGCCGCAGACGCCTGAGTGGATCGAGATCTCGAACGCCGTCTATCCCGAGCTGCAGGCCGCCATCCTCGGCGACAAGACCTCCAAGCAGGCACTGGATGAAGCCGTCGCCAAGGCGACGCAGATCCTGCAGGACGCCGGCAAGCTCTAGGCGTTGTTCCCAAGACCGCCTCCCCCATTGTGAATGGGGGAGGCGATCGCGTCTTTCCTGTGCTGTCCATTCAGCCGGTCGGGCTCGGCCCAAAATTGCATGCCAGATATCAAAGGACCCCGATGAAGGGCTTCAAGCCATCCGCACCATTCCTGCTGCTGCTTCCGGCCATCATCGTGCTGGCGGCGGTCGTCGTGGTGCCGTTGCTGCTGTCGCTCTATTCCAGCTTCACGCCTTTCCGGCTGACCAAGCCCGAGACATTCTTCGTCTTCATCGGCTTGCGGAACTATCTTTCGATCCTGGCCAACACCGATTTCTGGTGGGCGTTCGGGCGCACCGTTCTTTTGCTGACGATCGCGCTCAATCTCGAAATGCTGCTTGGCCTCGGGCTTGCCATGCTGGTCGAGAAGGCGACACGCGGCCAGCGCATCCTGCGTACGCTGATGATGTTTCCGATGATGTTCTCGCCGATCCTGGTCGGCTTCCAGTTCAAGTTCATGTTCAACGACAATATCGGCCTGGTCAACAATGCGCTGCAATCACTTGGCATCACCAGCGACGCCATACCGTGGCTGATCGAAGGCCATCTCGCCTTCATCGCCATCTCGATTGCCGAGATCTGGTCGTCGACGGCGATCTTCGCCATCCTGATCCTCGCAGGGCTGCTCGCCATGCCCAAGGAGCCGATCGAGGCGGCGCGTGTCGATGGCTGCACGCCGTGGCAGACATTCCGCTATGTCACATGGCCCTTCGTCATGCCTTTCGCCTACATCGCCATGACCATCCGCTCGCTCGACGTGGCGCGCGCCTATGACATCGTCAAGATCATGACCGACGGCGGACCGGCCGGCCGCACCGAACTCTTGTGGACGCTGGTGGCGCGCACCGCCTATAGCGACGGACGCATGGGCATGGCCAACGCCATGGCCTATTTCTCGATCCTGCTGTCGATCGCTTTCACCGTCTATTTCTTCAACAAGCTTGCCGCGGCGCGCACGCAGATCGGTGCGGAGTGGTGAAGGGCGGAGTGGTGATGGACGAGAATTCTTCCGCCCGCCTGCAGCGCCGGCTGCTCGGTATCGTCTATCGCGTCGGCCTGTTACTGGCGATGCTGACGATCTGCCTGCCCGGCCTGTGGATCGTGCTGTCGTCGCTGCGACCGACGGTCGAGATCATGGCCAAGCCGCCGGTGTGGATTCCGCAGGATATTTCGTTCGACGCCTATGTCGCGATGTTCTCGGGCATCGGCAAGGGCGGCATTCCGGTCATCGAATATTTCCGCAACTCGCTGATCATCTCGGTGACCTCGACGGTGATAGCGGTCGCCATCGGCATGGCCGGCGGCTATGCCTTCGCGCGCTATCGTTTTCGCGGCAAATCCAGCGTCTTCCTCGGCCTGATGCTGACGCGCACGGTGCCGGGCATCGCGCTGTCGCTGCCGCTGTTCTTCCTCTATGTGCGGCTCGGAATCATCGACACGCATTTCGGGCTGATTCTTGCCTATGTCGCGCTGAACGTGCCGTTCACGATCTGGCTGATCGACGGCTTCTTCCGCCAGGTGCCGAAGGACCTCGCGGAGGCAGCACAGATCGACGGCTGCACGCGCTGGCAGGCCTTCTGGCAGGTTGAGTTCCCGCTCGCCGGGCCAGGCATCGCGTCGGCGGCGATCTTCGCCTTCCTGACTTGCTGGAACGAGTTCGCGCTGGCCTCCCAACTGACCCGCTCTGTCAGCGCCAAGACGCTGCCGGTCGGCCTGCTCGACTACACGGCCGAGTTCACCATCGACTGGCGCGGCATGTGCGCGCTGGCCGTGGTGATGATCATCCCGGCGCTCACCCTCACCTACATCGTCCAGAAACACCTCGTCGGCGGCCTGACCTCCGGCGCGGTGAAAGGCTGATCTCATGGCAACGGTTTCCCTCAAAAAGCTGACCAAGCGCTACGGCAATATCCAGATCGTGCACGGCATCGACCTCGATATCACGGACCGCGAATTCATCGCGCTGGTCGGCCCGTCAGGCTGCGGCAAGTCCACGACGTTGCGCATGATCGCCGGGCTGGAAGAGATCAGCGCCGGTTCGATCGAGATCGGCGGGCGCGTCGTCAACGATTTGCCGCCGCGCTCGCGCAACATCTCCATGGTGTTCCAGTCCTACGCGCTTTATCCGCACATGACGGTGCGCGAGAATCTCGGCTTCTCCCTCAAGATCGCGGGTGCCGCCAAGGACGATATGGACCGTCGCGTCGCCGAAGCTTCAGCCATCCTCGGGCTCGATGCGCTGCTCGACCGCCGCCCGTCGCAACTCTCCGGTGGCCAGCGCCAGCGTGTCGCCATGGGCCGTGCCATCGTGCGTGACCCCGATGTCTTCCTGTTCGACGAGCCGCTTTCCAATCTCGACGCCAAGCTGCGCACGCAGATGCGCACCGAGATCAAGAAGCTGCACGCCAAGGTGCAGTCGACGGTGATCTACGTCACCCACGACCAGGTCGAGGCGATGACGCTTGCCGACCGCATTGTCATCATGCGCGATGGCTATATCGAGCAGGTCGGCACGCCCGACGAGGTTTTCCGCCGGCCAGCGACGCGCTTCGTCGCCGGCTTCATCGGTTCGCCGCCGATGAACCTGCACGAGGCGACGATCGACGACGGCCAGCTGGTTTTCATCAGCGGCGCCAAGCTGCCCCTGCCCGCCCAGTTCAAGGCCAATGTCGCCGCCGGCGACAAGGTCGTGTTCGGGCTGCGGCCGGACGATATCTATCCGACCGGCCACGGCATCAGTTCCGGCGGTGCCGCCGACGTGCATCAGATCGAACTGCCTATCACGGTCACCGAGCCGCTCGGCAACGAGACGCTGGTGTTCGTCGAGTTCAACGGCAGCGACTGGGTTTCGCGCATGCTGAACCCCCGCCCGCTGCGATCCGGGGAGCGCGTCGCCATGAGCCTCGACCTGTCGCAGGCGCATCTGTTTGCCACCGAGACCGGGAAGACATTGCGGAGCTGACCGACATGGCAAGAATCGAAAAGATCGAACTGCGGATGGTCGACCTTGTGCCCAAGGTCAAGCGCACCGACGCCATCCAGAGTTTCGTCAGCCAGGAAACCCCGATCGTGACGATCACCGATTCCGACGGGGCGGTCGGTGCCGGTTACAGCTACACGATCGGCACCGGCGGTTCGTCGGTGATGCGGCTCTTGTCCGACCACCTAGCGCCGCGCCTGATCGGCCGCGATTCTGATATGATCGAGGCGATCTGGCACGATCTCGAATTCGCCACCCACGCCACCACGATCGGTGCGATCACGGCCATCGCCATCGCGGCAATCGACACGGCGCTCTGGGACCTCAGGGCAAAGAGACAGAACCTGCCGCTGTGGAAGCTCGCTGGCGGCGCCAAGGACCGCTGCCCGCTCTACACCACCGAAGGCGGCTGGCTGCACATCGAGACGCAGGCTTTGGTCGATGATGCACTGGCCGCCAAGGCGAAGGGATTTCGCGGCTCGAAGGTGAAGATCGGCAGACCGCACGGATCGGAGGATCTTGCGCGCCTATCGGCGGTGCGCAAGGCGGTCGGCGACGGCTACGAGATCATGACCGACGCCAACCAGGGTTTCTCGGTCGACGAGGCGATCCGGCGCGCGGCGAGGTTGCGCGAGCTCGACCTCGCCTGGATCGAGGAGCCGCTGCCGGCCGACGACATCGACGGACATATCAGGTTGTCGAACTCGACGCCGACGCCGATTGCCATCGGCGAGTCGCTCTATTCCATGCGCCACTTCCGCGAATATATGCAGAAAGGCGCCTGCTCGATCGTGCAGGTCGATGTCGGCCGCATCGGTGGTATCACGCCCTGGCTCAAGATCGCCCATGCGGCGGAGGCCTTCGACATTCCGGTTTGCCCGCATTTCCTGATGGAATTGCATGTCAGCCTGACCTGTGCTGTTCAGAACGGCAGGTATGTCGAGTACATTCCGCAACTCGACCAGTTGACCGGCAGGCATATGCGCATCGAGGATGGGCATGCGCTGGCGCCCGACGAGCCTGGTATCGGCATCGATTGGGACTGGGACGCGATCAAGGCCATGAGCATCGCCGAATTCACCACGGCGATCACGAAATAGGGGAACTGATATGCAGCGGATGGGAATGGTTCTGGGGCTGAAGCCGGAGAAGGTCGAGGAGTATGTCCGCCTTCACGCCGCCGTCTGGCCCGACGTGCTGACCATGATCTCGGCCTGCAACATCAAGAATTATTCGATCTACCTGAAGCGGCCGGAGAATCTGCTGTTTTCGTATTTCGAATATCACGGCACCGACTACGCGGCCGACATGGCCAAGATGGCAGCCGACCCGAAGACGCAGGAATGGTGGGCTGTCTGCATACCCTGTCAGGAGCCCTTGCCGACCCGCAAGGATGGCGAGTGGTGGGCTTCGATGGACGAGGTCTTCCATCATGACTAGGGGTTTCGACCCTGCCTCGCTCGTCCAGTCCTGGCCAAAACCCTCGAAAACCCGGCCGATCGTCACCTTCGGCGCCGGCTCGATCGTCGACGACGCGCATTTTCCGGCCTATCGGAAGGCGGGATTTCCGATCGCGGGTCTCTATGATCCGGATCAGGCCAAGGCGCAGGCCCTGGCCGACAAATGGGGCGTGACGGCGTTCCGCTCGGCGGAAGAAGCCGCTGGGGTCAAGGATGCGATCTTCGATCTGGCAACGCCGCCGGGGCGGCACGCCGAGATCCTGAAGGCTCTGTCCGACGGTGCGGTCGCACTGATCCAGAAGCCGATGGGCAACTATCTCGGCGAGGCAACCGAAATCCTCGAAATATGCCGCGCCAAGAATCTCAAGGCGGCAGTGAATTTCCAGTTGCGCTTCGCGCCGATGATGCTGGCGCTGAAGGACGCAATCGCCAATGGCTGGCTCGGCGAGGTCGTCGATTTCGACGCCTGGCTGGCGCTGGCGACGCCGTGGCAGTTGTGGGAATTCCTGCTCAAGGCGCCGCGCGTCGAGATCGCCATGCATTCGATCCACTATCTCGACCTGATCCGGCAATTGCTCGGCGATCCCAAGGGAGTGCATGCCAAGACACTTGGCCATCCCAACCACAAGGTGGCGCAGACGCGCACCAGCGCCATCCTCGACTATGGCGACACGGTGCGCTGCGCGCTGTCGATCAACCACGACCACAAGTTCGGGCGCCGGCACCAGGCCTGCGAGTTCCGCATCTGCGGCACCGAGGGTGCCGCCTACCTCAAGCTCGGTCTCAATCTCGACTATCCCAGAGGCGAACCGGACATTCTGGAGATCTATCCGAAAGGCGGGGCCGATTGGATTGCCGTGCCTTTGGCCGGCGAATGGTTTCCCGATGCCTTCGTCGGGCGCATGGCCAATGTCCAGCGCTTTGCCGCAGGCGAAGACGATGAGCTGATCAGCCCGGTCGAGGACGCCTGGAACACCATGGCTCTGGTGGAAGCCGCCTATCGTTCGAGTGCGGCGCCAGCGACGCCGATCGCGGAAAGACCCTGATGGAACAGATCCAGTATTTCGAGGACTACGAGATCGGCTCGATGCGGCTGACCAGCGGCCGCACGATCACCGAGACCGACTTCATCGTCCATGCCGGCCACACCGGCGATTTCTTCCCGCACCACATGGACGCCGAGTTCATGAAGACGACGCCGTTCGGCCAGCGCATCGCGCATGGCACGCTGGTGTTCTCGGTCGGGATCGGGCTGACGGCGAACGTGATCAACCCTGTCGCCTTTTCCTATGGCTACGACCGGCTGCGCTTCATCAAGCCGGTGTTCATCGGCGACACGATCCGCACGCGCACCACCATCGCGGCCAAGGAGGACGACCCCAAGCGACCGGCTTCAGGACGGGTGATCGAACGCTGCGAGGTGATCAACCAGCGCGATGAAGTGGTGCTGGCGGCCGACCATATCTACATCGTCGAGCGCAAGCCGGCGCAGGGCTGAAACTCGGCGTAATCCTACGCACCGGTGGCGCGCGCGGTGATGCGCTCCAGTCCGAACAGCAGCGAACCGGTCCGCAGGCAACCGCTATGACATTGATCGCGGACGGCTCTGCCCTCGGTCTAGGATTTTCACGATAGCCCGCCGCCGTCTATCGCATTGACGAGTGTCTCGCTTCCTTCACGCGTATGCTGTCTCAGAACACTCACGGCCTTCTTGCCGTCGCGCTGACGGCAAGCGGCCAGCAGATGGCGATGCTCCGTCTGCGAGTGGGTGCGATAGTCGAGGTTCGACAGCAGGATACGGACATAGCGGTCGGCCGCGTTGTGATGCGCGTCGATCAGGTCAAGCAAACGACGGTTGCCGCAGGCATCGTAGAGCGAGAGATGAAAGACCCTGTTCAGGGCGCCCCAGCGGCCGACATTGCGCCCCGCGTCGATCTGATCGAGCACCTGCTCGGCTTCTTCAAGCTTGGCTCCGGGCAGGACCGGAACGGACAGCCGGAGCGCCTCGCATTCCAGCAATTCGCGGACCGCGTAGATTTCGGTGATCTCGGCGCCGTCCATCCCCGCGACATGCGCCCCCTTCGTGGGATGAATGGAAACAATGCCTTCTGCCTCCAATTGGCGAAGCGCGTCCCGGATGGGCATGCGGCTGAAGCCGAACTGCTCGGCCAGTTCATCCTGACGCAGCGTGGCGCCGGCCTTCAACGATCTGCTGGCTATGGCCTCGCGCAAAACGTTGGCGACCTGTTCGGCCACCGTCTGCGGCCTCTCGATCAGGCCTTCCATAAATCCGCGCAATCGATGCTCCCGTGCCACGCGATGGCCAGCCTAGTGGAAAACCTGCGGGGATATAAGTATCCCCGTGTACGAGAGCGGTTTGGTTTCCAGCGGAGGAGTGACACCGGGGCTATGGATGGCTGGGTCCGCCCGGCATGGTCCGGGCGGAGAAATCACGTCGGTCAATCGACCTTCACGGCGACCACCGCGGCGCAGTCGCCGGCCTTTACCAGGCCAGGGAAATGCCGCGCTGTCAGCATGCCCGACATTTTCGCCCGTATTTCCTGAGGCGCAACGCCGGTGCGGCCGGTGGAATGAATGCGGGCCAGCACCGCGCCTTCTTCGACGGACTCGCCAAGATCGACCATGGTTTCGATCATGCCGTCGTCCTCGGCGAAACAGAAGCAATCTCCCGAGGGCATGTCCAGCCACTGGGTTTTGCCCATCTCGACCGCCCCGGCGACGATACCGGCATCACGCAACACGTTGAGCATGCCGCGCCGGGCGATCCGCACCGTCTCGGCTCGGGATGTGCCGCCGCCGCCGAGCTCCGTGGTGACGAAGACCTTGCCCATCTCTTCGGCCGCCGTGTCATACATGCCAATCGCATCGATCTCGGTCATGCGCATCGAGAACGGCGCCGAGAATGCCGCCACCGCGGCAAAGGCTTTCTGCTCCAGCGCCTTGTCGGGCAAGGTATGGGCGGCGCAGAACGGCACGAAATCCAGCGTTTTGCCCCCGGAATGGAAGTCGAAGACGATGTCCGCGCGGGGCAGCAACTCGCGTTGGAAGTAATCGGCGATCTTCTGCGTCACCGTGCCGTCCGGCCGGCCGGGAAAGCTGCGGTTCATGTTACCCTTGTCGATCGGCGAGGTGCGCGTGCCGGCCCGAAAAGCCGGATAGTTCATCGCCGGCACGATGATCACCGTGCCGCCGACCTGGCTGGGATCGAGCGTGCGGGCGAGTTCGTAGAGCGCCAGCGGCCCTTCATACTCGTCGCCATGATTGCCGCCGGTCAGCAGCGCTGCCGGCCCCTTGCCGTTGCGGATGACGCAGATCGGGATCATCACCGAGCCCCAGGCCGAGTCGTCGCGGCTATAGGGGAGGCGCAGGAAACCATGCTGGACGCCGTCGCGATCGAAATCGACGGTCGGTGCGATCGGCGACGGGCGAAGACTGGACATCGGGCTCAATTCTTCACCACCAGCTTGCGCGGCACATTGGCCAGGCACTCCACACCGGTTTCGGTGATCAGGATGGACTCGGTAATCTCCAGCCCCATCGTCTCCAGCCACAAACCGGTCATGAAATGGAAAGTCATGCCGGGCTTGAGCTCGGTGCGATCGCCGGGGCGCAGGCTCATCGTGCGTTCGCCCCAGTCCGGCGGATAGGAAATACCGATCGAATAGCCGGTGCGGTTGTCCTTAACGATACCGTATTTCTTCAGCACGGCGAAAAAGGCATTGGCGATGTCCTCGCAGGCATTACCCGGCTTTGCGGCGGCAAGGCCTGCTTCCATGCCTTCCAGCGTCGCTTTCTCGGCATCGAGGAATTCCTGCGTCGGCTTGCCGAGGAAGACGGTGCGCGACAGCGGGCAATGGTACCTGTTGTAGCAGCCGGCGATCTCGAAGAAGGTGCCCTCGCCCCGTTTCATCGGCTTGTCGTCCCAGGTCAGATGCGGCGCCGAGGCGTCCGCGCCTGACGGCAGCAGCGGAACGATCGCGGGATAATCGCCGCCGATGCCGTCGACGCCGCGCGTGCCGGCATCATAGATCTCAGCGACCAGATCGCATTTGCGCATGCCGACTTCGATCTTGTCGAAGATGCGCTGATGCATCGCCTCGACGATGCGGGCGGCCTTGCGCATATAGTCGATCTCGGTCGGGCTCTTCACCGCGCGCTGCCAGTTGACCAGCGCGGTAGCATCGACGAAGCGAGCGTTGGGCAGATGCTGCTGCAGAGAGGCGAAGGCGGCGGCGGAGAACCAGTAATTGTCCATCTCGACGCCGATGGTGAGCTTGCCCCAGCCGCGATCGGTCAGCACGCTGGACAGGAAATCCATCGGATGGCGCTCGGTCGATTGCACATAATGGTCGGCGTAGCCGACGATGTTGTCGTGAGCGAGATAGGCGGTGCGCTTGGCGCCGTTGGCGTCCTGGCCACGGCCGTACCAGACCGGCTCGCCCGACGGCGGCACGATGACCGCCTGATGGACGTAAAACGACCAACCATCATAGCCGGTCAGCCAGGCCATGTTGGAGGGATCGCTGATAACAAGGAGATCGACGCCCTTCGCCTCCATGGCTTTCCGCGTCTTGGCGAGGCGTTCCCCATATTCGCTCCGCGAGAATCTCAAGTTCGGCTGCATTTTGTTGGTCCTCGTTTGTTAGGGCTGGAGCTGTTTCAACTCCGTTGAATCGGGCTCCAGCTAGTTCTTTTTGTCGCAGCATGATCTGCCGGGAAAACCGGTTGCCATTGTTCCGGATCATGCTCCTGCGGCCGGCATCAGCTTTCAAAAATCGTTCCGGCTTTCGCGGCCAGCGCGCGGTCGCGGGCGAGCGTGGCGATCGCCGTATCCTGCACGCCGGTGCCGGTAAGATCGACGATGGTGATGTCGCTGGTCGAGCGCCGGCCGTGCTTCGCGCCGGCGATGATCTGGCCGAGCTCGGTCACATCCGTCTCGGCCGGCATCACGCCCGCCGCGATGGCATGGTGCAGTTCGCCCAGGCGCCGCGTCTGCTTCGCGCTGTCGGCGACATAAAGATCGGCCATGCGCAGGATCGCCGGCGCGATCTCGTTCTTGTGCTCGGCGTCGGACCCCATGGCGGTGATGTGCTGGCCGGCCGAGACAAACCCTGCCTTGATCAGTGGTTCGGTCGACGGCGTGGTGGTGACGATGATGTCGGCGCCGGCAACAGCGTTGGCCGCTTCGGGTTCGGCGCGCACGTCGATGCCGAGCTTTTCGCGCAAGGCGGCCGCGGCAGTCTCCGCCTTGGCGGCATCGCGCGCCCAGATTCGCGCCTGCGTGATCGGCCGCACCAGCATCAGGGCTTCCAGCTGCAGCCCTGCCTGGACGCCGGCACCGAAGATCGCGGCGACGGATGAGTCCGGTCGCGACAAGTGTTTGGCCGCTACGGCTCCGGCGGCAGCGGTGCGAATGTCGGTCAGATAGCCGTTGTCGAGCAGCAAGGCCTCGACCAACCCTGTCTCCGATGACAGCAGCACCATCATGCCGTTCACGCTGGGCAGGCCGAGCTTGGGATTGTCAAAGAAGCCGGGGCTGATCTTGATGGCGAAGCCATCGATACCAGGCACATAGGCGGTCTTCACATCAACCTCGCCGCGATGCTGCGGAATATCGAGCCGCAGGATCGGCGGCATCGCCACCGGCAGCGTGGCAAGCGCGCGGAAGGCATTTTCGACACAGGCGACGGCATCGAGATCGAGCGTCACGATTGTGCGCAGTTCAGCTTCGGTGAGGATCGTCATTCTGCTCATGCGGCGCGCTCCGAAATCGATGGTATCTCCCCGCAGACGACCTTCCTGTGCAGTTCCATGTCGATGTTGCGGCCGGAAAGCAGAACCACCACCGGCCCCTGCACCTTGACCTTGCCGGCGAGCAGCGCGGCGATGCCTACCGCACCTGCTCCTTCGACGATCTCGCGTTCCTGTTCATAGGCATGGCGAATGCCGGCGGCGATTTCGTCCTCACTGAGCAGGATGACATCGTCGAGCAGGTCGCGGCACATGGCGAAGGTCAGCCGGTTGTCGAGGCCGATGCCGCCGCCGAGCGAATCCGCCAGCGTCGGCAGTTCCTCGGCCAAGACAGGGCGGCCCGCATCGAGGCTGGCCTTCATCGCGGCGCCACGTGCCATCGACACGCCGATTATTTTTGTGCCGGAGTTAATGCCTTTGATTGCGGCAGCAACACCGGAGGCCAGTCCGCCACCGGAGAGCTGCACCAGGACGAGAGCGGCATCCGGGACCTGCTCCATCACCTCCAGTCCGAGCGTGCCCTGGCCGGCAATGATGGCCGGATGGTCGAAGGGCGGCAGCATGACAAGCCCCTCCTCCGCCACCAGCCGCTCGACCTCCTGCTGGGCGTCGTCCTGGCTGTTGCCGACAATACGGATTTCCGCGCCGAGGCGGCGGATTTCGTCCAGCTTATTCTTGGGCACCAGTCGAGACATGCAGATCACCGCACGCATGCCCTCCAGCTTGGCCGCGTGGGCGAGCGCGCGGCCATGATTGCCGGTCGATGCCGCAACGACGCCGCGCGCCTTCTCCTCGGCATCAAGCGAAGCGACGGCGTTCGAAGCGCCGCGCAGCTTGAAGCTGCCGGTGGTCTGGCGGTGCTCAAGCTTGAGATGAACCGGGACGTCCAGCCGTTCGGAGAGATTCGCCGAAAGCACGACCGATGTGCGCTCGATCTTGCCGGCAATTCGCTCGCGGGCGGCACGGATATCGCCAAGGGTTACTGTCGCCATGATCGTCAGTCGCGCGACAAGGGCAGCGTCATCAGACGGCCGAATTCGGGATGGGCTGTCTCATCATTGCAAAGGCGCAGACAATTCCAGGCCGTCGCCTGGTTGCTGGTCACCACCGGGCGGCCGGTCGCCTGCTCCATGCCGGAGACCGCGAGCGCGCCGCGCAGTGCCGTGCACGACACGAAAAGCGCATCGGCCTCAGGATGCATTGCCTGGCGTGCGAGATCGACAAGCGTCGCCGGGGCGATGCGCGCCATCTCACGGTCGTCCTCGAAGCCGAGACAAGTGAAGCTTAGGATTTCGAAGCCACGTTCGGCGAAATAGGTCGCCATCGGCCTGGAGGTTTCGGCCGTATAGGGCGTGAGGATGCTGATCCTGCGCACGCCAAACGCATTCAGCCCGCGCACGCCGGCCATTGTTGGTGTCACGACGGGCACGCCCGGCTTGGCGGCCTTGATCGCAGCCTCGACCTCTCCATCGCCAATCACAACCGAGGCCGACGTGCAGGAATAGCAGATGGCGTCGAGCGGCTCATCGGGCAGGATCAAGGCCGCGCCCGCCGTCAGCGCCGGCTGCATCTTGCGCAGATTCTCAGGCGTCGTCGGATTGGCGTAGGGAATGCGGGCGACGTAGACGCCGATCCGTTCGCTCGCCACCATGCGGCGAAAATCCGGCTCGGTCGTATGGTCGGTGGCCAGGATGATCAGGCCGACACGCCGCCTCAGCGGGCGGTCATCGAGCGCTGGCCGGTTGGGTGCCACTTTGATCTCGGGCAAGGGCTTCATCATTTATCTTTCAATCTTGCCGTAGCGGCGTTCCAGCCAGCGCAACAGTACGACCGAAATCAGGCTAATGGCGAGGAAGAAGGCACCGACCAGCGTGATCGGCTCGAGGTAGCGATAATAAGTGTTGGCGACGCTTTTTGCCTGGTTCATCAATTCCAGCACGGTGATGGCCGAGAGCAGCGGCGTCTCCTTGAACATGGCGATGAAGTAGTTGGCCAATGCCGGGATCATCGGTGGAATGGCCTGCGGGATGATGATGTGGGACCAGGTCTGCCGGGCGCTGAGATTGCACGCCTTGGCGGCCTCCCACTGGCCACGCGGCACATTGTCGATGCCGGCGCGGTAAACTTCCGCCGTATAGGTGCCGTAATGCAGGCCGAGCCCGATGACGCCGGCGACCAGCGGCGGCAGCAGGATGCCGATGTCGGGGAGCACATAGAAGATGAAATAGAGCTGCACCAGGAGCGGTGTGCCGCGGATGAATTCGGCCACCCAGCCGACGGTGCGCGACACCGCCTTGTTGGGCGAGCGGCGCGCCAGCGCGATCCCCAACCCGACGATCGCCGCCAGCACCGAGCCGAGCAGCGTCGCCAGGATGGTGATCTTTACCCCCTGGATCAGCGTCGGCAGGATCTGCCGGACAAAATCCCAATCCCAATCCATCAGCGGGCCCAATTCATCGGGAATGCTTTGGCCATCAGACTCGCACTCCGTCGAGGCCGCGTGCCATGCGGCGTTCCAGCGAGCGCACACCCCATGAGATGAGCAGCGCCAGGATGAAATAGATGACGAGGATGGTGGTGAACGGCACCATGGTGTTGCCGGTCTGGGAGCGCACCACCTGTGCCTGGAAAGTGAGGTCGGCGAGCGAGATCAGCGAGACCACGGATGTCGCCTTGAGCAGCTCGATGGCATTGTTGCCGAAGGTCGGCAGCATCACCAGAAACGCCTGTGGCAGGATGACGTGGCGCATCCCTTGCCAGCGGCCCAGATTGAGCGCGATGCAGGCCTCATGCTGTTCGCGGCCGATCGATTGCACGGCGCCGCGCACCACCTCGGCGGCATAGGCTCCGACATTCAAGCCCAGCGCCAATACGCCGGCCTGCAGCGGAGTCAGTTCGAGACCCAGCAAGGGCAACACGAAATAGGCGAAGAACAGCTGCACGAAGATCGATGTGCCGCGGAAGAATTCGATGTAGGCCGTCGCCAAGGCCCGCAGCGCGAAGAAGCGCGACAGGCGCCCCAAGCCGGCCAGAAAGGCCATGATCAGGGCCAGCACCGATCCCATCAGCGTCAGCTCGATGGTGACAAGCGCGCCCTGCAATATCAGGCCGAAATAGCCGGACCACTGGGTCATTGAGTTTCCAACGTTTGTAGTACTAGGGTCCTTCTCCCCGTTTACGGGGAGAAGATTGCCGGCAGGCAGATGAGGGGCAGCGCTAGCGTGGCAGAAGTTCGCGCCGCCCCTCATCCGTCACTTCGTGACACCTTCTCCCCGTGAACGGGGAGAAGGCAAAAAGAACGGCTACTTCGCCGCGCAGAGTTTTTCGCGCGTGGTGGACATCGCCGCCGCCGCCGAGAAGCCATAGGGCTCGATGATCTTGGCGAACTCACCCGACTTCTTCATCTTGGCCAGTTCGACATCATAGGCATCGCGCAGAGCCTCGTCGCCTTTCTTGAAGGCAGCGCCGTCGCAATAGACCGGCGCGCCCTGCACCGGGGCGATGACTTCGAGGTTCGGATCGGCGGCCTTCTTCATCAGATCATTGATCGACAGCACGGGCAGCGAATAGGCATCGATGCGGCCATCCTGCACCATCTTCAGGCCGCTCTGGCCATCCGGTACGACGATGACACGTTCACGCGGCACGCCGGCGTTGAGCGCCAGCTTCTCCTCGGTGCCGCCGCCGGGCGCGCCGATGGTGGCGGACGTGTCCTTGGCGACATCCTCGTAGCTCTTGAAGCCCTTCGGATTGCCTTTCTTTACCAGCATCGCCTCGGCGTCGCACAGCACCGGTTCCGAATAGGCGACCGCCGCGCAGCGCTCCGGCTTCATGAACAGGCCGGCGGTGACGACGTCGAAGCGGCCAGCCTGCAGGCCGGGGATCATCGCGCCATACTCAGAGATCGAGGCGACGATATCGGCCACTCCGAGTCGCTTGAAGATTTCGCGCGCCACGTCAGGCGCGGCACCAGACACCTTGCCGTCGGCGGCGACCGCCGTATAGGGCGGCTCGTTGGCGATGGCGACGCGTGCGAACCCTTGCGCCTTGAGTTGTTCGAGCTTCTTGTCCGCGGCCGAGCCGATGCTCGACGTCGCAAGCACCGCCGTAATTGCAAGGCCCGCGACGCCGGCCAGAATGCCAAGTTTCTTCATTGTTCCCAACTCCTTGTTCTTGTCTTGGTTTGCGTGATTTCAGGACGGCTTAGCCGCCCTTGGCATGCGGTCAGACACGGTGTCCGGCCGCGATGATCTTCTTCAGGAACCCTTGCGTGCGTTCCTGTTTGGGATTGCGGAAAATCTCGTCAGGCTTGCCTTCCTCGACTATTCGGCCGCGATCGAAGAACAGCACCCGGTCGGCGAAGTCGTGGGCGAAACCCATCTCGTGCGTGACCAGCAGCATGGTCATGTCGGTCTCCGCGCAGAGCCGCCACAAGACGTTGAGCACTTCCTCGACCAGTTCCGGGTCGAGCGCCGATGTCACCTCGTCGAACAGCATGATCTTTGGCTGCAAGGCGAGCGCGCGGGCGATCGCCACGCGCTGCTTCTGGCCGCCGGACAATTGGGCCGGCATCGCCTTCGCCTTGTCGGCCATGCCGACCATCTCGAGCAGTTCCATGGCCCGCTTCTCGGCAGCGGCGCGCGGCGTGCCCTTGGTCAGCATCGGCGCCAGCGTCACATTGTCGATGACGCTCTTGTGGGGAAACAGGTTGAACAGCTGGAAGACCATGCCGGTCTTCTGGCGCATCCGCGCCAGATGGCGCTCATCGGCCGGCAGCAGCTGACCGTTGCGCTCCATATGGTAAAGCTGCTCGCCGTCGATCTGGATATGACCGCCGTCGATGCGCTCCAGCGTCATCAGGATGCGCAGGATCGTCGTCTTGCCTGAGCCGGAGGGGCCGATCAGCGCCAGCTTCTCGCGCGGCATGACCTGCATCGAGAGGCCGTCCAGAACCTTGAAGCTGCCAAAGCTCTTCGAGATGCTGTCGACCTTGATGATGGGTGCGGATGCGGACAAATGAATTTCCCGTGCTGGAGAAGCCTGGTGCCCTTAACGATGCGGAACGTGCCAAATCATGTCAATTGGGAAAATAATATCATGACAATTATTCTGATTGCGCACATTTTCCAGTCAATCACAGCCGGCTTTTTGGGCATGCCCTCGCCCCGGAACCACCTGACACTTTTGGACGCCATGCTCAGATTGCGAGCAGCAAATGCTCCGGATCGCCAAGCAAGAGCTTGGTGACAACGCCGAGACCGGCGCGCAGTTCCCCCTCGGTGGTCGAACCCAGCGAGATGCGCACCGCCGGATGCCAGGGCGCATCCGAAATGCGGAAGGAGGTGCCCGGCGCAATGGCCACACCCTGCAGCCGGGCCTGGGCGACAAAGCTCTCCTCGGAACGGTCGGCCGGCAGTGGCAGCCAGATATGCAGTCCGTCGCGATGGGCACGGTAGTCGACGCCGGCCAGCACCTCTGCCGCGATATCCTGCCGCCGCCGCAGCGCCACCCGTTGCCAGCCCACCAGTTCCATCGCGGTGCCGTCGGCCACCCATTTGGTGGCGATCTCCGCAACCATTGGTGTCGCCATCCAGTTCGAGACCAGATGCCGGTTGGCAACGGCCGCGACGTAACGATCGGGCGCGGCGAGATAACCGATGCGCAGGCCGGGCACGGTGATCTTGGTGAAGGAGGTGACGTAGAGCGTCCGCTCCGGCGCGAAAGCGGCGACCGGCGGCGGTCGATGCTCGACCAGCGGTCCCAGCACATCGTTCTCGATAATGGCGATGTCGTGCTTGCGCGCCACCGCCGCGATCTGCTCGCGGCGCGCCGCATCCATGAGCGTTGCCGTGGGGTTTATGACGGAAGGCTGGACGAACACCGCACGGATGTCGGACAGCCGGCAGGCCTGGTCCAGCGCTTCCGGAACCAGGCCGTTGCCGTCGATCGGCAGGCCTTCGAGGTTGAAGCCGAGATAACGGGCGAGCGGCACCAGCGTGTGATGGCCGATCGCCTCGGTGGCAACGGTGGAACCCGGCGGCGCCACGCTCATCAGCGCCACCGTCATGCCGGCGGTGGCGCCATTTGTCAGGCTGATGTTCTGCGGGGACGCATCGAGGCCGCACAGTTTCAGCCACTCGACCGCCACGGCACGGTGGCGCGGAAACACCATGTTTGGCCGGAACGACAGAGCCGAACTCGACGGCAGGTTTTCGGCGAGCCAGCCCAGTGCCTGCTTCATCCGCTCCAGGTGCATCGGCTCGCAGACCGGCTTCAGAATCGACAGATCGATGACTTCGCCCAGGCGCTCGGGCAGATAAGGCGGCTCCGGCTCGCGGCGCTGCGTCTGGACGAAGCTGCCACGGCCGATCTCGCCCGAAATCAGGCCGCGCCGGATCAATTCCTCGTAGGCACGGCTGACCGTCTGCACCGAGAGCTTCAGATCGTCCGCCAGCCTGCGATGCGTCGGCAGCCGCGCGCCGTTGGCAAGGCGTCCGTCATGGATGGCGCGTGCGAACTGATCGGCCAACGATTGATAGGCTGGCCGCCGGATGAGCGTGGGATCGGGTTGCCACAATGTCATGACTTATTAGAGATCGAAATCAGTGCAATTGACAATCGAAATAATGCGCCGTCATGGTACGATCGACGAAAAAGTGAGCGCTGATGACTGCTGCGAAACTCGACCCTATCGACCTCAAAATCCTGGACGCCATCCAGCGTGACGGACGCATCACCAAGCTGGCGCTGGCCGAGCAGGTCGGGCTGTCGCCGACGCCATGCTGGATGCGGCTGCGCAAGCTGGAAAAAGCCGGCATCGTCTCGGGTTATCACGCCCGGATCGCCATGCGTGTCGTGGCGCCTGTCGCCACCGTGCTGATGGAGGTGACGCTGGCCAGCCACCGCCAGGCCGATTTCGACCGCTTCGAGCGCGTCATCCGCGACATCCCCGAGATCGTCGCCTGCTGGTCGGTGGGTGGCGGCGTCGACTATGTACTGAAGGTGATGGCGCGCGACATCGACGCCTATCAGCGGCTCGTCGACGGCTTGCTCGATCGCGAGATCGGCATCGACCGCTACTTCACCTACATCGTCATCAAGACGGTGAAAGACGATGCCGCGCTGCCGATAGCCGACCTGTTGCCGGCATCGACATAGCGCCGGAGAAATGGGCTGCCCCCTCGGCGCAATAGAGAGATTCTCTCTGCGGCCAGGCGTCCAAACAGCCTCTCTGTCTGCCGGTGATGGTTAGTCTCCCCCCATCAAACCGAACCGGGAGGCTTCGACCATGTCCGCGCATTTTGCCCGCTCGCATCGCCACGAAGCGCTCGACCGGCTCGCCGACCGCCGATTGCTGCGCGAGCTTGCCTATATCGACGGCCATTGGACGGCGAGCGAGGCGGCCGAGAGTTTCGAGGTCACCGATCCGGCGACCGGCACCACCGTCGCCTTCGTCGCAGCACTCGACAGCCGGCAGACGACAAAAGCCATCGACGCCGCTGCGCGCGCCTTTCCGGCGTGGCGGGCGCAGTTGCCGCAGGAGCGCTCGAAAATCCTGCGAAAATGGTTCGAGCTGATTATAGCAGCGAAAGACGACCTGGCCCTGCTGATGACGCTGGAACAGGGCAAGCCGTTGAAGGAGTCGCTCGGCGAGATCGGCTACGCCGCCTCCTTCATCGAATGGTATGCGGAGGAAGCGAAGCGTCTCAACGCCGAGAGCGTCACCAGCCACCTGCCAAACGCGGAAATGATGGTGCGGCGTGAGCCGCTCGGCGTTGTCGGTGTCGTCACGCCGTGGAATTTTCCATCGGCCATGTTGACGCGCAAAGCGGCCGCCGCGCTTGCCGCCGGCTGTACCATCGTTGCGCATCCCTCCTCGGAGACGCCGCTGTCGGCGCTGGCGCTGGCCGAACTTGGCGAACGCGCCGGACTGCCCGCCGGCGTGTTCAACATCGTTACCGGCAAGGCCGCGACGATCGTCGGACGCATGTGCGAAGATCCGCGCGTACGCGCCATGAGTTTCACCGGCTCGACCGAGATTGGCCGGCTGATCGCCGCGCAAAGCGCGCCGACGATGAAGCGGCTGGTCATGGAACTCGGCGGCCACGCGCCGCTGATCGTCTTTGCCGATGCCGATATCGACAAAGCGGTGACCATCGCCATCGACGCCAAATTCGCCACCTCGGGCCAGGATTGCCTCGCCGCCAACCGCATCTATGTCCAGCGTCCGCTCTACGACCGCTTCTGCGCCGCTTTCGCCAGACGCATCGAGGCGCTGCGAGCCGGCAATGGCCTCGCCGACGATATCGACATCGGGCCGCTGATGCATGAGCGCGCCGTCAAGAAGGTCGAAGAACAGGTCGCAGACGCCGTAGCCCTTGGCGCGCGCTGCCTTGCCGGCGGCAAGCGGCATCAGGCCGGGCCGCTCTTCTACCAGCCGACACTGCTGGCCGATGTCGCCGACGACGCACTGATCATGCGCGAGGAGACCTTTGGCCCGGTCGCGGCCGCCACCCCCTTCGACGACGAGGGCGAAGTCATCGCCCGTGCCAACGCGACCGAATACGGCCTGGTCGCCTATGTCGTGACCGAGAACGGCGCCCGCCAGCAGCGCATGGGCCGCGCGCTCGACTATGGCATGGTCGCCATCAACCGTGTGAAGATCACCGGCGCGCCGATCCCGTTCGGCGGCGTCAAGCAGTCCGGTGTCGGCCGCGAGGGCTCGCGCCATGGCCTGGAGGCCTTCACTGATCTCAAATATCTATGCCTCGACGTAGCGTAGGCCACACCGGAATTTTGAAGGAGTAAAAAAATGCTCGACCAGTCCAACGAACTCGCCGCCTGGGATCGCGACCATTTCTTCCATCCCTCGACCCATATGGGCACGCACGCGCGCGGTGAATCGCCGACAAGGATCATGGCTGGTGGCGAAGGCGTCACCGTCTGGGACAACAATGGCAGGAAGAGCATCGACGCCTTCGCCGGTCTCTATTGCGTCAATGTCGGCTATGGCCGCCAGAAGATATCAGATGCCATCGCGACCCAGGCAAAAAACCTCGCCTACTATCACGCCTATGTCGGGCACGGCACCGAGGCCTCGATCACGCTGGCCAAGATGATCATCGACCGCGCGCCGAAGGACATGTCGAGGGTCTATTTCGGCCTCTCGGGTTCGGATGCCAACGAAACCAATATCAAGCTGATCTGGTACTACAATAATGTGCTGGGACGCCCGGGGAAGAAGAAGATCATCTCGCGCTGGCGCGGCTATCACGGCTCGGGCGTGATGACGGGCTCGCTGACCGGGCTCGACCTGTTCCACAACGCCTTCGACCTGCCGCGCGCGCCGATCCTGCACACCGAGGCGCCGTACTATTTCCGCCGCGCCGACCGCTCGATGAGCGAAGAGCAGTTCTCGCAGCATTGCGCCGACAAGCTCGAGGAGATGATCCTCGCCGAAGGGCCCGAAACGGTAGCCGCCTTCATCGGCGAGCCGATTCTCGGCACTGGCGGCATCGTGCCGCCGCCCGCCGGCTATTGGGAAAAGATCCAGGCGGTGCTGAAGAAGTATGATGTGCTGCTGGTCGCCGACGAGGTGGTGACGGGCTTCGGCCGGCTGGGCACGATGTTCGGCTCCGATCATTACGGGATCAAGCCCGACCTGATCACCATCGCCAAGGGCCTGACCTCGGCCTACGCGCCGCTGTCGGGCGTCATCGTCGCCGACAAGATGTGGCAGGTGCTGGTGCAGGGCTCCGACAAGCTCGGCTCGCTCGGCCATGGCTGGACCTATTCGGCGCATCCGATCTGCGTCGCCGCCGGCGTCGCCAATCTCGAACTGATCGATGAGATGGACCTGGTGCGGAATGCCGGCGAGACCGGCGCTTATTTCCGTGCCGAACTGGCCAAGGCCGTCGGCGGTCACAAACATGTCGGCGAGGTACGCGGCGACGGCATGCTGGCGGCAGTGGAATTCGTCAGGGATCGCGACGACCGCGTCTTCTTCGATGCTTCGCTCAAGATCGGGCCGCAGATTGCGACCGCCCTTGCCGCAAGCGGCGTCATCGGCCGCGCCATGCCGCAGGGCGACATCCTCGGCTTCGCGCCACCGCTATGCCTGACCCGCGAGGAAGCCGACATCGTGGTGGCCAAGACCGCCGATGCCGTGAAGAACGTGTTCGCCAATCTCTAATTCTTGACTACTGGCGCCGCCCCTCATCCGCCTGCCGGCACCTTCTCCCCGTATAGTGACGGGGAGAAGGGAGAAGCTCCGACGCTGGCGATCCCCTCTCCCCGTCCTTCACGGGGAGAGGGTAAGGGTGAGGGGCAGCGCAAACCTATAAGGTATTTGGAAGTGACCGCGATGACCTCCCATCCCACCCTCCCCGCCACCATGGCCGCCGTGCTGCTCACAGGGCACGGCGGACCGGAAAAGCTCGTCTACCGCACCGATGTCAAAGTGCCTGCCCCCGTTTCAGGTGAGGTGCTCATAAGGGTCAGCGCTTGCGGGATGAACAACACCGATGTCTGGGTGCGTCAGGGCGCCTATGGCACCGAGGAGGATGCGGGCGCGGTGTCGACCTGGCGAAGGCAGGGCAATACGCTGACCTTCCCGCGCATCCAGGGCACCGACACTGTCGGCACCATCGTTGCCGTCGGCGAAGGCGTTTCGCCCGATCGTATCGGCGAACGGGTGATGGTCGATTTCTCCATCTACAACCGTGAGGACGATTCACTCGCCGACATCGACTATATGGGCCATGGCCGCGACGGCGGTTATGCCGAGTATCAGGCTGTGCCAGCCGACAACGCGCATGTCGTCGACACCGACTTGAGCGATATCGAACTCGCGACCTTCTGCTGCGCCTATCTTACCGGCGAGCAGATGCTGGAACGCGCTGGCCTGAAGGCTGGCGAGCGCGTGCTGGTCACCGGCGCCTCTGGCGGCGTCGGCTCCGGCATCGTGCAGCTGGCGCGGGCGCGTGGCGCCATTCCCTATGCCGTCGTCGGCAAGGGCAAGGAACAGGCTGTGCTCGACATCGGCGCCGAGGCCGTCATCACCCGCGGCGTCGCGGACCTGCCGCAAGCCGTGACCGAAGCGACCGGCGGCCAGCCGATCGACGTGGTCGCCGATCTCGTCGGCGGCGCGATCTTCAACGACCTTTTGCGCATCCTGCGGCCCGAGGGCCGCTACACCACTGCCGGCGCGATTGCAGGCCCGGTCGTCCAGCTCGACCTCAGGACCATGTATCTCAAGCAGCTGCAACTGCACGGCTCGAGCCAGGGCACGCGCGCCGATTTCCGCCGCATCGTACGCTACATCGAGGAGGGCAAGATCCGACCCTTAGTCGGCGGCGTCTACAAGCTCTCCGATTTCCACCACGCGCAAGGCGATTTCGTCGCAAAGGATTTTGTCGGCAAGCTGGTGGTGGTGCCCGACGCTGTCGCGGAACGATCAGCGTAATCGCAAAAATCCTGGTCCGGCATGGGCAAAGGACCGCAGCGCACCTTTGCCGCCGTCCGTGCGCTCGTCAGCCCGCTCGACGACGATCGTGAGATGAGCGCCGACATGACGCTGGTCGCCCGTATGGTGGCCGGTCCCCGGGACTGAGAGTTCCGGCTTATCGCTGGAAAGGTCCCCTGACATTGAGGTTCTCGGCCAGAAGGCAGAAGCGGTCGATCAGCCTGACAAGCGCCTCACCCTGTTCGGCGACAATCTTACCGCGCTCGGACTGCGGCGTGTCGGCCAAGATCCTCCACAACCGGCTCTGCCGATCACAGACATCCGCCAATTCAGCGCAGTCGTTGGAGGTCAATTTCAAAAGATGATCCGCAGTCACCGGTCCGATGCCTGGAGGCGTGGTCGCTCCAAACGAAAGATAGCCTGGCGGCACGGTGCCTTTTGCGTTCACCGCTGTCTTGCGGCAGAGGACATCGAATATCTGGTCGACTGCCTGCTTGGCGCCGGCGACGCGTGAAGGGTGATCCGTGTCGGCCGCAGCATGCGGCAGGAGCTCGAGCCTGGCGCCATGCTTCTCGACCAGGTCGAGATAAGGCAGCATCGGGCCGGACAGGCTGCCGGTCGAGGCATCCCTGAACAGGTCGGCATCGATGGCGGCATGGCGCAGCCGGCCTGTACTCAAAGCTTCATCAAGCGCCTCGATGTCGACAAGCTCGCCGCGATCGTAGTTGACCAGCACCGCGCCGCTTTTCATGCGAGACAAAATGTCCGCGCCGATAAGCCCGGCATTGGCATAGTGGCCGGTCTGCGCATCCTGCTTGCCCAGGCCGACATGAACGCTGAGCACATGGGCGCCCGCAGCCGCGTCGGCGAGGTCCGCCGCATAGGCAAATCCCTCGGCTTCTATCCAGTCCCGATGCCGAGGCCGCGCATGGATCAACACGCGCATGCCGAAGGCGCGGGCAAGCTTGGCCACCTCCCTGCCGATATTGCCGTAGCCGACAATCGCGACCGTCTTGCCTTCGAGCTTTTCGGTGGGGAAATCGCGCAGCTCCCTGCCCGTGTCGAAGGCGCCCCGCGCCACACGGTCGTGAAGCATGCCGACCGGGAGATCCGGCAGCACTTTCAGAATCGCCTTCATCACCATCTGCGCCGTGGCGCGGCTGTTGATGCCTGGCGTGTTCATCAGCACGGCGGTGCCGCCCTCGCCGCTGCCGCCGCCCCATGAGCGCGAGCCCATATTGCCGGTGCCGGCGCCGATGCGCACGCCGGCGAGCGGAAAGACGGTCTCGGCCGGCAGGAAGGTGGCGGCGGCAATGACGGCGTCATAGCGTCCGTCGCCGGCGGCTTCGATCAGCTCTTCGCGGGTGCTGAGGTCCGGCTGGTAGAAGAAATGCACTCGGCCAGGTTCGAGAGCGGTCTTGTCGCCAAGTCCGGTCGCATGAAAGCGGCCCCCCTTGGCTTCGATATGGGCACGCACCTCCGAAGGGTCGGGTTTTCCGTCAGCGTCGAAGCGCAAGCCGATCAGATCGCAGACCAGCACGGCGTAGGCGCGCTGCGGATCGATCGACTCAACGGCGTGTGTGTCTGTGGTCGCGGTCACGTCGTTCCCCTGATGCAGGACGAAAGGCCTACTGGTAGAGCAGGCGAATAATCAGAACCTATCCGCCCAGAGAGGCGCGGGGTCGATCACCGGCGGCAGACCAGCGGCGAGTTGCGACACGCTCTTGCCGGTGACCGCGCCGCCGATCAGGCCCCGATGGCCATGGCCAAGATGGCACGCGACACCGTCTTTCAGGTACAGTGCGATGGCGCCATTGGCCCCTTGAACGGGCCAGGCGGACGCGCGTAAAATCGCGCTATCTGATTGAGTCTTCTACATTCGTTCGGGCTAATGTCCGGATTGGTCTGGGTATTTCCTTGCACACGGATGAAACCAGCGCGGCCAAGCGCGGCAAATCATTTACCCATGTGGCCGAAGCCTCCTGGGGCAAGGGCCTCAGCACCTTGCTGCGCATCGTGCGCATGACGCTGCGCCATCCCTGGCAGGTTGCCATCACCCTCGTCTCGACCTTTGTCGCCGCGACGCTGCAGCTTTTCATTCCGCGCCTCCTGGGGCGCGCCATCGATCAGGCGCAAGGCGTAATGGCGGCGGGTGCCGGCACCGCGGCCGAGCAGGCGCTATGGAATACCGCGCTGACGCTGTTGATCGTCAGCATACTGCGCGGCCTCTTCACCATGGCGCAGAACTACTATGGCGAGGCCGTCGGCCATCAGACCGGCTATGAGCTTCGGCTCGCCTTCTACGAGAAGATCCAGCGACTGAGCTTTTCCTTCCACGACAAGGTCCATACGGGCGATCTCATCACGCTCGGGCTGCTCGATCTCGACGGCGTGCGCATGTTCTTTTCCACGGGCATCCTGCGCGTGGTCCTGCTTGGCGTGCTGATCGGCGTCGGCGCCTATCTGTTGATCAGCACCGACCTCGTGCTCGGGTTGTTGAGCCTCAGCTTCGTACCATTCGTCGCTTGGCGCTCCTCGGTGACGCAGCTCCGACTGCGCAGCACCTGGCTGACGCTGCAGGAGCGGCTGTCGGTGCTGAGCCGGGTTATGGATGAGAATCTCGGCGGCATTCGTGTCGTGCGCGCCTTCGCGGCACAGCGGCATGAGCTGGCAAAATTCGACCGCGCCAAGGAGGATGCGCTGGAGCTCGCCAATGAGCGCGTCGACATCCGCGTCTCGAACACCAGCGCCATGAATTTCTCGTTCCTGGCCGCCATGGGCCTGGTGCTGTGGTTCGGCGGCCAGAAGGTGATCGCGGGCCAGATCAGCGTCGGCACGCTGGCCCAGTTCCTCACCTTCATGACCATATTGCAGATGCCGGTGCGCCAGCTCGGCCTGATGGTCAACTCCTTCGCGCGCGCCTCGACCTGTGGCACGCGGCTGTTCGAACTCCTCGATGCGGAGCTCGACATCGAGGACGCGCCCGATGCCAAAGATCTGGTCATAACCGATGGCGTGCTACGGTTCGACAATGTCGGTTTCCGCTATGAGGGCGCAGGCGAGCGTCCGACGCTTTCCGGCGTTTCCTTCGAAGCCAGGCCTGGCGAGACCGTCGGCATCGTCGGTCCGCCAGGCAGCGGCAAGTCGACCATCGCGCATCTGATCCCGCGCTTCTACGACGTGAGCTCAGGCGCGATCACCATAGACGGCCAGGACATTCGCAAGGTCACACTGCAATCGCTGCGCAAGGCGGTCGGCGTCGTCCAGCAGGACGCATTCCTGTTCACCACCTCGATCGAGAACAACATCGCCTATGGTAATCCCTGGGCGCGCGAGACCCGCATCGGACAGGCCGCCGAGTATGCCCAGCTCCACAACTACATCATCGGGCTTCCAGCAGGCTACACCACGGTCGTGGGCGAACGCGGCGCGTCGCTTTCCGGCGGCCAGCGGCAGCGCCTGACCATCGCGCGCAGCCTGATGCTGCGGCCATCTGTGCTGGTCTTCGACGATTCCACCGCGGCCGTCGACGCCGGCACCGAGCAGCGGATCCGGGCGGCGATGAGGCGCTTCGCCAGGGATCGCGTGACGCTCGTCATCTCGCACCGGCTGAGTTCGCTGATGCATGCAGACCAGATCCTGTTCGTCGAGGGCGGCCGGATCGTGGAACGCGGCACGCATGAGGAATTGCTGGCGCTCGGCGGACGCTACCGAGCGCTTTACGACCTGCAGCTGCGGCCGGACGAAGATCGCCTCGAGGGAGCCGCCTGATGTCGATGCAGGACGACGACAAGAAGGAAGACAAAAGCGGACGCCCGACCAAGGCGGTCGTCGGCTCGCACCGCGATGAGGAAGAGGTCTTCGGCAAGGCCTACGATCCGCGCATCGTCAGGCGCATCTGGAGCTTCGTCAGACCGTATCAGGGCCGGATTTTCATCTCGGTCGCCGCGGTGCTGGTGTTCACGCTGACGCAGCTGGCGATCCCGCTGGTCATCCGCTACGCCATCGATCACGGCATGGCGCCAGGCAGGCTCGACCGTTCGGTGATGATCACCGCGATCATCGCTTTTGCCGTGATCATCCTCATCAACTACGCCGCCAGCCATGTCCAGGAGAGCGTCGTCGGCAAGGTGGCCGAGAACGTGCTGTCTGACCTGCGTCGCGCCATGTTCAGCCATTTGCAGCGGGTCTCCCTGGGCTTCATGGACAGGACCGAGGTCGGACGGCTGATGTCGCGCCTGCAGGGCGACGTCAATTCGATGCAGGAATTCCTCGAAACATCCGTCATGTCGGTGGGTGACATCGTGCTGTTGTTCGGCATCGTCACAGTCCTTTTGTGGCTCGATTTCCGGCTCGGGCTGCTGACGCTGTCGACAATGCCGATGCTGTTCATCGTGCGGCTGTTCTGGCTGCCGCGCGCCAAGGTCGCCTTCATGGCCGCCCACGAGACCAACTCCATCGCCAACGGCGCGCTTGCCGAGGGCATCCATGGCGTGCGCACCGTGCAGAGCCTGGAGCGCCAGCACGTCAATTTCGACCTCTATGACGAGAAGGTGCTGGCCAATCTCAACGCCCATCTGCGGTCGGCGAGATACGCGCAGGTGATGGTGCCGATCGTCGACACGTTGACCGGCATCGCCATGGCGACAGTCATCGTCGTCGGCGGGTCGATGGTGCTGTCGCATAGCCTCGACATCGGCGTCATGGTGGCGTTCCTGTTCTACATCCAGCGCTTCTTCGACCCGATCCGCTCGCTCACCATGCAGTACAGCGTCATGCAGCGCGCCATGGCTTCGGGTCAGCGCATCTCCGAAGTGCTCGACGTACCCGTGGATGTCAGCGACAAGCACGGCGCCATCGCACTGTCGCGCGACATGGACGGCTCAGTCGAGTTCAGGAACGTCACCTTCGGCTACCGGCCGAACCAGCCGGTGCTGAAGAACATCTCCTTCCGCGTCAATCCGGGCGAGACAGTCGCGCTTGTCGGCCCGACCGGATCGGGCAAGTCGAGCTCGATGGCGCTGGTGCACCGCTTCTACGATGTCTGGTCGGGCGAGGTCTTGGTCGGCGGCCATGATGTGCGCGAGCTGACGCAGGATTCGCTCGGCGACCAGGTGGCCATGGTGCTGCAGGAGCCGTTCCTATTCTCCGGCACCGTGCTGGAGAACATCCGCTATCACAAGACTGGCGCCAGCCGCGAAGAAGTGGTGCGCGCAGCACAAGCCGTCGGCGCGCACGACTTCATCGAGGACCTGCCCGACGGCTACGATACCGAACTCGAGCAGCGCGGCGGCAATCTCTCGCTCGGCCAGCGCCAGCTGATCAGTTTCGCGCGGGCGCTGGTGGCCGACGCCAAGATCCTCGTGCTCGACGAAGCCACCGCCAGCATCGATTCCTACACCGAGATGCTGATCCAGAAGGCGCTGATCAAACTGCTGGAGGGCCGCACCGGACTGGTCATCGCGCATCGCCTGGCCACCATCCGCGGCGCCGACCGCATCATCGTGCTGCAGAATGGCGAGATCGTCGAAAGCGGCAACCATGAACAGCTGATGAAGAGGAAAGGTCTTTACGCCCGTCTCTACAACATGAACTACGCTTCCTTCGACGACATTTCCGAGGAAGAGATGGGAATGGACGCTTCAGTCGGCAAAGCGACGTGAGCTGGTGACGGCAGGGTGCGAACGGACGGATCGCCTGCTGCCTCCGACAGGACCTATTTGCCGGATCGCCTGACGTGGCCGCTGACCTGCACGCCGTCTTCGGCACGCAGGTACAGAAATCCGGGGATGGAGAGCAGCGGGATGATCGCGGTCAGCAGGAACACCTGGTGAAAGCGTTCCGGCGTCAGGACGTGGCTTTCGCCCGCAATCAGGCCCAGCAGCATCGCGGCGATCGAAACGCCGAGCGATACGCTCAGCTGCTGCAGCACGCCACCAAGGCTGGTGGCGCGGCTGAGCTTGTCGGCCGGCAGATCGGCGTAGGACAAGGTGTTGGACGTCATGAACTGCGCCGAGCGGACGATGCCGAACAGGAAGACATAGAAACCGATCAACCAATGCGGCGTACCGGGCCCCATCAGGGCGAAGCCTGCCACGGTGGCTGAGCCAACGACCGCGCTGCCGATCAGCACGACACCGAAGCCGAAGCGCCGCAGGAGCGGCGACAGCAGCGGCCGCATGAGCAGCGCCCCGAAACTGCCGACGAATGTCAGCGAGCCCGATGTGACCGGGCTCATGCCGAAGCCGACCTGCAGCATCAGCGGCACCAGGAAAGGCACGCCGTTGAGACCGACGCGGCACAGGCCGCCCGCCAGCGTGCCGACCCAGAACGAGCGGAACCGAAACAACGTCAAGTCGACAGCCGGCGCGACGACGCGGCGCGCATAGCGCCCGAAGGCAAGCAGCAGCAGGAATGCCGCGGCCAGCACCAGCACCGTCGCAGACCCGGGAATGATCGGCCGGCCGATGTTTTCCAGCCCGAACTGCAGGAGCGCCACGCCGACGCCCACCATCAGGAATCCCGGGACATCGAAACGTTGCACCGCCTCGCCATGGAAGTCGTCGACGAAGCGCAGCGCGGCCAGGATCCCCAGGCAGCCGAAAGGCACGTTGACATAGAATATCCAGCGCCACGACGCATAGGTGGTGAGCAGGCCGCCCAGCAGCGGCCCGATGATCGGCCCCATGATGGCCGGCAGGGTCGTGTAGGTCATGGCGGTGATCAGGCCGCTGCGCGGAAAGCTGCGCAGCAGGATCAGCCGGCCGACCGGCGTCATCATGGCGCCGCCAAGCCCCTGCAAGGCACGCATCGCCAGCAGCATGCCGAAACTGTCGGCCACGCCGCACAGTGCCGAGCCCAGGGTGAAGGTGAAAAGCGCCAGCGCGAACACCCTGCGCGCGCCGAACCTGTCGGCAAACCAGCCGCTGACGGGAATGAACACGGCGAGCGTCAGGATGTAGGTGGTGATCGCAAGATTCAGCCGGACCGGCGTCGTGCCGAGGCTTTGCGCTATTGCCGGGATCGCGGTGGTGATGATGGTGGAATCGAGCTGCTCCATCAAAAACGCGATGGCGACGATGATCGGGATGATCAGCCTGAGCCTCGGGTCGCGCTCGGTGGCAAATTGCGGCTGTTCCAATGCTCTGGTCAATTCCGTCATGCAGGTGGCTTATAGGCTCTGGCCGACGTGGCGCATCCCGATTCAAAGGCAAGAGTGCCTTACCGGCCAGCCGGGCCTGATCGCAGGCGGTCTTATGATCCGACAAATAGACGAGCGGTAGTCTTTTCCAGATCGCGGGAAGTCAACAAATCTTGACCGGCACCCGAAGTGACGCGGACGAGACACTGCCCGTTTCAGCGAACGGCGTCCCGATTTCGTGAAGGAACATGTACATCGAGGCGCGCGTTCTTTTCGATATGTCTCGAATGAAAAGGAGACATGCTCATGAGAAAGCCAAGCGTATTTCTCTGTTCCATCGTGTTGACGTTGGTGACGAGCGCTGTCTCGTTTGCCACAGTCGCCGATGCCGCCGTTGTCAGGCACTACTATGTCCGCGTCACCACCGTCCACAATGGCCATACGCACGCCGCTAACCGCGGACGCGGACACCATTACGGTTGGGCCGGTAGCGGTTGGACCGCCGACAATTCGACCGACAACAGCGACTGGATGGGCAGCTACTACAATGGCTACGGCAGTTACCGTGGGTATGCCGGCGACTTTTGCGGAACCATCGCATGGACGCTCGAGATATGCAGTCCCCACGGCCCCTGATTCCTGACCGCAGGTGAAGCCAACGAAGGTTGCATTTACGCCATTTCGGGGCGTCTTGACGCCTCGCGGATCGCCTTGTGAACGCCGCGCTGCAAATCCATGAAGGCGGGGGTCTCCATCACCTCTTCCCGGCGCGGACGCTCAATGTCGACATTGAAGGTCTGCATAATGCGTCCCGGGCCGATCCCCATGACGACGATGCGATCCGAGAGGTAGACCGCCTCCTCGACGTCATGCGTGACGAAGAGCACGGTGAGACGATGCTCTTCCCAGATCTGGGTCAGGAGCTCCTGCATCTGGTGCCGCGTCAAGGCATCCAGCGCGCCGAAGGGCTCATCCATCAGCAGCATCTTCGGCCGATAGGAGAGCGCGCGCGCGATGGCGACGCGCTGTTTCATGCCGCCCGACAGTTCGGACGGGAAGCGATCAGCACTCTGCGACAGCTTGACGAGGTCGAGATGCTCGAGCGCGATCTCGCGGCAGGCGGCGCGATCATAGCCGGCAGCCTTGAGGGCGAACTCGATGTTCTGCCGCGCCGTCAGCCAGGGAAGCAGCGTATAGGACTGGAAGACGACACCACGGTCGAGACCCGGTTGCAGGATCGGCGCGCCATCGATGCTGAGATCACCGGCGTCGAAATCCTGCAGCCCCGCCACGATCGACAACAGCGTGCTCTTGCCGCAGCCCGACGTGCCGACGAGGGAGACGAACTCGTTGTCGGCAAGGTCGAGATTGATGTCCCGCAGCACTTGCGTGCGCCGCTCGCCGGTGCCGAAGCTCTTGTCGAGACCCGCGATGCGCAATTTTGGAACAGTCATCGGCGGTTCCTCATTGCGGGTGGCCTTCCTGCCGGAACAGTACCTTCTCCAATGCCTTCATGACCTGGTCGGTAATGAGGCCAAGCACGCCCAGCAGCAGGATGTAGCCGATGATGGTGTTTGTCTGGAAATAGCGCTGCGACACGGTGATGCGATAGCCCAGACCGGAGGTCGCCGCGACGAGCTCGGCCAGCACCAGCCAGGTCCACGCCCAGCCGAGACTGATGCGCAGCGTGTCCCAGATGCCCGGCAAGGCGCTGGGCACGACGATGCGCGTCAGGATCTTGCGGTCCGGCAAGCCGAGCGTACGCCCAAGGCCGATAAAGTCGGTAGGCACCCGTTTCACATTGTCCATGACCATCAGCACCTGCTGGAAGAAGGTGCCGATGAAGATGATCAGGAATTTCTGGGTATCGCCGGTACCGGCCCACAGGATGGAGAGCGGCACGAAGGCGACAACCGGCATATAGCGGATGAAATCCACCAGCGGTTCGATGGCCGCCTCCCAGGAGCGGAAACTGCCGATCAGCACGCCGATCGGGATGGACAGTGCCGAGGCCAGGAGAAAGCCGATGGAAATGCGGTACATCGAGGCCCTGAGGTCCAGCCACAAGGTGCCGTCGGCCGCGAGCTTGGCGATCTGGGTCGCGACGCTGCCCGGCGACGGCAGGAAGATGGGCTTCACCCACCCCAGCCCGGTCGCCGCCCACCAGGCGAGCCCCAGGCCGACGAAGACGGCCACCGCTATCGCCAGGAAACGCGACCGGGCGATCGGCACGCCGATCCCGGAGGATCGGCGACGCCTCGCCGGTTTCGCGGCGGGCGCCGGCGCCGGGCGGGCCAAACCGGTTTTCGCGGGAGGCTCTCCGGACATCTGCGCTACCACCGCGATCCGGATCTCGTCATTGCGCCGCCTTGACGAAGGCCGGGTCGATCATCTGCTCCGGCGTCACATCGGCCTGAAGCAGCTTGGCATTCTTGGCCGCCGCTTCGACATCGGCGAATGTCTTGGTGGTGAAGTCGCCGGTGAGCGCCGTCTTGTTTTCGGCCAGGGAGTAGTAGCGCACGCCGTCGAAGGCGGTGTTGAGGTCCTTGACGTCGGAACCGACGGCCTTGGCGATGATGGCGCGGCCGCCCGAGGTGTCGGCTTTGTAATCCTTGAGCGCGGCGTCCCATGTCTTGATCATGGCCAGCACCTGGCCGGGCCGTGACTTGATCACCTCGTCGCGCACCACCAGCACGTCGCTGATCAGGCCGGGATCCTCGCCGGCGGTGAACAGCAGCTTGATGTCCTTGTTCTGCGCCATGGCGACAGTGAGGTACGGCTCGTAGGTGACCGCGACCGGCACCTGGCCCGCGATCAAGGCGCTGCCGGCGTCGGCGGCAGGCATTGGAACCGGCTGGATATCGGCGACTGACATGCCGTTCCTGGCGAGCGCGTATTTGAGCAGGATGTCGCTCGTCGTGCCTTCCTCGAAGGCGACCTGCTTGCCCTTGAGATCGGCGATGGAGGTGACGTCCTTGCCGGCGACGATGGCGTCGGCCGTCATGGAGACATCGAGCAGCAGCACGATCTTCACCGGCAGGCCGGCCGCAACCATGCCCATCGCTGTGTGAGTGGCGATGTTGGCGGCGTCGAGCTGGCCGCTTGCGAGCGCGGCGTTGATATCCTTGTCCTCGGCGAAATTGACGATCTGGACGTCCGACAGGCCGTTCGTCTTGAACAGGCCCTTGGCCTCGGCGACATGCCACTGGCCATATCCAAGCCAGGGCTCGATGCCGATCTTGAACGATCCGGCCTCGGGCGTCGTCGGAATGCTCGCATCGGCCGCGTGGGCCTCCGGGGCGGCGGTGACCCCGACGGCAATGGCCATCACCAATGCACGAAATTGTCCTGCTAGATTGAGCGTCATCTTTCGTTCCCCTTGATGATCAGACCGCTTTTTTACCCAGGCATCCGGTCTGGTGAGACTGCGGGGTTCTGCTCTTGCGGCACTGTGCCTCGGCGTCTTGCCCGCCACTTCATGGTTGAAGCGCTGACATATTTCAGCGTCAGCGGCAGCGGATGTCAAGGCGGAAATACATACATGCATATACAAGTTGGGGTGACTCAAATTTTGCATTGATCCGGCGAGTGCCCAGCCCGACTACTCATGCTTTCAGGATCCGATCAGATCGAGAAAAACCGGTCATCCGGTCGGTTTCGCCATCTGGCTCGACCATCCCTTGCGGTTGGAACTCGAGCGTCGCGGCATGCTGCCGGTGGATTGGCGAGCAATGCTGCGATCAGGACTTTTCCTGTCGCCGTGAAACCTCGGCTTGCATTGGCTCGTCGACTTCAGCTTGCCCTGGAAGGCGAGTAGCGGCTGCCCAGCGAGTAACGGCTGCCGGCATAGGTCAGCTTGCTGATCGTGGCCACGACTGCCCCCGTCCATGTCCGGCGATGCAGGAGAAGGCAGCAACTGCCGACATCGATGCCGAGATGCTGCGCCGTCTCCTTGTCGGCCGGGATGGCGGAGATGATATGCTCGACCTCGGTTACCGGGGTCTTCTGCATGAGGTAGTCGTAGGTCGCCGTCTTGGTGAAGTCCTGCTTGTCATAGTCGGGGATCAGGCCCGGATTGACGAAGCGCTCCTCCAGCTGCACCGGCAGGTCGTTCTCGAAATTGACGACGACGGAGTGAAAGATCGAAACCCGCTTCGCAAAGTCGAACGACAGCGCCAGTTCCTTGGTCGGCATGATGGTTTCGAGGACGAGGACTTCGGAGCGATGCCTGTTGCCGCGCTCGACGATCTCGGCGGCGATGTTGTTGATCTCGATCAGCGTCGACTGTGGCCGGGGTGGCGCGATGAACGTGCCGACACCTTGCAGCCGGATCAGGAATCCCGCAGCGGTCAGTTCCCGCAGAGCCCGGTGAACCGTCATCCGCGACACACCCAGCGAAACCACCAGCTCGTTCTCGGACGGCAGCTTGCGATCCTTGCCCCATTTGCCCGTCCCGATGTTGGTCAGGATGTAGTCCTTCACCTTCTCGTAAAGGGGGCTCGCCGTATCGGGCAAATCGATCATTTCAAAAATCCTTTCCGGCAGGTTGCCGCATGCGGATGATTGTTTTCAAGCCATCGCTCTGCCCGGCCAGCAGCCGCTCATAGGCGGCTGGAATGTCGTCCAGGCCGATCTCACGGTCGACCAGGGCCAGCAGCGGTTCACTCAGTTCACCCAGCATCCGCACGGCCTTGGGCAATTCGTCGGCGAAGGCATGACATCCCAGCAATGCGATCTCGCGTTCGACCAGAACATTGGGGTCGATGTCGAGCCGGCCATGGAAGATGCTGACCATCGCCACCGCGCCGCCGGGATCGAGAACGCCGAGCAACTGGTTGAATGCCGCGATGCTGCCGGTCGCCTCGACGGCCGCCAGCAGCGGGGCATTGGCGGTCGCGGCTGCAATGGCATCGCGGTCGAGATCGACGATGGTAGCGCCGGTCACCCGCTCCACCCGGGCGCAGCGGCCCCGGTTACGGTCGGCGACAAGCACGGTGCCGGCGAAGGTTCGGGAGAGCAGCAGCGCGGCGAGACCACCGATCGGGCCGCAACCGACGACAAGCACCGCGCCCGCCGTCTTCGGCAGACGCCGCACCGCGTGCAGCGCGACCGCGAGCGGCTCGGCCATGGCAGCGACCCGTTCGTCAAGACCGGCGTCGATCACATGCAGCAGACGTACGGGCAACACTGCCTGTTCGGCAAAGCCGCCGTCGCAGATTTCGCCGACGAAGCCCAGCGAGGTGCAGAGATGCCGCCTGCCGGCACGGCATTGCGCGCAATCCCCGCACCAGAAACGGGAATCGGAAACCACCCTGTCGCCGACGGCGACGGTATCGACGCCTTCGCCCAGCGCGATCACCGTGCCGGTCAGTTCATGGCCCGCCGTCGTGGGCGATCGGCTTATCCATTGGCCGGTGCGGAAATTATGCAGGTCCGACCCGCAGATGCCGGCGGCATCGACCCTGAGCTTCACCCAGCCGGCATCCGGAACGCCCGGCGCGGCGATGTCCTCGACGCGCAGATCGCCCGGTCCATAAAGTCGTGCCGCCTTCATCGCGATCGACTTTCTTCAGCCGGCGAGATAGCGGTCGCGGATCTCCGAAACCGCGTTTTCATGCGAGCTGAAGCCCTCGTAGCGGGCGAGCCGGCGGGCGTGCAGCGCCAGTTCCGGATAGGCGGCGGAGGTGACGTAGCCGACCGACGAGCGCTTGACGAAATCAGTCACCGAAAGTGGCCCATAGGTTCGCGCCCAGCGGCTGGTCGGCAGCACGGCATTCGGCCCGAGGACGAAGTTGGCAAGGGTCACCGGCGTATGCGGACCCATGAGGATTTCGGCCGCCTCGGTGATGTGCCCGAGATGCGCGAACGGCTCCTTCGACAGGATTTCCAGATGTTCGGGCGCGTAGTCGTTGATGAAGCGATAGCTTTCCTCCAGCGACGCGGTCAGCACGATGCCGCCGCGCTCTCCCGTCAGCACCGCGCGCGAGAATTCCACGCGCTGCTCGGTCATCCGCGACCAGTGGTCGGGAAGTGCAGCAAGTGCCGCCTCGGCAACCTTGCGGCTGTGCGTCACCAGATAGGCCGAGGAATCCGGCCCGTGCTCGGCCTCGATCAGCAGATCGAGCGCGGCAAGGCCTCCATCGACGCTGTCGTCGGCAAAGATGATGGCTTCGGACGGCCCGGCAGGCAGGCCCGTGTTGATGATCGAGGACAGCACGCTCTTGGCCGCCACCACCCAAGGGCTGCCCGGGCCAACGATCTTGAGCGCCGGCTTCACCGTCTCGGTGCCGTAGGCGACGGCGGCAACGGCTTGCGCGCCACCGCATTTGTAGACGGTGTTCACCCCGGCGAGACGAGCAGCGACAAGCGTGGCCGCATCCACGGAACCGTCCGCTGTCGGTGGCGTCACGATCGCGATCTGCGGCACGCCGGCAATAACAGCCGGAACCGACGTCATCATGGTCACCGACGGAAATGCGCCCTTGCCGCGCGGCACGTAGAGCGCGACCGATGCGATCGGCGTATATCGGTCGCCGGCATAGGCGCCCGGCCGAACTTCCTTGAGCCACATGGTTTCCGGCTTCTGCTCTTCATGAAAATGCCGGATGTTGTCGATACCGAACCCGATGCTCTCCACGACATCCTTCTCGACCTTGTCGAATGCCGCATCGAATTCCGCTTCCGACACTTTCAATTCACCTTCGGCCACATTGGCCTTGTCGAAGTCCTTGGCGAACCGAATCAGGGCGGCATCGCCCTCTTCCTTTACCGCCTGGATGATCGGGCGGACTTTTTCGACGAAGACCGACAAATCGCCCTCGGCGCGTTTCAGCAGACCGGCCCGCCGGGTGGCATCGAGGGATGACAGATCGTGGAAGCTGATGTCGGACATGGTATTCCCTTCTGTTGAAACGCAATGTGCCGGCCGGTCACATTGCGGAAGACTTTGTTCTCGAAGCTGGGCGAGCCGCCTCAGATCGATGCAAGGAAACCGCCATCCACCGGAATGGACTGGCCGGTTATGTAGGCTGCCGCGTCCGAGGCGAGGAACACAGCGACGCCATGCAGGTCGCGCAGATCGCCGAAACGATGCTGCGGGATCTTGGCGAGCATGGATTGCTGCCACGCCTCGTTGCCGTAGAACACCTCCGTCATCGCCGTCCTGAAATAGCCCGGGGCGATGGCGTTGACCCGGATGCCAAGCTCCGCCCATTCCGCTGCCAGCGCCCGGGTCATGCCGAGCAGGCCAGACTTCGACGAGCCGTACGGCACCGCCGTTGGAATGCCGACGTCTGAAGTCAACGAGCAGAGATTGATGATGGCGCCGGGCCGGCCGGCGTCCCGCATCTGCCGCGCCGCCGCCTGGGCGCAGAAGAACGCCCCCTTGAGGTTGGTGTCGACGATCCGGTCCCACAGCGCCTCGTCGACGTCGAGCGAGGGCCGGACCTCTTCCACCCCGGCATTGTTGACGAGAATGTCGAGGCCACCAAGCAGGCGGGCTGCCTCGGCGGCAGCCGCGCGGCACTGGCCGACATCGGTCACGTCAAGGGCAATGACATGCGCGACTCCGCCGGCCGCGCGGATGGCCGCCGCCGTCTCATCAAGCGAGTCCAGGCTACGCGCCGTGACCGCGACGTCGGCGCCGGCCGCGCTCAGCGCCTCGGCGATGCTGCGCCCAATGCCACGGCTGGCGCCGGTGACAAACGCCTTCCTGCCCGAGAGGTCGAAAAGAGAAGCGTTGCGCATATGATCCTCCTTGGCCGCTCCGGTTGCGTGGCACAGAGAATATCAGATCAACTTACATATACAAGCATATACAAATTTGCCTCTGGTGAGATAGGGGTGACGTTATCCGCCGCAAGCGCGATCGCATAGTTGGCTCTCCCGTACGAGATGCCACGGGCGGCGATTGTTCGAGGTTTGTCCAAGACAATAGTCGGCCGGCGATGGGGAAGACCAACATGTCCAAAGCTGTGATTTCCGAAAGCCATGCAGAATTTCCTGGCGTACCCGACAAAAAAGTCTGGGTCTGCCGCGCGTGCCGGATATCAGGCAATTGAAAGCCGGTTACCCGTCAAGCCCGCCGCCCTATCGCGAGCCCGTCATATGCTGGAAAGCAGCCCGCCCAGGAGCCTCTATCGCGAAACGGCCGGCGGTACCGGCACTTACCCCGCCCTTGCCGGCGCGCAGCGGGCGAGGGTCGCCATCGTTGGCGGCGGCTTCACGGGCCTATCCGCCGCCTTGCATCTGGCTGAAGCTGGCGACGACGTCTGCCTGCTCGAGGCCCATCAGCCTGGCTGGGCGGCGTCGGGCACGAATGGCGGCCATGGCTGGAACGGCCGGGTCACGATCACCAAGGACCATCTCCCGCATGTTCACGAGCCGGAAGACAGCATCCTGACTGCCTTGGCTACAACGGTCGTGGCGTCGCCACGCCTCGGCGATGGGCAATGCGCTAGCAAATCGCCTTCGCGGCGATGCGACCACTCCCTTCCCGATGCCGATATCAGGGCTCGAGCCAATCCGGTTCCATCGCTTCTGGCCGCTTGGCGTCAAGGCGGCGATCCTTTCGGGTCGGGTGAAGGACCGGTTCGGCCTTTGACGAGAAGAGCCCGCCGCTATGCTCCGGCTTCAGCGTCAGACAATCTTCGGGCGTGCCATCTCAGATGGTCGTCCATGAATGTCGAAATGAAAAAATACGAGTGATCGTAGCCATCCTGCATGCGCAGCGTCAGCGCAATGCCGGCCTTGGCGCATGCCGTTTCCAGCAGCCAGGGCCTCAACCCGTCATCGAGAAACCCATCCGATGTCCCTTGGTCGACGAAAAGCTCCGGGAAGCGGTGACCATCCTCGATGAGCAAGGTGGCATCGTAGCCCCGCCATGATTTCTCGTCCGCACCGAGATATTTTTCGAAGGCCGGCTTCGACCAGCCGGCGGTGCTGGGTTGCACGATCGGCGCGAAGGCCGAGCAGCTCTTGAAGCGTTCGGGATTCTTCAGCGCGATGGTCAATGCGCCATGTCCACCCATCGAGTGGCCGAAGATCGCCTGACGCGTCATGTCGGCCGGAAACTCCTGCGCGATCAGCGCCGGCAATTCCTCGGTAACATAGGAATACATGCGATAATTACTGGCATAGGGTTCCTGCGTGGCGTCGACATAGAAACTGGCGCCGCTGCCGAACTGCCAATTGTCCTTCTCGTCGGGAATATCGGTGCCTCGGGGGCTGGTGTCGGGACAGACGACGACCAGGCCGAGTTCGGCGGCCGTGCGCCTGTACTCCCCCTTGTCCATGACATTGGCGTGGGTGCAGGTAAGGCCGGAGAGATACCATACGACAGGGCAAGGTTTTTCGCGGGCCTGTGGCGGCACGAAGACGGCAAAAGTCATGTCGCAGCCGCAGACATCCGAAGCGTGGGAATAGACCCCCTGCACGCCGCCATGCGACCTGGCAGCGGAGATGATTTTCATCCGGTCCGACATGTGTTTCTTCTCCGCCAATGTTGATTCACCGCCGCTTGTCTACGGCATCGGCTGGGACCACGGCAACCTCGACGGATTGGGCTTTGGATGTCGGGCCAGGTTCGATCGGCGTCGGCCATCGCCATCGAAATCGGTAGCCCGCATATCCTGGCAGCCGATGCGACTATTGGCGAAAAGGGATGGCCATCACCCTTTGTTCGGAACCGGATCGCCCGGCGGCTGTTTCCGTTCAGGCAAGCACGGAGGAAGCCATGGCACGCGACAAGACCGAATATGAAACCGGCGCGAGGAAATATCCCGCGAGGACCGGCCCGGATCCGAGCGATGATTTCTCGCTCGATGCGGCCGGCAACAAGCCGCCGGCAGGCGGAATGGGCCTCACGCGACCGGCGGATCAGACAAGTGGAGAAACACATCAGTCCGAAGGACGGAACCCACCTGGCCAGGCGACGCCCGGCCCCGCAAAAGGGAAGGCATCCGGCGCGGGCTCCGAACATTCGAAGGGCGCGAAGTCCCCAAGATCGGGCGCCAGCCCGGCGCCTATGTCAAAGACTGACGCGCTTTAGCGTCGCGCAAACCTTTTGGTCTGCCGCGCGTTGAACTTTCTTCAACCGAGGAGACGACCATGGAGACGAAATCCCAGACCGCCGGTGAAGCCGCCAAGCAGCGCCATATCCAGCGTGGCATCGATGCCAAGGCCAAATCGAAGAGCAACGGCAAGGCGCAGCATGCCATGCAGGCAGGCGCGCGCGTCTATCCCGAGCCGCCCTTCCCCAAGCAACATCAGGCGAAACCCGGGCATGAGGCGGCGGTCGAACCTGCCCCGCTCTACGATGCACCCTACTATCTCGGATCAAGGAAACTCGAAGGGAAGGTGGCTCTCGTCACAGGCGGCGATTCCGGCATCGGTCGCGCGGTGGCGGTATTGTTCGCCCGCGAAGGCGCCGATATCGCGATCGTCTACCTGGCCGAGGACAGGGACGCCGAAGAGACAAGATCCGCCGTCGAAAAAGAAGGGCGACGCTGCATCCTGATCAAGGCCGACGTCAGCGAACGCCAGGATTGCCAAAAAGCCGTGGCGGCCGCGGTCGAAACCTTCGGCCGCATCGACGTGCTGGTCAACAACGCCGCATTCCAGATCCATTCAAGCGACTTCAGCGACCTGACCGAAGACCATTTCGACACCACGCTGAAGACCAATCTCTACGGCTATTTCCATATGGCACAGGAAGCGGTGCCACACATGAAGCCGGGCTCGGCGATCGTCAACACCGGCTCGGTTACCGGCATAGACGGCTCGAAGCAACTGGTCGACTATTCGATGACCAAGGGCGGCATCCACGCCTTCACGCGTGCGCTTTCGGGCAACCTCATCGCCAAGGGTATCAGGGTGAACGCGGTCGCGCCTGGCCCGGTGTGGACGCCGCTCAATCCATCGGACAAGGAAGCCGACGACGTCTCGAAATTCGGCGCGGATACGCCGATGAAACGGCCGGCACAACCGGAGGAACTGGCTCCGGCCTATGTGTTCCTCGCCTCCCCGCATTGCTCGAGTTACATCACCGGCGAGATTCTGCCGATCGTCGGCGGTTACTGAGGTCATCGCAATGTATTTCATTGCCTTGGCGACCGACTATGACGGGACGCTCGCGCATGACGGGACTGTCTCCAAAAAGACGCTTAGCGCGCTGGAGCGGTTCAAGAAAAGCGGCCGCAAACTGCTTCTGGTTACCGGACGCGAGTTGCCCGACCTCAAGCGCGTATTTCCCGACGTCCGCCTGTTCGACAAGGTCGTCGCCGAGAACGGCGCCCTGATCTACACCCCGGCGAGCGAGGAGGAGCGGGTGATCTCGCCGTCGCCGGAGCCCAAATTCGTCACCAGACTGAAAAAGCAGGGGGTGAAGCCGCTTTCGGTGGGACGGTCGATCGTCGCCACCTGGGAACCACATCAGGCGACCGTGCTCGAAGTCATCAAGAAGATGGGGCTCGAGCTCGAAATCATCTTCAACAAGGGCGCGGTGATGGTTCTGCCGAGTGGCGTCAACAAAGCCACTGGGCTGGCGGCCGCACTCGAGGACCTTCATCTGTCGCCGCACAATGTGGTGGGTATCGGCGACGCCGAGAATGATCATGCCTTTCTGCAGGCCTGCGGCTGCAGCGTTGCGGTCGACAATGCCATTCCCGCGGTCAAAGGCACCGCAAACCTTGTCACGCGCGGCGCACGCGGCAAAGGCGTCGAGGAGTTGATCGCCAAGCTGATCGAGCGTGACCATGGGATCGTGGCAAAGCGTCATGACGGCATTGTTCTGGGATCGGCCGGCGGCGACGACATCTATCTGTCGCCGATCGAAAGCGTGCTCATCGCCGGCACTTCGGGCATCGGCAAATCCACCCTGGCCACCGCGCTGACGGAACGCTTTGTCGAGAGCCGATTTCAGTTTTGCGTCTTCGACCCCGAGGGCGACTATGATGGCCTCGAGGATGCGGTTCGGCTGGGGGACGGATCGAGCGCGCCGACAAAGGCGCAAGTGCTGGATTTGATCGCCAAGGCCGACAGCAATGTCGTCGTCAACGGGCTGGCGCTGCGTGTCGATGAACGGCCTGACTTCTTTGCCGATCTGCTGCCTGGCCTTGGCAGCTTCCGCCGCCGCACCGCAAGACCGCATTGGCTGGTCATCGACGAAGCGCACCATCTTCTTCCGAAGCGGCGCGACGACACACGCTCCGTGCTCTCCCTGGAACTGCCGGGTACGATCCTGATCACCGTCCATCCCGAGGCGATTTCGACCGACGCCCTGCGCCTGGTTACGGCCGTCATCGCCCTTGGCCCGAAGGCGAAGGACGTGGTGAAGACCTTCTGCCATGAGACCGGCATCGAGCCGCCGAAGAACATTCCCACACCCAAGGGCGACCGGGTTCTGTTCTGGCGGCCGCAGCTGCGCAAGAAACTCACGACGGTCAAGGTGATCGAACCTCGTCAGTCTCTCAAGCGCCACAGCCGCAAATATGCCGAGGGCCAGCTCGATGAGACCGGCAGCTTCTATTTCCGCGGTCCCGAAGATGCGATGAACCTCAGGGCCCATAATCTGATGATCTTTGCTCAGATGGCCGAAGGCATAGACGACAAGACCTGGGAGTTCCATCTGCGCGCGGGCGACTATTCGAAATGGTTCCGCCAGCAGATCAGGGACAGGGACCTCGCCCGCGAAACCGCCGAGGCGGAAAAGGACAGGAAGCTTTCGGCGGAAGCGAGCCGCAAACGGGTGCTCGACGCCGTTCGGCGGCGCTACACCGCACCCGCGACGGCGCCTGAGGAATAGCAGCCGGTTCGCCGACCGCCATTGGAACCCGGGCGCCGACTTGACGTTCAACCTCCATCGAGAAGGAGAAATGATCATGCCACGAGGCGAGAAATCCAAATACACCGACAAGCAGGAACGCAAGGCCGACCATATTGCCGAAGGCTATGAGAAGCGTGGCGTCTCCGACAAGGAAGCCGAGCGACGCGCATGGGCGACGGTCAACAAGGACGATGGTGGCGGCAAGAAGGAAGGCGGCTCCGGGCGCGGCAAGCACACCGGTAATCCAGCAGCGCACAAGGGCGGCAAGAGCGGCGGAAAGGCGTCCGCTTCCCGATCAGCCGCGAGCCGATCCGAATCGGCAAAGAAGGCGGCGGCGACGCGCAAGAGGAACGCGGAACACCACGCCCACTGAACGGCCTCGAGGATCGGAACACCGGCATGAAATCGCGACTCGTCAACGAGGCCAATGGCCAGCGGACATTCGTCGTGGTGCTCGACCCGGGCGAGGAGGCATTTTCGGCGCTGACCAGCTTCGCGGTCGAGCAGACGATCGGCAGTGCGTCGCTGACCGCGATCGGCGCATTCCAACGGGCCACTGTCGGCTGGTTCGACCTGGAGGCGAAGAGCTATCGAAAGATCCCGGTCGACGAACAATGCGAGGTTCTGAGCGCGATCGGTGATGTCGCGACCGGCGATGACGGCAAGCCAAGTCTTCATGTCCACGCGGTGCTTGGCTTGAGGGACGGCACGACCAGGGGCGGCCATCTGCTCGAAGGCACCGTTCGGCCGACATTGGAAATCACCGTGGTGGAAGCGCCGGGTCACCTGCGCCGCCGCAAGCGTGCCGAGTTCGGTGTGGCTTTGATCGATCTCGGCGCCTGAACCTGCCGCCGCGGGAGCGATGGTAAAGCCAATGACGGACAGGTTTGCCCTACCCCTGGACACACCGCCCATGGAGGCCAAGGCCGCCGATGTCCTGCCGGAAGGCGAAGACCTTTGGCAATACGAGCCCAAATGGGACGGGTTTCGCTGCCTTGCCTTCAAGGGCGACACGGATGTCGACTTGCGCGCCAAGTCCGGCAAACCTCTCGGCCGCTACTTCCCGGAACTGGTCGCCATGCTGCAGCAGGTCGAGGTCCGAGGATTCGTCGTCGATGGCGAGATCGTCATCGAACTCGAAGGCCAGCTTTCCTTCGACGCGCTGCAGATGCGGCTTCACCCGGCCGAAAGCCGTATCCGCAAGCTGAGCGCGCAAACGCCCGCCCGGCTGATCCTGTTCGACATGCCGGCCGCGCCGGGCGGGAAGATCCTGCTTGCCGAGCCGTTGTCGCGACGCCGCCAGGCCCTCGAGGGCTTTGTTCGCGATTGCGCCCAACCCGAGATGCGGCTCTCGCCCAGCGCAACCGAACCGGCGGCCGCCAGGCGCTGGCTTGAAGGGGCCGGCCATGGTCCCACCGACGGCGTGGTCGCCAAATTGCTGGCCGACCCTTACCGGCCGGGGGAACGCGCGATGGTCAAGATCAAACGGTTGCGTACGGCCGACTGCGTGGTTGGCGGATTTCGCTATCTGAGCGGCAGCAAGGAGGTCGGCTCGCTCCTGCTCGGCCTTTACGACGAGCGGGGCGAACTCGACCATGTCGGCTTTACTTCGACCATCGGCAGGGATGACCGGGCCCGTGTCACCCGCAAGCTGGAAAAGCTGCGTGGTGGCCCGGGCTTCACCGGCAAGGCGCCAGGCGGGCCGAGCCGCTGGAGCACGCAGCGCAGCGGCGAATGGGAGCCACTGCGGCCGGAACTGGTGGTCGAGGTCCGCTTCGATCATGTCACCGGCGACAGGTTCCGGCATGGCACGAAACTGTTGCGCTGGCGGCCGGACAAGGCGCCGCGCCAGTGCACCATGCGGCAGATCGAGTGACGGAGTTCGCGCCGCGGGCGCCTCTTTGCGAAGTCGCTGGAACAACCGTCAGCATAGCAAGTTGTGCCCCAGCTACACCGCAGGTGGGCTTCACACAATCGGAGATGACAATCATGGCGACTGCGAAGAAAGCGGCAACGAAGGGCCTTGAAGCCCTGTTCCTCGACGGGCTGAAGGACATCTATTATGCCGAGAAGAAAATCCTGAAGGCGCTGCCGAAAATGGCGAAGGGCGCCGAATCCGAAGATGTTTCGGCGGCGTTCGAGAAACATCTGCAGGAGACCGAGGGCCAGGTCGACCGCCTCGAACAGGTCTTCGAGCTTCTCGACAAGCCGGCCCGAGGCAAGACCTGTCCGGCCATCGACGGCATCATCGAGGAGGGTTCGGAAGTCCTCCAGGACTATAAGGGCGACCCCGCGCTGGACGCCGGGCTGGTCGGGGCGGCGCAGGCCGTCGAACACTACGAGATCGCGCGCTACGGCACGCTGATCGCCTGGGCCGAACAGCTCGGCAAGAGCGACGTGGTCAAACTCCTCAACCAGACCCTTGAAGAAGAGATGGCGACCGACAAGGCACTTTCCAGCCTTGGCGAGGGCGGCGTCAACGAACGTGCCCTGCAACAGGCCGCCTAGACTCTTTGTTTTCGCGCAATTCCGGACGGAAAACCGCTACGCACTTTTCCTGGAATTGCTTTAGCAGGCGAGCTGTTGCCCCGGGCGCCAGGCGATCCGGGGCAACTCCCCGAATTTCGGAGAACGACGATGAACCCCCGCAAAAGAGAGCAACCGGCAGCGCAGACGGAAGACCCGGCGGAAACTGAAGGTCCCACGGTGGAGCAGCAGGACTGGGACGCGCTCGCAGGCGCGAAAATCCTTCCCGACGACGTCGAGGTGGAAGACGAGGCCGAGGGCAACTTGCCGGAGGAAGATGACGACAACGCCTACCAGGAAAGCGACGAGGCATTGCCCGACGATGTCGAGGAGGCGGCTATTTCACGCGATCCGTCAAGGGAAGGCGGCCGCTTCGACGAGGATTGACCCGAGCGCAATCCGGTCAGCCGGCCGCATGCATGGGGGGCTCTTCATTCTCATCGGGATTGGGCAACGGCACCTCATCGGGCAATTCGTGCGGCTCCGGCTCACCGATCGGCTTGGGCTTCCAGTTGGGAGCGGGCATGGGCACGTCTCGGTTGGGGTCGGGTTCTCTCGGATCGGGCATCAAATCTGTCTCTCTTTCGGCGGGCTTTCTTTCGCCGGACCGGGCGGCTTGGCTTTGGCCCGCGGCACGCATGCAAAGCCCATCCCGAGCGCTCGGGATAGGCTCTGTGCCACGGGGGTTGGCTAGCGATTCTTGTGGCTTTGCTCGCCGGCTTTCACATGCTGTTCATGGGTTCCGCCGCGCATGCCGGAGCTGTCGCCTTGCTGGCGCTGGTTTCCACCGGCCGCCTGCTGCTGACGGTTCTTGTCGTCCATGTTCTTGTGGCTTTGCTGGCCTGCTTTCACATGTTGCTCATGGCTACCACCTTGATTGGGCATTCTTCTTCTCCTTTGAGTTATCGAGGCGAACGGCCGCCTCGGGGGTCAAAAGAACCTGGCGGCCCGGATGTTCCCTCACGTAATATTTCGTGAAAAATGCCGCTGGGTTCGGCCCCGCTCGCGTCGCCTGGCCGGCCGCGAAGAGGCGCACTTCTGACCCATATAGGTCACTGTCGTCTTTCGGGCGGACGTTGACGGGGCTCTTGGGCGGTTCGACCGACGAGTTAGTTGAGCTGACCCAGGATTCCAGAACTGGTGGCCAAGACAAAGCTCCAGTAGATCTGGAGCGCTATCGTGCAGATCGCGGCCACCGAAATCGGCACGCCGAAAGGCACCACGCCCCGCTGATCGAGATGCTGGACGTAGACGCGGAAGGCACTTTGAGGCAGCAGAAGCGGGTTCTTCACGATCAGAGCCGTGGCGACCGCCAAAGCCATCAGCAGCAGCGAAAACACCGTCAGTCCACTACCGCCGATTAGAAGCGGCACAATCGCGATCAGCTTGACATCGCCGGCGCCCATCTTGCGCAGGAGCCAAAACGGAAACAGCGCCAGGAACAGCACGAGGCCGGCAAGGGCGCTCAGCCCGATATCCCACCACGATCCGGATTGGAGCGACAGCAGCAGCAGGCCCCCCGCTCCGAGACAAAGCAGCAGCAGCAAATCGCGATTGGATATCTTTTGAGTGGTGAAGTCGAACCAGCCTATTCTTGCCAGCAGCGGGATCGCGAGCGCTTTCAGCAAGAGCGATTCGACCAGCAACATGCTAGCGCTCGATATTCTGCACGCTGGATGACAGCAGCTTCAGATTATTGGCGACAGTCGGATCGTTCGGCGCCAGTTCATAGGCCTTGAGGAAATTGCTGCGCGCGTTCTGCAACTTGCCACGCAGCAGATCGGAATAACCGACATTGTTGTAGTACTCGGGCGACGGGCCCATCAGCTTGAACGCGCGGCCATAGGCGCGGTCGGCAAGGTCGAAGCGGTGGATCCGGTCGCACGAAGCGGCCAATCCCATCCAGGCGCCGCCGTCATTGGGCGCCAGTTGCGTCGCCTTGAAGAACAGCGCGCCGGCATTGCCATAATTTTCCGCGCGGAACTGGTTCTTGGCTTCGGCCACGGCCTGGTCCGATGCGTAGTATTCGACGTTGCCGACCGTCTTCAGCCCGTCGAAAGCATCGCCGAAGGAGGTCACATCCCCCTTCGACGGCTCGTTCGTGCGGACGACTCCGTCGGTGGCGTCCGTCTGGCAGCCGGTAAGGACTACCGTCAACAGGCAAGCTGCGACAGCGATAACCCTTTTCATATAGTTCCCCTCGAGGATCCCCGACTCACATTAGGACCAAAGCATACATGTAACTAGAAGAAAACGCCCCTCATTCGGACGATAATCGGTAGCAGCACAATCATCAAGACAACAGGGAAAACGCAGATCCCCAGTGGGATCATCATTTTGACCGGCAAAGCGTTACCGCGCTCTTCGGCGCGAAGAATTCTCTTACCGCGCATTTCGTCGCTGTAAACGCGTAGGGCGTCCGTCAGGCTGGTGCCAAGTTCTTCCGATTGCCGGAACAGTACCGACAGCGCCCGCGCCTCCTCTAGGCCGAGACGATCGGAGAGGTCTCGAAGACCATCTCGCAGGGGTTTGCCGGCACGCAACTGCAAATTCATGATCGCAAGCTGGATGCCGAGCCATTTGTGGGTACCGGCCAGTTCCTGGCTAACCCGTTCGACCGCCGCCTCCAGGCTCATGCCCGCATCTGCGCAGGTGATCATCATGTCCATGAAATCCGGGAACCCGCGACGGTAAGTTTCCTTCTGGGCATTTTCGAAGCGATCGAGGGCGATGCTAGGAATGACGAGGCAAGCGAGGCCGAACAAAGCAGCAATCCCGAAGGTCAAGAAACCTGGTATCTGCGGCGGCACCACTGCGACCAATCCTGTATAGGACCCCAGAAAGCCGACAGTGACAGCGCCGAAACGCGACAAGGTGTAAAAGAGCGCGGCGCCGGATTGATAGAATCCGGCGCGAAAGAGCTTCGCCTCAAGGGCATTGGGCTCGCCTCGTTCCTTTTCGACCGATCGGAAATAGGCGTCGACCGGGCGCTGTGCCGCAATCTTGGCAAGCTGTTCTTGCCCAGCGAGGGACCGGCGGTTGGCTATGCCTTCGGATTTCAGGCTTTCCGTCACCAGCTTCCGTGTCTGCAGCGCGGGCATGAAGACGAGGGCGCCGAACAGAAAGAGGGCCGTCGCCGCCAGGAAAACAGCAATCGAAACCAGCAGGCTTACGTCCGGGGTGATGGAGAACAAGTGTATACCATGCTCCTGTCAGAAATCGAAGTTGACCATGCGATACATGATATAGTCGCCAAGTAGAGCCCATAGTCCGAAAATGACGAATACGGGCATGACGAGTGGGTTGTTCCATATGTCGCCATAATAACTCGGCGCGATGACCATGAGCAGGCCTAACATGACGAGCGGAAACAGGGAAATGATCCATGCCGACATTCGGCCTTCGGCCGAGAGTGCCCTGATTTTCATCCGCAATTTCTCCCTCTCGCGCAGTACTGATGAGAGGTTCGACAGTATCTCAGTGAGGTTTCCGCCTGTCTTGGCCTGGATGGAGAGCGACACCGAAAGCAGATGGAGACCCTCAAATCCCACGCGTTGCGAAAGTTTCCGTACGGCGCTTTCAAGACTGAGGCCGAAGGTGATTTCGTCGGAGACAATGCCGAATTCGGTGCCCAACGGATCAGGCATTTCACGCGCGACAAGCGCGATGGCCACTGTCGTCGGGTGACCTGCACGCAACGAGCGCACGATCATGTCGAGCGCATCGGGAAGTTGGGCGGCGAATTTCAGGATACGCTTCTTGCGTGCGCGCCGAAGGAGGAGAAGCGGCAGCGCAAACCCCACAAGCAGAAAAGCGATCAGCGCCACGACAGTGGAAAAGCCAAGAAGCAATGGCAGCACCAACGCTAGCACCAGCCCGGCCAGGAGGAACATTGCTGCGAAAGCCAGCGGATTACCGGTAATGCCGGATTGTGTGTAGAGCCGGTTCAAACCGATCATGCTAAAGATGTAGTCGCCTGAATTCGTCAACCCGCGTTCACGCAGCAAGCCTTGCAGAGTCTGTTCGGCAGGTGCCTCCTCCGCGAGGCGCGCCAGACGTCGGTTGATCGTACCGGCTCGCACGCGCCGCGCGGCGTAAGATACATACAGGGATTCGGCGGCAAGGATCATCGATGCGGCTGCAAGCACATAGATGAAATAGAGCAGCGTCTGACCGGTGGGCATCAGAGCGGAACCTGCGGATTGAAGGCGTCTTTGCCGAAATGATGCCCGAGCGTCGCCGCTTCTTGGGCAAAACGTGGCCGAACACCTGTGGCGCGAAATTCTCCAATGATGATGCCGTCGGCGCCGACATCTCGGCGAATGAAGTGGTAGATTTCCTGCAGTTGGACGACATTGCCTTCCATGCCAGTCAATTCCGAGATGGAGACGACGCGCCTTCCGCCGTCGGAAAGACGCTGGGTCTGCACAACGATGTCGATGGCTGAGGCAATCTGCGCCCGGATAGATTCGTGCGTCATCGGCATTCCCGCCATACCGACCATCTGCTCCAGCCGCGAGATCGCGTCGCGCGGTGTATTGGCATGGATTGTGGTCATCGAGCCTTCGTGGCCGGTGTTCATGGCCTGCAGCATGTCGAAAGCCTCCTCGCCACGCACTTCGCCGACGATGATGCGATCCGGGCGCATGCGCAACGCGTTCTTCAGCAACTCGCGCTGACGAACCTCGCCTCTGCCCTCGACATTGGGTGGGCGCGTTTCCAAGCGACCGACATGCGGCTGCTGCAATTGCAGTTCCGCCGCATCCTCGATGGTGATCAGGCGCTCTTTCGAAGGGATGTAGCTCGACAGGGCGTTGAGCAAGGTCGTCTTGCCGCTGCCGGTACCGCCGGAGACCAGGATCGATTTGCGCGACTGCACGGCGATGCGCAGGAGATCGACCATCGGCTGGCGAATCGAGTTGAACGCCATCAGCCGTTCGAGCGAATAAGGATTCTTTGAGAATTTGCGGATCGACACCAGCGGGCCGTCGACCGAGATCGGCCGCACCGCGATGTTGACCCGTGATCCGTCTTCCAGACGCGCATCGACCATCGGCGCCGATTCGTCGACACGCCGGCCGATGGCGGAGACGATCTTGTTGATGACGCGCAGCAGATGCGCCTCATCACGAAAGCGGATCGACGTCTCTTCAATAACGCCGCGCCGCTCGATGAAGACGCGCTTATGGGTGTTGATCAGGATATCGGCGATCGAGTCATCCTTGAGCAGCGGCTCGATCGGGCCAAGGCCTAACATCTCGTCGGCGATATCGCTGGTCAGTTGATCGAGTTCGCGGGCATTCAGCGGCACATTGCGACCCCGCACGAACTCGCGCACGATCGGTCGTATCTCGTTCAGGATCTCGTCCTTCGACGCGCTTTCGAGCGATGCGAGATTGAACCGGTCAATCAGATGTCGATGCAGATCGACCTTCAGAGCCAGAAACTCGTCACCATGCGGTTCGAGATCAGCGACAGTCGGGACGCCGTTGGCAACGGGGAGGACCGCGATCGACTCCACCTTTGGCTCGATCCGCGCCTCGCCACCCTTGATGAACCGCCCCAGCATAATCCCTTATACCCCTCTAGCGCATATTAGCGGAAACTAAACGTTAACCAAGCGACGCACAAGCGCCGGGGTGCCTCGCGTGCCGCCAATACTTTCAACATGGTTAAGGAGCGCCGCCAAAAAATATCGTTTTTATTTCCGGCCGCCCACGCCATCAAACATGATTGGTACACTAGGCTTTGGCGCATCCTGCGCCCCTCGGGTGCTCCGACATCGGCATCCACTCCATATCTGGCTATAACCCCTTAGATATAAAGGGGTATGCCTTACCGCTAAAGTAGCTACCGCTTTATTAGGTCGGATGCATAATTATGAACGAATGGTTAAGGGCGCTTGAAAAATTAGACGAATCAAGCTCTTGCTGGAATTTAAAGCCGCTCTCAACTCGGAAGTTCATGTATTGGGAAGTTAAGGAACCGTTAATCCCGTTTGACTCCGCAATTTCTCGGGACCTAGGATCGAAGTGACGGGGGATGCTTGGGTATGGAGTTCATCCTTGGCTCTGTCTCGTCGGGTTCAACCTCCAAGGGAGAAATTGGCATGAAGAAGCTCATGACGATGGCCCGGCAGTTCCGCGACGACGAAAACGGCGCTGCCATGGTCGAATATTCCATCCTGGTCGGCATCATCGCCGGCGCAGCCATTCTGATCATCGTCGGTATCGGCCTGTGGGTGAACGGTCGCTTCACCGGCCTCTGCACGGCCATGAACGGCAGCGGCATCGGCTCCTGCGGTTCGGGCGTCGGCGGCTAATCTAATGCTTCGGGCCCGGATCTATCTGATCCGGGCCTGAATCCAATCGCGGCGGGCGAATTCCCGCCCTTGGGGCTTGGGGCTTGGGCTATGCGCGCCAATACATTCATCATGATTATACTCGCCGGTGTGTTCGGCGTGCTTGCGGTGGTTCTCATCAATGTCTGGCTGGCCAGCCAGCGCAGCGCCATGGCTGAAGCGAACGGTGTCCAGCGCGATACCGTCGTCGTCGCCGCGATGGGGCTAAAGTTCGGCGACACGCTGTCGGCCGACAAATTGCGTGAAGTCGCATGGCCGTCCGGCGCGGTTCCGGCCGGCGCCTTCAGGACGACAAAAGAGCTGCTGGCGGGCGAAGGCACAAAGCAGGCTCTGCAGGCGATCGGCGCCAACGAGCCGGTTCTCGCCACAAAGATCACCGGCCCCGGCCAGCGCGCCACTCTATCGGCGGTGCTTGGCGAGGGGATGAAGGCGGTGTCCATCCGGGTCAACGACGTGCTTGGCGTGGCCGGCTTCGTCTTCCCGGGTGACCGAGTCGATGTGCTGCTGACGCGCACGGTGCGAAGCAACGATGGTGCGGACCAGAGTTTTGTCGACGTGCTGCTACAGAGTATGAAGGTGCTCGCAGTCGACCAGGTTGCGGACGAAAGCAAGGACAGCCCAACGGTCGTCAAATCGGTAACGCTCGAGGCCAGCACCAAGGATGCGCAGAAGCTGACCCTGGCCGCCGGCGCAGGCCAGTTATCCCTGGCGCTTCGCCAGGCAGCTGCCAGCAAGGGCGAGATGACCGAGCGTGTGACTCTATCCGACCTGACCGGGGAAACGCCAGCTGACGTCGCCAAAAGGCAAGCCGAACTGGAAAAGCAGGCTGCAGCCGACGCCGCGGCCGCGGCCGAACATCAGCGCGCGGAGGACGAGCGCAAGCGCGCCGACGACAAGATCACGGGATTGGCCCAGGCAGTCGACCGGGTGGGAAGCCAGATCGACCAGTTGAGCAAGGCCAAGCCGGTCCCGGCTGTGGCATCTGCGCCGCAGGTGAAAGAAGTCGTCAAGGAAGTGATCAAATATGTGCAGCCGGAAGCACCGTCGCGGGCGACAGTCGGTGTCTTTCGAGGTATAAAGCTCGAAACATATGATGTGCCGCGACAAAAATAATACCGGCACATCAAGATATGTGGCGTCCGAATCAGTCGGCGAGGGGGTAGCGTAGATGCGCGTGTTCCGGGGATCACTGACGGCTGTTCTGGCATTTTTCTGTGCGTTGCTGTCGTTGAGCTTCGCCGCTCACGCTGCAGACCGCTTCATCGATGTGTCGAACCCTGGCGTCCATAAGATCTTCCTGCCGATGTCGCAATCGGTAACGATCCAGGTGAACGCCAATCTCGGTGACATCGTCGTCGGCGACGAGAAGATCGCCGATGCCCAGCCGATGACCGACCGCACGCTCTATGTCATCGGTAAGGGCGCCGGCACCACCACGGTCAATCTGTTTTCCACGGACAAGCGATCGCTCGGCGCCCTCCAGATCGAGGTCGGCGTCGATGTCGGCGACATGGCACAGGCGATCCGCCAGGTGGCGCCAAGGTCGCGTATCGAAGTCGGCTCGGTGAATGGAAGGGTCAGGCTTGGCGGCCATGTCAAGGACGGCGCCACGCTGGCGGCGATCATGGAAGTGGCGCAGCAATATGGTCCTGACGCCATCATCAATGCCGTCACCGTCGACGACAGCCAGCAAGTCAATCTCGAAGTGCGCGTGCTGGAAGCCAAACGCAACGCCGGCCGCGATCTCGGCGTGTCGATCAAGAGCACGAACAGCAGAGGCACGACTCAAGTCGGAACTGGCATCGCGGCAGTTGACAAAGACAAGGTAGTGCTCGGCACCGGGGATCTGCTCAGCAACCTTCTGTCCAACTCCACTCCATTCGGAGCACTGCTCACGCGTGTCATCGACAACAACATCAAAGTCGACTTGTACATCGAAGCGCTCGAGGCCAAGGGCGTGGTGCGCACGCTCGCGAACCCCAACCTCACAACGCTTTCCGGCGAGCCGGCCAGCTTCAACGCGGGTGGCCAGGTGCCGATCCGCAGCGTCAACAAGGATGGTGAAATCCAAATCGAGTACAAGCAATTCGGCGTCAATCTCGAATTCACGCCGGTGGTACTCGACGACGGTAAGATCCATATGAGCCTGGCGCCGGAAGTCAGCGACCTGACCGGCTTCACCACCGCCGGCGACCCGATCTTCACCAACCGCAAGCTGTCGACCGTCGTCGAACTGCGCGACGGCCAGAGCTTCGCCGTCGGCGGGCTCCTGTCCAGCAAGACCACCAAGCTGCAGAACCAGGTGCCGTGGCTCGGCCAGGTGCCAATCATCGGCACGCTGTTTCGCAATTCGAGCAGCCAGAAGGAAGAGACCGAACTGGTGGTCGTCGTGACGCCGCACATCGTACGGCCGGTGAAGCCCGGCGAGCAACTGGCGACACCGTTCGACAAGACGCGGCCCGCCAACGATCCGGAATTCTTCGTGCTCGGCCAGCTCGAAGTGAACAAGGACATGATCCGCAAATATGAAACAGGCGACGGCGTCACCGGCCCCTATGGCCACATGCTGGACTTCAAATCGAAGGACAAGATGCTCTATGTCAAGAAATAGCGCCTTGATCCTCATCCTGTGTGCCGGGTCGCTTTCGGGCTGCGCCGCGGACTATCTGAACCACTATGACTCGGTGACCTTGGCCGCCGGCGACACGCAGAAATACAATTCGATGCTGCAGACGGTCGACCCGCTCAACCCGGCCTCCAGGAACACGCACATCGAAGGCGACGGTACGCGCGCTGCAATTGTCGCCCACAACTACAAATTTCCACCACCACCGCCACCGCCGCCGGCGATCACGGTCAACGTCGGCGGGGCGGGTGTGACGACTACGACGCAGTGAACTAAACGGAAGGATGCGGATTCGGCGCGCCAGCCAATACGAGGGACCTGGCGCCAGGGGAGCTGAGAGTAAGGCCATGCTGCGAACCATTCGCGCGTTCTGGCACGATCAAAGGGGGATAGCCCTCGTTCTAGTGGCCGTCACGTTGCCGGCGATCGTCGGCTTTTCGTTGCTGGTGATCGACATGAGCCGGGTCAACAACCTGCAAAATGACCTGCAAAAGGCGGCTGATTCCTTTTCGTTGGCTGGAGCCGCGGAACTTGATGGCTTGCCCGGTTCATGGGCGCGGGCCGAGCGCGCCATGGCGACGCTGGTCGACAATGAGAGCAATTTCTCGACTTCGGGTCGATTCATCTTGACATCAGGACAGCCGGGCGGCACGGCACGATGCAACACCGCCGGAAACATTTCCTGGTGTTTCCTCAAGGCTATTCCTCCCACAGACGGAATCCGGATAACGGCGGCCAACCAGGCCAGCTATCTTGCCGATGCCACTCAGGCCGTTGGTGAAGACGAGACCAGATTCATCCAAGTCAAAGTCACGCCGGAAGGCTTCGGCACACTATTCCCGGTATCGTTCCTGCCCGGCGGCACCAACCATTCTTGGACTATAGGAGCGGTTTCCACTGCCGGGTTCACATCGGGTGTTTGCGAGTACACTCCCGTTTTCATGTGCAATCCATATGAGGATACGACCATCACCGGTGGCGTCACATTGGAACAGGCAGCGCAAACCAGGCAATACCGTCGCCGCCAAATCAAGTTGCGCGGCGACGGGTCTTACCTCCCCGGCAATTTCGCTTTCTTGGCTTCGCCGTTCGGCAACGGTGCCAATGAGCTTGAAAAGATGCTCGCCGACTCCAAGCCGCAGAATTGCTATTCGCGCGACGGCGTCGATACCGAGCCGGGACAGAACGCGGGGCCTGTGGAAAACGGAATCAACTCGCGCTTCGGTATCAATTCGTCCAACTACTCGGATGGACCTGCCGTTAATGTGCGGAAGGGCGCCAAAAACTGGGACCAGTACGTCAAGAGCAACAAAGTCGACTACGAAACGGATCCGACCAAGGGCGTCGGTCTTGAACGCGACTCGTGCCAGATCGCCGGCAACTGCACCATGATGGGCGGTCGCATGGGCGCTGGCGACTGGAACTTCGCGCGCTACTGGGCTGCCAATCACCCCACGCGTGCCGTGCCTGCGGCGCTATCTGGCACTGGGGCCAACCTCCCGACGCGGTATGAAACCTATCGCTATGAACTTGATCCTGACGGGAACCCTGCCACCAATGACAGCATTGTTGGCGATGCCTCTGTCGGTGGCGAAAAAGGCAACCCGCCTGCTGGAGCCGGCACCCCGATCTCGACCCCTGACCGCCGGTTGCTTTATGGCGCAATCCTGGACTGCAATGCGCTCCAGGCTTCCGGCTTGAAATTCAGCGGTCGCTTGACGGGCATTCCGGTCAGGAGATTTGCCAGTTTCTTCATTACAGAACCTATCAGGGACGGGAAGGATATCTTCGTCGAACTGGTCGACATCACTGGTAAGGGCGGCAATGGCACACTCGACAACTACCTGCGCGACGAAGCCCAGCTTTACCGGTGATGGCGATGATCAGCACCCTGTTCCGCCACCTCGATAAATTTCGACGCGACCATCGTGGCACCACGCTTGTCGAGACGGCCCTGATATTGCCGCTGATGGTGCCCCTGTCGGCGGGCGTGTTTGAATTCGGCAATCTGATCCATGACAAGCTGCTGATGGAGGCAGGGCTTTCGGACGGCGCCCGTTTTGCAGCTCGTTGCAACAGCCAGATGTATACCGACAGCGGTCTTGCGGCGATCAACTGCGCCAACATTGCCACCAACCTAGCGGTGTTCGGTAACGTGGCAGGCACAGGCAGTGCACGCATCAAAGGCTGGGGGAAAGCGAATGTGACGGTGACCATCGCCGCCCCCGCCTCCTGCCATGACGCCGTCGTTGCCGGCGTCACAGAATACCGTTCTACCACAACACAGGTCTGCAAGGTCAGAGCGATAGGCACTTTTTCCTATACCGGCATCGGCATGCTGTCACTGCTGCGCATCGGTCCGATCACTTTGAACGGTTTTCATGAGGAGCGGTACATCCGGTTCTGATCATGATGAAGCGTTTCGCAAAATCGGAAGATGGGACAGCGATGGTGGAAACGGCCATTGTTTCGACGCTGCTGTTTGCGCTGACGCTGGGCTTCGTCGATTTCGGCTACGCGCTCTACCAATGGAATGCCGCGACCAAGGCAGTGCAGGTTGGGGCGCGGCTGGCATCCATCTCCGATTCGGTCGCGACCAATCTGACGGCTGCCGCGCCGATCGCATCGCCCGGCGCGCCGGTCGTCGCCGGCGCATATGGACCTTTCGTCTGCACTTACACCGGCACCACAGGCGCTTGCAGCAATGGCGGCACGTTCAACGCCACCAATTTCAGCCGCATATTCCGGGGAGACACGGCTGTCACCAACGATGATGTCTGTCCGACAATCACCGCGGCCCAGGCGCCCACCATGCGGTCCGGCATGTGCCACTATTTCCCCGGCCTGCGACGCAACAATGTTGTCATCACCTATTCCGCCACCGGCCTCGGCTACCAGACCCGGCTGGGCGGTCCGGTGCCGACGATCACCGTCAACCTGCAGAACATGACCTACCGGTTCTTCTTTCTGGGCGGACTGTACGGATTCGGAACCATGACAATGCCCTCCATGCTGAGCACGGTCACGGGCGAAGACATGAAGAGCACGTTTCCATGAACGCCATCAACACCAAGGTTCTGCCCACCAAGCGAAAGCAGGTCGCACTGTTTTCCTCCGATCCGAATTTCAAGCGCGAGGTGGCGACGCGGCTCGATGCGCTGGCGATCTATGATGTGCGGGTTGCCGAGACGGGCGATTTTCTCAAGGGGCCGCCCGCCGACACCCGCCCGGGCATCGTCATCCTCGATCTCGGCAATGGCGAATTGCTTGGCAAGCCAGGCATCGTCGAGGCGCGCGCGCTGTGGGCGACCGTGCCGCTGATCGCGGTTTCCGACGAGCTGACGTCGGAGCAGACGCGCGTCCTGGTGCGCATGAATGCCTCGGACTGGCTGCACAAGCCGCTCGACGGCAAGGAGCTGCTCAACGCGGTGACCTTCCACGACAGCGGCAACCAGAGCGCCAAGAGCCGCATCATCACCTTCATCAGCGCCAGCGGCGGCGCCGGCGCCACGACGCTGGCGCTGTCGGCGGCCGAATTCCTGGCCTCGAAATCGACCGAGCGCGCGGCCTCGACCTGCCTGGTCGACCTCGACTTCCAGAGCGCCAATTGCGGCGCCTATCTCAACCTGTTCAACCAGTTCGACCTTGCCGGCATCATCGGCCAGCCGGAACGGCTCGACGTCGAACTGATGGATGTCATCAAGCTGTCGCGGCCGTCCGGCCTGACGCTCTACGCCTTCGAGCGGCCGCAGCTGCCGTTCGAGCCGCAGGGCGCCGATTTCGTGTTCCGGCTGCTCGACCTCGTCGCCTACCGTTTCGACGACATCGTCATCGACCTGCCGAACATCGAAACGCCCTGGCACAATTCCGTGCTTTCGACGAGCGACGAGATCTTCATCGTCTTCGAGCTCAACGTCGCCTCGCTGCGGCAAGGCAAACGGCTCTACAAGAAGATCCGCGAGCTGCGCGGCAATGCCGTCTCAATCACGCTGGTGGCCAACAAGCACAAGCGCAAATGGTTCGGCAACCACTTCTCGCGCAGCGAGCTGGAGAAGATCTTCAAGGCGCCGCACATCAAATCGGTCGGCCTCGACAACGCCCTGCTGGCCGACGCCCTGAACCGCGCGATGCTGCCGTCCGAAGTGGATGGGCGGGCGCGCTTCAGCAAGGATCTGAAGAAGATGTTCCGCGAGCGGCTCGACGATGCGGCCCGCTAGCGGCCATCGCGTTCGACTGACGGCCGCCGGCCTCCTAGGCCTGGCGCTGGCGTTTCCGGCCGGACAGATCGCGCGGGCGGACAGCCGCCCGCCCCTGCCGGCCATGGGACCCAGCCTGCGCAAGACGGTGGCGTTTTCCACGGCCGAGAAGATTGGAACCATAATCATCCGCAAGCAGGAAAAAGCGCTCTACCTGGTGACCGGCAAGGGCGAGGCCCTGCGCTACCGGATCAGCGTCGGCCGCGATGGATTCGGCTGGACGGGTACGGTGCAGGTGGGGGCGAAGACCGAGTGGCCGGCGTGGCGCCCGCCCAGGGAAATGCGCGCCCGCCAGCCGGAGTTGCCGGAGATGGTGCCGTCGGGGCCGTACAACCCGCTCGGCGCAAGGGCGCTCTATCTGCTTCGCGATGGCCGCGACACGCTCTATCGCATCCATGGCACCAACGACCCTTCGGGCGTGGGTTTCGACGGCACGTCGGGCTGCTTCCGCTTGACCAATACCGATGTCATCGATCTTTTCAGGCGCGTGCCTGTCGGCACCAAGGTGGTGGTCCAATGACGACGATCAGCGATCCCGACGACCTGGTGGCGGCGGTCGAACCGCCATTGCTCGACAAGGAGAAGAGCCGGTTCAGGCTAGCCGTTGCCGTCGGTGTCGGCCTGGCGCTGTTTGCGCTCCTGAACGCCACCGCGGCCGTCTATCTCTACCGTGGCATCAACGACCTGCGCACGATCGAGGCGCGGCTGGAAGACCTTGGCCAGTTCGAGCAGCGGATGAGTGCGCGGCTGGACACCGTCAACAACGGATTTCAAAGCCGGTTCGAGGCGCTGGACGACCGGCTGCGGGCGAGCTTCGGCGAGGTCAACGCCAACATCGCGCGGCAGGCACCTGAAATGTCGGGAAACCACGTCGGTGACGAGCCGCGCGTCGTGGAGGTCCCCTCGCCTGCCGAAAATACGGCGGCGGTTGCCAGCGCCGCCGAGGCGGAGCCCGCCATGGAGGATATGCCGCGCGCGACGCGAAGGAGGTCGGCTCCGGCGGTGCCTCCCGCGCCAAGCTCCAACTACCAGCGAATCGTATCCCCGGAAGGCAAGGTCACCTATCACAAGATAAACTAGCTCTGGCCGCGGCCGCCGCAGGTAGCGCCGCGCTAGAAGTCTCTGTGCAGCGCCATGATCCGGACGCGCCGCGATTCGACGCGCATGCCGAGTTCACGGACATAGGCAAAATGGCAATAGGCGCACGCCGTCACCCCGATGACCGCCAGCAGGCAGTTCAGCCAGGTGAAGTCCATCATCAGTGAGAACTGAAAGCCGCTCGGCGCCGTGAACGCGGCAATGGTGCTGGCGGTCTGCGAGCGGCCGCCGATGAAAATCATCGATGCGGCGAGGATCAAGGCGCCATGGTTGGCAAGAAAGAAAGCGGCCGACCTTCTGGCCTGGGATGCCATCCAGCAGATCGCCAGTGCCGCGCCCAGCAAGGCGAAATCCAGGACCATCGATCCTCCCAGATAGACATCGACCTGCTGCCAGACCAACCCGGACGACGGATGCAAGATGAGCCAGACCTTCCACATATCGGGGCTCGCGGGGTAGGTTCCGAGCAGGATCGTGGCCATTCGCTCAGCCGCCAGGATCAGCAGGACAAAGGCCGGGAAGGCGAAAAGCAAGTGTGGTTTGCGTTTCATGGTGCCTCGCAATCTGGCGGGCAGATTATGCCGCATATATTGCGCGAGGCTTAACGGGGCGTTTTTGCAGATCGGTATCGCGAAGATTGGCCTATGGATTGGCCAATGCAGAGAATATCAGCCCTATCGCCAGTGCCGCCACTGCGTAAATAGCCGGCAAAAGCCGACGGTTCACACCAACCCGAAGCAAGGTATGACCAAGGTGATCCGTGCCGCCCATCCAAGGCCTCCGCCCCTGTAGCAAGCGGCGAGTGGTTACGAATATTGCATCAATCAGCGGGACGGCAATCCACGCCAACGAGGCGTCAAAACCTCTTTTCGAAGCAAGAAGCACGATTGCCGCCCCGAGCAGAAGGCTGCCGCTATCGCCCATGAAAACGCGGGCCGGCGGATAGTTGAAGCAAAGGAACCCGACGCATGCGCCCGCGCCGGCCATCCCGATATCGCCGCCCAGCCCCAGGAAGGCGGCCGTGATTGCACTCGCGGCAAGGCCATCGGCATGATCGAGCATGTTGACCGCGTTGCAAGCTATCCAAATGACGATCGGGACCCACCACAGACCTGTGATGATTCCAGCCAAGATCGCGGCAGCGGCCAATGCCGCTGCCTTGGCACCGGCGGAAAGGGACCGGACGTCATCCAGCGCCCCGATCAGGCAGAAAACAGCCAGCAGAAGAATATGCTCGATCGGAAGCCACGGAGCCATCGCGATCAGCATGGCCGGCCCTGCCAGCCGGGGTACCTCACCCGATGTGTGCCATCGGTCGCTCTTGACCTTTGAGACCGCTCCGATGCGTATCGCCAGACGCGCAAACAGCCAGACACAAACGGCCGAAATGAGCAAGGCCCCGATGAACGGGACCAATGGACCAGGTATCAAGCCATTGCTCGTTCGGAACGCATGTGCTCGATGCAGTCGAGCACTGTCTGTTTGGTGCTTCGCAGTGGCCGCCATCCGGTCATGGAGGTCAATAGACTTGTGTCAGGCACGCGATCGTGCGTTACGGCGAACCGCTCACCAAAGACCGCACTGGAAGATTTCATGACGATGGTCGCACTCGTCTGGGTGGCATCAACCACCATCTTTGCAAGATTTCCAATCTGAACCGCCTCGCTGCCGCCCAGGTTGACTGGCCGGCCTCGCAACGACCGGCACTGCATCACCTGAAGCAAGCCCTCGGCGGCATCGGCTACGTGGAGAAAAGCGCGCCTCTGCTCGCCATCGTCGTGAACCACGAGCGGTTCGCCCCGCAACGCCGCGTCGACAAACACTGGCAATACGAGGCCGGTCGCCGAGCGCTGGCGCGGTCCGGCCATGTTAAATGGTCGAACGATCCAAGTAGGGATGCCCAAATCAAAAAACAGTCCAGCAACCAGATGCTCAACCGCTGCCTTGGCAGCGGCATAACCCCATCGCGGTCGCAGATCCGTCATAACCGGATCGGACTCCGTGATTGGCCGGTCCCGACCGGAGCCGTAGACTTCTGAACTCGACGTATAGAGAAGCGGGCGCCTGTGCAGCCGGCATGCTTCGACGATTGAACAACCCGACTCGAGAATGCCGCTGGTGACGGCGAAGCGTTCCTTGTGAGCACGCTCGACGCCAATCGGACTCGCCAGATGGAATACGACATCGGCCAGGCCAACCTCATCCTGGACCGCCGCATTGTATGCAGGATCGCCGACCCTGAAGGTACGGATCGTCAAGCGGGGGTCACCAGTCGGCAGATTGCGAAGCAAGCCGTTCGAAAGATCATCGACAACGGTCACGGTGCAATTGCGCGCAAGCAACATATCGACCAGTGCCGACCCTACGAAGCCTGCGCCCCCAGTAACCAACACATGTGCGTGCCGGCCGAACTCAACCACGTCCGCGCTATGGTTGTCCAACGTTGACAGCCTCCAGAACGACCCGTGGTCTCGCAACGCACGGGACAATCTTCTATACAGTCAGGGACGGGACGAACAACTCGTTTTTCTATCAAGCGAGCGAGTTTTCATCGGCCCCTATATCATTAACGAATAAGTACCCCTCCGAAATGCTGCCATTAGTCCGACGCCCAGGTCCCGGACCGGCAGGACTGATTCTGACATATGCGTACCAATGTTTAGGTTTTCGTCGTTCTAGCGCGAAACAAATTGTCAGGGTATCCCCACGTTTCTCAAAATGCGACTTGTAAGTCTAACCGCGAGTGCCGCCACTGTATACATCAGGTCATCGACTCATGTTGCGCAATTGGGCTATGAGGCCGGGAGACGACCCCGGAGAAGCTTTGACGTTCGACTATCGGCCAGATATCGACGGATTGCGTGCAATCGCGGTGGCCGCCGTCATACTTTTCCATTTTGACGTACCCGGTTTCCCGGGTGGCTTCGTCGGCGTCGATATCTTCTTTGTCATTTCTGGCTACTTGATCACGCGCCTTTTGGCGGGTGAAGGCGCTAAACTGTCCCTGATCGAGTTCTACGCCAGACGCATACGCCGAATTCTGCCGGCGATGCTGATAACGATCTGCTTCTCGCTCATTGCTGGGTGGTTTCTGTTGCTCCCCGGGGACTATGCCGGCTTAGGACACAGTGCGGCATATTCCACCGTCGGGTTGGCGAACTACTACTTTCTCTGGAACACGGGCTATTTCGACCGCGAGTCGACGCTTCTGCCCCTGCTCCATCTCTGGTCGCTCGGCGTCGAAGAGCAGTTCTACCTAGTGTGGCCGGTTTTGCTTCTGGTCGCGAACCGGTTGGCACGGGGCCGCCGTCTGCCGATCGTCGCGCTGATTTCTATCGTCGCACTGATCAGCTTCTCGATTGCCCTCCATCTGGTGGCGATCGATCCAAAACAGGCGTTCTATGTTCCCTTCAGCCGAGCCTGGGAACTGGCTCTCGGCGGCCTGCTGGTCTTTGCGGCGCCCATTCGCCGCCGAGGCACTTCCGAAGTTTGCGGACTGGTCGGCCTTTGCCTGGTCGCCGCCAGCACCATCTGGCTGTCGCCGGGTCAACCGTTTCCAGGCCTGAGCGCTTTATTCCCAGTGATCGGCGCTGTCCTGCTCATCTGGCCGCGTTCGCAGTCAATGATCTCGGCGCTGCTTGCGAGCGCGCCTTTGCGATCGACGGGCAAGATTTCTTATAGCCTTTATCTCTGGCACTGGCCGATCCTGGTCTTCTTCCGTCACTACGCAGGCACCGCAATGCCGACGGCGGCCGAGGCGTCGGTCCTTGTCGCGGTGGCCTGGCTGGCGGCGTATTTATCTTGGCGGTTCGTCGAAGAACCCCTTCGCCGTCTGCGAGCGCCTCCATCCAGGGCATTTGCCGCCGGTCTTGCCGCCGCGGTGATAGTTTGCCTAAGCGGCAATGCGATCTTCGAAGCCGGCGGTTTCACCAGCAGGATTCCGAAAGAAGCCGAGGCAATAAGCAGCCTCGATGTGATGTGGGATTGGCCGTGTCCACAGACGGTCGGCATCCCTGAACTCGGCAGCACCTTTTGCGCGTTTGGGGCCCCCTGGAACAAAGCGAGACATCACGCCATCCTGTGGGGCGATAGTCACGCGGAACACCTCGCCCCGTTATTCGATGCTGCCGGCCAGCACGAGAATACGGCCTTCTTTCTTTATCGTGGCTGCCCGGCCGCCTTCGGAGAAGGTGTCCATCGCGATTTTCCAGAACATCCCGACTACCAGGAAAGCTGCGCGACTTCCCGAAAGGCGGTCGTCCACATGCTGAGACAGCGAAAAGATATCGACCTCGTGGTCCTGTCTTCCGCCTGGACAAACCTTGCTGACACCAATGTCGTCGCCGATGACGGCCGGCCGGCCGACAGGGTCCTGCTGTTGCGCGATGGCCTGCTCAGCCTCGTAAAAGAAATCACCGCTCGGCAACGACGCATCGGAATCATTGGACAGGTGCCGGTGCCAGGCGTGGATCTGACGTCCTGCGCGGCAATGCGCGAAAGCGGGATGCTGAGACGTTGTTCGACAGACATGGATAGCGAGCAAATCCTACGGCGTTGGTCGCCGGTGGTGACCGCGTTAGAGTCGCTTGCGGATGAAAATGGGGTGTTCTTCGTCGATCCACTCAAAGGTATGTGTCCGGACAGGCATTGCGCCACCTACATCGATGGCGAGTTCATTTACCGCGACAAAGCTCACCTGCGCCGAAACTTGAGACCGGAGACCGATGATGCGATTGCGCGGATGATAGGTCTCTACTCCGCTTTCGCCACTGGCCAAGAGCAAAAACAGGTATCGACTGCGGACGCTGCGCAGCCCCACACAGCCAGCAAGAGCAATTGAGCGCGATGCGCCGGACACAGTCTCCATGTCGGCGATCAATACCTATCGATCTTCGGCGCGAGGCTTTTTGTTCCGCAAATTTCCAGAGGCTCGAGACCGATTTGTTAGTGGCGTCACGGCAACCACCGTCGCAACCGACCACGCGATGATTGTGCCTAGAAGAATAAAACAGAGTGCACTCACCGAAACCGGAACGGCGACCTCGTAGGTTCGCTCATTGCTGCGAGGGTCGCTCGAATCCGTCGGCGCGAACAGCACAGCATCCCGCTGGCGGAAAGTATACTCGCCCTGCCTGACGGCGGGCCATGCATGCGAAGACCAGTCGACGCGGTGGAGCGATGTCCCGTTCTCGTGCAGATAGGATGCTTGCGAAGGCGGAATGTCGGACAAGTCGTCAAACTGGAAAAGACCGGGAAATTGTGACCGCGGAAGTAGCGTCTCGTATCCGCCTCGGACAGTGAACATGGTCCCGTTCTGCAGCCGTCCGGTAAAAAGCGGTGGTGTGACGAGCAATATCGCGATGCAGCCGGCGCCAAAGGCCGCGACGCCCGCCACTGTTCCGCAAGCAAAGCTCCAAGGCTCTGTCGGCGACGGCATTTCGGCAGCCACTTTCCGCGCGGCGAGCATGCCGCCAATCCCAAGCGCGATCGGAAGAAAGAGACTTGGTGTCAGCAAGAGGTCATGCGAGGTCAGCATTACCCCTACAACCGCGACACCAAGGGCAAGATCATCGGCGTTTCGAGCAAAGCAGAAGGCGAAGCCGACGATGGCGATCGGAATGAGCCAGCCGAGGTGGCCGAAAGCGATCGCAAACAGGACGAAGGTGTTGTGCGGCGCAAGGGCTTGCGCCTCTTCAAGTCCGCGACCGAAAAAGCCACCCTCCCGATAGGCGAGCAGACCGCGCTCCAGAAAGAGAGCCCTTGCCGAAATCGAGTTCCTCTTGCCTTCATCCGTCAGCCGCTCGCCGAGCGCCTGCATCTTGGCGACGTTCGTGGATTGGCTGGCTGCGGACCCGGTGCCGGATGGCAGAGGAGGCGACGTTGCGGCGTCCGCAGATGCACCGGGGGGCGTGGCAGTGCCGGCAGAACTTGTCCCTGGCGAAGCCGGTTGATCTGCCGAAGCCCTTTCAGGCGGCGCCGCAATTGGCACTGTAACGGCAGGCGGAGGTCGATCGACAGCCTTTGATGCCTCGTCGAGCGCGGTGCTTGCAGACAAAATGCCGGCAAAGGATTCGCCCATGGCAATGCGGAAGGAAGCGTTTGTGGTCAGCGCGATGCCGATCGCACCCAGCAGTCCAAACGCGACGGCGACCGCACGGCCCCAACCCCCAAGATCGATCTGAAAACGACGGCCGCTGCGAAATTGTTGCCAAACGCGAACGACAATCGGAACCGCCACCGTTGCAAAGGCGGCAAGAAGGGTCGAGCGAGAAAGCGTCGCAAGAAGCGTTATGGCTACCAGAACAAGGAAGCTTGCACGCCACTTTCGTGCGACGGCGCGGTAGCTCGCCGCAGCCCCAAGCAGAAGTCCTGCCGCCGCGACATTGGGATTGATCGCCAGGCCGGCGGCCCGGCCAGGAGTGTTGGTGAAGCCGTTGGCAAAGAGGAGATCGAGGAAGCAAACCACCCCATTGAGCGCTGTGACTGACGCCGAGAGGCGCAACACGATTACGGGAGCGGATGCAAGCATGAGGACAATCGCCGCGCCGCCGAGGAAAAGGGTGATGAGGTAACACTTGGCGACGATCCCGACCGGATGAAGCGCAACCGGGACGACGGCCATGGCGGCGGCGATCGCAAGCAGGAGGATCGCACTACGCACGTCTCGACGCGTCGCGAGAACCGCGATCGAAACAATCAGAACGCCGCCATAGAGCACATGAAAAACCAGCCTCGCTAACTCATCCCGTCCCGTGAAGAACGGCATAAAGTATGGCAGGAACCAGGACTGGTAGATGACGATGACGAACGCGCAGAGCCCGGCCGAGATGTTCATCAGGATCGCCCGCAGCAGCAGATGCGTTGAACTCACCGAGCGTTCCGAGTGGGCAATCCTGCTCATTCGTCAGCCCACGAGGTATAGGCGTTCATAGGCGTCGACCATAGCTCCTGTCGAATACCGCTCCCGCATCGTCTGTTGCCGAAATTCCCTGTCGGCTGTCGGCTCCGGCGATCGGTCAAGCACGGCTAGGAGCCCGCGAGCCAGATCGGAAGGGTCACGAGGTTTCACCAATACACAACCCGGCATACCCGAGATAGCCTCCGGATTTCCGCCCACATTGGTGGCGACGACCGGGAGACCTGCCGCGAGCTTTTCCATCAGGGCATTGCAAAAACCTTCCTCATGGGACGCGATCACGCCAACATCCATGCCGGCGAGCAATCCCGGCACGTTGCTCTGTAATCCCAATGCATGGACTTTCGATCCAACGCTGAACCGCTCTGCCTCTTCCGCCAGGCCTGGCCCGATGCCGCGGTCCTGTCCAGCCATGAACAGCCGCAGATTCGGCCGCTTTTCGCTCGCAAGAGCGAATGCTTGAATTAGATCCCTGTGCCCTTTGTATGGGATTAAATTCGCGACTATAATGATGCCGACTTCGTCTTGGCCGAGACCGAGCTGCCGCCGGGTTTCGACCCGGCGATGGACGATGTCATCGAAGCGGCTGAGATCGAGACCGTTCGGGATTACCTTTATTCTGTCAATATCATAACCGTCGCGAGCCGCTATATCGGCCGCGACCGCATACGAATTCGCGACCACCACGTGGGAGAGCCGATTGGCGATCCGGTCCATACGCTTTAGCCGGGGCCATCGCTCCTGATGGTTACCGAGACCGCGTCGCGACGTGATGACGAATGGCGCCAGCGCGAACCGCCCTGCCAAGGCGCCCAGGAAATTGGTGAGCGGCAGGAAGGCGTGGACCACATGCGGCCGGGTCAAGGCGATGCGGACGATAAGCGAGGCGACGGCAGCGCCGAGAGCCACCATAGCCTCGATTGGGCGTCTCGTCGGGACTACGCGCGGCCTGGCGCCCCCCGTGGCCGATGCCGGCGGCGATGCGGATAAGGGATTCGGCCGGTGAAGTCCGTACAATACCGGGATTCCAGCATCATCAAGTGCTTCTCCTAGAACACCGCCCCGCGAGAGCGAAAAGACCTCGACTTTCCAGCCTCGCTTCTTCAATCCCTTGGCAAGCAGCACAAGCTGGCTTTCCGTGCCGCCTAGATCAAGCGTGCCGATAACAAAAAGCACGCCGCGACGCCGTCTTCTCAGAAGCCTGGTTGAAGGCACGACTGCCGACAGTTGTGCCTCAGCATCAGTCATCGGAGCTTTTTCTCACAGCATCATTCGGCCGCCGGCCGTCCTCGCTGACCGGCTTGCCATAGCGCATGGCGTACCTGCAAGCATAAGTCCTCGTGAGACGAGAAGAATTCACAAATGGCCATGAGCACCCGAAGTTGAGATCAGGGGCCGCGCCGGATATCGGCAGTGACGCAGGCCGGTCATTTTTCTCGCGACGCCCAAGGAGCGTGCCGCCGGAAACAAGCAATACACCCAAGGCGAGAAGCATGAGCGGCGGAGCCCATTTCAGGCGTTCGAACTTTGCCTCGTACGCACGCACGACATTGAAATCTTCGGCAGTCCCAAGCGGTTGCCAGGCCTGACCATACGCCCTTTTTAGCAGCGGCAGCATCGGGCCGAATTGTGCGTAGTAGGTGTCGATCATCGACGGGTCTTGTTGTACATCCTCAAGCGAGTGGGGGACGAAGACACCATAGTCGGAATCGAGAATGTTGCCATGGGACTCAACCACGGTGTGCTCGGGCGCACTATAGATCGTCGCTTCGATGCCTTGATCGGCAAGGACAGAGTAGACGATCTTCGAAACCTGGGAACAGAACCCATAGCCCCGATCAAGTGCCTTTCGGGGAGTCACAAATTCATAGTTCTGCAGGTTTTTCCGATATTCTGGGCGAAAGCTGAGCATCCAGAGCAGGTAATTGTCGAAAGCCCCGATCCGCGTGTAGGGCACATCGGCCGCTGCCCAGCGATCACCTTCTGTCCAATAGTGCACCATTCCACCCGCGACGGCCGTAGTCAGACGCTCGAGATACGCCTGCATTGGCTCACTCTCGCGACGGTAGAGGTCCTCGACATCTCCCACTTTCCGCGCAAACCCCAGCGGCCCCTCAATTGCCGAAGCGGGTGGAGCCGGGTAGGCGCTGACCAACCCGAGCGGGTATGCCGAGACAAAGGACAGAAACGCCGCCCCTACCCCGGCCGAGAACACGCCGAGTGTACGAAGCAATGCCGCAATTAAGCTCAGCCGCGGCCTTCGATCCCGAATCTTGAAGGCATCGTTCATTGTCAAAACATATCACTTTGCCACGGCAGCGGCCTCTGGTCTCTACCGGGAAACTGTGGACGGACGACCTTCGGGCTTCTGTGATAAAATTGTCAATCGGCGCCGGTTATGGCTTGTCGCCGGGCACCGAACGTGTGCATTGGGCGCTCTAAATGCGGACACCGACCTGGCGTTGAACGGAAAGCGAACCTCGGACAGCACCCTCATCACGCTTCAACGCGTGTGGAAGCAAGTGTCTAAGCGTCGGCAGAGACAGTTTTTCGGCCTCCTAGTCCTGATGGCGTTCGGCGCGCTCGCCGAAGCCGCGACGCTTGGTGCCTTGCTGCCGTTTCTTGCCCGCATCGCCAATCCCGAAGCGATCGGCGATCAGTCGTTCCTCACCCGCCAGCTTGCCGGCCTCCGACTGCCCGGCTCTTCCGACAGCCTTCTCGGCTTGACGGTTCTGTTTTCGGTGGTCGCGCTTACAGCCGGAGTTGTGCGCATATTCATCACCTGGGCTACGAACTCTTATGTCTTCTCCCTCGGACATGAGTTGGGCGTGAAGGTCTATGATCGTGTGCTCCATCAGCCCTATAGCTACCACGTTTCGCGCAATTCCAGTTCGGTGTTGGCCGTGCTTCGCCGGGTTCAGGCGATTACCGCGGGCGTAATGCTCCCGCTGCTGCAATCAATCAGCGGCATAGTCATCGGCGTCTTCATCGTCGCTGCCCTTTTTGCCCTGAGTTCCTTCATCACCTTCGTCATCTTCGCGGGTTTCGGGGCTGTCTACCTCGCCATGTCGCTTGTCATCCGCAAGCACCTGAAGCGGAATGCCCGGATCATCGCCACCGTCGAGGCCGAAGGCATCCGTTCCGTGCAAGAGGGCATGGGCGGCATCCGGGATGTCATCATCAATGATACCCAAGCTTACTTCCTGTCGAGATACAGCGAGCTCGACCGGCATCTGCAGCGCGCGAATGCAACGAACGCACTTGCGGCGGGCGCTCCGCGTTTCGCGATCGAAGCTGCGGGTATGGTGATCATCGCGGCGCTTGCTTATTTCCTCATCACCCGCTCGAACGACGCCGGCCAGGTTCTGCCGATACTTGGAACATTTGTTCTTGGAGCGCAGCGTCTGCTCCCATCCATGCAGCTTGTATACGGCAATTGGGCGCTGATACTGGGCAATCTTGCCGGTGCTGAAGTCGTGCTCCAGGCACTCGAGGCACAACTTGGCCCAGAGTGGAACCAGCCTCCGGCCGAGCGCCTCCCATTCGATCGGGCGATCATGCTCAAGGATGTGTCGTTCCGTTACGCTTCTGACCAACCGCCGATACTCGAGCGGTTCAATCTCACGATCTCGAAAGGGACCAAGGTCGGGTTCGTCGGCAAGACAGGCAGCGGCAAGAGCACGACAGTCGATCTGATTATGGGCCTGCTCGAGCCGACCAGCGGCGCGATCGAGATCGACGGGCAAAGGCTGGATGGCGCTACACGGCGCGCCTGGCAAAGACAGATCGCCCATGTGCCGCAAAGCATCTTCCTGGCCGACGCCTCGATCGCGGAGAACATCGCTTTCGGTATCGACCCCAGCGGAATCGACCGTGATCGCGTCCGCAGTGCCGCGCAGCAGGCCGCTTTGGCTGAATTCATCGAAGGTTTGCCCCAGGGGTATGAGGCGCGGGTCGGCGAGCGCGGTGTCCGCCTGTCAGGCGGCCAGCGCCAGCGCATCGGCATCGCCCGGGCGTTGTACAAACAGGCCTCCTTGCTCGTCTTCGACGAAGCCACGAGCGCGCTCGACATGGAGACCGAGGCCGCGGTCATGGAGGCGATGCGGGAATTGCCGGCCGACCTGACGGTGCTGATCATCGCCCACCGCCTCACGACTGTCGAAAATTGCGACGAGATCGTCACCCTCGAAGACGGCAGACCGCGTATCTGGACGAGAACCGGCGGGCCGGCCGCTTGAAACGAGTCGCATCGAAATGGATTGGCGATGCGCTTGACGTCTCTGTCGCATGTGGTTCTCCCAAAAACCGCCACGCACTTTGGGGCATACGTTATTAGAATTGCTCTGGTTCGGTTTTGGATGGCGACCTGATCGGGTTCTGGAAGAGAAATTCCGTGCAAGCCTCACCGGCAGATATCCTGACGAGTTCGAAATCGAACCGTTTCTTCAGGAAATCGATCACGGCCTGGTCTTCGGCAAACTCCATAGGCCAGCCGCCCAGCCAGTCGCGGATATCGGTCATGTAGCTCATGCCGCGACCTTTTTTCTTTTGGTGGATCTGCTTCACAAGCGAGGGCAGTTGAAGTGGATTGCGACCGAGCCCGAAGCGCCAGATGTACCAATATTCCATCCACCGCCTTTGACGAGGGTTGGCGCGGTTGTATCGCCGTTTCACGTCAAGCCAGAATTCCGCCGAAGGTTTCACCACATTCGACGAATAGAGAGCAATGAAGAAGAGACCGCCGGGCGCAACCGTGCGCACCGCATTTTCGATAGCTTGCCACATGGCACCTGTGTGGTGGAGTACGCCCCAGGAATAGACGAGATTCCATGTGCCTAGCTTCTCCAGATAGTCGGCGTCGAGCACGTCGCCGCGTTGGACGGTCCAGTTTGGCGGATCACCGGCCAAATGGCGCAGCTTGCCGGTTGTGCTTACCGAAAGCGGGTCGAAATCGAAGGAATGTATCCTATCCGCTTTTGCGTCCAAGGCGGCAAGCGAGTGCAGTCCGCTGCCGCTGCCGATATCGAGAAAGTCGAACCCTTCGAGGCTCTGTTTGCCGAGGAAGGACAAGAGCTTCTCCGCCGCCATCCGACGGCGTTCATCCGAGTAGTGCTTGTCGATGAACGACGCCCAATTGGCTCCGAACTCGTATCGGTTCGATGATGGATTTCCTGCAAACGTCATTCTGCGGCTCGGTGCCCGGCTTCGATGATTTCCATCATATGAGCGGTAACTTTCTGAATATCATAGCGCTGTTCGGCAATCGATCGACTGTTCCTGGCCATGCATTCGGCTTCATTCGGGTTGTCGATCAGGCGGATCATAGCCTCCGCCAATGGGGCCGTGACACCGACCGGCACCAGCAGGCCGTTCACGCCGGGGACGATCGGCGCGCGACAACCCGGCGCATCTGTCGTGATCACCGGGCGCCCCATTGCCATAGCCTCCAGGACAGATCGCGACGTACCCTCGCGATAGGACGGAAGCACGAAGATACGCGAATCGGCGATCACTCGACGGACGTCTTCGACAGCCCCGTGATAGTGGATGGTTCCGTCCGCGACGGCTGCCTCAACTTCCGATACTGGAAATCCCGCAGGATTTGGATCCGTATCGCCGACCAGGTCGAAACGAGCTTCAGGTCGAATTGCCTTAACCAGCCTCGCCGCACCTAGATATTCGCCGAGGCCTTTGTCGCGAAGCAGGCGTGCGATCATAAGAAATCGCGGCTTCTCCGGTAATGGCGCAACTTTGAATCGATCGAGGTCTACCCCTGAACCGTTGGCGACATTGGCTGGTGTGCGTCCGAGCAGTCCCAGACGACGGAAGTCATCTCGGTCATCGTCGTTCTGGAAGGTGGCCGTAGTGGCAACACGCAGGCTCGCGGCATAAAGAAGCCGGGCCACCGCATTGACCATCCTCCACCGTAGAGATTTGTGACGGTCCGTGAACGCATAGCCGAGGCCCGTGACAAGCGCGTGCCGGCGCGGTACCCCCGCAATCAGCGCCGCGGGCATGCCATAGACGATCGGCTTGATCGCACAGGTCAGTACGGCCCGGGGTTTGAGCTCTCGTAGCTTCCTGTGAAGACGAAAAGCCAACAGCGTATCGCCGAATGGCGCAATAGCGGCACGCTCCATGGGCAATGGGTGAAAACGTATGCCGTTCTCGGTCAGCCAACCAACGGTCATGGCATCGACTGGCGCCAGGGCATGTACTTCGTATCCGGCTGTGCGCAACGCGAGCAGAAGATGTCCCCGCGTGGTTGCAAGGGATTTTGGTTCGCTTACGACAACAACGATACGATCCATATGGCGATACGTGCGTTGATCAAGCACTATTTTGAGTGGAGATTTCCCGCTACGCAACTATACATCGTTGAATTTGCGTGCGGCCTGCCATACAAGCTCACTCATAAGCGACCTTAGGAAATCCGCGGATGTCCGAACGCATCGCCGTTATCGGCTTGGGATATGTCGGCCTGCCGGTAGCCGTTGCGTTTGGGAAGGTTTTCCCGGGCACGATTGCTTTCGATATCAGCGAAACCCGGATCGAGGAACTGCGTCGCGGCGTCGATCGCACGGGAGAGGTCGACACGGCGGCGCTCAAGGAATCCTCGATCGCGCTTACGACCGACCGGGAGATGTTGAAAGGCGCGACTTTCTTCATCGTTGCCGTGCCAACACCTATCGACATCAACCGTGCTCCCGATCTTGCGCCTTTGAAACTGGCATCTGAGCTTGTCGGCGAAGCGGTGAGCAAAGGCGCGGTCGTCGTTTTCGAATCGACGGTCTATCCAGGCGTGACCGAGGATTTTTGCGGGCCGATCATCGAGCATCTGTCAGGCCTGCGGCACCCTCATGATTTCGCGCTCGGCTATTCGCCTGAAAGGGCGAACCCAGGCGATCGGGAACACTCGCTGCGACGGATCATCAAAGTCGTCTCCGGTGAGAACGCCGAGACGCTGGAGCGCGTGGCCGGCGTCTATGGCAGCATCATCGATGCCGGCGTCTACCGCGCACCGTCGATCAAGGTGGCCGAAGCAGCGAAGGTTATCGAGAACACGCAGCGCGACCTCAACATCGCGCTGATGAATGAACTGGCCATGATCTTCGCGCGGCTTGATATCCGGACGCAGGATGTCCTTGATGCCGCATCGACAAAATGGAACTTCCTTCCTTTTAAGCCGGGCTTCGTCGGCGGCCACTGCATCGGCGTCGATCCGTATTACCTGACTGCCAAAGCCGAGGCCGAAGGCTATCACCCGCAGATTATCCTCGCCGGCCGCCGCATCAATGACGGCATGGGAGCCTTCGTTGCCCAACAGGTCGTCAAACAGCTGATCCGCTCGGACATACCTGTCAAAGGGGCTTCAGTCGGCATTCTCGGACTGACCTTCAAGGAGGACGTGCCGGATTTGCGCAACAGCCGCGTTTTCGGCATGGTCAAGGAACTGAGGCAGTTCGGAATTGTCCCTAAAGTCCACGATCCCCTCGCCGATGCCGAATCCGCTCGACGCGACCATGGCGAAACGATCCTGCCGCTCGATGAGATAAGTGATTTGCAGGCGCTTGTTTTGGCGGTACCTCACAAGGTTTATCTCACCAGCGAGAGAGCGCGTCTTTTTCAAATGATCAGGCCAGGAGGAACGCTGTTCGACATCAAGTCTGCTATCAAACCGCATGAAATTTCTGACAATCTAAAGTATTGGAGTCTGTAGGCTCGGCCTGAATTTAACACTGGGATATACCGTGACATTAAGCAGGTCGATTCCGATCGCCGACGCAGCCTGCAAGAGTCAGGCGCGGCTCGACCGGCTGAACGCATTGGTTTGGGGACTTCTATCGAGCATCGGCCAAGGCTTCGGTCTTTCGGAAAGGACATGGTGGGAAGCTTATGAACGCGCGTTATGATTTCGGCCGCAACTGGTCCGAGCTTGCCGCGCGCTTCGAGGACGAGCATCTGGATCGGGCTTGCGAGGATCTTCGCCGCCTGGTGGGAGATCTGGAGGGGAAGACATTTCTGGACATGGGTTGCGGATCGGGCCTGCATTCAGCGGCCGCACTTCGGCTGGGGGCAGCGAAGGTTCACGCCGTCGACTATGACGCGGGCTGTGTCGAAACAACCAAGGCCGTGCTTTCTCGCTTCGCGCCGGAAGCCGAATGGAGTGTGAAGCGAGCCGATATCCTCGACAGGGCGTCGCTTCCAACCGGAACATTCGACGTCGTCTATTCGTGGGGCGTCCTGCATCACACGGGAGACATGTGGGCGGCGATCAGCAACGCAGCCGGCCTCGTTGGTCACGGCGGAAGGTTTGTCATTGCGATCTACCTGAAGACACCCCTTTGCGGACTGTGGACAGTCGAAAAAAGGCTCTACTCCTCCCATCGGTGGCTACGGCCCCCGGTCAAAGCGCTTTTTGTCTCGGCCTACATGTTGGCAAGGACGCTGCGCCATCGGGACACGATCTCATTTGTAAAGAGCTATCGCGCGCGCCGAGGCATGGAGTTCCTGGCGGATGTCGACGACTGGCTAGGCGGCTATCCCTATCAATCCACCACAGTCGAAGAGTTGGAGACGTCCGTCGAAAAACTTGGGTTTCGCACGAAGCAACGCTTCAATGTGGCGCCTGGAGTTGGCCTCTTCGGCACCGGCTGTGGTGAATGGTGTTTCGAGCGAATGAATTCATAGCGGCCGGTTTCCTCCTCTGATTTCGCGATAGAGAGAAAATCCGAGCCGGTCATTGTGGAGCAGAAACGCCGGATGTGCGGTATCGTCGGCATTGTGGGTGGAGCAGCCGCGACCAGCAGCGGCCCGTTCAGCGTGCGCCGTATGGCGGACATGATCCGGCATCGCGGACCGGACGGCGACGGCGTCTGGACTGACGCCGAGGCCGGCGTTGCGCTCAGTCAACGCCGACTGTCGATCATCGACCTGTCGTCGGCCGGCGCGCAGCCGATGCTTTCGCATAGCGGTCGCCATGTCATCGTCTTCAATGGGGAAATCTACAATCACGGCGAGATGCGGACGCATCTCGATCGGGAATTCGGCGCTCATGCCTGGCGCGGCCATTCCGACACCGAGACCTTTCTGGCCGCGATCGAAGAGCTTGGAACAAAAAGGGCTCTCGAATTGGCCGTCGGCATGTTTGCTTTTGGGTTGTGGGACCGGCGGGAGAGAACGCTCGTTCTCGGACGCGATCGCCTAGGGGAAAAGCCTTTATATTATGGCCGGATCGGCAAGGCCTTCGCGTTTGCTTCGGAACTCAAGGCCTTTCGACCGCTGCCGGATTGGCGCCCGGACATCGACCGGAATGCACTGGCTTTGCTGATGCGCCATAACTACATCCCCGCCCCTTACAGCATTTACCAAGGCATTCGGAAATTGAGACCCGGCCACCTCCTCGTCCTTTCCGACCCGATGCGTGAGCCACACGTCGAGAGCTATTGGAGCGCCAGGGAAGTCGCTGAACAAGGCCAGCGCGATCCGTTTCAAGGGAGCCCCGAAGAGGCGGTCAACGAGGTCGAGCGTCATCTTCGCCGCGCGCTCGAAGGGCAGATGATCGCGGACGTGCCGCTCGGCGCCTTCCTCTCGGGCGGCATCGATTCTTCCGCCATCGTAGCGGTCATGCAGTCGATCAGTTCGCGACCGGTGCGGACCTTCACGATCGGATTTGACGAAGCGGGCTACAACGAGGCCGGCCATGCCCAGCAAGTAGCGCGCCACCTCGGCACCGACCATACGGAACTTTATCTCAGCGAGCGGGACGCGCTAGAGGTTGTGCCCCAACTGCCAGGCATTTATTGCGAGCCTTTCTCCGACTCCTCGCAAATCCCGACATTCCTCGTCTCCAAACTGGCGCGTGGCAGCGTCACCGTGGCGTTGTCGGGCGATGGCGGCGACGAGCTGTTCTCCGGCTACACGCGCTACGCACTCGCCGATGCGTTATGGAACAAGCTTTCCCGCATCCCGACGGGGCTGCGCCGCGCGTCGGCCAGCTTGGCGACACTGGCCTCGCCCGGTCTCTACAACAATGTGGCGGGCGGGATCATGCCGCTTCTGCCGCAGCGCCTGCGCCGCGAGCGCGTCGGCGACAAGATCCACAAGGCGGCGTCGGTCCTTTCGCTGCGAACCATGGACGATGTCTACCGTCGCCTCTGCTCGCACTGGGAAGCGACCGAGATCATCCCGGATGCAGCCGAGCCGCCCACCATGCTGACGGGATTGGAAGCGCTTCCAGCGTTGCCGGGCAACGTCGAGCGGATGATGTACATCGATATGATGAGCTATTTGCCGGACGACATCCTGGTAAAGGTCGATCGCGCGGCAATGGCAGTCAGCCTCGAGACCCGCGTGCCGCTGCTTGACCACCGCCTGATAAGCTTTGCACTTTCGCTACCGCTTTCCATCCGGCGAGGCGGCAACCAGACAAAGTGGCCGCTCAGGCAACTGCTTTACCGACATGTTCCGAAGGCGCTTGTCGACCGTCCGAAAATGGGCTTCGGCGTGCCCATCGACGCCTGGTTGCGCGGCGCGCTTCGCGAATGGGCGGAGGCGCTGCTCGACGAACGTCGATTGCGGGAAGACGGTTTCTTTCGGCCCGAGGCAATCCGGCGCGCGTGGTCGGAACACCTCTCCGGACACCGCAACAACCAGTATCTGCTTTGGGACGTCTTGATGTTCCAATCCTGGCAGGAAGCAACCCAGGGAGCTTCATCGGCGGTCGCGGCGTGAACAGGCGTCAGGGCCACAGGTTTTTGCCTGTTCACTCATGCAGTCGGATGAAAGCGAGACGGTTCCGCACTATCAGATACGGAAGCAAGCAGCTATACGGATTCGAGCACTGGGGCGAAGCACGGTGAGCAAGGATCGTTCGAACGATTCGCACGCGATCCGGAAGATTGCGAAGCAAGGGCATTGGACGCGTTTACATCGCTGCGGCGCCACCTAACGGCAGAACAGGTCAACCGTTGGTTTTCGATCATCTGCTTCTTTTCGCCACCGGTGCTCGGGTCGGTGGTGAGCTTCGTATTTCATGGCGGAGCGCTCTGGTCGGTGGTGTTGCTGGTCGCCAAGCGACGCCGCTTGAACATCGACCGGCCGATGTTTGCCATGACCCTTGCGCTTTATGCCTATTGCGCGGCGATGGTCCTGGCGTCGATCGTCAACGGCACCCTGCGGGCCGATGTCACGCACTTCCTGCCGCTGATCACCTTGCTGGTGTTCCCGATCTCTTATTCGACCTGGAGCATCACCGACAAGGCGACGCTTGTACACATTGCTGTGCTGGCCAGCGCGGCAGCGTGTGTCGGAGCGCTGGCGCTAACCATCGTCCAATATTATTGGATCGGGATGCTGAGAGCCGAAGGAGGGGCTGGAAATCCGATCGTGTTCGCGACGGTCACCTGCCTCGCCGTGATGATGTGCCTCGCGGGCGCCGTGTCGGGAATAGAGAAAGCCTGGAAGACACTCACCGTCGCCATACTCGCCGGCGCCGTGGCGACCGTCTATTCTGGCTCCCGCATGATCTGGGTGGCCTTGCTGATCGCCATTGCCGCCATCCTCGTGATCAATCGCCAGAGACTCACGCGATCGAATATGCGACGGGTGCTGGTGATTGCGAGCGCTTGCTGCCTGCTCACCGCGGCAATCACGTCTCCAATCATCGTGGATCGCACTCATTTCCTGTTCGATGACTGGAAAGCTCTCGCCACCAAAGGTGACCATTCCACTCCGCTCGGACTAAGGGTTGGGCTCTGGGACATTGGGATCGATGCATTTCGCGAAGCACCATTTTTCGGCCACGGCATGTCCGCCAGCCGGGCGATTTCACAGCAGGGTTTCAAAAAGCAATTTGGGGTGAGTCAGGGTTTCAACCATTTTCACAACGGCTTTCTGACAGCCTTGGTTCAGGCTGGACTTGTGGGCGCGTTATCATTGGCGGCGATCTTCATCATCGCGATCTGGAACGCGACGAAGGTCCTTCGCTTCAGTGCCGATCCGTTAGAGCGGTTCGGGGCGACCATGATAGTGGTCGCCGTCATAGTATACCTTGTTGGTGGGCTGACAGGCATCCTTGTCGGCCACGATATTCTGGATTCGACGCTGATGATCTTCCTGGTTTCAGGAACATACCTGGCTTGCGGACGAACAGTTTCGCCGATCAAAGGAGAGTCGGCCGACATAACCTCGATCGGCAGTACCGTCTCGGATATTCGGGGAGCCGGTTCCGCGTGAAACGTTCGTGACGGCTGGCACATTCCAGCAAGAGTGGGCGCTGTCTCAACTTCGGCCAGCATGCCGGATCATGCGCCGAAAGCTCATCGAGATATGGGCGCGCCTTATATGCCCGATCGACTCCCAGTCGCCGATCTCTGCCGCAGCCAGAACTTCCTCCATTTCACGCCGGAAGGCCGTGAACTCCTCCACCAAACCCAGTTGCGGCATCATCTTCAGGACGACACGCGCCACCTGGAAATATAATCTCTCACTGATCTCGCGCAGCGGCTGGTTCCCGGTCATGGCGGTCAGTTCCGAGAAGAAGTCCATGTTCAGCTGCAGGAAAGCGCGCTGATCTGGATTGAGCATATCGGAATCACAGCGCGCAATGAGCGCCCGGATCCGATCCAGGTCGGCCGCTGTTCGGGGGATCGGCGAAAGCTTGCCGACCAGAAGCGCCAATTCCAGGCGCAGGTGATAGACCTGCTGCAGTTCCTCGATATCGACATCGGTGACTATGGTGCCGACGCCGTGGACGGATTGAACCAGACCTTCGGATTCAAGGCGCGCCAGCACGCGGCGGACCGGCGTGCGGCTGATCTCGAATTCCTGGGCGAGTTCTTCCTCGGAGAGGCGGCTTCCCGGCGGGTAGTCGAGCAGGCAGATGCGGTCACGCAGGATCCGGTAGATGCGCTCGAACCGTTCCCGTGCCGAAAGCGGTCGTGGCGCCTCTGCGATCGCCGTGGTGACCGAGGCATCCGTCTCCAGCGTCATCCAGCCTCCAGGACAGCGTGCAGGAACTGCCGCGTCCGCTCGTTCTTAGGGGCACCGAACAGCTCGCTTGGCGGTCCCTGCTCGCATATCTTGCCCTGGTAGAAGAAGCAGACGCGATCGGAAAATTCCTTGGCGAAGCCCATCTGGTGGGTGACCATGAGCATCGTCAAATCATGCTCGCGGCCGATCTGCCTTATCACCTGCAGCACTTCGCCGACAAGTTCCGGGTCGAGCGCGGAGGTCACCTCGTCGAACAGCATTATCTTGGGCCGCATCGCCAACGCCCTGGCGATGGCGACGCGCTGTTGCTGGCCGCCGGAAAGCTGGGAAGGATAGTGATCCTTTTTCTGAGACAACCCGACCATGTCGAGAAGCTCGGCCGCCCGCGCCTCGGCATCCGGCCTTTTCATGCCAAGGACGGTTATCGGCGCCTCGATGCAATTGGCCATCGCGGTCATGTGCGGGAACAGATTGAAGGACTGGAACACCATGCCGATCTTCGCCCTGATGCGGCGAATGTGGGCAAGGTCGGCGGGAACCAGCGCGCCGTTTTTCTTCATATGCGTCAGCGGCTCGCCTTCGACCCAAATGACGCCGTCATTGATCGTCTCCAGCGTCATCAGCATGCGCAGCACGGTGGTCTTGCCGGAACCGGACGGACCGATGACGGAGACCTTCTCGCCGCGCGCGATTTCGAGGTTCAGGCCGTCGAGGACGGTCAACGCGCCGTAGCGTTTGGAAACATTGTCGAAGCGGACCATCGGTTGTTCCGTCATCGCGCGTTCCTCCGGTTGAGCAGGCGTTCAAGGGCACGAATAAGCGCGGCCGAAACCAGGCTCATCGCGAGGAAGAACAAGCCGACCAGCGTGATCGGTTCGGTGTAACGAAATGTCTCGGAGCCGATGATCTTGGCCGTCTGCATGAGTTCCAGCACGGCGATAGCCGAAAGCAGCGGCGTCTCCTTGAACAGCGCGACGAGATAGTTGCCGAGCGCCGGCACGATCGGCGGAATGGCCTGCGGGATGATGATGTCGCGAAAGGTCGTCCAAGACGAGAGATTGAGAGCGATCGAGGCTTCCCATTGGCCGCGATGGATGTTGTCGAAGCCGGCGCGATAGACCTCGGAGCAGTAGGCGGCGTAGTGGATGCCTATGGCGAGAACGCCAGCGGTGAAGGCGTCGAGCACGATGCCGAATTTCGGAAAGACGAAATAGAGAAAGAATATCTGGATGAGCAGCGGCGTCGAGCGGATCAGCTCGACCAGCACCGAAATCGTCCAGCCCGTCCGTGGCACGGCGATGCGGGCCACGGCCAAGACCAGACCGAGCGAAGCGGCGATGGCGAAACCGAGCAGTGTCGCCTCGATGGAGATGATTGCGGCGTGCGCCAGCACCGGTAGGATCTCGAGTGTAAAACCCCAATCCCAGATCATGTCGCCTTCCCCCTGGCGAGGCCGATCGAGGCCCGCTTTTCGAGAAGCCGCATGCCGATGGAGACGGTGAGCGACATGGCGAGATACATCAGCAGCACCAGCGTGAAGATCGGAATGGTCTTGAATGTATTCTGGTTCATCTGCTGCGCCTTGAAGGCGAGGTCCGACAGGGTGATCAGCGACACCAGCGCGGTCGACTTCAGCAGTTCGATGAACAAATTGCCCCAGGGTGGGATCATGGCGATGAAGGCCTGCGGCAGGATGATCCGGCGCAGCATCTGCCCTCGGCTCATGTTGAGCGCCGTTCCCGCTTCCCACTGACCGCGCGCGACCGACTGGATGGCGCCGCGCACGCATTCGGATCCGTAGGCCCCGACATTCAGGCCGAGCGCCAGCACGGCAACGAGAAACGCGTCGAGCGTGACGCCGAATTGCGGCAGCACGAAAAACAGCCAGAACAGCTGCACCAGTGCCGAGGTTCCGCGAAAGATCTCGACATAGGCCGTCGCCAGCCATCTAAGCGGCGCGGGGCCGTACATGCGCGCCAACGCGGCGAGCACGCCCATGATAACCGCCAGCAGGCTGCCAAGAACGGCGATCTCGATTGTCAGGACAGCGCCCTGCAGCAGTCCCGGCAGGAACAGGCTGTATGTTGCCTGTGTCGCCAGCACGCCGATGACGGCGAGCGAGACGACCAGCATGGCAACAAGTGTGCGGATTCCCATCTGCTTCTCCGAAGAAAAAAGAGGGCGGCGCGTTCACGCCGCCCAGCAGTTGGGAACTTTATTCGCCCTTGCAGAGCTGTGCAGTCGTCTTGTTCGGCAGATAGTCCTTGCCGAAGCCGAGCGGCTCGACCAGGGCGATGTGCTCGGGTGACCCGAGGAATTTCTTCAGTTCGGCGTTGAACGCTTTCTGCAGATCGGTGTCTTCCTTGCGGAAGCCGAAGCCGCCATGGCCCTTCACCGACTTGCCGGCGACTTCGCCGAAGGGCTTTGTCGATTCGACGCCATCGGCCTTCTTGGCCATGTCGGCGATGGACAGCGCGGTAAGCGCGGCCGCATCGGCGCGACCGGCCTGGACGGCGGCGACGAGACTGGATTGATCTGGCAAGGCGACGATTTGCCCCGGGGCGACACCGGCATCCTTGGCGTAGCCGCCCTCGACGGCACCCGCCATCACGGCGAGCTTGAGGTCTGGATTGTCCTTGATGCTCGAATAATCCTTTATGCCTTTTGGATTGCCCTTCGCCACCAGCATGGCCTGGCCGATGCCATAAGATGGTTCGGAGAAATTGATCTCGGCGCAGCGCTTCGGATTGATGAACATGCCGGCCGCGATGATGTCGAAGCGTCCGGCTTTGAGACCGGGGATGAGCGAGCCGAATTCGGTCAGCACGCCGTCGACCTGCGGGATGCCCATCTTGGCAAGCACCGCTTTGGCGACTTCTGGCGCTTCGCCGGTCAGCTTGCCGTCAGGCGTCGCAAAACCGAACGGCGCCTCGTTGGCGAAGCCGACACGGATATAACCGTCCTTCTTGGCGCGTTCGAGGGTCGTTTCGGCCTGGGCCGGCAGCGCCGTGAACGCGGTCGCGACAAGTGCAAGGCAAGCAGCCGCCTTCATGGCCGTTCGACGAGATATCTGTGACATGAGCATGCATCCCCTTTTCTTTTTGACGATTGTCTTGCCCGGACGACGTTTCTCCTCCGTCGCAGCGAGTATGCAAGACGTATACAACTCATCTGGACATATCGCAAGACGCGCTGTACGAATCCTGGAAATAGATGATTATGATCGCACGTTCAGCCGAGATGGGCTGATAGTTGTGCACAATTACCCATGCTTGTCGGGTTGACGTGGCGGTCAGGGGAACGAGTTTGAGCGGCTCAGGCAGCTTTACGAAGACGGAATATGTGCAGCGCCTGACCGGCGTGAAGCAGCGCATGGAGAAGGCCGGCTTCGATCTCATCATCTGCCAGGATCCGGCGAACATGTGCTGGCTGACAGGCTATGACGGTTGGTCCTTCTATGTGCCGCAATGCGTGCTCGTCCATCTGGAAGAGGACAAGCCGATCTGGTTCGGCCGGGCGCAGGACGCCAGAAGCGCCCGCATGACCACCGGCTTGCCCGAACAAAACATCGTCCCGTTCTCGGAGCGGCTGGTGCAGCAGCCCGTCGAGCATCCCTATGACGAGCTCGCCGGTCTGATCCGGGCACGCGGTTGGGAACGGGCGCGCATCGGCGTCGAGATGGACGCGCACTACTACACGGCGCGCTGCCATGCCCATCTCGTAGCCGGCCTGCCCGCGGCGCGTTTCAGCAACAACCACGACCTCGTCAACTGGGCCCGGCTGGTGAAATCGGATGCCGAGCTGGCGCTGATCCGCGAAGCCGGCGCGATCTGCAGCAATGCCATGAACCGCGCTGTCGAAAAGATGCGGCCGGGCGTGCCGCAGAACCACGTGATTGCCGAGATCTATCATGCCCAGATCTTGGGCGTGCCGGGCGCTGGCGGCGACTACGCCGCAATCTGCCCGCTGATGCCGGTGGGCGAAGGCACCAGCACACCACACCTGACCTGGTCGGACGCGCCACTTCCCGACACTGGGTTGGCAATCGTCGAAATCGCCGGCGTGCGACGGCGCTACCATGCGGCACTAACCCGGACGGTCCATTTCGGCAAGCCGCCGACCGCCCTCTCCGATATGGCCAAGGTGATCGTCGAAGGCGTCGATGCCGGCCTCGAACTGGCACGGCCCGGCAACACCGCCGAACAGGTCGAAGCCGCCTGGCAGGCGGTGCTGCGCAGAAATGGGCTGAAGAAGGAAAGTCGCGTCGGCTATCCCGTCGGCCTCGCTTATCCGCCGGATTGGGGCGAACGCACTGCGAGCCTGAGGCCCGGCGACAGGACCGAGTTGCGGCCCGGCATGTGCTTCCACTTCATGGCCAGCGTCTGGCTCGAAGATTTCGGCGTCGCCATCTCCGAATCCTTCGTCGTTGCCGAAGGCGGCGGCGAGCGACTTTGCGACGTGACCCGCGACCTCATCACCATCGACTGAACCCGACACCAAAGCCGGCAATCCAAGGATACAAAATGGACCGAAATCCTTTTTCCGAAGCAGAAATCGCCGGCCGCCTGTCGAAAGTTCGCACGGCGCTGGCCGGGCGCGGGCTCGACGCCGCCGTCTTTGCCTCGCCGGAAAATGTCTTCTATCTCACCGGGCTCGACCATTGGGGGTATTTCGCGCCGCACCTCCTGATCGTCCCACTCGACCGTCAGCCGGTTCTGGTCACCCGGTCGATGGAAAAAGTGACGATCGAAAACCAGGTGAAGGCGGCGGAATTCCGCGGCCATTCCGACAGCGAGACGGCGGCCGATCTCGCCGCGCGCGTCATTTCCGAGCTTGGCCTGACCGGGAAGCGGATCGGGCTCGAAAACTGGACCTCCGGGCTGAGCCATGGCCTCGCCTTGAAACTCGAGGCGCAGGCCAATGCCAAGTGGAGCGACGTTTCCGGGCTGGTCGACAGGATACGGCTTGTGAAGAGTGCCGAGGAACAGGTGCTGATGCGTCGCGCCGCCAAGGTCACGGACGCCGCGGCAGGTGCCGCGATCGCGGCGATTTCCGACGGTGCCGCCGAGCAGGAGGTCGCCGCCCAATGTGTGGCGGCGATGATCCGCGCCGGCGGCCATGTGCCCGGCTTCGGCCCGTTCATCCGTCCCGCCGCCAGGCTTGGCGAAGAGCATACGACCTGGGGCGACGGGCTCTATCGCACGCGCGAGCCCGTGTTTGTCGAACTCTCCGGCTGCGTCTCGCGCTATCACGCGCCACTCGGCCGGCTGGTCCGTATCGGCAGCATCAAGGACGAAGACGCGGCGATGGCCGAGGTCGCAGCCAAGGCATTCGACGCCGTCGTCAAGGCGCTCGAGCCCGGTGTGAGGGCGCGCGACGTCTATGCTGCCTGGCAGGGCGTCGCCGATGAGGCCGGTCTTTCGCACTATCGCCGCCATCATTGCGGCTATCTGGTCGGCATCGGCCAGCCCCCATCCTGGACCGGCGGCAATTCCGTGACCGGGCTGAGGCACGATTCCGATCTCGAGATCGAAATGGGAATGAGTTTCCATATCCTGTCCTGGTTGATGGGCACCGGCCGCGGCGACCATTTCATCTCAAACACCGTGCTGCTGACCGATGCGGGCGCCGAAGTGCTGACGCGCACCCCGGCTGGCTCAATCGTTCGCTAGATCATCAGCATGGCACGCTATTCGGCGTTCTCGATTTTTCGCAACGGCTTGTCCGGCCAGAAGAACTGGCAGCGCGCGTGGCGTGCTGCAGAGCCGAAGCCGGCTTATGACGTGATCATTGTCGGCGGTGGCGGACATGGGCTGGCCACGGCTTTCTATCTCGCCGAGAACCACGGCATCCGCAATGTCGCCGTGCTGGAGAAGGGCTATGTCGGCGGCGGCAATGTCGGCCGCAACACCACGGTGATCCGCTCCAATTATCTGCTCGACGGCAACACCCAGTTCTACGAATTCTCGGTCAAGCTGTGGGAGGGCTTGTCGCAGGCGCTGAATTTCAACGTCATGTTTTCGCAGCGCGGCCAGATCGTCACCGCCCATTCGGCGGATCAACTCGACGCTTTCAGCCATCGTGCCAACGTCATGCGGCTGAACGGCATCGATGCCGACATACTCGACCGCGACGCGGTGCGACGGCTGGTACCCTATCTGGATTTCTCCGACACGGCGCGATTTCCGATATATGGCGCGATCCTGCAGGGCCGTGCCGGCACCGCCCGCCACGATGCCGTTGCCTGGGGCTATGCGCGTGCCGCCGACGGCCATGGCGTCGACATCATCCAGAACTGCGAGGTGACCGGTTTCGTCCGTGACGGCGAAAGGATCGTCGGCGTCGAAACGAGCAAGGGCTGGATCGGCGCCGGCAAAATCGGCCTCGCCGTTGCCGGCCATACCTCCGTGCTCGGACAGAAGGCAGGCCTGGAACTGCCGATCGAAAGCCACGTGCTGCAAGCATTCGTCACCGAGCCCCTGAAGCCGCTGGTCGACCATGTCGTCGCCTATGGCGCCGATCATTTCTATGTCAGTCAGTCCGACAAGGGTGGGCTTGTCTTCGGCGGCAATCTCGACGGTTACAATTCCTACGCCCAGCGCGGCAATCTCGGCGTCGTGCGCGAAGTGGCGGAGGCCGCGATCGCACTGATGCCGTGCATCTCGCGCGTCCGGCTGCTGCGCCATTGGGGCGGCGTCATGGACATGACGCCCGACGCCAGCCCGATCATCTGCCCGACGCCGATCGACGGACTCTATCTCAATGGCGGCTGGTGTTATGGCGGCTTCAAGGCGACGCCGGCCTCCGGCTGGTGCTTTGCGCACATGCTGGCGACCGGCAAACCGCATCCACTGATCGCGGCCTATGGGCTCGATCGTTTTCGTACCGGCCGCACGCTCGACGAGGCCGGCGCCGGTCCCTCGGCCTGGCTGCAATAGAGGGGGGCGAAACAATGCTTCGCATCGAATGTCCGTGCTGTGGCCCGCGTGACCATGACGAGTTCCGCTATGGCGGCGACGCTTCCGCGGCGCGTCCGGCCCATGATGATCCCGATCCGGAAGCCTGGTATCGCCATGTCTATGTACGGAAGAACCCGGCGGGGCTGCATCGCGAATTCTGGCAGCACGTCACCGGCTGCCGACAATGGCTGGTCGTCGAGCGCGACACCAGAAATCACGCCATCGCATCGGTCGGCTTCGCCAGGAAAATGCCCGCATGAACGAGAACCGGAAACGTTTGCCGGCCGGCGGGCGCATCGATCGCACGCAGCCGATCGACTTCAGCTTCGACGGCCGCACGCTGAACGGCTACCGAGGCGACACATTGGCATCGGCGCTGCTGGCCAACGGCGTCACACTCACAGGACGCAGTTTCAAATATCACCGGCCGCGCGGTATCTTCTCGGCCGGACCCGAAGAACCGAATGCGCTGGTCACGCTGGGTGCTGGTGGACGACGCGAACCGAACCTGCCGGCCACCACGCTCGAACTAGCGGAAGGCATGGCTGTTGAAAGCCAGAACCGCTGGCCCTCGCTCGGCTTCGACCTGCAGAGCATCAACGGGCTGTTTGCGCCGTTCCTCTCCGCCGGCTTCTACTACAAGACCTTCATGGGGCCGACGCGGCGCGCCTGGATGTTCTATGAGCATTTCATCCGCCGGGCGGCAGGACTGGGCCGAGCCGGCACCGAGCCGGACCCGGACCGTTACGAGGTGCGTCACTTATTTGCCGACGTGGCGATCGTCGGCGGCGGCGCTGCCGGCCTCTCGGCGGCGCGCGCCGCAGCAATGGCCGGCGCAAGCGTTGCGCTGGTCGAGCAGGACTTCTTGCTCGGCGGTCAGCTTCTGTCGGAGCGTTCCGAAGACGAGGCGGCAGCCTGGCTGAAGGCGATCGAGACCGAACTGGCAGGACTGCCCAACGTCACCGTGCTGCGCAAGACGATGGCGTTCGGCACCTACGACGGCAACACCCTGGGGTTGATCGAACGAAACGATGATCCGGTCGCGGAAGACGCTGCGCGGCAGGTGTTCACCATTCTTCGCGCGCGCTCCATCGTCTTTGCGACCGGTGCCATCGAGCGCCCGCTGGTGTTCGCCAACAATGACCGGCCCGGTGTCATGTTGGCATCCGCCGCCCGGACCTACCTAAACCGCTTCGCCGTTCTGTCGGGGAGACGGATCCTGGTCGCTACCACCAATGACGGCGCCTATCGCGCCGCCTTCGATCTTGCCGCCGCCGGTGCGGACGTGACGGTCGCGGACCAGCGCGGCGACCCGCCCGCCGCTCTGGCCGCGGAAGCCAAGCGTCTGAACATTTCGATCCGATCCGGAACACCAATCGTCGATCTGCGTGGCGGCCATGCAGTGAAGGCAGCAAAGCTCGCCGGGCCGGGCGGCAATTCGGAAGTAGCCTGCGACATAGTCTGCGTGTCAGGCGGCTGGTCTCCGACTGTGCACCTCACCGCGCATCTCGGCGTCAAACCCGCTTATCGCGACGACATGGACTGCTTCATCCCCGGCAGCTTTCCGGTAGGGCATTTTGGCGCCGGCTCGATAATGGGCCGCTTCTCGACCGCCAATGCTATCGAGGCTGGCCACCGCGCCGGCATCGAAGCGGCAGTCTTGTGCGGAAAATCGGCGGCGCCGGCGGCCCCGGTTAGGCTCGATCTCGGTGAAACCGCTGCCAACGCGTTCCGCGCGATCCCCTTCTCCGGAGGTGGAGAGGCCTTCGTCGATTTCCAGATGGATGTGACCGCCAAGGACATCGAACTGGCGCATCGCGAGGGCTATGAATCGGTCGAGCACCTGAAGCGCTACACCACGCTCGGCATGGGCACAGACCAGGGCAAGACCAGCAATTTTGCCGCACTTTCGACCATGGCGGTGTTGCGCCAGGCGACCATCCCGCAAACCGGGACCACGACCTTCCGTCCGCCCTATGCGCCTGTTGCTATCGGCGCTCTCTCCGGTCGCGCCGTCGGCCACCATTTCAAGCCGTTTCGCCGTACGCCGATGCATGACTGGCACCTAGCCAACGATGCCGAGATGCTCGAAGTCGGGCTGTGGATGCGTCCGTATTTCTACCGCAGCGCCGGTCGCGACGTGAACGAAGCCTATGTCGCAGAGATGCGCATCGTGCGCGAAGCCGCAGGGCTGATGGACATCTCCACCCTCGGCAAGATCGACGTGCAAGGGCCGGACGCGGCCATTTTCCTCGACCGGCTCTACGCCAACGGCTTCGCCAAGCTGCCGGTCGGCCGCGCCCGCTACGGCGTCATGCTGCGCGACGATGGCATCGTCTTCGATGACGGCACCACCACGCGGTTGTCGGAAACCCGCTTCTTCATGACCACCTCGACCGCGAAGGCGGCCGATGTGCTGTCGCGGCTGGAATTCCTGCTCGATACCGCCTGGCCGGACCTGCGGGTCGCGGTCACCTCCGTCAGCGATGAATGGGCGGCGATGTCGGTCGCCGGACCGAGGAGCCGCGATATCCTCGCCGCTGCCTTTCCGAAGCTCGACATCTCGAACGACGCGCTGCCACATATGGGTTTCATCGAAGCGGAGTTCGAAGGACGGGCGTTGCGCATCATCCGCCTCAGCTATTCCGGCGAACGCGCCTACGAAATCTATGTCGGCGCCAGCGTCGGCGAACAGGTCTGGGGCCGCCTGCTGGAAGCCGGCGCGCCGCTCGGCCTCAAACCCTATGGGGTCGAGGCGCTCGGCGCGCTGCGCGTCGAGAAAGGCCACGTCGCCGGACCAGAGATCGACGGCCGCACCACGCTCGACGATCTCGGCCTTGGCCGTATGGTCGGCAAACGTGCGGGATTCGTCGGCGACGTCCTGCGTCGCCGCACGGCGTTTGGGGCGCCTGACCGCCAGCGCCTTGTCGGGCTGGAATGCATCGAGGACGGCAAGCGCCTGCGCGGCGGCGCGATATTGTTCATGCCCGACGACACCATTGCGGGGCATGGGCGCGGCCGGATAACTTCGGTGACCTTCAGTCCGGAACTTGGCCGCTATGTCGGCCTGGCGCTGCTTGCGGGCGACGCAGCGGTCGAGGGACGCGAAGTCCTCGCCGCCTATCCCATGAAGGCCGAAACCGTTCGCGCGCGCATCGTCTCGCCCGTCTTTCTGGATCCGAAGGGAGAACGGCTGCATGGTTGAGGTTTTGGCATTGAAAGATTTCAACCTGTCGATGGCTGATTGCCCGATCGTTCAGATCGAGAGTTGGGACGGGATGCTGACCCGGTTCGAAATGACCGTTTCACAGATGCTGGGTACCGCCCTACCCATCTCGGTCGGCGAAACGGCCCGCAATGCCGACACCCTCACCGTCCGGATCTCTCCCCGCCGTCTCTGGCTGCTGAAAGAGGCAGGTGCAAAACCATCCCCCCTGACAGTCGATCCCGGATTGGGCTGTTCGGTTGCTCTCGACGAGGGACGCGTACGCTTCAGGTTGAGCGGGGCGCGCGTCCTGGAAGCTCTCTCCAAATGCATAGCCGTCGACTGGCGCTCGCCAGCCTCAGCGTCAGGCCGCGCGTTCCAAACGGCCTTTCATCACGTGCCGGTGCTGGTATTGCGCACCACCGAGACCGGCTGCGACATGATTGTGCCGCGAAGCTTTGCGCGGAGCCTTGCCGACTGGATAGTGGACAACGCCGGTTAGCTGTCCTGACCTATGGTCTGCTCGACGGGATGGAAGATCGCCGTACCGATATTGCCGGCCTTGCGGGTAAGGTCTTCGTCGCTGTCATATTGCGTGCCGGGCAGCATCTCTTCGGGCACAAAACGTGCCACAAGGGGCGCGAGTGCCCGACATAACCCACCTGTTCAAGCGCAAACCGCGTGAACTTTCAGGCGGGCAGCGGCAGCGTGACCCGACGCGGGTCGAATTTATCCGGCCACGATGACGTGGCGAAGCCAGTCGCCCGCGGCTGTCCCGCGCAGCCCCAAATCACGTACGCTGTCCATGTGGTTGCGCGCCTGGAGCACGCCTTTCGACACACTTAGGCCCTGCCCCGTCAGGCGGTCGGCAAACAGCCTGGCCTGCTGGTGAAAAGGGTCCGTCTCCCGCTCGCCGACCAACACCGTGACTTTTGTCCGGGACGAATGGGATTTGCTCATCGGCGAAAATGCCTCAACTTCCGTGTCGGTCAGGCCTATCAAAGGCTCCAGGAAAGAATGCTGAAGGGGCTGCAAATCGTAGAGCCCGCCGAGCAGGAGTGCCGTCGACGGGGGATGTGCCGAACCCCCGTTGAACAAGAAGGTCGCCAGGTGCGCCCCGGCGGAATGGCCACTGACGCTTAGCCGACCGGCATCGCCGCCATGGTTGGCGATATTATCCAGCACCCACTGCCTCGCGCGCCGGACCTGGTCGACGATTGTCGCCATCCTGACGGCAGGCATCAGCGCATAGTCGATCACGACCGCGATTGCTCCTGCACTCGTCACCGTTTCGGCAATGTAGGAATAATCGCTTCTGGTGAACATGCGCCAGTAGCCGCCATGGATGAAGATGTGCACCGGGAGGCCCTTACGCGGCCCCTCCGGAAAGAACAGGTCGAGGCGTTCGGCCCCGTCCGGACCATAGGCGATGTCCGCCAGCATGGGCAGCGCTGCCCGCGTTGCGGCGCTGCCGGCGACGATATCGGCCACGATGTCATCGAAATCGGCAACGTGGTCGCGCGTGCGAAAAGGATCCTTCGACATGATGTCCGCTCAGAAAGTTACAGCGATGTATTTGGCCTCCATGAACTCGGCGATGCCGTGATGCTGACCCCCTTCCCGCCCGAGGCCACTCTGCTTGACTCCGCCGAAAGGCGCGGCGGGATCCGACATCAGGCCGCGGTTGAGGCCGATCATGCCGGCCTCAATTTCCGAGGCCACCCGCATGCCGCGCGCCACGTCGCGGGTGTAGAGATAGGCGGCGAGGCCGTATTCAGTGTCGTTGGCGTGGAGGATGGCTTGCGCCTCGCTCTCGAAGCGGGTGATGGGCGCCACCGGGCCAAAAATCTCCTCATGTGCCATATCGGCCTCCGGCGAGACTTCGGACAGGACCGTCGGAGGATAGAAAAAGCCATCTCCTTCGAGCACCGAGCCGCCGCACAGCACCTTGGCACCCCGGCTGACCGCGTCCTTGACCAGCCGGTCGATCTTGTCGACCGCCTTTTTGGTGATCATGGGTCCACATTCCGTTTCTGCCTTGGTCCCCGCGCCGATCTTGAGCGCAGCCATGCGCCGCGCAAGGCCGTCGGCGAACGCATCGTGGATGCCGGACTGGACGTAGATGCGGTTGGCAGCAGTACAGGCTTCGCCGGCATTGCGCATTTTGGCGATCATGGCGCCGTCGAGGGCCGCATCGAGATCGGCATCGTCGAAAACGATGAAGGGCGCGTTGCCGCCAAGCTCCATGGAACAGGAAATCACATGTTTGGCGGCCTCGGCGAGCAAGGCCCGGCCGACCCCGGTCGAGCCGGTGAAGGAGAGCTTCCTGACGCGGGGATCGGCCAGCATGGCCGACGTCAGAGGGCCGGGTGTCGACGTCGTCAGCACGTTCACGACGCCGTCCGGTACGCCGGCTTCGCTATAGAGCGCGGCGAGTGAATAGGCGGTCAGCGGCGTCTCGCTGGCCGGTTTCAGAATGACCGTGCAGCCCGCCGCGAGGGCTGGCGCGATCTTGCGCGTCGCCATCGCGGCAGGGAAATTCCACGGCGTGATGAGGACGCAGATGCCGATCGGCTGATAGTCGACCACGATCCGGTTGGTTCCGGATGGAGCGGTGCCGAACTCGCCGGTGATGCGAACAGCTTCCTCGGCGTTCCAGCGGAAGAATTCGGCTGCGTAAGCCACCTCGCCGCGCGCGTCGCGTAGGGCCTTGCCGTTTTCCAGCGAGATCAGCATGGCGAGCGTCTCCGACCGCTCGACCATCAGCTCGAAACAGCGCCTGAGAATCTCCGAGCGCTTGCGCGGCGCGGTCTCGCGCCACCCCTTGGCGGCCTTGGCCGCTGCTTCGACAGCGGCGGCGGCGTCCTCCAAGGTCGCATCGGGAACTGCCGCGATCACCGCGCCGGAGGATGGATCGGTGACCTCAACGAGCCCGCCGTCGGAAGACGGCAGCCATTGTCCGCCAATGTAGAGCCGGTGCGGAAAGCCCCGCACCTCGTAGAGATCCTGATCGAGTTGGGAGGCATTGTAGGGAAGGTTCATCGTCTTGTTCCTGACGTTCACATGGCGCAGGCGTTGAGATCGCCGTCATAGGCCGCCTGGACAAGACGGCGCATGGCGGCGAGGTCGAATGGGCGCGGGTTGTTCTTGATCAGGCGATCGATGCCGAGCGCCTGCTCGGCGGTCCAGCCGAGCTTGTCAGCCGGAAGCCCCAGACCGGCCAGCGTCGGAGTGATGCCGATCGCCGCAAACAAGCGCCTGATCTCCTCGATGGTCGCGCCCGCCATTTCGTCAGCGCCACGACCGTTCGGATCGAGGCCAAGAGCAATCCCTATCTCGGCGATCTCCGCCGCGGCCACACGGCTGTTGTAGCTCATGACATAAGGCATCATCGTCGCCACCCCCAGCCCATGCGGCGTATGTGTGAGCGCGCCGGCCGGGTATTGCACCGCGTGCGCCGCCGCCGTGCCGGCGGTGCCGAAGGCGCAACCCGCCGCCAGCGCTCCCATCATCACGTCGGCGCGCGCCTCTGCGTCGCCGCCGTCAGTGCACGCCTTCTCCAGGCTGCGGCCGAGCAGTTTGACGGCCAGCAGCGCGAAATGGTCGGTCAGCGGCGTCTTGCCGATGAAGACGTGGCGCTGCGGCAGGCTGAAGTCCCCGTCCCGGCGCATGGCCGTGAAGGCCTCGATCGCATGCGTGAGCGCGTCGGCGCCAGCGATCGCGGTCAGGCCCGGCGGACAGGTCATTGTCAGTTCGGGGTCGCATATGGCAACGGCGGCAATGAGATGAGGGCTCGATATCCCGACTTTGAGCGTCCGATCCGGATCCGATATCACCGCGACGGGCGTCACCTCGGATCCTGTGCCCGCAGTGGTCGGCACGGCGATGAGCGGCAGCATCGATCCCGGAACCTTGAACTCGCCGTAGTAGTCCTGGAGCTCGCCGCCATGGCTGATCAGCAAGGCTGCGCATTTGGCGAAATCGAGACAGCTGCCGCCGCCGATCCCGATCACCATGTCGGGCCCAAAGCCCCGCGCTTCCTCGACGCAGACCGCCACGGAGTCGCGCGGCACGTCCGGGAGGACGCCGTCGTGAACCAGCACGTCGATCGACGCTGCCTGCAAGGATGCCATGATTTCGGCGAACACGGCCGTGCCGGCGAAACGCTCGTCTGTGCAGACCAGGGCGCGTCGGCCGTAGCGACCGGCCACGACCGGCAGTGCCTGGCGTTGGCCCTCCCCGAACAGAATTTCGCGCGGGAGCCGGAGGGCTGTGAGAAGGCTCATGACAGGCTGCATCCTCAAGGGGTGTCGGAGGAACTCGCATTGCAAAATCCGCACCGAAGATCCTGAACTGAACAGTGCCGATAAAATCGTATAGGATATCGTATTGCATCGGTCAAACCCTCGTGTTAGCAGTCTCCCCTGTCGAGAGGCGAAAGAATGCAACCCGTCATTTTGAGCAATAATGGTGAAGCACCCACGGGAGCGGGTCGCATCCAGCGCGCGAGCAGCCTGGCCGAGGACGTCTACGAAGCCATCTTCGCGCAGCTGATGTCGCTGAAGATCGCACCCGGTTCACGCATCACCGTCGACAATCTGGTCAAGGAGTTCGATGTTTCCCATACGCCGATCCGCGAGGCGCTCGGGCGTCTCGAAGGCGAAGGCCTGGTTCTGAAGACGCATCTGATCGGATACCGCGCCGCACCGCAGATCACCCGGCGCCGTTTCGACGAATTGTACGAGATGCGTCTCCTGCTCGAACCGCACGGCGCGGCGAAGGCCGCTGCCGCGATGGACGAGGCCAAGCTCGGCACACTGCTGGAGGCAGCAGGCGTGATGTCGCGCCGCGAGGGCAAGGACGAGCGCCTGCGCTATTCAAATTTCGCCAGGCAGGACGCGATCTTCCACGACAAGATCATGGAATATGCCGAAAACGAGCTCATTCGCGAGACGCTGGGTTATCAACACACCCACTTCCACATATTCCGCCTGATGTACCACTCCCGCGTGACCGAGGAGGCGCTGGACGAACATGAGGCGATCCTGGCCGCGTTCGGCGCGGCCGATCCCGATGCCGCCGCCAAAGCAATGCGCGCCCACATCGAGCACTCGCGCGATCGCCTGCTGCCGGCCTTCGATTGAGGCGAAACCGATGTCCGCGCCGCTGAACACCAACGACAACGCCGAGGAACACTACTTCCCCGACCCTCCATCCTGAGGACCGACAAAGCCAATGCGGGGCGCAGCATGACTCGCCCAGCTTTTTTCACACGACAGAGGAACCGACTATGTCAGGCAAGAAAATATTGATGCTCACCGGCGAGTTCACCGAGGAGTACGAGATCTTCGTCTACCAGCAGGCGATGGAAGCCGTCGGTCACACCGTCCATGTGGTATGCCCGGACAAGAAGGCCGGAGACCTCATCAAGACCTCCCTGCACGACTTCGAGGGCGACCAGACATACACCGAAAAGCTCGGCCATTTTCAGGTGATCAACAAGACGTTTTCGGAGGCGGAAAAGCAGCTCGATCAATACCACGCCGTATACTGCGCTGGCGGCCGCGGCCCGGAATACATCCGCACCGACAAACGGGTGCAAGCCATGGTGCGCCACTTCCACGATACCCGGAAGCCGATTTTCACCATCTGCCATGGGGTCCAGATTCTGATTGCCGTGGACGGCGTCGTACGCGGCAAGAAGGTAGGCGCGCTCGCCGCTTGCGAACCGGAAGTGACGTTGGCAGGCGGAACCTATGTCGACCTCTCGCCGACGGAGGCCTATGTCGATGGCACCATGGTTTCCGCAAAGGGCTGGACCGCTCTAGCCGCCTTCATTCGCGAATGCCTCAAGGTGCTCGGGACTGAAATCCGGCATAGCTGATAGCTACATCATGTCGTGGCGAACAGAATTCGCCCGACCTGCTGTAAGCTTCTGATTTTATGCATGTCGTTATCCCGGAACCGAGGACACTTCCAGGCGACATGCATTAGACCGGCCTATTGCGAGATGCGCCGGCCCGCTTTCACCCTGAGGTGATCAAGTCTACCGCCGTCTCGATGCCAGGGCAGAAACGCGCTGCGGCAGCCGTTCATGCGCAGGCCGCGGAGCCTACCGGTTTGCAATGACAGCTTTTATGAGCCCCGATTTCTCATTTGCCCATTGGGAGATGTAGCGGGGGCTGTTCTCCAGCGTCGTGCGATGCGTCACCAGCTTGGCAAGCGGAATAGCACCGGTGCGGATCGCCGCCATGACGCGGTCGAAATCCGTGGTCAGGGCGTTGCGGCTGCCGATCAGGGTCATTTCGCGTTTGTGGAATTCCGGATCGGAAAAGGTAATGTCATCCTTGATGACGCTTACCATTACCATGGTGCCGCCATGCGCCACGTAGTTGAACGCGGCCTCAATAGAAACCTTGCTGCCGGTTGCATCAAAGACCAGGTCGAAGCAATCGCCGTCCGTGCGGGCTCTCACCAGATCGCCGGGCGACGCCGCAGCACCGTCGATGACGGGAAAACCCAATTGGTCCTGCGCAAAGTCCAGCCGCTCGCGGCTCGTGTCCATGATCGTGACCGTCTGTCCGGCAAGCCGTGCAAACAAGGCTGTGCCGAGGCCAATGGGGCCAGCGCCTATGACCAGCGTCCACGTTCCGACCGAAAGCATCGACCGTCTCACCGCATGCGCGCCGATGGCGAGGAATTCGACAGCCGCCGCATCGGAGAGCGAAAGACCGACTACCGGATAGAGATTCGCCGCCGGCACCAGCAGTTGATCACACATGCCACCATCGCGATGCACGCCCAGCACCTCTATTGAGACGCAGCAATTCTGCTTGCCCTGCCGGCAGGCAGTACATTTGCCGCAGTGCAGATATGGGTTGATGACAACCTTCTCGCCAAGCTCGATATTGGCCCCCTCACCGACCATCAGTACCGTCCCCGAGAGTTCGTGGCCCATGATCCGGGGGTATGCCAGATAGGGATGCTTGCCCTCGAAGATGTGGTAGTCGGTGCCGCATATGCCGATATGGCTTATGCCCACCAGCACCCAGCCGGCGGAGGGCATGCCCGGGTCAGGACGGCTTTCGAGGACCAGTTCACCCGGCTTACGGCACACCACCGCTTTCATTCGACATCCATGTTCTGAGAAAAGAGGACCCGACGGCGGGTAGACACCGCCGGGCCAGGGTCTGGGAGCTATTCGAAGTCTTTGACGTTCTGCAGCGTGACGAGCCCGGCGCCGGTATCGACATTGGCTTCGACGGCTTCACCGCGAATGGCCTTGACGACGGTGTCGATGCCAAGTTCACCCATCTTTGCCGGGAATTGCGCAACGCTGGCGTCTTCCGCGCCAGACTTGATCGCTTCGATTTCACCGCAGCAAGCATCGAAGCCAACCAGGATGAGCTTGTGTTTGGCGATGCCGGCATTGCTGATCGACTTGACGGCACCGGGGATGGGCGGACCGCAGGCAGAATAGATCGCCTTGAGATCGGGATTGGCTGTCAGAATGTCTTCCGCAACCGAGGTGCCGAGTTCAAGCGTGCAGTTGGTGGCGCCCTTGCCGACCACGTCGACCTTGACGTCGCCGAGCCCTTCCATCATGCCGGTGACGCGATCATCCAGCGCCGGAACGCCCGGTACGCCTTGCAGGATACCGATCTTGTCGCCGCTCTTGAGAACGGTTTTCAGATATTCTCCGGCGATCTTGCCACCATTGAGATTGTTCGTCGAAACCAGCGCCGTCTGGCCTTTCCAGTTCGGAATGCTGTTATCCACGAGCACCACCTTGATGCCGGCGGCGACGGCCTTGTCGAGCGCCGGGGCAACTGTTGGATCGACCGGCGTGATTGCCAAGCCCTTGACGCCTTGCGTGATCATGGACTCGATCAGCGCGATCTGGCCCTCGATGTCCGTGGCCGCCTGGCCCTGGCCGGTGACCAGCTCGATTTCAGGATGGGCGGCGGCGTATTTTTTGGCCGCATCCTCCATCGTCGAATAGAATGGCACCGGGAATTTCGTGATCAGGCCGACCTTGATCTTGTCCGCGGCCGAAGCAGGCATTGCGAATGCGATGGCGATCGCAAGTCCTCCCAATAGTCTTCTGTGCATCAGCATTCCGTTCCTCCCTTGGAATTGAGACGCCTTCCGGCGGAAGACGCTTCAGGCATTTGCGGACCGAGGCGGTCCGCAAAATCTCGAATGCGTTCAGGCCCCCACGATCATGGAAACCAACTCCTGCTTGTTGTCCTTGGTTGGCACCAGTTCGCCGACCTTGCGGCCCTGGCGCAGGACCACCGCACGGTCGGCGAGCTCGATGACGTGCTCCATATTGTGGGTGATCAGAATGACGGCGTTGCCCTGGTCGCGAAGCGTCGCCACCAGATTGAGAACCTGACGCGATTCACGCAGTCCAAGGGCTGCCGTCGGCTCGTCGAGGATGACGACCTTGCGGGCGAAGACCGTGGACCTCGCCACGGCGATGGCCTGCCTTTGTCCACCCGACATCATGGCGACGACCGCGTCCAGCCGGGGCAGCGTCACCTTCAGCCTTTCCAGCAGGATCCGGGTTTCGGCGTCCATCCTGCGCTGCTGCAGGAAGCGTAGGCCGCGCGGCAGCCATTGCGGACCGGCGAGTTCGCGGCCGGCGAAGAAGTTCTGCCCCGGCGTCAGATTGTCGAACAGCGCCAGGTCCTGGTAGACGGTCTCGATGCCGGCAAAGCGCGCGTCGGCCGGCGAGCGTATCTGCGCGGGCAATCCGTCCAGCACGATCGTGCCGGCGTCGAGCTGATGAACGCCGCTGATGCATTTGGTCAACGTCGATTTCCCGGCGCCATTGTCACCGAGAAGCCCCAGAATTTCGCCCCGCCGCACCTCAATGCTGACATCGTCGAGCGCCATGACAGAGCCAAAGCGCTTGGTTGCACCGCTTACGGCGAGCACAGGATGGTCTGAAATGCCGGGATTGCGGGCTTCGGCCGCGGGCGCGGTCATGGCTGCCTCCCGGCCTGCATGACACGCACGCGCCCTTCCAGGTAGTTGCGCAGCACATCGGCCTCGACCGCGATGACGATGACCACGCCGATGACGATGAGCTGGAAGAAGATATTGACGTTGAGCAGGTTGAGCGCGTTGCGGATGACGCCGATCATGATGGCACCGATCAGGGCGTGGCCAAGGTGACCGCGACCGCCGAGAAAACTGGCGCCGCCGATGATCACCGCGGCGATCGTGTCAAGCTCGAGCAAATTGCCGAACAGCGGCGAACCGGCGTCGGTGCGGCCGGCAAGGATGACAGCGCCGATACCGGCGCAGAGACCCGAAATCACATAGGCCGAGACCAGAACCCAAGACACCGGAATGCCCATGCGCAACGCGGCATCCGGTCTGCCGCCGACGGCATAGATCCAGCGCCCCCACACCATCGTCTTGGCCATGACAAACAGGACCGCGGCGACACCGACCACGACGAAGACCGAACCCGGCAAGCCCCAGATCGCCTCGCGGCCGAGCACGTCGATCGCATCCGGCATTCCAGGGATCGCACGCCCGTCGGCCAGTTCGAGGGCCAGGCCCTTGGCGATGCTCAGCGTTGCAAGCGTGATGATGAACGGATGTGGCAGCCGGCCGAAGACGTAGACCAGTCCATTTATCGCGCCCACCGCCGCGCCGCTTCCAACCATTACCGCGATCACGACGACCGCGGTAGCGCCGGCATGAAAACTCAACGCTCCAAGAACGGAGGCCAGCGCAAGGTTCGATCCAACCGAGAGGTCGATGCCACGCGTCAGGATGACCAGATGCTGGCCCATTGCGACGACCGAAATGACAGCGGTCTGGGCAAGGATATTGCTGAGGTTGCGGCCGGTCAGAAAATAGGGCGACAGGAAGCCGAGGATGACAATCAGCAGCAGCAGGATCACAGCCGGGCCGGCGCTGAGCAACATCAAGCCAAGCGCCAGACCCGGCGCCGCCTCCGCTTTCCTCGACGCTTGAGCCGTGCCTTCGTCAGCAGTGGCGCTGCTGTTTCCCACCTCAGGCAAAACTTTCCTCCCCGCGCGAACTCTTGCGAGCCGCGCGCCACCAAGTCGTGTCAATTTCGATCTTCTTGTTATCGATAAAAAACATCTTGGAGTATCGGGTCAAGTTGTTTTTTATGGATAAAGGTCATGCTAGAAAGGACAAGACTTTCTCTGGAGGCCCCGATGAAAACCGACACCGTTTACAAGAAGGCGTTCAATCGCGTGGCCCACATGATGCGCGACGGGCAGTTGGCCGGTCAGCTTCCATCCGAGAACGAGCTGCGGCGGCGGGTGGGCGTCAGCCGCACGACGATACGCAAGGTGCTGGAAGAACTTGTCCACCGAGCCATGGTCAGCGAAGAGAACGGCATTCGGGCAGTTGGGCGACCGGCCAACGATGACGACTGCTACCCGGACGCGGAAACCACGCCCCGCGCGACGCATGTCGAACAGCAATTCATGGAGTGGATGCTGCGTGGCGACACCAGGCCCGGGACCAGCATCAACGAGCTTGACCTCGCCCGGCAATTTGGCGTCGCAACCAACGGCATCAGGGAATTCCTGATCCGTTTCAGCCGCTTCGGCCTGATCGAGAAGCGGCCGAATTCCGGGTGGCTTTTCAAAGGCTTCACGGAAGACTTCGCACTCGAACTGTTTGAAATCAGAGTGATGTTCGAGGTGCGGTCGGCGCGCCTGTTTTCACAGCAGCCCGACAGTTCTCCGCTGTGGGCGAAACTCGCCGCGCTCAAGTTATCGCACATTGAACTGCTCGAGCACATGGAAAGCCGCTTTCACGACTTCTCCAGGCTGGACAATCGCTTTCACCGGCTCATCAACGAGGCATCGCCGAACCGGTTCATCGATGACTTCTACGACATCATCACGTTCATTTTTCACTATCACTATCAGTGGAACAAGCAGGACGAAAAGCAGCGCAATCAGGCAGCCATCGTCGAACACATCGTTTTTATCGATGCGCTGGAAAGCCGCAATGCAACGCGGATCGAGATCGCCTGTCGCGCGCACCTCGACTCGGCAAGGGAAACGCTGACGCGTTCGCTGCTGGTATTTGATGAGATTCCGACAGGATAATAGCCCAACGTATCGCGACGCATTACTGCCCAGAGCTAAGGGCAGATGGCCGACGGCACACCTGAGTCTGAATGATCGAAGTTGTCGTGAAGCGATTGGCGCCGTGCGCAAAGAAGGTGGTTCAATCGAAGAAGCCTGTATCCTCTTCCTTGAGATACTTCCTGGCGCCTTCGGCGTCGATGTCGAGGCCCAGCCCCGGTGCTTCGAGCAGATCCACCATGCTGTCCTTCACGATCTGCTTGGGCAGGCCGATGACGATGTCGTTCCACCAGGGATCGGAGGCGCTGGGATATTCGAACGCCACGTAGTTGGCGGGCAAGGTGGCGCAGACATTGATCAGCGCGCCGAGGCCCAGCAGGCCGTTCGCGGTACCGTGCGGCGCCATCAGGATCGAGTGCATATAGGCGTGCTCGGCGACCCATTTGAGCTCGGCAATGCCGCCAATGTCGGCAGGATCGGGGCCGATGACGCGCACCGCCTGCGTCTCGATCAGCTCCTTGAAATTGTGCCTCAGGTAGATCTGCTCGCCGGTATGGATCGGCGTCGAGGTGGAGGTGGTCAGCTCCCGGTAGGCCTGCGGATTGACCCACGGCACGTAGTCGCCGGTCAGCATGTCCTCGAGCCACATCAAATTATACTTTTCGACCGCGCGCGCAAACTTGATCGCATCGGGCAGCATCCAGCCCGGGCCGCAGTCGAGCGCCAGGCTGACCTTGTCGCCCAGCACTTCCTTCATCGCGATCACGCAGTCGAGCATGTGGTTGAAACCGCGCTCGCTGATCACGCCCTGATCCATGGCACCGTGATAGCCGGCCTTCCTCTGCGTTACGCCGTAATGGAAGCCATCGACCGTGTCCTTCATGTTGGAATGGAACGAGATTCCTTGCTTGACCATGAAGAAATTCTGCGGCTGCTCCATCATCCATTTGACATCGGCGGCGTAATCCTCCGGCCGGTCGCCCGTGCGCTTCTGGCGGATCGAGCCGTTGTAGACGCGCACCTTGTCGCGCACCTTGCCGCCGAGCAGCTTGTAGGCCGGCACGCCCGCCGCCTTGCCGGCAATGTCCCACAGCGCATGTTCGATGGCGCTGACCGCCGCGCCATAGGGCTTGAAAGAGCCGCGTTGGCGGATCTTCAACATGACCCGCTCGACGTCGGTCGGATCCTCGCCGATCAGGGCCTCGCGGAAATGCAGCACCCAGGGTTTGAGATAAGGCTTGGTGTACTCGACCTCGCCAAGGCCGTAGAGACCTTCGTCGGTGACGATGCGGACGATGGGATGTTTGCCGATAACGGCGCACCGCAGGTCGGTGATCTTCATGGCGCAGTCCTATTTCACAGACGAGAAAGCTGTCGGCGTGAGCAGCTGGCTGCTGATATTGGCAATGATCTGCCCGTCGCGCTCAGACTCGTCCCGAGCCCTGTGCCATGCCGGATCGGTGACGAAAGCCGCCCATTTCGCCTCACGCTCGGCCAGCGATTCCCAGGCGAGGAAATAGGTGAGGCGATTGCTGTTTTCGCCGATTGCCGTGGTGAAAAACCCGGCTTGGCGGATGCCATGCCTCTCCCAGATGGCCAGCGTTTGGTCGGAAAAGCGCTTGAGCAAAGTCGGCAGCCTGCCCGGCAGGCAGTCATAGATACGCAGTTCGTAGATCATGGTTTCGTCCGTTTCTTTCTTCGCCTCTCCCTTGGGAGAGGTCGACACGAATGGTCGTCGTTGGCCCTGTGAGCCTGGGGGAATGAGGGCAAGGGGTCTGGGCTAACTCCAGGTCCGGTCCCAGCTATATTCATTGTCCCAATGCTCGGTGGATTGCCATATCCCCGTGACACCGGGCTGCAGATGCTGGCTGATCACCTCGTCGACCACATCGTCTATGCCCAGCCCCGGCTTGTCGGGCACGGTGATGAAGCCGTCCTTGACAAGCGGCTTGGGCAGGCCGGTGACGATATCGTCCCACCAGCCGACATCGGCGGAGTGGTATTCGAGCGCCATGAAGTTCTCGGTCGCGGTGGCGACATGCGCGGCGGCCATCGCGGCGATCGGACTTTCGGCCATATGGATCGCCATGGCGACACCGTGATCCTGCGCCATATCGCCGATCTTCTTGGTCTCGAGAATGCCCCCACTGGTGAGCAGGTCGGGGTGGATGACAGAGAGGCCGCCGCTCTTGAGCAGCGGCTCGAAGCCTTCCTTGAGGTAGATGTCCTCGCCGGTGCAGATCGGCACCGTGGTAGCCTGCTGCAATTGCCGGTACTGCTCGGTGTATTGCCAGGGGATCACATCCTCCAGCCAGGCCGGAGCGTATTTCTCGATACGGCGCGACAGGCGTATGCCATCCTGCAGCGAGATGTGGCCGACATGGTCGATGGCAAGCGGGATCTCGTATCCGATGACCTCGCGAACCTCGTGGATATACTGCTCGAGCAGGTCTATCCCCTTTTCGGTGAAATGCAGGCCTGTGAACGGGTGCTGCACGTTCTGCGCGTCATAAGCGAGATTGCGGGCCTTTCGCTCCTCGAACGAGCCACCGCGGCCGCGCGGGTTGCCGTGAAACCCTTCGAGCGCGCCGGCGGGTGCGACCACGGCGCCCGGGACATGGGCGATCTGCATCAAGCCCAGGTCCATCTTCAAGAAGGTGAAGCCGCGGCCCATGCGTTCCTCGAGGCGCTTGCCGGTTTCGGTGCCGCTGGGTTTCTCGGCGTCGGTATCGCAATAGACGCGCACGTGATCGCGAAACTTACCGCCCAGCATCTGGTAGATCGGCACGCCATAGGCCTTGCCGGCTAGGTCCCACAGGGCGATTTCGACCGCCGAGACGCCGCCGCCCTGCCGGCCGTGCCCGCCGAACTGCTTGATCCGGCGAAACAGGCGGTCGATGTCGCAGGGGTTCTCGCCAAGCAGCCGGCTCTTCAACATCAGCGCGTAGGTGGCGCTGGCGCCGTCGCGCACCTCGCCAAGCCCGACGATGCCCTGGTTGGTATAGATCTTGAGCAGCGCCGAGGTGAACGGCGCACCGACGATCTCGGCCACCCGCATGTCGGTGATGCGAAGCTCGGACGGCTTCGAATTGGTGTTGACCCGGTTGAGGGCCTCGTCGGCTCCATCCGTCCTTGGCATAACTTATCCTCGTTCTGGTCGGCGGGCCTGTCGCCCCGCATGCTGCCGATGGCGCTAGCCCAGTTCGATCTCATGGGCTTGCAAATAATCGCGGTTCATCTCGATGCCGAGACCCGGCCTCGACGAAAGCTTGAGGCTGCCGTTCGAAACGTCGAGCGGCTTGTCGATGAGATGATTGTACTTACCCAAATTCCACTCCGACGTTTCGAGCTTGTAGAAGTTCGGAACGGTCATCATCACCTGCGCTCCCGCAACCACATTGATCGGCCCCGCGGCATCATGGGGCGAGACCGGGATGTAGTAGGCTTCGCACAGGGCGGAAATCTTCTTGAGTTCGGTAATGCCGCCGGTCCAGGTGACGTCGGGCATGATGTAGTCGGCGAGCTTGTTCTCGAGCACCGGCACGAAATCCCACTTCGTGTGGCCGCGCTCGCCCCACGAGATGGCGGCACTGACCTTCTCGCGCACCTGCTTGAGGGCGTTAAGGCTCTCGGGCGGACAAGGCTCCTCGAACCAGTCGATCTGGCCGGCTTCCTCGAGGCTGCGACAGAGGCGAATGGCGGTCGGAACGTCGAAGCGGCCATGCGCATCGATGAGAATGTCGACATCCGGCCCCGCCGTTTCGCGGATCAGAGCCGTGAGTTCGGCAGCCTCGCGCTCGTCCTTGCGGGTCATGCTGCCATCGAGGTAGCCGTCCCGCTGTTCGCGCGACACGCCGCCGGCACCGCGACCCTGGTGAGGGAAAGGATCGAACTTGAGAGCAGTGTGTCCGGATTCGACGATGTCCAGGATTTCGCGGGCCACAGCATCCTTGCTGGTGAATTTAGCCTGGTTGGGATGGGTGTAGAGCGCGATTTCATCCCGGACTGGCCCGCCCAAGAGTTCGTAGACCGGCTTGCCGAGAGCTTTGCCCCTGAGATCCCAGAGGGCTATGTCGATCGCGCTCACGCATTCGACCGCGGCGCCGCGGCTACCCATATAGGTGAAGCTGCGGAAGATCTTGTGCCATAGATACTCGATACGCGCCGGATCCTCGCCCGTCACCGCGGCTCCGATCTGTCGAAGGATCGTGCAGAGGGCACGGTTGGCGAGCTTGGTGGTGGTGGTGATCTCTCCCCAGCCGCTCACCCCCTCGTCCGTCGTCACCTCGACGAACAGGAATTCTCCCCAATAGGAAGTATCGGACTTGATCAGCCACGGCCGAACGCTCGTGATTTTCATTTCAACTACCTTTGTCCGTAATCCTAGACTTGATCCCTCGTCCTATCCGGCCCGAGCGGCGTTGCGCGCACGCATCTGTTCGAGAACATGCCGGCCGGAACCCTCGACATGGCGGGAAATGAGTTCGGCTGCCTTGTCTGCCTCTCCCGCCTTGATGAGCGCAATGAGTTCGTGGTGCTCGCGAATGATCGCGGCACGCCGCGCGAGCGTAAAATTGAAGCGTCGGCTCACCGCTCGCAGCACTTCGCGATGCTTCCACCAGAGCTCGGCTGCATGGCGGTTATAGTGCCGCTGGTACATCACGGTGTGGAAGGCTGTATCCAGTTCGCTGTGCCTGAACGTGTCGGCGAAGTTGTTCTCTTCGATCAGGCCTTGGATACGTTCCAGTTCGGCGATGTCCTCGCCGGTAGCCATACCCACGAACCATCGCGTCAAGGCTGGTTCGATCAGAACACCGATTTCGTAGATGTCGCGAACAAAATCCTGATCGATGGGCCTTACACGCGCCCCGCGATTGGGCGAGAAGATGACGAACCCCTCGCCGCGCAACAGTTGCAGGGCCTCCCGCACGGGATTGGTCGAAGTGCCGTGGCGGCGGGCGAGATCGGTGACAACAAGCCGTTCGTTGGCGGCGAGCCGTCCCTCGATGATGTCTTCCCTTATCAGTTCATAAAGCGAGGCACCCTCGCTGGAGGCTCCGATGGCGTCGATCCCCGCAGGTGGCTTCGCTTTGAAATCGCTTGTTTCGGCCAAGGCCGGCTCCCCCAAATTAATACACAGTCTGTCCGATATCACGCATGGTTCCCACAAACAATGTACGATCTGGCGCGTTGACAGGGAATTCATGATCTGAAAACGTACTAACTGATCGAGGGGGTACATTATACCGAAAGAACCATCCTCGCGATCGCAGGGCGGAGAACCAGGGAGGATACCTATGACGAGGATCATGCTCGGCAGTGCGGTCCTGCGCGGCACTGTCGTCGGAGTTTTGGCGGCATCGCTTATGTCCACGTCGGCGCTGGGTGCGCCGCCGGTCGACCTGAGCAAATGGTCGCCCGAATATGTGCGCTCCATCGCCGGAACACAGGATTTCGACACGGCCGGCGATTGCGCCAAGATCACCCCGCTCGATTACAAGGGGCGACTGACTTTCTGGTATCAGGGCGTGTTCGAGGGCGACCCCGACCTCCTGCGCCAGTACTACAAGGATTTCTTCGAGACTTTCCGCAAGACCTATCCGAACATCCAGCTCGAGGAACAGGCACTCACCTATAACGACCTTCTCGACAAATTCCGCACGGCACTCCTGGGCAATGCCGCGCCGATGGCGGTGCGCCTGCAAATCCTGGGCGGTACCGAATTCGCCTCGAAGGGCTACCTGCAGCCGCTCAAACCCGAGGATGTCGGCTATTCGACCGAGGATTTCTGGCCCGGCGCCATGAAGGCCGTGACCTGGGATGGGGTGACCTACGGCATACCGACCAACAACGAGACGATGGCGTTCATCTGGAATGCCGACATCTTCAAGCGTGCGGGCCTCGATCCGGACAAGGCTCCGGCAACCTGGGACGACGTCGTCAAATACTCCAAGCAGATCCACGACAAGCTCGGCATTGCCGGTTACGGCCTCGTGGCTCGCAAGAATGCCGGCAATACGCCCTATCGCTTCATGCCGCAGTTGTGGGCCTATGGCGGCGGCGTCTTCGACGAAGCCACCGCGAATCCGACTTACAAGGAAGTGGAGCTCGACAGCCCGCAGAGCAAGGCGGCGCTGCAAGCCTCATACGACATGTATGTTCGCGACAAGTCTGTTCCGGTTTCGGCACTTACCAACCAGCAGGCCGACAACCAGCCTCTGTTCGTCGCCGGCCAGTTGGGCATGATGATCTCGCACCCGTCCGACTACAACGTCATGCTCGACCTCCAGGCCAAGGCGACCGGAACCGACAAGGACAAGGCGCAGACCGTTATCGACAACATGCGCTACGGCCTGATCCCGACCGGCCCCGACGGCAAGCGCGCCGTCGTGTTCGGCGGCTCGAACATTCACATCCTGAAGCCCGAATACGTAGAGGGCGGCAAGGTGGACGAGCCGGCGGCGAAGGCGATCATCTGCATGTGGACGAGCCCTGAATGGTCGCTGAAGATGGCCTATGCCGGCTCGAACCCGGGCAACCTCAACGGCTTCAAGACCAAGTGGATGAAGGAACGTCTGAACAACATCAAGTTCCTCGATGTCACGACCTCGATGCTGCCGTATGGCATCCCGTTCCCGGCGCTGCCGGAGTCCCCCGAGATCATGAACATCATCGTCCCGGACATGCTGCAGAATGCCCTGACCGGAGCGATGACCGTCGATCAGGCAGCGGACGACGCGGCCAAGAAGGTGAAAGACCTGATGGGCGGACTCTAGTCCGGACCTGACCTCCGATCTGGCCGGCTGCGCCGAGAGCGCAGCCGGTTCATTCCGAAGAACAAGGGCACGCCACAGTGACGATCGTGACCGGCAAGGCCGAGGCTCGCCGAAAATTGCAACCCGGCAGGTCCGGCGCGTTGCGGAACGTCTGGGAGCATCGCGCCGACTATGCATACGTGCTCCCGGCGATCGCCGTGATGCTCATCGTCATCGCCTATCCGATCTACTACACGATCGAGTTGTCGTTCTATAAGACGCCGCCTGGTCTGCAGCTCCGCGACAAGACATTCATCGGCTTCGAAAACTACACCACCATCCTCACCAGTGAGGTGTTCTGGAAGGTAACCTGGAACACCCTGATCTGGACATTCGGATCCACCTTCATCTCTTTTGTCCTGGGGTTTGCCACGGCGCTGGCGCTCCACCGCGACTTTGTCGGCCGCAGTGTCCTGCGTGCCATCCTGATCATTCCTTGGGTGATCAGCGCCGTCGCCGCCTCCTATATCTGGAAGTGGATCTACCATTCGGATTTCGGCATCATCGGCGCGGTGCTGGTGGGCTTCGGACTGACCGACCGGCCGCCGAACTTCATCGACAACGTCAGCACCGTGCTGCCCTCCCTGATCGTCGTCAATATCTGGCGCGAGTTCCCGTTTGCCATGATCATGATGATGGCCGGCCTGCAGACTGTCCCCGACCAGTTGTTGCGCGCCGCCAAAGTCGACGGGGCCAACGCATGGCAACGCTTCTGGCACGTCACCTTCCCGCACTTGCGCAACGTCTCGGTGGTGACGATCCTGCTGCTGGCGGTAGCCAACTTCAATTCCTTCATCATCCCCTGGATCATGACCGGAGGCGGGCCGTCAAACGCATCGCATATCTGGATAACCCACATTTACGAGCTCGCCTTCGGCCGCCAGCGCTGGGGCGTGGCATCCGCCTATTCGGTGCTCCTATTCCTCATCCTGATGGCGCTGGGCTATTTCTACGTCCGTGCGCTGAACGGCAATGAGCGGAAAGAGGGGAGCGCATGAGCACGATCGCCGAGACAGCCTCTCGAGGCCGGACCCGTCGCCGCATGCGCGTCGACGGATGGCGGTGGGCCGGGCGCATCTTCCTGTTGTTCATGCTGCTCTACACCGCGGTGCCGATGCTCTGGATGCTGGTCACCTCGATCAAGTCCGGCTTCGCGGCGACGCAATTCCCGCCGCAATGGTGGCCGGACGAGCCTACGCTTGCCAGCTACCAGAAGCTGCTCGATCCGCAGAACAGTGTCGGCCAGGACTTCCTGCGTTTCTTCTGGAACAGCCTGTTCGTGTCGAGCGCCACGACAATCCTTTCGGTGATCGTGGCCGTCCCCGCGGCCTATGCGTTTTCGCGCTTCACTTTCCCGGGCCGGAACTTCCTGTTCTTCGCCGTGCTGCTGCGCAACATGTTCCCGGCGGTGATCTTTCTCGTGCCGCTCTTCATCCTGATGCGCGCGATCGGGCTGGTGAACACGCATGGCTCGCTGATCCTGACCTACCTCACCTTCGGCCTGCCCCTGGCGATCTGGCTGCTTAAGGGCTTCTACGACAATATCCCGGTGCAGCTCGAGCAGGCGGCGCGCATCGACGGGGCAACGCGGTTTCAGGCCTTCATCATGATCGTGATGCCGCTCTCGACGCCGGGGATCATCGCCACTGCGATCTATTCCTTCATCGGCGCGTGGAACGAATACATCTACGCCTACACCTTCCTCTCCAAGAACGACCAGCTGACGCTGCCGGTCGGCATCCAGCGCTTTTTCTCGGAAAATACGACTGACTTTCCGGGCCTGATGGCGGCGAGCTTCATGATGAGCGTGCCCGTCGTGGTGCTGTTCCTCGTCCTGCAACGATACTTCGTACGCGCCCTGACAGAAGGCGCGGTCAAGCATTAGGGAGTTGCCGATGGCCCACGTGGTCCTCAAAGATCTCGTCAAGACCTACGGTAACTTCAAGGCCGTCAACGACGTTTCGCTGACGGTCAGCGACGGCGAGTTCGTTGCGCTCGTCGGCCCTTCAGGCTGCGGCAAGACAACCACGCTCAATCTCGTCGCGGGGCTGACCCCGATCACCTCGGGCGACATCGTCATCGGGGACCGGGTGGTCAACGATCTCGACCCCAAGGACAGGGACATCGCAATGGTGTTCCAGAACTACGCGCTCTATCCGCAAAAGTCGGTCTATATGAATCTCGCTTTCCCGCTGCAGATGCGCAGACTGCCCAGGGACGAGATCGACAAGAAGGTCAAAGAAGCGGCGCGCGTGCTCGACATGACACACCTGCTCGAGCGCAAGCCGCGTGAACTTTCGGGCGGCCAGCAGCAGCGCGTCGCCCTGGGCCGCGCGCTCGTGCGCGACCCAGCGGTGTTCCTCATGGACGAGCCGCTCTCCAACCTCGACGCCAAACTGCGCGTGCAGATGCGGTCGGAGATCAAGCGCTTCCACCAGGATCTGAAGGCGACGATCATCTACGTGACGCACGACCAGCTCGAAGCCGTGACGATGGCCGACAAGATGGCGGTGATGAACGGTGGCTTCCTGCAGCAATACGATTCACCGGCGCAGGTCTTTGCCCATCCGGTGAACATGTTCGTCGCCAGCTTCATCGGCAGCCCGGCGATGAGCCTCATTCCGCTGGAGGCGTCCTCCGCGAACGGCGGAACCGTGTTGACCAGCGCGGAGGGTTGGAGCCTCGGGCTCTCGCCGCGCAACGTCCAGAAGGTCACGAAGGCAACGACCAAGAAAGTCGTACTCGGCGCACGTCACTCGACGATCAAACTGCACAAGAGTGCGGTGCCGGGCAGCATCCCGGCCAAGGTCTACACGGTGGAGCCAACCGGAGACGTCACCTTCGTGCAGGCGTTCCTGTCCGGCGCCATCGTCAACGTCAGCGTGCCGCCGAACATTGCCGTCGCGCCCGACGAGCGGATCTGGCTCGAGTTCGACCAGGAGCGGATGCATCTGTTCGACGGCGAAACCGAAATGGCCCTCGAGGCCGACTGAGACAGGGCGGAATGCTTGTGGGACATGGATGACTGCGAAGCTTAAGATCACCGCGATCAAGCCCTATCCGGTGTGGGTGGGAACGCGCAACCAGATGCTGGTCAAGGTCGAGACCGACCACGGCATCTTCGGCTGGGGCGAGAGCGGCCTGAGCGGACGCGAGAAGGCCGTGGCCGGCGCGGTCGAGCACTATCGCGAGTTTCTGGTCGGCCGCGACCCCATGCAGATCGGGCGGATCTGGCAGGAGGTTTATCGCAGCCAGTATTTCGAAGGCGGGCGCGTTCTGCAGGCGGCGATATCCGCCATCGACATCGCCCTTCACGACATCAAGGGCAAGGCGCTGGGGGTGCCGGTCTACGAGCTGCTGGGCGGCAAGCAACGGGACCGGATCCCCACCTTCGCCTCGACCGGAGACGAGGCCGAGGGCGATGTTGCCATCGAGCGGGCCCGCGAACTGCGCGCCCAGGGCTGGCAGGCAATCCGCTTTTTCCCCGTCGGGCAAAACAGCAGGGACATCTTCGAGCCCCGCGAGTCGATCGGCGCTACAGCGACTATGCTGAACAAGGCGCGCGGGGCGCTGGGCGACGATGTCGTCCTCGGCATCGACTATCATCATCGGCTGTCGGTGGCGGAGGCGGCGAGCTTCTGCAACAAGCTCGACCGCGGCGTGCTCGATTTCCTCGAGGAGCCGATACGCGACGAGACGCCGGACGCCTACGAGTCCCTGCGCACCATGACCGACATCCCCTTTGCCATCGGCGAGGAATTTGCAAGCAAGTGGCAGTTCCTGCCTTATATCGAGCGCGGCATCCACCAGTTCAACCGGCTCGATATCTGCAATGTCGGCGGGTTCACCGAAGCGATGAAAGTCGCCGGCTGGAGCGAGGCGCACTATGTGGACCTGATGCCACACAATCCGCTTGGTCCAGTATGCACGGCCGCGACCGTGCATCTGGCCGCCGCGGTACCCAATTTTTCGTGGCTGGAGACAAGGGCGCCCGAAGCAAAGCTTGGCTTCGACAATTCCGAATTCTTCCCGGTGCAACCACGGCTCGACGGCCCCGATTATCTCGTCACCGATCTGCCGGGGCTCGGCGTCGAGGTCAACGAAGAGGCGGTCCGCGCCCAGAGCTTCCGTTTCTGGGAAGCGCCCCACCTCAAGCGCCGCGATGGTTCTGTCACGAACTGGTAGTTCCCTTTCAATCGGAGTCCACAATGACGCATACTTCCGACATCACGCGGCCGCCCAAGGATCTGATCGACGCGCTAAGGGAGATCGGCGCCGCGACGGTCGCCGGCACGCTTGGCCATATGGGCTTCCGCAATCCGCACATGGTCGGTCCGGTGGCGCAGAACCACGGCAAGTCGATCGTCGGGCCGGCGCTGACGCTGCAGTTCATGCCGCAGCGGCCGGACCTCTTCACCGAGGGCGAATATGCCGACCCGGAGACGCAATTGCACCGGCATGTGCTCTACCACGCGCAGGAAGGCGACGTGGTCGTGGTCGACGCGCGCGGCGACATGAGCTCGGGCGTCTTCGGCGATATGATGTCGACGTATTTCAAGGGCAGAGGCGGCGCGGGTATCGTCATCGACGGGTGCATGCGCGACCGGCCCAATGTCGAAAAGCTCGATCTGGCGCTATGGCTGCGCGGCTGGACGCCCAACTACCATGTGCAAACCAGCATCTATCCCAATGCCGTCAACGTTCCGATTGCCTGCGGCGGTGTCACGGTGATCCCCGGCGACATCATCGTCGCCGACGATGACGGGGTGGTCGTGCTGCCCGTCGCAATGGCCGCAAAGGTGATCGATGAATCACAGAAGCATCACGACTGGGAGGAATTTTCGCGCATGAAGCTCATGGAGGGCGGGTCGTTGCAACGCTATTATCCGCTGCACCCAAGTGCCAACGAAGAGTATGAGGCTTGGCGAAAGGCCAACCCCAAATTTCAATAGACGGACGAGAGCATGGAATGTTTCTCGAATTGTCCATTGCCTTGTCAGGCACGGATTCTTTCGACGCAAGAACCCTGCGGTCGCCGATAGCTTTGGCGCGTGAGGTCAGCCATCGTGCCGATCTTCTCGGTGAAACTCGAGGAGGAAAAAGCTAACCCATATCAAGTTGCGTGGGTTGGCAGACAGCTCCATCAATGCCGGCGCCGTCGGCCAACAAATTCTCGCACCAAGCTGATCGTGTCACCGATACCGTGCCTGGTTCCATTTATGGCCAAGCAGCGAAAGGATGATGATCAGCCCGTTGAAGAACTGGACGTAGAAGCCGCTCAGGCCAGCCGCCACGACGCCGGTCTGGATGAACGACACCGTGACCGCGCCGATCGCGCCGCCGGCCACTGTGCCGATACCGCCCCAGGTCGGCGTGCCGCCGACGAACACCGAGGCCAGCACCGGCAAGAGATAGCCGTCGCCTGCCGTCGGCCACCAGGTGAAGTTGATCATCACCGAGAAGGTGCCGGCGATCGCGGCCCCGATGCCGACGAAGACGAATACTTTCACCCGCACGCGCTTGACGTCGATGCCCATCTGCTGGGCACTGTCGGGATTGTCGCCGACCACCTTGACCTGCGCACCGAAGCGGTGGCGGTTGTAGAGCAGCGCCGAAAGGACGACGAAGGCGATGGCCCAGAATATCTGCACTGGGACGCCCAGGATCTGGCTGGAAAAGATCCTGTAGGCCCAGCTGTCGGCAAGGCTGGTCAGCGACGTCGATCTGCCCTCATTGATGATCTGGATCAGTCCACGCAGCAGGAAATTCATGCCAAGCGTGGCGATCAGCGACGACAGCCCGCCATAGACCACCAGCGACCCGACGAGGAAACCGAGCAGCGTGCCGGTGACCAGCGCTGCCGCAATGCCGAGGAACGGATCGTAGCCGGCCTGCACCACCAGCGCGAAGACCCAGGAGGCAAAACCCATCGTCGCGGGAAACGACAGGTCGATCTCGCCGCAGGTGACGACGAAGACCAGCGGCACGACCACGAACAGCGCCACGGGAAGCGTGGTGAGCACGGCGCTGTAGAGATACCAGGTTGTGAAGACCGTCGGGTTGGCGATCATGAACACCGCCATCATGACGATGAACACGCCGAGCGTGCCAAGCGACGCGCGGTTGTCAAGGATGAAGCCGCGCATCCAGTGATCGGACGGGTGCTTCCACTCGTTCTGGGAACTGCCTTGGCGGGAAGTGCCGGCCGACGGCTCGTGCAGATCGGGCTCCATGGTCTTGCTCATCGTGCTCTCTGCTCCGCGTCGCCGGTGTCGTGCAACCCGGCCAACCCACCCGGATGTGCGACGTCTTCCATGAAATTGATGAGATCTTCGGCCGACTTGACCTCGCTCCGGTCGGCTGTGAGCGCGACCTTGCCGCGATCCAGCACCACGAAGCGATCGGCGATGTCGAAGACATGATGGATGTTGTGGCCGATGAACAGGATCGAGCGGCCGCTCGCCCGCACCTGGCGCACGAAATGGAAGACCTTGGCGGTCTCGGTCAGAGACAGCGCCGTCGTCGGCTCGTCGAGGACGATCAGTTCCGCCTGCTTGTAGATGGCGCGCGCGATCGCCACGCCCTGGCGTTCGCCGCCCGACAACTGGCCGACGATCGAGTGCGGCGTGAATACTTTCGAGGTGAAGCCTATCTCGCGCATCAGCCGACTCGCCTCCTCGATTTCCTTGCCGACCTTCAGCCAGCCGAGAAAACCGGTGAGTTCGCGGCCCATGAAGATGTTGCGCACGATCGTCTGCTGCACCGCCAGCGCCCGGTCCTGGAACACCGTTTCGATGCCGGCCTCGCGCGAACGTGCCGCATTCCATCCGGTCACCGGCTTGCCGCGGATGAGTATCTCGCCGCTGGTCGGCTTGACCACGCCCGACAGGATCTTGATCAGCGTCGACTTGCCGGCGCCGTTGTCGCCGATGAGGCCGACCACCTCGCCGCGGTCGACGCTGAGATTGACCCCGCCAAGTGCGTAGACGTGGCCGTAGGACTTGGCGATATCGCGCAGTTCTATGAGACGTTCGGCCATCGGATCCTCGCTTGATTGTTACGCACCAGCGGTCCCGCCGGCCGGGGCCTGATCCCGGCCGACGGCTTGGGAGGTCAGCGCAGCGCCTGCTTGGCGAGTTCCGCGACGATCTCGTAATTCTCCGGCGTGACGAAGCCGGCGCCGGTGTCAACATTCATCGGCGCCAGACCCAGCACCACTTGCTGGCACAGGCTGAGGATCGGTAGATAGCCCTGCAGGAATGGCTGCTGGTCGGCCGTCAGCTGCACCCAGCCGCCCTTGAAGCCTTCGACAATCTGCGGGCTGGTGTCGAAACCGAAGTTGAAGATATCGCCAGGCTTGCGCCCTGCCGCCTGCATGTAGGTTGCGACATTGCCGAGCATCTGGCCGCCGGGATAGCCGACCGCCTTGATGTCCGGGTGATTGAGGAGCGCCGCCGTGATCACCGGAATGGCGAGGTTGGGGTCGGAAGCCCATTCGCCGCTCGGCGGCGAGGACAGCTGGATGACCTCGACCCCCGCTTCCTTCAGCGCCGCCACCGTGCCGCGCTCGCGCGCGCCCCGGTTCTCGTTCTCGAACGGGCCGATCATGATTGCCTTGTCGCCGGCCTTGAGCTTGCCGAGCTTGAACGCTTCGGCGCCGAGCGCGCGGCCCTGCTGTTCCTGCTGCGCGCCGACATAGCCGCCACCGAACGCGGCCGTCACCTTCGGCACCGGGACGTTCTGGTACATCATCTTGATGCCGTCCTTATGCGCCTCTTCGGCGAGCGGCATGATCGCGGCGTCGCCCGGATGGCCCATCATGGCGATGCCCTGAGGCTTGACCGCGACCGCTTCGCGCAATTGTTGCACCATCTTCTCCGCGTCCCATTGGGAGAAGATGTAGTCGACCTTGGGCCCGAGATCGGCCGCGGCCTGCTTGGCGCCATTGTAGACGATGGTGCCGAAGGCGTCGCCCTCGGCACCGCCGACGAAGAAGCGGATGTGAACGTCCTTGCACCATTGGGCGTCGAGCGCCTGCGCCGGCAAGGTGGAGATTGCGGCGGTAAGCGCCGTGGCCGCCGCCACGACGGTCGTGCGCAGAAGTGTCGTTCTGATCGCGATGCTCATGCACGTTCCTCCCATTGTTTCCCTCGTCAGCCGAGGGGGCCTTTGAACGATTGCTTTGGCAGTACCACTTGCGGCCGGCTCCTCCCGCCGACCGATCCTCACGCCGGATTTGGCAGGTAGCTCGCACCTCCCCGGCATAGCTTGAGATACTCCAGCGCCCGCGCCTGCCCCGTGATCTCGAGGTCACCGCGATAGACCGGATCGTGCCAGCCTTCGATGTCGATGGCGCCCTTGTACCCGGCCAGCCGCAATTCGCTGATCACCCGCGTCCAGTCGCTGTCGCCGAAGCCCGGTGTGCGCATCTGCACGAACGGCAGCCGGCCGAACACCCCGTGCTCGCGAATGACGTCCCAGCGCACCGTCGCGTCCTTGCCGTGGACGTGGAAGATGCGCGGTGCCCATTTGCGGATCTGCGGCATCGGATCGATCAGATACACGAGCTGGTGGCAGGGCTCCCATTCGAGGCCGAGATTGTCGTCAGGCAACTCGTTGAACATCAGCTCCCAGGCATCCGGATTGTGGGCGATGTTCCAGTCTCCGGCAGCCCAGTTGCCGTCCATCGCACAGTTCTCGAAGGCGATGCGAACGCCCTTGTCGGCGGCGCGCCTGGCCAGCGGCCCCCACACCTCCCGAAAGCGCGGCAGGCTGTCTGTCAGCGGCTTGCCGCGGAGCCGGCCGGTAAAGCCGCAGACCATCGAGGCGCCGAACAAATGCGCATTGTCGATGACCGTCTCCCAAGCCTGGAGTACGCCACGGTCGATATCGCCGCCCTCCAGCGGATTGCCGAACACGCCGAGCGAGGACACCGTGACATCGGCGTCGCCGATCGCCTCGTGGATCTGGCCGGCCAGCCGGGGCAGGTCCTTGCCACCCAGCGTCTGCCAGAAGAAGGGCTGAATGCTCTCGAAGCCGAGCGGCAGGATTGCCTTGATGTAGGCGGCCGGGTCGTCGAGGTTGGCCCGCACCATAGTGCCGATCCTGATGTCGAGAAGCGGGTTTGGCATCATCGTGCTTCCTTTGCGATCATCACGCGACGTCCGGTTTCGGCGCTCTCGATGGCGCCAAAGACCATGGCCAGGCTCTTGATGTTGTCGGCGCCGCGCGTTTCCGGCTCGGTGCCGGTCTCGATGGCATGCATGAAATCCCTGATGATGCCGAGATGGCCGTCGACGCGGTCGGCGGGATCGAGCGCCGGCACCTCGATTGGCTGGATTTTGTCGAACATGCCGTCGCGGCCCGGCACCACCACTTCCGCCTTCAACCCGTCATGGCCGTCCCAGATCAGGCTGCCGCGCTCGGCGACGATGCGCCAGCTGCCCTCCCAACTGGTGCGGAAGCCGGCCGCGCACCAGCTGCCCGCATAGGTGAAGACCTTGCCGCCGCCGAGATCGAAGACCGCGCTGGCCGACGAGCCCTGTCGGTACCAGGAATTGGCCGGTTCCCATTCCTGGCAATGGACGCCGGCCGGTTCGCCATTGACCATGTAGCGGGCGGCGTCGAATGTGTGGATCGCCATGTCGAGCAGCAGCACATGCGCCATCTCCTCGCGAAAACCGCCGAAATGCGGTGCGACGAAAAAGTCGGCGTGGATGCTGGTCGCGGCACCGACGGCGCCGGAGTCCAGAAACCTCCGGATGCGTCTGACATTGGCGACGTAGCGGCGGTTTTGGACGACGGCATGGATGCGCCCGGCCTGGCGGGCGGCCTCGACGATGGCGCGGGCATTCTCCGGGCTATCGGCGAGCGGCTTTTCCGTCAGCAGATGGCAATGATGGGCAAAGGCGGAAAACGCAACGTCGCGCCGGGCGGCGGGAACCACCACATCGAACACCGCTTGCGGTCGGGTCTGGTCGAGCACGGCGTCGAGACTGGTGCCGATGACGGCACCACCAAGGTCGTATTCGCGAGCCCTGGCCTTCGCCCTGTCGGCATCGAGATCGACAAGGCCGACAATGGCGAGCCCATCGATCTGCCGCGCGGCATCGAGCCAAGCCTTGCTCATCGCTCCGCAGCCGACCAGGACGGCGTCGATCATCCAGCACTCCTCCCTCTCGGCCCCTCCAGGCCGATCGTCCCGGCGTTCACGGCATTACCGTAAACGTTTTTCCGTAAACGTTTACGAGAACACACCCGAAGGCGTAGAATGTCAATCGGCAGCCCACGAAAATCGTCGTTGCGCCTTGGCCCGGGCGGCCACCGGTGCTAGCCAAGCATGGGGAGAAACAGTCACTTGGCGTCCAGCATTCACGACCTTGCCCGTCACCTGAACATTTCGATCGGCACGGTATCGCGGGCGCTGAACGGTCGCGCCGACGTCAATGCCGACACGCGCCAGCGCGTGCTCGAGGCGGCCAGGGCTCTCAACTATTCGCCGAACCAGTCCGGCCGCAGTCTCAGGCAAGGCGCCACTCGTTCGATCGCCTTCATGCTGCAGCCGCATCCGGGCGACCAGGAATATGGCGAGCCGTTCTTCATTCCGTTCCTGACCGGGTTGCAAGGCCGGCTCGCCGAAAGCGGGCTTGACCTGATCGTGGTGATGGGCGCGCCGGGCGACTATCAGCAGGAGCGCCTGCGGCGTGTCGTCGAGACGCGTCGTGCCGACGCGGTGGTGCTGGCCTGGACGCGGCGCGAGGACGAACGCATCGACTATCTCACCCAGGCCGGCTTCCCCTTCGCCACGCTCGGTCGCAGCCGCTCCGGCGACAAGACCTATCCCTCGCTCGATCTCGATTTCGAAAAAGCAGGCGCCGACGCGGTCGACCGGCTGGTGGGGCGCGGCCATCGCCGCATCGCCGCCATCCGCCCATCGCTCGATCTCAATTTCGGCTATCTGTTCGTCGACGGCTATCGCAAGGCCTTGCGCAGGCATGGCATCGCCGTCGATCCCGGTCTGATCGCCGACGGCTTCATCAACGAGGCCGGGGGCTACGAAGTGACACCGCGGGTGATGCGCTGCAAGGACCCGCCGACCGCCATCATCTTCAACAATGACGCCATGGCGCTTGGCGGCTGCAAGGCGCTGGCCGAGATGGGCATCAAGCCTGGTCACGACATGGCGGTGACCGTCATCGTCGACACGCCGCTCTGCCGCTATTTCTCGCCGGCGCTGACTGCTTTCCGCCCGGCGCTGCAGCCGATGGGACGGCGGCTCGCCGAAATGCTGCTGGCGTCGCTTCCTGCCTTCGCCGGCGCGGAGGGCCCGCGCATCATGCGCGAGGTCTGGCCGCTGGAGCTAATTGCGCGCGATAGCGATTGATCATACTGATCCCGGTGCAGATCGAGGCCGCGGGCGATGACCGGCTTCACGTCATCACCTTTGATCATGAAGGAGCGGGCGGCTCGGATCTCACTGCCTATGGTCCGGCGCGATATGCGACCCTCGGTGCCGAATTCACTCACGCTCATTCTTTGGAACGAGGCAGCCAGCGAGGCATGGTAGCAAGTAAGGCGACGTCCTTCCCACCGGCGATCTCGGCCAGCAAGTTCGCCGACAACCGTTGGGCCAAGCCGGCTCGCGAAATCTATCCAGGACCGCTCTTTCGCCCGCTTTGAGGTCTCGTTGCCAGCGAGCTAGACTGCTCGCATGACCTTCAGGCTTGTCTTCCTTGGCACCTCGGCCAGCGTGCCCTCGGCCGAGCGCAACCACCCGGCGCTGCTCATTGAAGCCGGCAGTCAACGGGTGCTGGTCGATTGCGGGGAAGGCACCCAGCGTCAGCTTCTGAGCAGCGGCGCCGGATTCAGGCGACTTGATCGCCTGCTCCTCACGCACGCGCATTTCGACCATGTGCTCGGGATTCCAGGCTTGTTCTCGACGCTTCGGCTCCGGCAGAGCGAGGACCTTGTGACCATTCATGGCAGCGCCGACACTCTCGACGTCGTCGCCCGCATGCTCGCTGGCCTTTGGGGTGAGGGACGCGCGCCGATCCCGCTGCAACTCGTGCCGCTTGTCCCCGGACGCGTGTTCGAGGTGGATGAGTTCACGGTCGACTGCTTTCAAGTTCGCCATCGCGACACCGACAGCTACGGCTTCATCTTCGAGACGCCGGCACGTCGTCACCTCCGTCCGGACCGCTTGGTGGCTCTGGGCGTGCCAGACGGTCCGATCCGGAAGGACTTGGCCGAAGGCCGCTCAATTTCTCTCCCCGACGGCAGAATGATTGCACCCGAAGCCGTCCTCGGACCACCCGAAGCTGGCAAGAAACTGATCATTGTAGGCGACGTCGAAACCACCGATGGATTGGCCGACCAGGTGAGCGGCGCCGACCTGCTGGTCATCGAAGCCACATTCCTCGAACGAGATGCAACGATGGCGCGCAACTACGGACATCTGACAGCTGCGGAGGCAGCTTCGCTGGCAGCGACCAGCGATGTAAAGCAGCTCGTTCTTACCCACATCTCCGGCCGCTATCGCGACGAAGAACTTCTCGCGGAAGCCGTCCGGACATTTACGAACAGCCTTGTCGCGACGGATTTCACCACCCTCATCGTCTAGTCGCGCGACATGGACAGCCCTGCGAGAAGCGGAGCGTATGCGGCGAGCCTGCGGGATACGAATTCCGTGAGGAGCCGCACGCGCTTCGTCTTGCGTGTCTCCCCCTGCGTGAGAAGCCAGAGCGTTCCATACATGTGCAGGTCGGTGCCCGGCACCCTCGCCAGCAGGGGGTCGGCATCTCCGACGAAGCACGGCAGTGTCGTGATCCCGAGCCCTTGCCGTACCGCAACGATCTGCGCCGCGCTGTCCGTGGTCCTGAACGGAACCCCCGTGGTGCGAACCTCACCCTCGCGGGCCCAATCCGGAATTCCATGAATGCTTATGACGATCCACCGGATGGGGTCCCGCGCCCCCGCTCGCCACGCAGCCAGTAGATCGCGGGACATGTAGACGCCGCCGAACAGCTCCGGTCCTTTCAGGCCGTGAAGATTGAGCGGCAGGGTTTTGCGGTCGTAGACGACGCGGATCGCCACGTCGGCCTCTCGATTGGTCAGATTTGCCAGTTCGCCGGCCGACAAGATTTCCATCTCGATGTCCGGATGCAGACGCGCGAAATCGGCGAAATCCGGCATCAGCAGGTGTGTCGCGAGGGGCGGTGCCAGCGTCACCCGCAGAAGCCCGCGCACGCTCTCGTCGCGCCCGAAGACGCGCGTCTCCAGCAAGTGCGACGACGCTTCCATCTGGTCCGCGAACTCGAGGACCTCCTCGCCCGCAGCCGTCAGGCGGTAGCCCGAAGGCAGCTTTTCGAACATCTGCGCCCCGAGGCGTTCCTCAAGTTGGGCGACGCGTCGCAGCACGGTCGAGTGGTTCACACCGAGGCGCTCGGCGGCGGCCCGCACCGAGCCTCCACGCGAGACGGCAAGAAAGTGGCGAATGTCATCCCAGTCGATCATGGTGCAATCCCGCACCGCGTGGTGCGCTTTCCAAAGTCCGTATCGAACGCATCGTACAGCAGTACGGCCGCCATCAAAGCTTAGATCGACGAGCGCGACCCAATTCCGAACGACTGATACCGATCGTCGCGGCCGGCGTCAGTCGCCCAGCCGGATCGATTTTGCACCACCGATGTGCGCGCTTCCGCACTCAACAACTGACGCCGGCGGACCCATTTCGAGGTTCTCGGAGGCAGATGCTGTCCGACATCACAAAAGGAGAAGTCATGGGAAAGCTAGACGGTAAAGTTGCAGTCGTCACGGGCGGATCGAGCGGCATGGCGCTGGCGAGCGCCAAGCGGTTCGTCGAAGAAGGCGCCTACGTTTTCATCACGGGCCGGAGGCAGGAGGCGCTGGACGAGGCCATCAGGCTGATTGGCCGGAACGTGACCGGCGTGCGCGGCGATGCCGCCAATCTCGACGACCTCGACCGCCTGTTCGACACGGTCAAGCGGGAAAAAGGCAAGATCGACGTCCTGTATGCGAGCGCCGGCACGGGCGAAGCCGTCCCACTGGGCGAGATTACCGAGCAGCATTTCGATGCGACCTTCGGCCTGAATACGCGCGGCACGCTGTTCACGGTTCAGAAGGCGTTGCCGCTGTTCAACGATGGCGGATCGATCTTCATGACCGGATCAGTGGCTTCGCTGAAAGGTTTTCCTGGTTACAGCGTGTATGCGGCGAGCAAGGCGGCGTTGCACGCATTCGCACGCGGGTGGCTCAACGAACTGAAGAGCAGAAATATCCGGGTGAACGTGCTGCACCCGGGGCCGATCGCCACACCGATGCAGGACCAAGTTCTCACCGAGGAGGCGAAGCGGATGTTCGAATCCCTGATCCCGCGGGGAAGGATGGGGCGTCCCGAGGAAATTGCGGCGGCCGCGCTGTTTTTGGCTTCAGACGATTCGAGCTTCGTGAATGGGCTGGAGTTGTCTGTCGACGGAGGATTCTCGGCGATCTGAAATCGCGCCGGATCGCGGGAAGCGGCTGATCGGCGGGAACAGACAACCCGGTGCCGTTGAGAGCCGGGGAACCAATATCAACATGGATCGGAGAAGTATCATGAGCTATGCGATTGTAGGATTCGGTAAGATTGGCCAGGCCCTCGCCCACGCCTTCGCCCGTAAAAACATCGAGGTGGCCGTCGCGAGCCGCCGGCCGCCCGAGGCGTTGGCGCCGCAGGCTGGGGCGATTGGACCCACGGTCGTCGCCAAGTCGCTGCGGGACGCGCTCGAGGCCGACACGATCATCTTGGCGGTCCCGTTCGGCGAGCATCGCGAGGTTGCGAAGGCCCTGCCGAGTTGGAAAGGCAAGACGGTCATCGACGCGATGAACGCGTTAGTCCCCCCTGAGGAGTTGGACGGTCTCCCGTCCTCCGCCTTCGTCGCGAAGGCGTTCACCGGCGCCAAGTTCGTGAAAGGCTTCAATCACCTGATTGCGGCCACTTTGGCTGCCGATCCGATCGTCGAAGGCGGGCACCGGGTCGTCTTTCTGTCGAGCGACGACGAGGACGCGATCGTTCCCGTGGCGGCCTTGGCCAAACAACTCGGGTTCGCACCCGTCAAGCTGGGAAAGCTCAACGAGGGTGGCGCGCTGGTGCACGCACGCGGCCGCGTTTGGGGCCAGCTCATCTTCCAGGATTTGTTCAAGAAGGAGCAGTAATCGATGTACGACCGTGTGATTTGGCCCGAGAAGTACGATCCCAAAACGCCGGCCATCTATGCGCTCAATGACATCGACGCGAAGGCGCCCCCTCAAGTGGTATGGAGGCTGCTGGCCCACGCCGAGAACTGGTCGAGCTACTTTCCTGCCGAGGATCAGGTCAAGATCCTGACCGGTGAGCCGGAACTTGCGCTCGGAGCCAAATACAGCCGGGTGACGGTCGGATTCCCGATGAGTCTGGTCGTGACGGAATGCTAGCCCTTCCGCAGGCTTGCATGGGCGACGACCGTCGATGGCGACGAGACCGGCTCGAGCGCGTACCACGGCTGGGTCATCACTCCCACGAGCGATGGTTGTCATGTGCTGACCGAGGAGACACAGCAAGGCCCCCGGTTCCTCGAGGAACTCGGACGCAAGCATCCCGGTGCGCTCTACCGCTATCACCAGAAATGGGTCGAAAGCCTCGCCCGCGCGGCGGAGGCGGATGTCGCGAAAAAGGCAGGTTAGTGCATTTGTCCTGAAGCCTGGGCCGCACGGGCCAGGTTTCAAGGCTCTCGGTCGAGGGGAACGATGCGCTTCAGCGCATCGATCGCCTTAGCCGCTCACAACAACAACAGGAGATGAATGACATGAATATCAAACTCAAGGGCCGGACGGCGATCGTCACCGGGTCGACGGCAGGCATCGGCCGCGCCACCGCGGAGGGTTTAGCTCGCGCCGGGGCGTCGGTCGTCATTAATGGCCGTGGGAATGCCCGGGTCGACGAGGCGGTGCGGCAGATGCGCCAGTCTTTCCCGGACAGCGAGATCTCCGGCGTCGCCGCCGATCTGTCGACCGCGGAGGGCGCCGACACATTCTTCGCGCAGGCGCCCGACGCCGATATCCTCGTGAACAATGTGGGTACGGCTCACATCCGGGACTACAACGGCGTCGAGGACATCGCGAAGATCCCCGACGAGGACCGGCTTGGCCTGTTCCAGCTGAACGTGATGAGCGGCGTGCGCATGACGCGTCACTACGTGCCGCGCATGGTGGCGAAGGGCTGGGGCCGCGTCGTGTTCGTGAGCAGCGAGTCCGCGGTCAACATTCCCAAGGAGATGCTCGACTACGGCATGACCAAGACCGCGCAACTCGCGATCTCGCGCGGTCTTGCCGAGGCGGTCGCGGGCACGGGTGTCACCGTCAACGCCGTCCTGCCGGGACCTACCCGGTCTGAGATCCTGGGTGACTTTATGGCGAAGCAGGCTGGGCAAACGGAACCATGCAAGAGGAAGCCGAACAAGGCTTCTTGAGGACTATGCGTCCGACCACCCTCATCCAGCGTTTCGCGACCACCGACGAGGTCGCCAACATGATCGTCTATGTGTGCTCGGAGCAGGCCTCCGCAACCACTGGCGCGGCTCTGCGCGTGGATGGCGGCGTGATCCGCTTCGTCGCCTAAGCGTCTAGCCTCGCCCGGCAGCGGCGGTGTCGGTCTGTGTCAACAGCCATGCAAACAGTGCCAGCGACGTAACACCAGGCGCGAGCCACCACCTCCCTTCGCGAACCCACGTCCAGAAGCTGAAACAGCCGGCGATCTCGAAGAACGCGGCGGCGAGATAGACAATCGCGGTTTTGATCACCGGCGCTTCCTTCGACCTGTAAGGGGCGCGTCGCCGGACACCGGCTCCGCCATGTCCTTGAGGATCACGCAGTCCGGTCCTGGGCCTCCGTAGCAGATTGCATCGCAGCGTTCGATGAAATCGGCCAAGGTGCGTTCCAGTCCTTTCAATTCCACGACCTTCTCGCGTACCGCGCCGAGATGAACCTGCGCGATGGAGCGCGCCTCCATGCACGACCGGTCACTATCCTCCGTCAGCTTGACCAGCGAGCGGACCTGTTCGATTGGAAATCCGAACTCGCGACATTGCCGGACGAAAGCCAGCCGTCTGCGGTCGGGCTCGTCGTAGGTCCGTTGGCCGCCGGCACGCCGTGCCGGAACAGGTAGCAGCCCGATCTCCTCATAGTAGCGGATAGTGGGCGCGTTCGTGCGGGTTCGCTGCGCGAGTTCGCCTATTTTCATGACGTCGGCTCCTTGTTCGAAAGGACTTGAACCTCAAGCTACTTGAGGCCTTATGTTCTGGCTAGAACCGATCGCCAGGAGAGGGAACGAGAATGAAACCGCACGAAGCCCTGGCCGGCCATCTAGCCGATCGTTGTCGCTGCGCTTATCGCGCGATAGCCGCCGAGCGATATTTGACACTCGAAGGAGGAAGTCGATGACAAACACTAACGCCAATGGCCGCTCATGGCGGAGAGCCATCGGCATCGGCGTGGTCATTGCGGTGATTACAGCCATCGTGATGCTTGCACTGACAGCTGCCGGCGCATCGCCTTTTCCAAAACCACCTTCGCTGGCTTTCGCGGAGACCTTGTTGGGCCGGTCGCTGCCGTTGCCGGTAGGCTTGCTGTTCCACGCCGCCTACGTGACATTCTGGGCGGTGATCTTCGTACGCTATTTTTCGCGGCGCGATCTCACGACGGCATTGGCGCTCGCCGGAGCACTTTGGCTGGTGATCCTTGTGGTCTTCTTCCCGTTCGTAGGGTGGGGGCTTGCAGGATTCAATGTCGGTCCGAAACTTATTCCGGCGTCGTTCGTGCCGCACTTGGTGTTCGGACTATTGCTCTGGGGACTGGACAAATATCTGCCACACAAAGCCTTGCGCACTTCGCATTCCAGTTGAACTGCGGTTGTTTCAGCAAATGCGTCGTTCGACGACTATCGATGTCTATCGCTGAGCAGCACTTTCCTGGAGCCCGCTACAACGCCGAGCGAATGCCGACATGAAGACCGTCAAAAAGTTACGCTTCTGATTTTAAAGAGAAAATCGTCGCAAAAAATTTAGGGGTTTCACCAACTATCGGAGACGGTCGGTTGATTTCCAGACCTCGGAACGTTTGGCTGCGCCCCGACGCCGCCTGCAAAAATACCGTCAGCTTAGGCAGCCGCGACGGCCCGCATCCTCGGCTGACCTATCCGAGAGTTTGACTGGCCAGAGCATAAGTTACCGGTGTAGCCGCACCGTCGACCGCAAAATCGACGAGGCGTTTGCCCATCGACATGGTCAGTACGGTGTCGAAGACCGGCATTCCGCTGTGCGCCAGAAAGGCGGCGAATTCGCCGCTTCCCATATGCGTGTCCACCCGGAGGAAACTGCCCGAATGATCGGCGATGTGCGGCCGGACCACTGCGATGGCATCGGTATCTCGCTCCGCGATGACCGGACCGACGACATGGCCGCGGCCGAAGGGCCGGCAGAGAGCGAAGGCCTTGAGCGCCCCCTCGTCGAAGAGCCCGTAGCCAACAGATTGTTCGAACAGCTTTTCGACAAGTGCCGCTCTATGCACCCCGAAACCGACCGCATCGAGCGCGATGATCGCCGGCAAGTGCTCGGCCACCAGCCGACGCACCTCGCCACACTCCCTGTCTATTCCAGCCGCCGTGGCGGCGCGGGCAATCCCATGGCAGTGATAGACGGTCTTCTCCGGCTTGAAGTCGAGCGAAAGATAGAGCCGCTTTGCCGCCCGGGTCGCATTGAGGCGCAAGTTGCGCCCGACCACGTTGTCGAAGACTCGCTTCATCAGCCACTGGCCGGCTCCCAGCGTCTGCAGCCGCGGCGAGGTGATGACCATCCCAACGGTCGCGAAATCGTCGCCATGCGGGAACCACATGGCCGAGCCGAGCACCCGGCCGATCTCGTCGAGCGCAACGAACCCCCGTCCCGATTCGCGCAGGAATTGCCAGTCCTCGGCGCGATGCGGCCATCCCACGGATAGAGAGTGCGCGTGCAACCGGTCGAGTTCGACGCCTTCGATGTCGCCGATCCGCATCGAGAAGGCATCGATTTTCAAGCTTCCGGACGGCTTCAATTCCATGCCTCTGAAAGACCGCGTAACGAGTGACACACAGGCCACCCATGCTCCTGCCAACGCTAAAACAAACCATCGATACGATTTGCTAGAAAGCCGCACATCGACGCAAGATTCAACTGAAACACTTCCGCTTTCGGCACGCAATCGCGAAAGAAGCCGCACATCCTCTTTCGAATTGTTGCAGCTTATGGTCGACGGCACCAATCGGCGCACCCAAATGTTTGAGGGCAGGAATGGACGTCTTCGATATCCTCGACCGCCTCGTCGCCTTTCCATCGGTCGCCGGCAAGCCAAACGATGACATCGTTGGCTGGATCGAGGCCTATCTCGCGGAAAAAGGAGCGAAGGTAACCCTGCTCCCAGGACCGGAAGGCGACCGCTCCAATCTTTTCGCAACGATCGGCCCCATCGACGTCCCGGGCTACATCTTGTCCGGCCACATGGACGTCGTTCCCGCTGGCGAGCCGCAATGGACCTCTGCTCCTTTCACGCTGCGCCCGGACGGCGAACGCCTTTACGGACGCGGCACCACGGACATGAAGGGGTTTCTTGCCGCGGCGCTCGCGGCTGTATCTCATATGGCGGGCCTGCGCCTTGCCAGGCCGATCCACCTCGCCTTCTCCTACGACGAGGAGATTGGGTGCCGCGGTGTGCCGCATCTCATCGCCCGGCTTCCCGACCTTTGCGCAAAGCCGCTCGGCGTGATCGTCGGCGAGCCGAGCGGCATGCGCGCCGTGCGTGGCCACAAGGGCAAGGCGGCCGCCCGCGTGATTATCAAGGGGCGCTCGGGCCATTCCTCCCGGCCCGATCTCGGGCTCAACGCCATCCATGCGATGTCCGAAGTGCTCGCCGCTGCCGTGAGTGAAGCCGAGCAGCTGACGCATGGTCCTTTCAACCCTGTCTTCGAGCCAGCCTATTCTTCGCTGCAGGCCGGCGTGATCGCGGGCGGACGGTCTGTCAACATCATCTCCGACAGCTGCACGCTGGACCTCGAGGCGCGTGCCATACCCGGTGTCGACCCTGCCAGCCTGCTCGCGCCGGTCAAGGCGCGGGCCGAAGCACTCGCGGCCGGAGGCTTTCGGATAGAGTGGGCGCCAATGAGCGCCTATCCGGCGCTATCGCTGCCGCAAGACGCGAGCCTGGCGGCACTGCTGGGCGAGTTGACCGGCGAAGCGCCGCTTGCCGCCGTCAGCTACGGCACGGAGGCCGGGCTCTACCAGGCTGCCGGCTTCGACGCGATCATCTGCGGCCCGGGCGACATTGCCCGCGCCCACAAGCCGGACGAATTCATTCTCGCCGGTGAACTCGCCGCCTGCCAGCGGATGATCGAAGCGCTGGGTGTCCGTTGCACGGCCTGAAGGGGAACCGGAAATGACATTCCTGTTCAATTCCGATGCGCGGCGCGGCGCGGTCTTCGCCGACGCTTTCGCCAAAGAATTGCCGGACATCCCCTTCGCGATTGATGCTGGGACAGTCGATCCCGACACCGTGCGTTACCTGATCACCTGGACGGTGCCGGAGAACCTCGCCCGCTACAGGAACCTGGAAGTCCTGTTTTCAATCGGCGCTGGTGTCGACCAGTTTCGCCTCGAGGCGGTGCCTGGGAAGGTGAAGATCGTGCGCATGGTCGAGGAGGGCATCGTGCGCATGATGCAGGAGTATGTAACGCTGGCCGTACTTGCCCTGCACCGCAACCTGCCGGCCTATCTGGCGCAGCAGCGCGCCGGCGAATGGCGTGACGTCCTGCAACTCCAGGCCGGATCGCGCCGGATCGGCGTGCTCGGCCTTGGGCAGCTCGGCCAGGCCGTCCTTGACCGGCTGAAGCCCTTCGGGTTTCCCCTCGCCGGCTGGAGCCGCTCGCCGCGGCAGATCGAAGGCGTGACCTGCCATCACGGCGAGATCGGGCTGGAGAGGATGCTCATGGCCAGCGACATATTGATCTGCCTGCTGCCGCTGACCGAGGACACCCGCAGCTTCCTCGATGCCGACCTGTTCGCGAAACTGCCCGAAGGCGCGGCGCTCATTCACACAGGTCGGGGGCCGCAGCTCGACCACGCCGCGCTTGTCACCGCACTCGACCGCGACCGCCTTTCAGCGGCGATGATCGACGTGACCGATCCTGAACCCCTGCCTGCGGACCATCCGTTCTGGTCGCATCCAAAGATCATCCTCACCCCGCATGTCGCCAGCGTCACCCAGCCCGCGACCGCCGCACGCGCCGTCATCGACAACATCAGGCGCCACCGCGACGGTGTCGAGCCGATCGGGCTCGTCGACCGGTCGCGCGGTTATTGAAGTCCAACCAGAAAGGCCGTCCTCATGTCGCTGCTCAAAACCGTCGATACCAACCCAAGCTTTTCGCCACGCGAATCCAAGGCGCTGCCTGAGCGGCTGATTGCCGGCGACCCTGCCTTCAAGACCTGGGCGCAGGATGTCGCCAAGAACGACCTCGTCCATACAGGCGTCTGGGAAGCGACCCCAGGCGAAACGCGCTCGATCAAGGGGGAGACATTCGAGTTCTGCCACATCCTCTCCGGCGTGATAGAAATCACGCCCGATGCCGGCGCGACGATGACCTACCGCGCCGGCGACAGTTTCGTGATGAAGCCTGGCTTCACCGGTATTTGGAAAACGATCGAAACGGTGCGCAAGATCTACGTGACCGTGGGATGACAGAATCCGAGCGAGGTGCTGGCCGGCGCGGAAGATTTTGCCGTCCCCCGCACCCAGCACACAACATTCGTCGGTGGCGGAACCCCGAACAGCGCATGCTGCGTGCCGGGACGCGCTAGGCTCCTGCCGATGCCGCGGAGTGGTTGTCGATGAGCCTGAGCTTCGATCCCGATACGATCCCCCTTCCCGTCGGTCATTTCATCGGCGGGGAGTTGATCTCGGCTGAGGACGGGATCGAGATATGCCGCCCGTCGGATGGCAAATCATATGTTGCCTGTCCCGTGGCCGGCATAGACATGGTCGACCGTGCGGTGGAGAGCGCCAAGACCGCGCTGAAGGCCAGCAACTGGGGCGGCGTCCGGCCGCGTGAGCGCACCAAGGCACTCCAGGCCTGGGCCGATCTGATCGAAGCGGAAGCGGCAACACTGGCCAAGATCGAGGCGCTGTGCTCGACCCGACCCGTCGGCCAGCTTGTCGCCGGCGACATCGCCATTACCGCCGAGCAGATCCGTTTCTTTGCCGAATTCGCCGACAAGGAAGGCGGCGACTTGGCGCCGACCGACGACGGCAGTCTCGGCATGATCATGAGCGAGCCCTATGGCGTGGTCGGCGCGATCACGCCCTGGAATTTTCCCCTGTCGATGGCCGGGTGGAAGCTCGGTCCGGCATTGGCGGCGGGCAACGCGGTTGTGCTGAAGCCCTCCGAGATGACGCCGTTCTCGACCGTCTACATCGCGCAGCTCGCTGTCAGGGCTGGCCTGCCGGCTGGGCTCGTCAACGTGGTCCTGGGCGATGGTCCGACGACCGGCACGGCGCTGACCGGTCATCCCGACATCGCCAAGGTCTCCTTCACCGGCTCGACCCGCGCCGGATCGGCCATCATGGAGAATGTCGCCCGCACCGGCGTCAAGCCGTTGACGCTGGAACTCGGTGGCAAGAGCCCGCAGCTCGTCTTTGCCGATGCCGATCTCGACAAGGCGGCCATCGCAATTGCCGGCAGCGTCACGTTCAACGCCGGCCAGGCCTGCGTGGCCGGCACGCGCCTTATCGTCGAGAAAAGCGTCGCCGAAAGGCTGACGGCCGCTATCCTGGGAAAGATGAAGGCGGTGCGGCCCGGCCCGACCTGGGATGCGACGACGCAGTACTCCCCCATCATCTCCGAACGACAACGGGCGCGTATCGACGGCATCGTGCGGGCAGCGGTCGAGGCAGGCGGCGAATGCCTGACTGGCGGCAATGCCATGGACCACGCCGGCTATTTCTACGAGCCGACGCTGATTGGAGGTGTCGACCAGTCCAATCCTGCAATCGTCGAGGAAATCTTCGGCCCGGTCCTGACGGTGCAGACCTTCGAGACCGAGGAGGAGGCGCTGGCGCTGTCGAGCCATTCGACCTACGGGCTGGCTTCCGGCCTGTTCACCTCCGACCTCTCCCGCACCATCCGCTTCGCGCGCAAGCTCGAAGCAGGCACCGTCTGGGTCAACCGCTACAGCCGCTCGCGCGACCATATCCTGCCGACCGGCGGCTACAAGCGTTCCGGCATCGGCAAGGACCTCGGCCGTGAAGCCTATCTCGCCAATCGAAGGACCAAAAGCGTCCTGATCAGCCTCTAGAGAGATGCCGATGAAGTCCTATTCGATCGCCCTGATCCCCGGTGACGGCATCGGCCGCGATGTGACCGCCGCCGGCTGGTCTGTGCTGGATACGGCGGCCAGGCACGCAGGTTTTACCCTGGCCGGAACCGATTTCCCCTGGTCCTGCAAGTTCTACAAGGACACTGGCCGTATGATGCCGGAGGACGGCATCGAAACCTTGCGCGGCTTTGACGCCATCTTGCTCGGCGCGGTCGGCTGGCCGATGGAGGTGCCGGATTCCGTCTCGCTTCACGGCCTGCTGCTGCCGATCCGCAAGGCATTCGTGCAATATGCCAACATCCGGCCGCACCGCCTGCTGCCGGGTGTGACGGGGCCGCTGCGGGCCGAGAGCTTCGACATTTTGTGCATTCGTGAGAATACGGAAGGCGAATATTCGGGCGCCGGCGGGCGTGTGCATCAAGGCACTCTGGACGAGGTCGCCGTGGAGACCTCGATCTTCACCCGCGCCGGCGTCGAGCGCATCCTGCGCTTCGGTTTCGAGCAGGCGCGGACACGGCGCGGCAAGCTGGCCTCCGTCACCAAGTCCAACGCGCAGAAATATTCGATGGTGTTCTGGGACGAGATCACGCGAAAGCTGGCTGCGGAGTACTCTGACGTCGTTGTGACCAGCTATCATGTCGACGCGCTGGCCGCGCGCATGATCATGGCGCCGGAGAGCCTCGACGTGGTCGTCGCCTCCAACCTGTTCGGCGATATCCTCACCGACATCGGCGCGGCGATCCAGGGCGGGCTCGGCTACGCCGCCTCCGCCAACATCAACCCCGACCGCTCGGCGCCGTCCATGTTCGAGCCGGTGCACGGCTCCGCGCCCGACATCGCGCATCTGGGCATCGCCAACCCGATCGCCACCATATGGTCCGGCGCGATGATGCTCGAACATCTCGGCGAAACGGCCGCGGCCGGCCGCATCCTGAAAGCCATCGAAGCGACAACCGCGCGCGGCATTGGCACCACTCCTGGCAAAGACAGAACGGAGACCATCACGGCCGCCGTCGTGACAGCACTCTCCTGATTGCAAGGTCGTTTTCGATGAAAAACCTGAAAGACAAAAGTCTCTTCCGCGAAGCCGGCCTGATCGACGGTAAGTGGGTCGCTGCCCGCTCCGGCAAAACGGTCGATGTTCTCGACCCGGCGACCCAGTCGGCGATCGGCTCAGTGCCCGACATGGCCGGTGCGGAGACCCGCGCGGCGATAGAGGCCGCGGCTTCCGCCTATCGGGACTGGAGGAAGAAGACCAACGCCGAACGCGCGGCGCTCCTGGAAGCATGGCATGGCCTGATGCTGGCCTATCTTGACGATCTGGCGCTGATCCTCACGACGGAACAAGGCAAGCCGCTGGACGAGGCCAAGGGCGAGATCCGCTACGGCGCATCCTTCGTCAAATGGTTTGCCGAGGAAGCGCGCCGCATCAACGGCTACACCATCCCCTCGCCCACATCAGACCGCCGCATCATCGTGCTGAAGGAGCCGGTCGGTGTTTGCGGCATCATCACGCCGTGGAACTTTCCCAACGCGATGATCACCCGCAAGGTCGCGCCGGCGCTGGCCGCCGGCTGCACGGTGGTGATCAAGCCGTCCGAGTTCACGCCCTATTCGGCACTGGCGCTCGGCGTGCTCGCCGAACGGGCCGGCATCCCCCCCGGCGTCATCAACATCGTCACCGGCATGCCGGCCGAGATCGGCAACGAGATCATGGCGAACGAGACGGTTCGCAAGATCTCCTTCACCGGCTCGACGCGAGTCGGTTCGCTGCTCATGCGCGGCGCGGCCGACAGCGTGAAGCGCTTGAGTCTAGAACTCGGCGGCAACGCACCCTTCATCGTTTTCGACGACGCCGATCTCGATCTCGCCGTCGAGGGCGCACTCGTCTCGAAATTCCGCAATGGCGGCCAGACCTGCGTCTGCGCCAACCGCATCCTTGTCCAGGCCGGCGTCTATGAAACCTTCGCCGCGAAGCTCACCGCCCGTGTCAACGCCATGACGGTGGGGCCCGGCACGCAGCCCGGCATCGCGATCGGGCCGATGATCAACATGGCGGCGGTGGAAAAGATAAACCGCCACGTCGAGGACGCGCTCGCCAAGGGTGCCGAGATCATCACGCAGAAGCCGGCTTTGCCGGAGGGCCTGCAATATGTCGCGCCGCTGGTGCTGACCGGCGCCACGAACGAAATGCAGCTTGCCGACGAGGAGACCTTCGGCCCGGTCGCACCGCTTTTCCGTTTCGAGACGGAAGAGGAAGCGATCGCGCTGGCCAACGGCACGCCCTACGGGCTTGCCTCTTACTTCTACACCGAAAATTTGAAACGCGCCTGGCGCGTCGGCGAAGCGCTGGAGTTCGGCATGGTGGGCTTGAACACCGGCTCGGTCTCGATGGAGGTGGCGCCCTTCGGCGGCGTCAAACAGTCCGGCCTCGGGCGCGAAGGCGCGCAGGCGGGCATCGAGGAATATCTCGAGATGAAGAGCTTTCACATGGGCGGGCTCGGCTGAGGCGATTTTTGCCGAGGCCGGGCCGGATCGGAGGTCACTGGATCCGGTCGAGCGCCTTATAGTAGAGGCCGACAATAGGCAGGAACCAGGGCTTGCCCGAATAGCCTGGGATGGCAGGCCACTCGAGTCCTTTCAGCGGATTGCGGTCGTCGCGGCCGAGCATGGCATCGGCCATGACCATGCCGAGATGGGTGGAAAGCTGCGCGCCGTGGCCGGAATAGCCCATCGCGTACCACTCCCCGTCATGGTAGCCGGCCCGCGGAAAGCGGTCCTTGGTCATGTCGACCAGCCCGCCCCAGCAATAGTCGATCTCGACCCTGGCGAGTTGCGGGAAGATCGTGGCCAGGCTTGCCTGCAATATCTGGCCGCTCCTGGCGTCGGAGCGCTGGTCCGATGTCGCCGAGAAGCGTGCGCGGCCGCCGAAGATCAGGCGATTGTCGGGCGAAAGCCGGAAGTAGTTGCCGATGTTCATCGAGGTCACGCAAGTGCGGTTGCCCGGCATGGTCGCGGCGATCTCCGTGTCGCTCAACGGCCGCGTGGCGATGATGAAGCTGCCGACGGAGATGATCCTGCGGCGGAAATAGCCGAAATCAGGCGTGGTATAGGCGCCGGTCGCCACCAGCACATTGTCGGCGCTGATGCGGCCACGCGACGTGGTCAACTCATGCCTTTTTCCCACCTGCTTGCGATCCGTCACCGCCGCGTTCTCATGGATAATTGCGCCGTGACGGGCAGCCGCCGTGGCCAGCCCGGCCACATAGCGGCCCATATGCATCATCGCGCTCTTCTTCGACAGCATCGCGCCATGGAAAGGCGAACCGATTTCGGATTTCAGATCGTCTACCGACAGCAGCGCCGTGTCCGGATCCACCTCGGCATGGAGGGCTTCGAAGTTACGGGCGATCGATGCAAAATGCTGCGGCTTGGAGGCGAGCTTGAGCTTGCCGGCACGGCGGAAACTGCAGTCGATGCTCTCCTGCGCGATCAGCGCCTCGATCGTGTCGACGGAGTCGTCCAGCGCCCGGTAGAGGGCGATCGCGCGTTCCTTGCCGAGCTCCGCCTTGGCCGAGAGGTAGCTATGGGCAAGCCCGTTGTTCAGATGCCCGCCATTGCGCCCGGATGCCCCCCAGCCCACGCGCTCCGCTTCCAGCACCGCCACCTTGGCGCCGGCCTTCGCCAATTGGCGCGCGGCGGCGAGACCGGTGAAGCCGCCGCCGATGACGGCGGCATCGTAGTGCCCCTCGACCGGGCCTTGCGCCGCGCCGGAAAATGCGGGGGCTGTGTCGTGCCAGTAGGAGACGAACTTCATCGGCAATCCGCCTGTTTTAGAGACCGACCACGCCTGGAAGGCCCGAAATGTCTGATATCTCGACGTAGCCGTAGTAGGGGTTGGCCGGTTCGTGACCGCGGTTGACCCAGACCTTGTTCTTGATGCCGAGATCGTGCGCCGACATCAGGTCGTAGCGGAACGAGGACGAGCAGTGAAGAACGTCCTCCGGGCCGCAGCCCAGCCTATCGAACATGTATTCGAAGGCCTTGAAGCGGGGCTTGTAGGCCTGCGCCTGCTCGGCCGTATAGACAGCATGGAAGGGCGCGCCGAGCTTCTCGACGTTGGACATGATCTGCGCATTCATGGCGTTGGACAGGATGACCAGCGGAATTTCTTTGGCGACCTTTGCCAAGCCGGCCGGGACATCCGCGTGAGGCCCCCAGGTCGGCACACGCTCATAGACCAGCCTGGCGTCATCGGGGCTGAAGGCAACGCCATTGCGCTTGCACGTGCGCTCGAGCGCGTTGTGGACGACGTCGGCATAGGGCTTCCAGTCGCCCAGGATCTCGTCGAGCCGGTACGCCGCGAAGTTCTTGATGAACTCCTGCATGCGCGGCTCGTCGAGCCGGCTGCCATAGAGATCGCGCGCCGCTTCCGCCATCTGGAAGAAGGTCAACGTGCCATAGCAGTCGAAGGTGATATATTTGGGCCTGAAAGAAGCCATGTCCGTCGATCTCCGGTGGAAGCACTTCCGCGTTGGGATATATTTCATCATAGGCCGGCGGGCGGCGAGCCACCTGACCGAAATAGCCTTCCCGAAAGCAGAAAGTTTCGTATCCGCCTGCTGGTTTGGCACGCCGTAGCATCCCGACGGTCAATGGGCCTGCCTTCCCTGACCTGAAACGCATCCGCCACGGGCGGCGCCAGCACAAGATGCGGCGCACCGCTCACGCTACGGCGAAAGATGTCGCCGAAGCCAGCGCCTTCAGACGATCTGCGGCGCGCCGATGGTCGAGACTTACGTCAGACGGAAGGGTGCCTCATGCAGCAGGAAGAGATCAAAATCCACGCGTTCGGGCCGAACCATATCGAGGGCGCCGTCGCGCTTTCGCGTCAAGAGAATTGGCCGCATCGTCCGCAGGACTGGCAGATGGCGTTGCAACTCTCCAGCGGCGCGGTCGCGCTCGGCGCCCACGGCCAGGTCACCGGGACCATCCTGGTCACGCCCTATGGCGATGAATGCGCCATGATCAACATGGTGATTGTCGACAGGAATGTGCGAGGCAAGGGGCTCGGTCGCCGGCTGATGGAACAGGCGTTCGCCCTTGCCGAAGACCGTCCGCTGCGGCTTGTCGCGACACGGGATGGCATGCCTCTCTACGAGAAACTGGGCTTTGTGCCCTCCGGCACGGTCGTGCAGCATCAGGGCCATGTCGCGGAGCTCGATGCGCCTGCCGCCGGGGTGGAGGCCGCGGCCATTGTCGACCTGCCGAAAATCAAGGCGATGGACCGCGACGCCTATGGCGCGGACCGTGAAGCTCTGATCGATGCGCTTGCCGAGCGCGGGGAATTCGCCGTCGTCCGCCGCAACGGCGCCATCGAGGCCTATGCGGCGATCCGCCCGTTTGGACGCGGCGAGGTGATCGGCCCTGTGATCGCCGGAAGTGTCGAGGACGCCAAGGGCCTGATCAGCTTTTTCGCCGCGTCGCGCCCCGGTGCCTTCCTGCGCGTGGACACCGACAGCAGGAGCGGCATCGCCGATTGGCTCACGGAAATCGGCCTCGCCCATGTCGGCGGCGGCGTGACCATGGACCGTCCATCCAAGCCGGACGCGGCACAGGCGCGGCCAAAAGTTTACGCACTCGCCAACCAGGCGCTCGGCTAGAGCCGGATGATTTCGGATCAAGTCGATCCGAAGTCTGAATCCGGCTCTAAATCAAAGGGATAGGGCATGATGTCGTCCGAAAACCGCTTCACGCTTTTCGGCATCATGCTCTAGCCGGAGGTATCAATGCTCGCCAATTCCCTGATCGAACTCGACCGCGCCCATCTTATTCATCCGGTTTCGTCATATCGCGGCCACGAGGCGCTTGGCGTGCGTGTGCTGAAATCGGCAAAGGGTGCGACCGTGACCGATGCGTCCGGCAAGCAGCTCGTCGACGGTTTCGCAGGATTGTGGTGCGTCAACGCAGGCTACGGTCATGACAGCATCGTCGAGGCGGCGGCACGGCAGATGCGCGAACTTCCCTACGCTACCGCCTATTTCGATCTCGGCTCGGAACCGGCCATCCGCCTCGCCTCGGAACTGGCCGAGCGTGCGCCTGGGGATCTCAATCACGTCTATTTCACGCTCGGCGGATCGGACGCGGTCGACAGCACGATCCGTTTCGTCCGCTACTACTGGAACGCCAAGGGCGAGCCGCAGCGCGACCAGTTCATTTCGATCGAGCAGGGCTATCACGGATCGTCGGTGGTCGGTGCCGGCCTGACCGCGCTGCCCGCTTTTCACGTCGGCTTCGGCATCCCTTTTGAATGGCAGCACAAGATTCCGTCCCCCTATCCCTATCGAAACCCGGCCGGCGAAGACGGGAACGCGATCATCGCAGCCTCGCTCACCGCGTTGAAGACCAAGATCGAGGAGATTGGGCCGAAGCGGGTCGCCGCCTTCTATGCCGAGCCGATCCAGGGCTCGGGCGGTGTCATCGTCCCACCGAAAGGCTGGATCAAGGCGATGCGCGAGCTCTGCCGGGAGTACGGCATCCTGTTCATCGCCGACGAGGTGATCACCGGATTCGGCCGCACGGGACCACTGTTCGCCTGCACGGAGGAGGACATCGTTCCCGATTTCATGACGACAGCCAAGGGTTTGACCTCGGGCTATGTTCCGATGGGCGCGGTGTTCATGGCCGATCATGTCTACGACGTGATCGCCGATGGCGCGGGCGCTTCGGCGGTCGGTCATGGCTACACCTATTCCGCCCATCCCGTCAGCGCCGCCGTCGCGCTCGAAGTGTTGAAGCTCTATGAAAATGGGCTTTTGGAGAACGGCATCAAGGCCGGCGCACGCCTGATGGCGGGATTGGCCGGCCTGAGCGATCATCCGCTCGTCGGCGAGGTGCGCGGTCGTGGCATGCTTGCCGCAGTAGAGCTGGTGACCGACAAGCAGAAGAAGACGCCGCTTCCGGCCTCGGCCATGCCGGCGCGGCGGGTCTTCGACAGGGCGTGGGACAATGGCCTGATCATCCGCGCCTTCGCGCATGGAGTCCTCGGCTACGCGCCGCCGCTGTGCTGTACCGACAGCGATATCGATGCGATCATCGACCGCACGCGCCGAACGCTGGACCAGACGCTGGACGATCCCGATGTCCGCCAAGCTCTGGCATGAGGGGCAGCGAAATATGTCGGGTTTCGAAATATCGCCGGGGCAGACGATTTCGCAATTTTGTGCCGCGCACTTGCGCCTTTTCGGCAAATCCAGCGCGAGGGAAGTGCCAGACTGCAGCTAAGACAAGGCCAGAAAGCCCGATTTTCCGGGCCTTCGGAAACGGCCGACGCCCCGGGCAGCACGGAATTTTGTTCTGTTCAGCACATGCATTTCGGCAGCGCAGAGGAGAGCCAGTCTTGGTCAGGGGCTTTAGCAAATTCAAATACATGACCTTCGATGTGGTCGGCACGCTGATCGACTTTGAAGGCGGCATTACGACCTGCCTGGCTGGCATTGCCGCCGAGGCCGGCGTCTCGATCGATGGCGAAGAGGCGCTGGCCCTTTACCGGCAGGCCCGCTACATGCCCGATGCAGGCCTGTTTCCCGACGATCTCGTTCGTGTCTACAGGGTCATCGCGCCGCCGCTCGGCCTACCGGCCGAGGAGAAATACGGCATCCGTCTGCGGGATTCTGCCAAGCTCTGGAAAGGCTTCCCCGACAGCGCGGCGGCAATGGCAGACCTTGCGAAGTCGCACAGACTGATCGCCATGACAAATGCACGGCGCTGGGCGCTCGAACATTTCGAAAAGCAGCTGGGCCTGCCCTTTTTCGCCACCTTCACGGCAGACGATACAGGCACCGAGAAACCGGACCCGGCCTTTTTCCAGAAGGTCTTCGACTTCGTGGCGGCCCATGGCGACAGCAAGGACGACATCCTGCACGTCGCGCAAAGCCAGCACCACGACATCGGCATATCCCGGGCGCTTGGCATGACCAATTGCTGGATCGAGCGCCGGCATGCGCAGAAGGGCTATGGCGGCACGATCGAGCCTGAGCGCTTCACCGTGCCGGACCACCACTTCACCTCGATGGCAGCCCTGGCGGCGGCCGTGCGGGAAAGCCTGAAGGAACGAACCTAAGCCAGGCCGGAAAGCGCGCGGCAAGACGGGCATCCGGACCGAGAAATCAACAGAAAGGGGAATGACATGACCGACAAGATCACCAACTGGACCAGCGCAGACGATGCCATGGTCGAAAGCGCCATTCGGCGGGGCGCGAGCCGCCGCGAACTCCTCAAGATGCTGCTGGCCGGCGGCGCCGCGGTTGCCGCGGGCAGCTTGGTGCTCGGACGAGCGACCCAAGCCGTCGCCGCCACGCCTGTTTCCGGCGGAAATTTGAAGGCGGCCGGCTGGTCGTCCTCGACCGCCGATACGCTCGACCCGGCAAAGGCGTCGCTCTCCACCGACTATGTCCGCTGCTGCTCGCTCTACAACCGCCTCACCTTCCTCGACAAGGACGGCGTCACGCAGATGGAACTGGCCGAGAGTTTCGACAGCAAGGACGCCAAGACCTGGACCGTGAAGCTACGCAAGGGCGTTACCTTTCACGACGGCAAGGACCTCACCGCCGACGACGTCGTCTTCTCGCTGAAGCGCCATCTCGACAAAGCGGTCGGCTCCAAGGTCGCCAAGATCGCCGCGCAGATGACCGGCTTCAAGGCGGTCGACAAATCGACCGTCGAGATCACGCTCGCCGACCCGAACGCCGACCTTCCGACCATCCTTTCGCTGCATCACTTCATGATCGTCGCCGACGGCACCACCGACTTCTCCAAGGGCAACGGCACCGGCGCCTTCGTGCTGCAGACGTTCGAACCGGGCGTGCGGTCCGTCGTCACCAAGAACAAGAACTACTGGAAGTCGGGCAAGCCCTATCTGGACTCCTTCGAGTTCATCGCCATCAGCGACGACAGTGCCCGCGTCAACGCCCTGCTTTCCGGTGACATCAATTTCGCGGCCTCGATCAATCCGCGCGCCATGAAGCTCATCGGGGGCCAGCCGGGCTTTGAACTCTCGAAGACGACTTCGGGCAACTATACGGATCTCAACATCCGGCTCGACATGGACCCGGGCAACAAGGCCGACTTCGTGGCCGGCATGAAGTATCTCGTCAACCGCGAGCAGATCGTCAAATCGGCACTGCGCGGCCTCGGTGAAATCGGCAACGACCAGCCTGTCTCGCCGGCGAACATCTTCCACAATGCCGACCTTAAGCCGAAGGCTTTCGACCCCGACAAGGCGAAGTTCCACTTCCAGAAGGCGGGCCTGCTCGGCCAGTCAATCCCGGTGGTCGCGTCCGACGCCGCGACCTCGTCGATCGACATGGCTGTCATCATCCAGGCCGCCGGCGCCGACATCGGCATGAAGCTCGACGTGCAGCGCGTCCCGGCAGACGGCTACTGGGACAATTACTGGCTCAAAGCGCCGGTCCATTTCGGCAATATCAATCCGCGCCCGACACCGGACATCCTGTTCTCGCTCCTTTATGCCTCCAACGCGCCCTGGAACGAGAGCCAGTACAAGTCCCCGAAGTTCGACAAGCTGCTGATCGAGGCGCGCGGCTCGCTCGACCAGGCCAAGCGCAAGGAAATCTACAACCAGATGCAGGCCATGGTCTCCGAGGAGGCGGGCACCATCATCCCGGCCTACATTTCCAACGTCGATGCCCTATCCAGCAAGGTGAAGGGTTTGGAGGCGAACCCGCTTGGTGGCATGATGGGCTACGCAATGGCCGAACACCTGTGGCTCGAAGCCTGAGAGGGTCCTGCCGGGGACCGGACAGCCGGTCCCCGGCACCTATTGCGCAACTTGGCTTGGCCGAACGCAACCGCAGGAGCGCTTCCATGACGTCTGGGGTTCTAAACCTCGTGTTGAAGCGGCTGGCGATCGCGGTCGTCACCCTTCTGATCGTCCTGTTCGCGGTTTTCTTCGCCACCAGCATGCTGCCTGGCGACACCGCGTCGATCCTGCTCGGCCAGGCGGCGACCCCCGAAGCGGTCGCCGGTCTGCGCGAGGCCATGCATCTCAACGATCCAGCGATCCTGCGCTTCCTGCTCTGGCTCGTGGGCCTGCTGCACGGCGACCTCGGCACGTCCTACGCCAACAATATGCCCGTCGCGGCACTGATTGGCGGACGCCTGCTCAACACAATGGAGCTCGCAGGCATCACCACGCTGCTCTCGGTGCCGCTGGCGCTGATGCTCGGCATCACCGCCGCGATGCTGCGGGGTTCCGTCTACGACCGCACCGTCACCATCCTTTCGATCGGCGTCATCTCCGTACCGGAATTCATGGTCGCGACTCTCGCGGTGCTGCTGTTCGCCGTCTATCTCAGATGGCTACCTGCGTTGTCCTCGGTCAACGAGGCTCATTCGCTGACCGACCTCTTGCGGATCTATGCGATGCCTGTGATCACGCTTACCTTCGTCATCTCCGCCCAGATGATCCGCATGACCCGCGCCGCGGTGATCGAAACGCTCTCCACGCCTTATGTCGAGATGGCGCTTCTCAAGGGTGCTTCGCGCAGCCGCATGGTGCTGAAGCACGCGCTTCCCAATGCGCTCGGGCCGATCGTCAACGCGGTCGCGCTGTCGCTGTCCTACCTGGTCGGCGGCGTCATCATCGTGGAGACGATCTTCAACTATCCCGGTATCGCCAAGCTGATGGTGGATGCGGTGGCGACCCGCGACCTGCCGCTGATCCAGAGCTGCGCAATGATCTTCTGCCTCGGCTATCTCCTGCTCATCACTGCCGCCGACATCGTCGCCATCATGTCCAACCCGAGGCTCAGATGATGGTGGCACGCGTCGCAGCCTCCCGACGGTCCTTCCTGGGCCACAGCTACAATCTCGTGGGCGTGATCGCGGCGCTGGTCATCCTGGCATGGACGCTGATTGCCATCTTCGCGCCCTACATCATTCCCCATTCGATCGGCGACATCGTCGACGACGATTATTTCGGCCCGATGCGCCAGGGGCTGTGGCTCGGCTCGGACTATCTGGGGCGCGACATGCTCTCGCGGGTGCTGATGGGCGCGCGCTATACCGTCGGCATATCGCTTGCCGCCGTCGTCATCGCCTGCTTTTCCGGTGTCGTGCTCGGCATGATCGCGGCCGTCACCGGCGGCTGGCTCGACACCTGCCTCAGCCGCTTCCTCGACGCCATGAACTCCATTCCCAGCAAGCTGTTCGGCCTTGTTGTCGTTGCGGCGGTCGGCTCGTCGATACCGGTGCTGATCCTAACGCTCGCCGTCATCTACACCCCGGGCGCCTACCGCTTCGCACGGGCGCTGGCCGTCAACATCAACACCATGGACTTCATGACCGTCGCCCGTGTCCGTGGCGAAAGCACCATCTATCTCATTGGCTCCGAGATCCTGCCCAACATCATCCGCCCGGTGCTGGCCGATTTCGGCCTGCGCTTCGTTTTCATCGTGCTGTTGCTCTCCGGCCTGTCCTTCCTCGGGCTTGGGCTGCAGCCGCCGCTCGCCGACTGGGGCGCGCTGGTGCGCGAGAATATCGGCGGCCTGCCGTTCGCGGCGCCCGCTGTCATCGTGCCCTCGCTGGCGATCGCCAGCCTCACTATCAGCGTCAACCTGCTGATCGACAATTTGCCGAAGAAGATCAGGGACAGGGACGCATGACCAATCTCGTTGAGGTCAGGAACCTGAAGATCGAGGCAACGACCGATGCCGGGCGGATTGTCGAGATCATCAAAGGCGTCAGCCTCGATATAGCCGACGGCGAGATTGTCGCCCTCATCGGCGAGAGCGGCTCCGGCAAGACGACAGTGGCGCTCTCGCTCATGGGACACGCCCGGCCAGGCTGCCGGATCACCGGCGGCGAGATCAACGTCAACGGCAAGAACATGGCAGCACTTTCCGAAAAGGAGCGCGCCAAATTACGCGGCACCGACATCGCCTATGTTCCGCAAAGTGCCGCCGCGTCCTTCAACCCCGCGTCCACGATCATGGAGCAGGTGATCGAGGTGACGCGGATCCACAGACTGATGCCTCCCGAACAGGCTCGAAAGCGCGCGGTCGCGCTGTTCAGGGCCTTGTCGCTGCCGGATCCCGATGGGATCGGCGCCCGTTATCCGCACCAGGTTTCGGGCGGGCAATTGCAGCGGCTGTCGGCGGCCATGGCACTCATCGGCGATCCCAAGCTGGTCATATTCGACGAGCCGACGACAGCCCTCGACGTGACGACGCAGATCGATGTGCTGAAGGCATTCAAGTCAGTGATGCGGGCGGGCGGCATAGCGGGCGTCTACGTTTCCCACGACCTCGCGGTCGTCGCCCAGATCGCCGACCATATCGTTGTGCTGAAGGGTGGCGAAGTGCAGGAGACCGGCACCACGGCTCAAATCCTCTCGGCTGCCCAGCACCCCTATACGCGCGAACTGCTGGCCGCGTTCGAACCGAAGCGGCGGCAAGCGCATGCGGACGCGAATGCGGCAACCAAGCTGCTGCTGCGCATCGACGATTTGACGGCCGGCTATGGCGCGGTTCGGGATGACGGACTGCCCCTCATCCGCGCAGTCAACTCCGTCAGCCTGGTCGTGGAGAAGGGGCGCAATCTCGGCATCATCGGCGAATCCGGTTGCGGAAAATCGACGCTGGCGCGGGTGATCGCCGGCATCCATCCGGCGGCCGCCGGCGAGATCGTCTTCGATGGCAAGGAACTGCAGCGCGCGGCGGGCAAACGAAGCCAGGACCAGTTGCGCGAGATGCAGATCGTGTTCCAGTACGCCGATACCGCGCTCAATCCAGCCAAGCCGGTGGAAGACATCATCGCCCGTCCGCTGGCCTTCTATCACGGGCTCGACAGGCAGACGCGGTCGAAGCGCGTCGACCAACTGCTCGACATGGTGCGCCTGCCCAAGGCGTTGCGCTACCGCCATCCATCGGAGCTCTCGGGCGGCCAGAAGCAGCGCGTGAACTTCGCGCGCGCTCTGGCGGCCGACCCCAAGCTGATCATCTGCGACGAAATCACCTCGGCACTCGACACGGTGGTGGCGTCCGCGGTGATCGAGCTGCTCAAGGAGTTGCAACGGGAGCTGGGGCTCTCCTATATCTTCATCAGCCATGACCTCTCCGTCGTCGAGGCCATCTGCGACGAGATCATGGTCATGTATAATGGGCAGCGCGTGGAACAGATCACGCCCGACAAGGTCAAGGCAGCTACCCACCCCTATTCCAAGCTTCTGTTCTCCTCGGTGCCGAAACTCGATCCCACATGGCTCGACGGCCTCGTCCGCGATCCCGAACTGGTCAGCCAGTACGGCCACCGCTGACTACCTCGGAAACAAACTGGGCAGCGGCATCGAGGCAAGCCAGCATGCCGGCTTTCACCCGTTCTACAATTGCGAACAGAGCCGGTAGGCTTCATAGATCGACGAGTAGATATCTCGGCTGGCAACGGCGTCTCCAATGCGGTGCAAGACGAACGATCCAGCAGCTTGGAGACCACCACCCGGCTTTGTCTTCGTTCCCGTCATGAGTGCGATGTCGGTGACGCCGTTGTTGGCGGAGCGCGCGCGCAATTCCTGGTAGGTATCTTCCATGGGCGCCGTGCCGCGCTCGACAATGAGTTGGCCTGCCGCCATTTCCGTCTCCGCGCCGGTGAGCTCATGCCGGAACCTGGCAGCGATCCCGTTGCCTTGGCCTACCGCCTTGACCAGGCGCACATCGCTGACGATCCGGATGCCGAGTTCCGAGGCAAGTTTGCGGAAACTCACCCTGTCCGGATAGGGCGTCTCGATCGCCAAGGTATCGTCCGCTATGGCCAGGCTGACCACGCGCCCCAGGCGGGCAAGATGCAGGGCGCAGGAAATGGCGGCCTGGCGTCCGGTCTCATCGTAGATGAGCACATCGTCCTTCGCCGGCACGACGCCGGTCAAGACATCCCAGACGCTGTCGCAATGTTCGGCGCCCTCCAGCCATTCCATGTCCGGAACGCCGCCGGTGGCAACGATCACCGCGTCCGGCTTCTCGGCCAGGACGATCTCTGCGTCCGCATAGGTGTTGAGACGGACGTTCACGCCGAGGCGGGCGAGTTCATCGACGCGCCAGTCGACTATGCCGATGAGATTCTTGCGGTCGACGGCGGAAGCCGCAACGAGCACCTGCCCACCGAGCCGCGCTCCGGCTTCAAGCAGGCAGACTTTGTGCCCACGTTCGGCGGCGACCCTTGCCGCTTCCATTCCACCCGGCCCCCCGCCGACCACGACCACACGTTTCGGCGTTTCGGCCCCGGCGATGGCATGGCTGATGATCGTTTCATGGCCGCTGGCCGGATTGTGAACGCACTGCACCTTCTTATACAGGCAGTAGGAAGCGCCAACGCACGGGCGAATGCGGTCTTCTTCTCCCCGCATCAGCTTGTTGACGATATGCGGGTCGGCGATATGCGCCCGCGTCATCCCAACCAGGTCGACAAGGTTCTCGCGGATGGCATGCCTGGCCGTGGCTACATCCCTGATGGCCGCGGCATGGATGACAGGCAGTCGGGTCTCTCGCTTGAACTGCCCGACCAGCGGCAGAAACGGCGCGCTCCGGGTGAACATGCCAGGCATGTTCTGCTCGGCCAGGGACAGGTCGGTGTCCATGCGGCCAAAGATGCAATTGAAGAAATCGACATGGCCTTCCCGCTCGAACAACCGGGCGAAAGCGAGGCATTCCTCGAAATCCGATCCGTCATCGACCGCCTCGTCGATGACGAACCGAATGCCGACCGCGAAATCGTCGCCAACCGCCTGGCGAATCGCCTCATGAACCATCAGGCCGAAGCGCGCGCGATTTTCGAGCGAGCCGCCAAAGCCGTCCATGCGTCTGTTGGTTCTGCGCGACAGGAATTGGCCGATCAGATGGCCGCCGGTGACAGTCTCGATGCCGTCCAGCCCACCGTCGCGGCAGCGCTTGGCGGCGCTTGCGTAATCCTTGACGATCCTGTCGATGTCGGCGGCGTCCATCTCCTTCGGGAAATTCCGGTTTCGCGTCTCGCGAACGCGTGACGGCGCAACCGGCGGGAGCCAGTTCCCGGCATAGGCGGTGGCGCGCCTGCCAAGATGCGAGACCTGGCACATGACAGCCGCGCCATGGCGATGGATTCGCTGCGACAGAGACTGAAGATGGGGGACGATGCGATCGCTCGAAAGGTCTAGCTGACCACCGCCCCAGCTCGAGTCGGGCGAGGTCATCGCCGAGCCGCCTGCCATGGTCATCGCCAGGCCGCCGCGCGCTTTCTCCTCGTGGTAGAGCTGGTAGCGCTCGAGCGGCAGGCCGCCTTCGTCCAGCATCGAGGCATGGCTGGTGCTGACGACGCGGTTGCGCAGCGTCAGACCCTTGAGCCGGAACGGCTGAAGCAGAGGATCGCCGGATGTGCTGTCTGCTTGAGATGCCGCTACGTTCACGTCCTGCTCCGTGCCATTCCTGAGAGTTATAGTCTGCCCTTTACGGGACTTCAGAAAGCTTGAAAATTGTTGGGGTGGCTATACGCTGAACGTATGGCTTATTTTGCAAAACTCGTTCCTTCCGCGCGCGGACTTCTCGTTTTCGAGGCTGCTGTCCGGTTGGGCAGCTTCACGGCCGCCGCGCGGGAGTTCAACGTCACTCAACCATCCGTTAGCCGCAGCATCGCCCAGCTCGAAGCCGATTTGGGCGCCGCTCTGTTCACCCGGGAGCCAACGGGATTGGCCGTGACCCCGGAAGGGCGCGCCCTTTATTCGGCTGTACGAGAGGGATTTGAAGGCATCGCGCAGGTGATCCGGGAGATCAGGCAGAACAGCGCTGCAAAGCCGCTGGTTACCCTTTCCCTTTCGAGTTCTCTGGCAACACACTGGTTTGTTCCCAGACTAGGAGCGTTCAACAACAGATTTCCTGATGTGGACCTGAGGTTCGAATTGATCGCCGGCGTTCTACGAGAGCCTGCCGAGAATGTAGACCTTGCCACGAGAATCCTGACCGACGACGATACGCAGTATCACCGCTGGGCGTTCTCGCCGGAAATCATCGTTCCCGTATGCAGTCCATCCTATCTGTTGGCCCACGGTCGGTTGATACATGCCGGAACCGGGGACGGTCACGTCCTGCTTCATCTCACCGACGCCAAGGAGCAGTGGCTGGACGCCTGGGGCACTATAGCGGACCGCAAGACTAGCAAGGCGAAGTGGCTCGAGTTCTCGGACTACGCGGTCGTCCTTCAGGCAGCGATGAACGGGGAAGGCGTGGCGCTCGGCTGGCTCAGCAATGTCTCAAGGGCGCTGCTTCAGGGAACGCTTGTTCCGGCCTCGGACAGGCAGATCAAGACGGGCCGGATTCATCAGCTGATTGCACCGCGCTCAAGGCCGGTACGGCCTGTCGTCTCTGACATCAGCGCCTGGATGATCGCCGAGATGCAAGCCGAATTGAAAGCATTGCACGCGATACTGCGGCTGGATATTCTGTAGCGGGCTGCGGGGCGACAGCCGTAGCGTGCGGCACGGCTACCGCTGACTACCTCGGAAACAGGCTGGGCAGCGGCATGTGCGCCTTGACGATGGGAGACTTCAGCACGACGAAGCTGAAATACTTGTCGATGCCGATATCCATGTCGGTGAGCCGCTCCATGATCGACTGATACTCGCCGATGCCGGAGGTCACGAATTTCATCAGATAGTCGTAGCCACCCGACACAAGGTGACATTCGATGACCTGCTCGATCTTGTCCACGACGGCGAGAAAACGGGCGAAGTCTACCTGGCGGTGGTTCTTCAAGGTGATCTCGGTGAAGACAGTCAATGTCTGGCCGAGCTTGGCAATATTGATTTGCGCGGAATAGCCTTCGATATACCCCTCCGATTGCAGCCTCTTGACCCGCATCAGGCATGGGCTCGGCGACAAATGCACCAGTTCGGCCAATTCCACATTGGTGATGCGGCCGTTCTTCTGCAGTTCGTGAAGAATCTTGATATCGATCCGATCGAGTTTCACGGATTGTCTCCGAGGAAGAGGGCTGCAGCACAAAATGCCGCCTTGCTGGTGACCATCGAGACTACCACAGCCCGCTGGGCTGTCCATCCGAGCGGATGCCGCTTGAAACGCACGGACTTTCGATTTCAACACGACTGCCGGAATAAAATTCTGCTCAGGTCACAACTGCAGCAGCGGCTGCCTGCACGACACGCTAGATTGGCGTTTCAAGGCAGAGGGAACCATGCGCGCGCCGCTGCAGCAAATCGAAACGTCTGGCGAACTGCCGCAATCCGCTGATGTGGTGGTGATCGGCGCAGGCATCGTAGGTGTCTTCGCGGCCTACTATCTGGCCAGGCGCGGCCTGAAGGTCGCGCTTGTCGAAAAGGGACGCATCGGCGCCGAGCAGTCCAGCAGAAACTGGGGATGGTGCCGCCAGCAGAACCGCGACGCCCGCGAGCTGCCGATGGCAACCCGAAGCCTCGACCTATGGGACAGCTTTGCGGCGGAAACCGACGAAAATACCGGCTTCAGCCGTTGCGGGCTGCTTTATCTCAGCAATGACGAGGCGGAACTTGCCGGCTGGGCGCGTTGGCGTGACTTCGCCAGAACCGCCGGCGTTACAACGTACATGCTCGACAGTGCCGCGGCCACCGAGCGGGGCCGTGCCACCGGCCGGAGCTGGAGGGGCGGCGTCTTCTCGCCGACCGACGGCACAGCCGATCCGTCGCGGGCGGCGCCCGCGGTCGCCCGCGCCATCCTCAAGCTTGGCAGCACCGTCCACCAGAATTGCGCGGCGCGCGGTGTCGAGACCGAGGCCGGGCGACTGAGCGGCGTGGTCACGGAAAGTGGAACGATCCGGACCAAAGCTGCGGTCATAGCCGGTGGCGCCTGGGCCTCCTCATTTTGCCACCAGTTCGGCTTCCGCTTCCCGCAGGCGTCGGTACGCTCGTCCATCCTGTCCGTCTCGCCCGGCGCGAAGGACCTGCCGGATGCGCTGCACACCGCGAAGATTTCGTCCACGCGGCGCGGCGACGGCGGCTATACGCTCGCCATAAGCGGACGCGGACGCGTGGACGTGACCGCGCAGCAGCTGCGTTTCTCGCCGCAGTTCCTTCCCATGTTCCTGAAGCGCTGGCGCAGCATCGGGCCTGGGGGGTTGCAAGGCATACGTTCGGGCCACGAAACGCTGCAACGCTGGCGGCTCGACCGGCCGACGCCGATGGAGCGGATGCGCATCCTCGACCCGGTTCCGGATCAGGGCACCATCCGGCTGACCCACGCCCGGGCGCTCGAGCTGCTGCCTGCACTTCGCCAGACCAGGATCAGCGCGGCCTGGGCCGGCTACATCGACAGCACGCCGGACGGCGTGCCCGCCATCGGCGAGGTCCATAGCGTTCCGGGTTTCTTCCTCGCCGCCGGGTTTTCGGGGCACGGCTTCGGCATTGGACCAGGCGCCGGGCACCTCGTTTCCGATCTGGTGACCGGGTCGGAACCGATCGTCGATCCGGCATCCTATGACCCGCGCCGCTTCGACGCTTCGGTATGGGGCAAGGTCGCCGACTTCTAGGGCCGACTAAACCGTATCAGTCTTCCCGGAGGAAGGCGCCGATGGGTGCTGGCCGGACAGGGGCTTGCGCGCGAAACCTACCGACGGCTTCGGGCATACAGCCGGTTTGCGCGGCGACCAGTTCGACGGCAGCCAACTGGCAATAGCGCCCCTGGCAGCGCCCCATGCCGGCGCGTGAAAGTGACTTCACCCTGTTGGCCTCGCCGCCGCCGAAATCCGTCCCCTCGCGCACGGCTGCGGCAGTGACGTTCTCGCAGCGGCAGACGATCGCCTCATCGGGCAGCGCCCGCACCATGGCCGCCGGCCAGGGAAAGGCGCGAGCCAGACCGCGGGCAAAGCGCTCGAGCCGCACGAGCTTGCGCAGATCGGCACTGACCGAGGGCGCCTGATATCCGATGTCGGCAAGGCACGCCGCCGCTGCAAGGCGCCCCGCAATCTCGGCGCCATCGGCACCGAGCAGGCGAACCCCATCGCCCGCAAGGTAGACGCCGTTGCCGGCCCGACCCATTTCGTCGGTCTTTGGCAGCCACTGCCGCCACTGCTCGTCATAGGTGAAGGCGCACCCCGCCAGATCGGCCAGATGGGTTTCGGCCCGCAGGTGCCAGCCCATGCCGATCATGTCGCAGGAAGTGAGCTGCTGCCGTCCGCCGGCATCGCGCCAATGCAAGGCTGCGACGCCCTGCTGGTCGGCCTCGATCCGCTCCAGTGTCACACCCGCATGATAGCGGCGGCCGAGCCGCGCCCGCAGCGCCAGGCCGCGCAACGCAACGACGGGCCGGGCGGCAAGGTCTGAGCATCCCTGCACCTGCTGATGCCAGGGAGACGTATCAAGCACCGCGGCCACATCCGCTCCAGCCTCGACGAGCTGGGCACCGACCAGCGTCAGCAAAGGCCCCGATCCCGCCAGGACGATCCGCCGCCCAAGCGCCACACCTTGCGCCTTGAGCGCGATTTGCGCCGCGCCAAGACTGTAGACGCCGGCATTCTGCCAACCGGGGATCGGCGCGACGCGGTCGGACGCGCCCGTGGCAAGGATCAAACGCTCATAGCCGACAACCTGAACGCCGTCCTCGCCCAGCACATGCAACTGGCCGCCATGCGCGGCAATGACAGAACTGCCCGCGCAATGGGTGAGTTGCCCATCCTTAGCCAGCCGGTCGAAGAGCGCATGCAGTGCGCGCGCCTTCGCCGCTTCCGACCCGTAGAGCTGCTTTGGCGTGCGGACGAACCCGGCAGGCGGACGGCGATAAATCTGCCCGCCCGCGCGATAGCCTTCGTCAATCACTGTTGGATGGAGCCCGGCCTCGACCAGCGTGGCGGCAGCCCTGATGCCGGCGGGACCCGCACCCACGATCACGATCCGTGGCGGTGAGGCCTCGTTCACGGCCAGTTCTCCGGTGGTGTCGTGCGTAGCCGCAGACCTTCGGCGACAAGGGTTGTGCACGCGCGCAGACGCGGTCCCTCCTCCTGCCATGTCCAGCAATCCTGACAGGCGCCCATCAGGCAGAACCCTGCACGCGGCTCGGGACCGAACTCGGATTTTCGCAAGACATGCCCCGACGCCAACATGGCGGTCAGCACGGTGTCGCCGGCCAGCGCGTGACGTATCTCGCCGTCGAGAAAGAACCGCACCTGTACCCGATCACGTTCGGCCAGCCGGACGATACGGCCGGCCGTGCTCATTCCGCTGCCTCTTGTATCTGGTGAGGACGGGGCAATTCGGGGAAGCGTTCGCAGACCGCATCGAAGGCCGCCCGGACGCCCTCCGGCCCGGAGCGTCCTTTCATACGGCGGAAGATCTCCGTCTTGGCGAAGAAGCGCCAATGGATCGGCAAGGCATCCAGAACCACATGAAGCTGGTCATAGGCGGCCGGCGTCCACTGCGCTTCGTAACCATCGCGCTCCGGACCGAAATGGAAATGACCGACTGATGGTTCCTTGCGTGAGCGCAGCAGCTTGGTCGCGTGTTCATCGATCTCGCCGCTGCAGATGACAACGCCATAGTCACGCTCGGCGGCTGTCGGCGAGACATAGCCGCGCCGCACGTCCTGAGCGACCCGCCATGGCTCGCGCTGATGCGGATCGCCGCGGCCGCCGCCGCCGGCGGAACGGATCTCGAGCATGTCGCCGGGCTGCAGGACCGCCGTGTCGATATTGCCCAGCCGCCGCTCGTGCTCGCCCCCCGGATTGACGACCATGTCGGACAGGCCGGCCGCCTTTCCGCCGAGTACGCCCCAGGGGCGGAAGAAACTGCGGTCGCGGTTGCGCGCCGTGATCCTGGAATCGGGGGCGAAGACACGGAAGGCCATCTCGGTCGCCAGCCCGCCGCGCCAGCGGCCCGCACCGCCGCTATCCCTGGCGAGTCCGTATTTCACGAACTCGACCGGCGTTTCGGTCTCGGTGATCTCGATCGGCGTGTTCTTGAGATAGGCGGCATCGGCGCCCGATCCGTTGGTGCCGTCGCGGTGCGGCATCGCGCCGCCACCCCCCACGACGGGGTTCACCGCCGCGATGACGCTCCGGCTGGTACGCTCATCCGTCGTCATGACGTTGATGATGCAGTTGTTGCCGGCAGGAGCCGCAGGCAGGCGCTCCGGCACTGCCTGCGAAAAGGCACCGAAGATGACCGAGCGCAGCCGGGCGCAGGTGAGCGAGCGCATGCCGACGGCGGCGGGGTGGACCGGGTTCAGCACCGAACCTTCAGGGGTGATGCAGGTGAAAGGCCTGGTGAGGCCGGTGTTGAGCAGGATCTTCGGGTTGAGCGTATAGAGAACGTAATAGACACCCACCAGCAGCATGGTGTGGCGCGGGTCGCCGCCCGAGGGCACATTGAGCGAGGAGCCGAGTTGCGGATCGGAGCCGGTGAAGTCGAGCACCGCCTCCCCGCCTTTGATCGTCAGCCTCAGCTTTAGCCGGCAGGGATTAGCCTCGACCGAATCCTCGTCGGCATAATCCGCGAATTCCCATGTGCCGTCAGGCATGGAGCGCAGCACGTCGCGCGCCTGCGCCTCCGCATGATCAAGAAGAGCGGCAACGCCTTCGATGAAGCCTGTCTTGCCGAACTTCCGCACCATTGCGTGGATCTTGCGCTCGCCGGTGTTGAGCGCGCCGACCAGCGCCTTGATGTCGCCGATGTTGAGATCCGGCTTGCGCACATTGGTGCTCATGATGCGCAGGATCATCTCGTCGAAGACGCCCTCATTCACGAGCTTCATCGGTGGAAAGCGGATGCCTTCCTGATGGATTTCGGTCAGCGCACGGCTGAGCGAAGCCGGCACCGCCCCACCCATGTCGGTGTTGTGGATGTGGCCTCCGGTCCACGCGACGATCTCGCCATCGACAAAGACCGGCTTCCACAGATGCGTGTCGGGTGCGTGGGTGGCGACATGGCCTGAATAAGGATCGTTGGTGAAGGCAACGTCGCCAGGCCGGTAGTCATCGACCATTGCGATCGCACGGCGATACGAAAGCCCGGGATACCAGGTGGCGCCGAGTTCCATGGGGACGGCGAAGGTTGCCCCGGAGCGGTCCATCAGCATCACCGTGAAGTCCTGCGTTTCCTTGACGAAGGCGGAATGCGCGGTGCGGTGTAGCGTGTGGGCCATGTTCTCGGCCGCGGCGCGGGCATGGTTCGCCAGAACCTGAAGGTTTGTCCGGTCAAACAAAGGCGTCACTCCGCGAAAGTCAGAAGAAGATTGAGGTGGCGATCGACCCGCGCCTGAACTCCGGCGGGAATGGCAAGGGTGGTGTCTTCCTGAACGACCACGGCAGGCCCTTGGAAGCTACTGCCAGGCACAAGAGTCTGCCGGTCGTGGAGGTCTACGGTCTCGACGCCCAGGCCTGTATAGACCGGAAGCCGGCGCGCCGGACCGGCGGAGACGTCGATCTCGTCGATCTCTGGAAAGGAGAGCGCCGGACCCGCGCCGACGGCGGACAGCCTGATATTCACAAGCTCGATCTCGCCATCCGGGTCGTGGAAATCGTAGAGCCGCTCATGGGTGCGGTGAAAGGCCTGCTCGATGGCCTCTGCGTCACTCTCCTCGAGCCATTCCGGCGAAAGGACGACCTCGATCTCATAGCTCTGACCGAGATAGCGCATATCGCAGGAGAAATTGAGCTCAGCGGCCGCGTCATGCCCCTGCGCCGCGAGCCAGTCGCGGCCCTCGCTTGCGAGCGCCTCGAAAGCCGCGCGGATAATTGGGAGCGACGCGGCCGACAGCGGCGAGAAAATGGTGCGAATGAAATCTCCGCGCAGATCCGCCACCAGTCCGCCCAGTGCCGACACCACGCCGGGGCGTCGTGGCGCCATGACGCGCTTCATGCCGAGTTCGCGGGCAAGGAAAGCGCCGAGCATGGGGCCGCCGCCGCCAAAGGGCATCAGCGTGAAATCGCGCAAGTCGACGCCGGCGCGCGATGCGAGTTTCTCGACCTCGACGAACATCTCCGACACCGCGATGTCGAGGATCGCCTGCGCGGTCTGCTCGACCGGGCGGCCGAGTCGCCTCGCAAGCTCGCCGACCGCGCGGTGCGCCAGCCCGGTATCGATGCTGAGTTGTCCATAGGCCATCTCGCTGTGGCCGAGCCATCCGCACACCACCATGGCGTCCGTCACCGTCGCCTGCTCGCCGCCGCGGCCGTAGCATGCCGGTCCCGGCGTCGAGCCGGCCGACTCCGGCCCGATGCGAAGCACACCCTGTGCGTCGACACTGGCGATCGAGCCGCCGCCGACGCCGATCGAACTCACCGACACGGAAGGAATATGGAGCGGAAATTCGCCGATCAGCTCGCCGGTGCCGAACTGTGGCTCGCCGTCGATGATAAGCGCGAAGTCGGCCGAGGTTCCGCCGATGTCGAGGGTAAGGATCCTGTCCTCGCCGGCCTGACGCGCCAGCCACGCAGCGCCGATGACCCCTGAAGCCGTACCCGAAAGCAGCATGTTGACGCAGGCCTGCTTGCCTTCGGCAGCGTTCATCAGCCCACCGTTCGACTTCGTCAGCATGGGACGGGCCGGCACGCCGCGGCTCTTCAACCGCTCTTCCAGCGCCGTCAGGTAGCCCGAAACACGCGGATGGACATAGCCGTTGAGGATGGCGGTGGAGCTGCGCTCGTATTCGCGAATGACCGGCCAGACCTCGGCCGAGGTGAAGACGAAGAGGTCGGGTGCGAGGCGCGCAATAGCAGACTTAACCGAGGCCTCCTGCGCGGCGTTGCGCCAGGAATGAAGGAAGGCCACGATGATACCTTGCGCCCCGTTCGCCTTCGCCGCCACCACCGCTCTTTCAACGGCTGCCACATCAGGTGCCTTGGTCTCGCTGCCATCGGCGCGCATGCGGGCCGGAATGCCGAAGACCATGTCGCGAGGGATCAGCGGGTCCGGCCGAGAGCAGAACAGCGAATACATGTCCGGCATTCGAAGCCGTGCGAGCTCGATCACGTCCTCGAAGCCGGCATTGGTGAACAGCGCGAGCGGCGCGCCCTTGCGTTGGATGATCGTGTTGATGCCGACCGTGGTGCCGTGCACGAAGCGCGTCATATGGGTGGGATCAAAGCCCTCGCGCTCGGCCAGAAGGCCAAGACCGGTCATCAGCTCGGCGCCCGGATCCTCCGGCGTCGTCAGCACCTTCAGCGAGGCGACGCGTCCGGAGTTTACTTCAAGCGCGCAGAAATCGATAAAGGTCCCGCCGATGTCGACGCCGACCTTCCAGTCGGCCTCGTTCCCTGCCCCGTTCGCCGTGATGGCGCCATCCATGATGCGTTCCTTCCTGTCTGACGACCAAAGCTGGCACGACCGGATGGTGCCGGTCCAAGATGGATGAGGAGCAAGGATATAAGTCGTGCTTATGCTTTGGCTCGATGCTCGCCGAGGACGGCGGAACAGGCCGCGCGAATTTCGTCGCGCATCATCTCATCGGCCCGAGAAAGGGCTCGGGCGCGTGAGGTGAGAAGCGCGATCGGGAATTCCGGCCCGGCCGCGAGCGGCCTGACCGCAAGCCCGGCAAACTGATGCCACGGCAGCAGTGCATCGACCAAGGCGATGCCCAGACCGGCCTGGACGAAGCCGACCGCGGAGATGGATGCGTCGATCTCGAGCGACGGCGAAAGCGCCACGCCTTGCGCCTGGGCCGCGTGGGCCAGTTCATCGGCAGGGCGGGTGTTGCCGCGATAGGATATCAACTCTTCCCCGACGAGGTCGGCGAGCGTCAGCTCGGTTTTCGTTTGCAGCGCGTGCCTGGCGGGCAGCAGGCATACGAAGCCGAGTCTGCCGACCGCCTCCGCCTCGATATCCGGAGGCAGCCGGTCGTCCATCGCCACGCCGAGGCTGGCATCGCCCGCACGCAGCATGTCGACGATTGCCGAGATGGGCGCGCTATGGGCACGCAGCATTATGTTGGGATGCTGCGTCCGGAATTTGGTGAACGCACGCGGCAATATCGCCATTGCCGGCGGCGGCGACGCCGCGACGCGCACCAGCCCTGCCCGACCCAGGCGCAGGTCGGTTGTCTTGCGGCGCAAGCCCTCAAGCCCCGCCGATAACCTCTCGGCATCGGGGAAGATCTCTAACGCCTCCGGGGTTGGTCGCAGCCGGCCCTTGACCCGCTCGAACAGGGTGAAACCGAGTTCGTCCTCGGCGTGGAGCAGGATCTGGCTGAGCGCAGGCTGGGAGATGTTCAGCATCCGCGCCGCGGCCGTCACGGTACCCGCGCGCATCACGGCGGTGAACACTTCGAGCTGCCGGGCCCGCATGGCTACTCCATAGGTAAAACTTATGGCTTCTGTCCAAACCCATCTTTGACGCAATAGCGCGGCGCGGACAAGATCGGCTGGGATTGATTGCTAGAGGGCGCTATGGATGTAGTCGTGCTGGGCGGCGGACTGATGGGGACGGCTTCGGCCTATTTCCTCGCCCGGCGCGGCGCACGCGTGACGCTGATCGAGCGGAGCCGGATCGGAACCGGGGCAACGGTCGCCTCCTTCGGCAACATCCGGCGCACAGGGCGTCATCTGTCCCAGCTTCCATTGGCCCATCGCTCGCTCAGGCTTTGGGGCGAGGCCGAGAAAATGCTTGGCCGCGACGTCGAATTCCGCGCCACCGGCCACATCCGGCTGATCTTCGATGAAGATGGTCTCGCCGACATGCGAACCTACGCCCAGACGGCGCGGCCCTGGGGACTTGAGCTGGAAGAACTCAGCCCGCGCGAGATTCACACACGCTTTCCCGGCCTCGGTCCCGATGCGATCGCGGCGTCGTTCTCGCCGCGTGATGGCAGCGGCAATCCGCGGCTGATTGCACCCGCCTTTGCCGAGGCCGCGCACCAGTTGGGCGCCCAACTTGTCGAAGAAGCGGAGGTCGAGACGATCAAGCACACGGCTTCCGGGTTTCTCGTTGTCAGTTCAAAGGGAAAATTCGCCGCCGAGTGTTTGCTCAACACTGCCGGAGCTTGGGGTGCACGCATCGCCGCACAGTTCGGCGAACAGGTTCCGCTCGACGCGCGTGGCCCACAAATGGGCGTGACCGAACCACTGCCGCACCGGATCCTGCCGGTGGTCGGAATCTGGACGCGTGACAAGAACCATGGCGCCTATCTGCGTCAGGTCGAGCGAGGCAACATAGTCTTCGGCGGCGCCGCCGAAAGAGTGTCGGTGGATATCGACCCAGGCCATGCGGCCGCCGACCCCATGCGCCTGCCCATGCAATTGCGTGCCGTCGTGCGGCTGCTGCCTGCAATCGCGCAGGCCACCGTCATCCGCACCTGGTCAGGCTGCGAGGGCTATGTCAGGGACATGCTGCCGGTCATGGGATGCTCGGCGACGACGCCGGGCCTGTTCCATGCCTTCGGCTTCAGCGGTCATGGCTTCCAGCTCGGCCCGGGCGTGGGAGACGCCATGGCCGAACTCATCATGACCGACCGATGCGAAACGCCGCTCGATGATTTCAGGGTCGATCGCTTCGGCCGCGCCGTCTGAAAGAGCAACTGTCGACATCCGCGCAACGGCGGCCCTCCGTACAAGTGCTCATGAGCAAGCATCTGAAGAAGAAGATGTTCGACCACGAGGCCGCAATGGCAGTCCACGCGGACCAAGGATTCTAAAGCGGCAAGCGCTCCAGCGCTGCTACCGCAGTCATGACCCCTCGCAGCTCGGCAAGACCCTTGAGGCGGCCGATCATCGGATAGCCGGGATGGGTCGGCTTGCCGACATCGTCGAGCAGCTCGTGACCGTGATCGGGTCGCATCGGGATGCGCCAGTCGCGCCGCCCTTCTTCGAGCCGCCGCTTTTGCTCGCGCAGCAATATCGTAATCAGGGCCACCATGTCGGTGTCGCCTCCCAAATGCTCGGCCTCCATGAAGGAGCCGTCCGGTTCGTTGGCGACATTGCGCAAATGGGCAAAATGGATGCGTTCGGCAAAGCGCGCCGCGATCGCGGGCACGTCGTTGTCCGGTCCCGCCCCCAGCGAACCGGAGCATAGCGTGAGACCATTCGAGCGCGACGGCACCGCATCAAGCGTGAAGGCGATGTCCTCGGCGTTGGACACGATGCGCGGCAGGCCGAACAACGGACGCGGCGGATCATCGGGGTGTACGCACATATTGATGCCGAGCTCCTCGGCGGTGGGGATGACGGCGGCAAGAAAGCGCACGAAGTTCTGCTGCAGTTCCGCCTTTGCCATGCCGTGGTAGCGAGCGAGCACGGCCTTCAGCCCCGGCACGTCATAGCGCTCGTAGGCGCCCGGCAGGCCGGCCATGATGTTGGCCAGCAGGCGCGCGCGGTCGCCTTCCGAAGAGGCGCCGAACCATGCTCTGGCCCGAGCCATGATTTCGGGCGTGTGCTCCTCTTCGGCACCGCGACGTTCGAGAATGAAGCAGTCGAAGGCAGCATATTCGTGCGCGTTGAAACGCAGCGCCGTACCGCCTCCCGGCAGCGGCGCGGCCAACTCGGTGCGGGTCCAGTCGAGCACCGGCATGAAATTGTAGCAAACGGTGGTGATGCCGCAACGGGCCAGGTTTCTGAGCGATTGCCGATAGTTGGCGAAGAGCGGCTCCAGATCGCCATCTCCGGATTTGATGGTCTCGTGAACCGGAAGGCTCTCCACGACGCGCCACTCCAGCCCGAGCTCCGTATCGGCAATCAGGCGCTTGCGCTTTTCGATCTCATCAACGCTCCACGCCACACCATAGGGGATGTGGTGCAGCGCCGTGACGATGCCTGTCGCTCCGGCTTGCCTGATATGGGAGAGCCGGACGGCGTCGTCCGGGCCGAACCAGCGGAAGGTCTGTTCCATCGCCTTGCGATCCTTGCGTATTTTCAATGGGAGGGAAGTTGCGGCCCGCAGCGGTCAGTCGTCGGCCTGGATCAGATCGGGCCGGCTGGCCGCCAGGCCGTGCGTGATCTTCAGCACCTCCGACAGATGCTCACGCATGCGGGCCTCCGCCGCCGCGATATCGCCATCGAGCACGGCCTTGAAGATCGCCTCGTGCTGGGCGATCAGTGTGTCGACCGGCGTGATCGCCGGCAGGCTGAGGAAGCGCAGACGGTCGAACTGCGCCTTTTCCCGCTCGATGACTCCCCAGACGCTGCTCTGGCCGATGCCGTCGGCCAAAGCAGCGTGAAAGTCGTCGTCGGCTTCGGTGAAGCGTGCCGCGTCACCGCCGGCGTCGCGCTGGCGGGCAAGCGCGGCACGCAGATTCCGCGCGGTTTCCTCGCTGATGCCGCTGGCAGCGGCACTCCGCGCCACGGCGACCTCCAGCGCCTCACGCACGAAGCGGGCACGCTCCACGGCCTTGAGCGAGATGCGGCGCACGAAGCTGCCGCGTTGCGGCAGCACCTCGATCATCTCTTCCTCGACCAGGCGGATCAGCGCCTCGCGCACCGGCGTGCGGCTGGTGCCGAAGCGCATGGCCAGTTCGTTCTCCGACAGCCGCTCGCCTGGGGTCAGGCGCAGCGAGACGATGTCTCGTCGCAGCGCGGCATGGATCTCGCGCACCGAAGCCGGCATGGTGCGAAAACCCGACGGGCTGGTCGGTCGGATCGCCGGTAGGCCCTTGGTCACGTCCATTCTCCTATTCAAAAAACAAGCTCGGCAGCCAGAGCGATATGGCCGGTATGTAGGATACCAGCATCAGAACGATAATATTGCAGATCAGGAAGGGCACGATGGCCTTGCTGACCTGGGCAAGCGAAACCTTGCCGATGTTGGCGGCAACGAACAGGCATACGCCGACCGGCGGCGTGGTCAGGCCGATCATCAAATTCAGGATGCAGAAGATCGCGAAATGGATCGGATCGATGCCTACCTGCGTGGCGACCGCCAGAAGCGGCGGAAACAGGATGATGAGAGCGGCTATCGTTTCCATGAAGGTGCCGACGATCAGCAGCAGGATGTTGATGAACAGGATGATGAGATACTTGTTCGTCGTCACCGCCAGCATCGCTGCCGCGATCGCCTGCGGAATCTGCTCGCTGGTCATGATCCAGCCGAAGACGTTGGCAAGCCCGACCAGCAGGATAAGCGCGCCCGAGCCGATGGCGCTTTCCAGGAGGATGCCCGGCAGGTCTTTCAGGCGGAACCCCTTATAGACGAAGAGGCCTATAGCGAAGGCGTACAGCGAGGCGACGATCGACGCCTCGGTGGGCGTGAACACGCCGCCCACGATGCCGACGAGGATGATGAGCGTCATAAGGATCGCCCAGATCGCTGCACGGCTGGAACGCAGCAACACACGGAAGCCGACCCATTCGCCCTTGGGGTAGCCGCGCTGGCGCGACAGGATATAGACAGTGATCAGCATGCCGAGGCCGAGCAGCAAGCCGGGGATCGCGCCGGCCACGAACATCTTGCCTACCGACAGGCCGGTGAGCGTTCCGGCGATGATCATCGGAACGCTTGGCGGAATGATCGGACCGACTGTGGAAGCAGCGGCGGTAAGAGCCGAAGCAAAGGGGGCGTCATATCCGGCCTTCTTCATCGCCGGGATCATGACGGCGCCGATCGAGGCGGTCTCCGCGACAGCCGTGCCGGATATCCCGGCGAAGATCATCGAACCGGTGACGTTGGCCAGGCCGAGGCCTCCGCGGATGTGGCCGACAAGCGCATTGCCGAAACGCACGATCTGGTCGGTGATACCGCCGCCGTTCATCAGGTTGCCGGCCAGCACGAAGCCGGGGATGCACAACAGCACGAAGCTGTCCATGCCTGAATACATGAACTGTGCCACGACCGTCAGGTCGATGTCGGCAAGGTAGAGATAAATGGCCGACGCAACACCAAGCGCGATCGCAACCGGCACACCGAGGATGAGGCAGATGGCGAAGCTGCCGAAAAGGGCCGCGACCAGCATCAGATCAGCTCCTCGTGACGCATTGGCTGTCCGAAGCCGAACAGCCGGGCCAGGGAGAAGATGGCAAGCGCAACCGGAATTATCAGCACGGTGACGTAAACGATGAGCATCGGCGCGTCGAGGGATCGTGCGCGCTCGCCGATGCTTCCCGAGACATAGGCGTAGGCACCGGGAATGACGGCGAGGCTGAACAGCATCGTGATGACATCTGCCACCCGCTCGACCTGGCGCCGGGCGCGGGCTGGCAGGGATGCCGTGAAGAGGTCGACATTGACCAGGTCGCCACGCAGGACGGCGAGGCCGCACGAAAAGGCGACCATGTGCAGCAACGCGAAACGCGCCACCTCCTCGGTCCAGGCCGGTGACGGGAAGCCCGGCAGACGGCCGAGCACCTGTATGGTCACGACGGCGATGAGAACGGCGAAAGCAATGATGGTTCCGGCTTTGCAGATCGCCTTCAGGCCAGCCAGCAGCATACCGACGGTTCGTTTCATGGGCTCCTCCCAGACGAGCGCCGGGTCGTTATCGCGGTCCGGCGTTCATGGTCCTTGTGGGGTCGACAAAAGTGGAGAAGCCGCCCAACGGGCGGTTTCCCGACTCGCCTATTTCGTGGCGAGAATGTCCTCGTAAAGCGGCTTCAGGTCGGCGCCGAGCGAGGCGGTGACCGCATCCTTGCCCCTGGTGGCGAACGCCTGCTTGTCCACATCGATGAACTCCATGCCTTTGGCCTTCAGTTCGTCGGCGATGCGAGCCTCGTCGGCCAGGAACAGCTTGCGCTCGAATTCCTGCGCCACGGCGGCCGCTTCCCGGATGGCTTTCTGCTGCTCATCTGGCAGCTTGCCGAGTTTCCGGCTGCCGCCGACGAGGTAGATCCAGCTCAGCACGTGGTCGGTCTTGTTCAGATATTTCTGCACCTCGAAGAAACTCGCCGACTGGATCAGGGCGAGCGGGTTCTCCTGCGCGTCGACGACATGGCTCTGCAGCGAGGTGAAGACCTCGGAGAAGGCCATCGGCGTCGGTTTGGCGCCGAGCGCCTGCCAGAACGAGACGAACAACGGCACATTCGGCACGCGCAGTTTGAGGCCGGCGAGTTCATCGGGCGTGCGGATCGCCTTGTTGGCGGTCAGTTCGCGCGGACCGCGCGCAAACCAGGTCAGCGGAACGAGCTTGGTCTTGTCCTCGATCTCGGCGGCGATCTTCTGGCCGACGGAGCCCCCGATCACGGCCTTCATGTGGTCGAGATCGCGGATGGCGTAAGGCACGGCGAGCAAGGCTGCGAGCGGTGCCCAGTTCTGCAGTGACTCGCCGGTGATCGTGAAATCGACGGTGCCGAGTTGGATGCCTTTGATGAGGTCGGTTTCCTTGCCTAGCTGCTCGTTCGGAAAGACCTTGATCTCGATCTCGCCATTGGTGCGATTGGCGACCTCCTCGGCGAACTTCAGGGAGGCCTTGTGCCAGCTGTTCTGTTCATTCGCGAGGTGGCCCAGTTTCAGCGTGGTCTTGGCTCGGGCGCGACCAACGATGGTGATGCTGGCGCCAGCACCGAGAGCGGTGGCCAGCACGCCGCGACGTGAAATCTTGGTATCGAACACAGTTTCTTCCTCCTTCAGTTGTTATGCATCAGTCAAAGGCGAGATGAACCTTGACGACCTGTCCCGGTTCGCTCTCGATCAGCGAAAACGCAGCCTTCGCCTCGGCGGCGGCAAAGGTGTGGGTAATCATGGCGGCCGGACGCAACCTCCCTTGCTCCAGCCACCTGATGACTTGCGGCAAGAGTCTACGGCTGAGCCGTGACCCGTGCAGCGACAGCTCCTTCCTGACGATCTCCTGCTGACTGACGTTGCACGGCGCGGGTGAAAAGCCGAGCAGGCCGATACGGCCGGCGGGACTTGCCAGCCCGCAGGCCTCGGCCAGGAGCGCCGGTACGCCTGCACCGTCGATGACCACTGACGGCCCGAGGCCTTCGTTCTCGTCAGCGACGGCGAGTGGCACAGACTCTCTGGTGGAATGGATGACGCGGTCGGCACCGAAGGCTTCTGCGCGCCGCAGGCGATTGGCGTCGAGATCAGCCACAATCACCCGTGCGCCATGGAGCTTCGCCACCTGAAGGACCGTGAGGCCCACGGTGCCAGCACCGTAGACGAGCACCACATCGTCTGCCGAGCAGCCAGTTCGCGAAAGGACGTTCGCCGCGATCGAAAACGGCTCGGCGAGCGCGGCTACCTCGACCGGCAGTGTGGGTGGCAGTTTCACCGCATTAGCAGCGGGCACGACAACCCGATCGCGGAAGCCGCCGTCCCGATGAACGCCCAGCACCTCCAGATTGGCGCAGACATTGGACCGGCCGACGCGACAGGCATAGCAATGGCCGCAGGAAACTACTGGATCGACGACGACGCGATCGCCCGGCGCCAATCCCGTCGCCTGCGGCCCGACAACCTCGACGACACCTGCAAATTCATGGCCGATGATGCGCGGATATTTTGCAAAGGGATTGGTGCCGTGGAGAATGTGGATATCTGAGCCGCAGATACCTGCGCGCTGCACGCGCACCATCACGTCGTCCGCTCCCAGCGCGGGCGGCTCGTTCTCCATCAGGACCAGGGTGCCCGGCCTTTCGACGGCGACGGCAACCATGCTTCCTCCCAACTTCCATACTAGTGTGCATCACCGGTATGGAAGTTTCTTCGGTCTGTCAATTAATGCATCGGACACCAACGCCTTCAGGTCTTCATTCGCATCGGAGACGACGAGCTTCACGCTCCTGAGGCCGCGCCGCGTCAGCTTGCGAAGCAATTGGCTGATTGACACGGGCACATGTCACAGCTCATCCGGCCCTTCCGATATCGGCACCGAGACCTTCAGGTGAAAGGAGACCGGTATTCCTTTGTTCAAGCGGATTGCCGGGCGATAATTTGGAAGCCAATGTCCTTGACCCGTCCAGCAGGCGGTTCGCCGTCAAAGCGCGCCAGGATCGCCTTTGCGGCAGTGAGCCCGAGCTCCGTTCGGTCGACCCGGACGGTGGTAAGCGGCGGCACGACATGGGCCGCGAAATCCTGATCCCCGAAGCCGATGACGGCGATCTCGTCGGGCACCCGCAGGCCGCGGACGTTGGCCTCGATAAGAACCCCGTGAGCGAGCAGATCGGAGCTGCAAAAAATGGCTCCACCCTTGAAATTCTGCTCGTCTACGAGAATTCGGAGAGCCTCGCGACCGCGTGCAAGGCTAGCGCCTCCCACGAAATTAATCTGCGTAACGTCGATGCCCGCGCGGCGGCCGATCTCCTTTACGAAAGCGTCCTTGCGCCTGAGCGCGCGTTCGTCGCCAGCGGAAACCGTCGCAGCGTTCTTGTAGCCGGCCTCCAATACGAATTCCGCCACTGCGCGGCCCGTCTCGACATGCGAAAAGCCGACGCAGAGATCGATCGGTGTCTCGGTCATGTCCCACAATTCCACTACCGGAATTCCGGCCGCCATCAGCATGCGGCGCGCCTCCAGCATATGGTGGATGCCGGTCAGGAGCATCGCGTCTGGCCGGCGGGAAAGAAGCGTCACGATCGCTCTTTCCTCTTCCTTCGGGTCGAAGCCCGTTTCGGACAGAAGGATCTGGTAGCCGTGCCCGGCGATGCCCTCACTGAAGGCCTGGATCATTGAGGAATAGACGATATTCGTGATGGAAGGCACCAGCGCCCCAATGAGGCGGCTACGGCGAGAGGCTAGCGCGCCGGCTATCGCATTCGGTACGAACCCGGTCATTTCGATGGCGTTGCGGATCTTCTCGAACGTTGCCGGAGAGACCTTCGACGGGTCGCTCAGCGCCCGCGAAACGGTGACCTGAGAAACACCGGCCAGGCGGCCGACCGTTGCCATGGTAACGGGACGGCTGGAGCCTTCTTTCGCCCGCTCGACGTTTCCGCCGTCGTACCTGTCTCGCCGGCCCGACCCGGTCTTGCTCATGCCGTTTCCGTTTCCCGCCGCGATCAAGCTTGCTCAAGAACAGCTTCACTTGTCTTGTGCTGTTTGCTGCGCCTTGCAAGAATGATTGATACCCAAATGGACCCGGCGATCAAGAACCACATCAGAACGGCAATCCAGCTCTTGGTGAAAAAGATCGTCAGGTCGCCGAACGATTCGAGGCTCTTCACGAAATAGATCTCGGCTGAAGGCCCGAGGATGAAGCCGATGATGAAAGGGGCGATCTCGATGCCAATCTTCAGCGCGAACCAACCGAAGACACCGAAGATCAGAAGCGTCCACACATCGAACATCACGCCGTAATTGGTGGTGTAGGCGCCGACCATGCACATCATCACGATGAGTGGAAAGAGAATGTGCTTCGGCACGGTGACGATCAGCGCCAGATAGCGAATGGCGAGATACATCATGGCGAACATCGCGAGATTGGCGATCAGCATCGCCACGATTATCGCGTCCCAGGTTCCGGAATTGTTGCCGATGAAAAGCGGCCCCACCTGCACACCTTGAAGAGTGAAGGCGCCGATGAGTAGCGCCGTCGTCGAATCGCCGGGAATGCCGAGCGAGAGCAGCGGGATCAGAGCGCCGCCGGTCAGCCCGTTGTTGCCGGATTCGGAGGCGATGACGCCTGCGGGCTCTCCCTTGCCGAAGCGTTCGGGATTTCGCGAGAAAGTCTTGGCGTTCGAATAGGCGAGGATCGAGGCCGCCGATCCGCCGACGCCGGGCAGGATGCCAACAAAGGTGCCGATGCCCGAGGAGCGAATCAGGTTCCATATCTGACCTCGGAACAGCGAAAACGAAAAAGTCGAATGCTTGCCGAGCTTGAGGTCGCCGATGTCCTGTCCTTCGGGAACGCCTTGTTGTGCTTCTTCAAGGACGGCCGCGATACCGAACAGGCCGATCAGGACGGGCAGCAGGGAAAAGCCGTTGTCCAGCCAGTATTCGAGACCCGGCGGCACCAACCGGATTTCGCCATTGCCGCCGTTCGATGTGGCGTAGGTGCCGATGAGGCTGATGAAGATGCCGAGAAAGCCGGAAAAAACACCCATCAGCATGTCGCTGCTGAGCGCGCCCATCACGGTGAGCGCGAAAAGAATGATCAGGAACTTCTCGACATAGGAGAAGCGGATCGCGAAGTCGGCGAGCGCCGGAGCGAACAGATAGAGGATGAGCAGGCTGAAGAGGCCGCCGAAAAGGGAGGAAATGATGCCGATGCGCAATGCTTTCTCCCCCTCTCCTTTCCGCGCCATCGGATAGCCGTCGAGCGTCGTGGTGATCGAGGAGGGAGTACCCGGTATGCCGATCAGGATGGCCGGCACCAGCCCGCCAGATATGCCGCCGACATAGAGACCGAGCAGCAGGGCGAGGCCGTTCGTGAGTCCCAGAGAATAAGTGAGCGGGAGGCAGACCGCGACCGCCATCGTTGCTGTCAGCCCCGGAATGGCCCCGAAGACGATGCCCACGAAGGTTCCGCCAACGATGAGCGACAGGAAAAGCGGGGTGACGAAATCGAAAAGTTCCATGGAGTTCAGGCCCGCGGACGGATTGATCAGGGAAGCGACAGGAAGAAGACGTCGTTGAACAGCCACCACGTCAGCACGGGCGCAATGGCGGCCATCATGACAACCGGCAAGACCGTTCTGAGGTTGCGCTGGTGCATGAAGAGCAGCGACGTCAACAAAACGAAGGGAATTGAGCAAGCCAGGAACCCGAAGCCGGTGTTCGGCATCAGTTCGCCGACGGGTTCGAGGAGCGCGAAATAGATGAAGCACAGCCCGATCGCGCCGAAGAACCGCATCTTGTCCATCTGTGAGACGATGCCGCGCCAATAGGCGCCCGATCCGGCAATGGAACGGCGCCGGGTGACGACGATCGCAAGGCCGAGGATCGCAAGGATCGCGCCGATCACTCCCGGGAAGACGAGGTGCGACGTTTCGAAGTTGATGGTGACGTGGGTAAGGCTGCTCATGCCGTCTCCTGTGCAAGAAGGAAAAGGGCCGGTTTCACCCGGCCCCGCCGTCACTTGCCGGAAATCTTCGCAATGATCCCGTTGTAGGCTGCGTTCTTCTCTTCGAGATGCGCGGCCGCTTCCTTCGAGGGCTTGAAATTCGGAATGAAGAAGGCCTGCTTCTGGCGTTCCTGGATCTTGCCTTCGGCGAAGACATCCTTGAGCGCCGCGTCGATCGCATCGACCATGCCCTGATCCATGTCCTTGTTGTAGAGGAAGAAGAATTCCTTGTCGAAGGTGAAGTCCTTCTTGCCGTCTTCAGTCACGCTCGTCTTCGGGCTGGTGTATTTCAACATATCGTCTCGAGTCGTCTTGCCCATGCCCGTTTCCGGGGCTTGCTCGATCGTTTCCGGCCGCGCCGTGATCCAGACAAAGCGCATCGCCTTCTGGTCCGATTCCGGCAATTGCGTGAACTGCTCGTTGGCCTGGATCGAGCCGTTGATGACGTCGGCAAGATCGTCGAACATCGCCTGGTTCTTGTCGGACTGGCTGCCCGTCTTCACCGAGACGATGTTGGCCTCCGAACCGGGCGACAGGATGCTTGCGGCATTCTTCATCGCGGAAAAGCCGATTTCGGAAACCCCGCCGGGCTCGATCGCCACGCGGATCTTGGTGCCGGCGGCGGCGGCCTTGAAGATGTCGTCCATCGATTTATAGGGCGAATCCTTGGCCACCAGATACGCATTGCCCGGATTGATCGCGACCGTCGGGCCGATCTTGTACTTCGTGAAGATGTCGTCGAAGCCGTGCACGCCGTAGAGGTGTGAGAGATAGGCAGAATCGTGGAAGATCATGATCGTAGTCCCGCGCCCGTCGCGTTCCAGCGCCTTGAACGCTTCATTGGCGCCGACTGCATCCACCTTCATGTTCACGCCAAGCTTTTGGGACAGCGCGTCGGCGACGATGGCGGAGTTCTGGTAGGTGTCGCCACCGGTCGATGACGAACCGATCACCATCCGGATATTGTGCGGCAAATCCCGAGCGGCCGCAGCCAACGGCTGCGTGAGAAACATTGCCGCGCCGACGACCACAATCATTCTACGGGTAATTTTCATCTTTCCTCCCATACCCAGCCCACTGGCGGGGTTCCTCATTTCATGGCATGCACAAGCCCGCAGTGAATGCGCATACATTATCTTGTTCGGTTCATTTGCGCCTGTCAACTCTCATAGTCTTCGTTGCGGATAACGAAATCTGGATGGGGCGGCTGCGGTTGACACGAAATGATGAAAGCGCATACATAATTGCTGTTTCAAGGAATAGTCGATGGTCCCAGGAAAAAAGAGCCCGGAAACGCTTCGCAGCGCACGCTGGTTCGCACCGGATGACCTGCGCAGTTTCGGACATCGGTCCCGTATGATGCAGATGGGGCTCGCGCCGGAGGACTGGGCCGGCAAACCAATCATCGGCATCCTGAACACATGGTCCGAGATGAACCCCTGTCACCTGCATTTCCGTGACAGGGCCGAGGACGTGAAAAAAGGCATCGTGCAGGCGGGCGGTCTCGGTGTCGAAATTCCGACGATTTCGATCGACGAGAGCTTCACCAAGCCGACATCCATGCTCTACCGCAACATGATTGCCATGGAGACGGAAGAGACGATCCGGTCCCATCCGCTCGACGGCGTGGTGCTGATGGGCGGTTGCGACAAGTCGACCCCGGGTCTGACCATGGGCGCGATCACCGCTGGCATTCCCTTCATTTATCTCCCCGCGGGTCCGATGCTGCGGGGCAACTATGCCGGCAAGGCGCTGGGCTCCGGTTCGGACGCCTGGAAGTACTGGGACGAGCGGCGGGCGGGCAATATTTCCGACGACGAATGGCTGGGTGTGGAAGGCGGCATCGCCCGTTCCTATGGTCACTGCATGACCATGGGCACGGCCTCGACCATGACAGCGATTGCCGAGGCCATGGGCCTCTGCCTGCCCGGTGCATCTTCCATTCCCGCCCCCGATGCCAACCACAAGCGCATGAGTGCGGCCTGCGGGCGCCGGATCGTCGACATGGTCTGGGAAGACCTGACCCCGGACAAAATCGTGACCGAAGCCGCCGTCCGCAACGCTGCCATCGTCGCCATGGCAACGGGCTGCTCCACCAATGCGGTCGTGCACCTTTTGGCGATGGCGCGGCGGGCCGGCGTGAAGCTGGCCCTCGACGACCTCGACGCTCTCGGACGGATAACGCCGCTGATCGCCAACATCCGGCCTTCGGGCAAGGACTACCTGATGGAGGATTTCTATTTCGCCGGCGGCTTGAGGGCGCTGATGAACGAGCTCGGAGACCGGCTGGACAGAAGCAGCATCACCTGCACCGGACGACCGCTCGGCGAAACGCTGGCAGGCGCGGAGGTCTACAACGATGACGTCATCCGCCCGCTTTCCAATCCGGTCTATTACGAAGGTTCGTTAGCCGTGCTCAGGGGCAACCTCTGTCCCGACGGCGCCGTGATGAAGCCGGCTGCCTGCGATCCGCGTTTTCATGTGCATGAAGGCCCGGCGCTCGTTTTCGACAGCTACCCGGAAATGAAGGCGGCCATCGACGACGAAGATCTCGACGTAACGCCGGACCATGTGCTGGTGCTGCGCAATGCAGGCCCACAGGGGGGCCCCGGCTTTCCCGAGTGGGGCATGCTGCCGATCCCCAAGGCGCTGGTCAAGAAGGGCCACCGCGACATGCTGCGCATTTCGGATGCCCGCATGTCCGGCACGTCCTACGGCGCCTGCATCCTGCATGTCGCCCCGGAATCCTTCATTGGCGGACCGCTGGCGCTCCTGAAGAGCGGCGATATCGTCCGGCTGGACCTGCCGAACCGCCGTCTGGACATGCTTGTCGGTGAAGAGGAGCTTGCCGCCCGCAGGGCTGCCTGGATACCGCCGGAACCGCGTTTCGAGCGCGGTTGGGGCTACATGTTCCAGCGCCATGTCGCCCAGGCGAACGAGGGCTGCGATTTCGACTTCCTGACCCGCGATTTCGGCCAGCCGGCCGGCGAGCCTGACATTTTCTGAACGGACGAGGAAAAGCCATGTCCCACGACCTCGACAAGGCCTTGACCGGTATTTCCGGCATTCTCGTCACGCCCTACGACACGGACGGGAATGTCGCACCCAAACGCCTTCAGCCGATCATCGACCACGCGTTGCAGGCCGGTGTCCACATCCCCGTCGTCAACGGCAACACGGGCGAGTTTTACGCCCTGACGACAGACGAAGCCTGCACCATGGTGCGTGAGGTGACGGCGATGGTTGCCGGTCGCGCACCGGTGCTGGCCGGCATCGGCCGGTCGATCCGCGACGCCTGCCGCCTCGCCACGGCTTCCGCCAATGCGGGCGCCGCCGCGCTGATGATCCACCAGCCGCCGGATCCCTTCGTTTCTCCGCGCGGAACGGTCGAATACGTCAAGGCGGTCAGCGAGGCTTCCGGCGGCCTTCCGGTCATGCTCTATCTGCGCAACGATGCGATCGGGACCAAGGCGATTGCCGACCTTTGCGCCCTTCCGGGTGTGAGGGGCGTGAAGTGGGCGACGCCGAACCCGATGAAGCTTGCCGAGGCGATAGCGGCCTGCGATCCGTCGATCGTCTGGGTCGGCGGCCTCGCGGAAGTCTGGGCTCCCACCTTCTACGCGGTCGGCGCGCGGGGCTTCACCTCCGGTCTGATCAATCTCTGGCCGGAACGTTCGATCGCGATCCATTCGGCGCTCGAGGCCGGCGACTATGCCACCGCCCGCGAACTGATCGCCGGCATGCGCGCCTTCGAGGAAGTGCGCGCCGAAGAGCTGAACGGAACCAATGTCACCGGCGTCAAGGCCGCTCTCCAGGCGGTCGGCAAGGATTGCGGCCCGACGCGGCCGCCGTCCGCCTGGCCTCTGACCGCCGGCCAGCAGGAAAAGATGTTCGCTTTCCTGAGATCCTCAGGACTCGTCTGAACCCACCCAGAGGAAAGCCCCGTCATGAAATCTGAAACCAGATCCAAACTCATGGGCGTGTCCGTCGCGACGCTGGCGACTGCCCTCTTTAAGCGCGGCCTGCGCAACCAGGTGATCCAGGGCGTCCATCCGGTGGCCTCCAAGGGCCGCAATATGGTCGGCCCTGCCTTCACGCTGCGCTACATGCCTGCCCGGGAGGACCGCAACCAGCTCAGCGAGTTCCGCAATCCGAAGCATCCCCAGCGCGTCGCGATCGAGACCTGTCCCGAAGGCCATGTCATGGTGATCGACAGCCGCAAGGATGCCCGGGCGGCAAGCGCGGGCGATATTCTGATCACCCGGCTCATGATGCGCGGTGGCGCCGGCATCGTGACCGACGGCGGCTTCCGCGACGCCGCAACGATCGGCGCGCTCGACATTCCGGCCTATCACGCCCGCCCCTCAAGCCCGACGAACCTGACGCTGCATGAAGCGATCGAGATCAATGGGCCGATCGGTTGCGGCGATGCGCCGGTCTTTCCCGACGACATCGTCGTCGGCGACGAAGACTGCGTGATCGTCATTCCCGCCCATCTGGCCGAGGAGGTGGCCGACGAAGCGGTGGAAATGTCGGCTTACGAGGATTTTGTGGTCGAGCAGGTGAAGAATGGCCAGACCATCATCGGTCTCTACCCTTGCACGAAGGAGGAACACCAGGCCGCTTTCGCCGAGTGGCGAAAGAGTAACGGCCGATAGACCGTTGCGCTACCAGAGGAGCAGGAAAGCCGTGGCATGAACCTGTCCGTTTAATGGAAGGCGACCCGGATTTGAGAACACATGTGTCAGAAGGAGGAGGAGGGACGCAAATGCAAGCACCGCAGGATCCAACGCGATCACTCCGGTCGCGGCAGGCACGTTTCGCGAGATGTGCTCGTGCGAGAGATGAGAGAAGCCATGAAATCGATTGGTCGCAGAAAGGGATGGCAAGGCGTGCCATTCGGAAATCCGCCAGCCTTCCGGCCGTGCTTTACATGCGCTGCTGGTAGCGCTACCAATTCAGATGGAGGACGCGGCAAGACTGCAAGCTGCGTATGTATGGAGTGGACGTCTCCCTCGCAGGCGTCGCATCGCTCGGGAGGGAATCGATGGCATCCGTTGCGATCCGCGATGTCTACAAATCCTTCGGCGCCGCCGAAATTCTCCATGGCGTCGGGATCGATATAGAAGACGGCGAGTTCGTGACGCTGGTCGGCCCGTCGGGCTGTGGGAAGTCGACACTGTTGCGCATGATCGCGGGCCTCGAAGGCATCACGCGCGGCGAGATCGCCATTGGCGGGCGCATTGTCAACACGGTCGCCCCCAAGGAGCGCGACATTGCCATGGTGTTCCAGAATTACGCGCTTTACCCACATATGACGGTGCGCGAGAACATGGCGTTCTCCCTGATGTTGAAGCGTGTCTCGAAGCAGGAGAGCGATGGCAAGGTCGAGCGTGCCGCGGAAATTCTCAACCTCACGCCGCTGCTGTCGCGCTATCCCCGGCAGCTTTCGGGCGGGCAGCGGCAGCGCGTGGCCATGGGCCGGGCGATCGTGCGCGACCCGCAGGTCTTTTTGTTTGACGAGCCGCTCTCCAATCTCGATGCCAAACTGCGCGTGCAGATGCGCGCGGAGATCAAGGAACTGCACCAGCGCCTGAAGACCACGACCGTCTATGTCACTCACGATCAGATCGAGGCGATGACGATGGCCGACAAGATCGTCGTCATGCATGACGGCAATGTGGAGCAGATCGGACGACCGCTCGATCTTTATGACCGGCCGGACAATCTTTTCGTGGCAATGTTCATCGGTTCTCCAGCAATGAACATGCTGACAGGCCGCATTGGCGCCGGCGGCTTCGAAGGCAGCGGCGGCGTCGCCATAGATTTGCCGCGGACGCCGCAAAACCTGAATAACGGTCCGGTGGTGCTTGGCATACGGCCCGAGCATCTGCGCCTTTCCGACCACGGCTTCCCCATCACCATTTCGGTCGTCGAACCGACCGGGTCGGAGTTGCAGATCATCGGCCGCGCGCCTGGCGGTGAAGAGATCGTCGCGAATTTCCGTGAACGCCACCCGTTCCAGCCCGGCGAAACCGTCAAGCTTGCCGCCGAGCCGAGCCTGATCCATCTTTTTGACGCAGATACGGGCCGCCGGCTTTGAACATGCCTAGGTCTCAGCCAATCAAAACAGGAGGAAATGGCAATGAGATTTACCAGACGCGACGTGATCCGAACCAGCGCCGGTGCGGCGGCTGCCGGAGCAATCGGCAACCGCCTGCTTGGCACGCCAGCCTTTGCCCAGGATGCGCCGAAATACACGCCCGAAAAAGGCGCCAAGCTCAGGCTCCTTCGCTGGTCGCCGTTTGTCCAGGGCGATGAGACCGCCTGGCTGGCGCTGACGAAGAAATTCACTGATGCCACCGGTGTCGAGGTGCGCGTCGACAAGGAGAGCTGGGAGGACATTCGTCCCAAGGCGGCGGTCGCGGCCAATGTCGGCTCGGGCCCCGACCTGATGTTCGTCTGGTTCGACGATCCCTTCCAATATCCCGACAAGCTCCTCGATGTGACCGATCTCGGAGATTATCTGGGCAAGAAGTATGGCGGCTGGCACGAGGGCCCGAAGAGCTACGCCACCAAGGACGGCAAGTTCATCGGCTTGCCGCTGGCCACCATAGGCAACGCCATCGTCTACCGCGAGAGCTGGGTCAAGGAGGCCGGTTTCTCCGAGTTCCCGAAAGACACCGACAGCTTCCTCGAATTGTGCAAGGCCGTGCAGGCTAAAGGCCATCCGGCCGGCTTCACCCATGGGCATGGCGTCGGTGACGGCAACAACTACGCTCATTGGCTGTTGTGGAGCCATGGTGGCAAGATGGTCGACGAGAACAGCAAGGTGGTGATCAACAGTCCCGAGACGATGAAGGCGATCGAATATGCTCAGGCGCTCTACAAGACCTTCATCCCCGGCACGGAAAGCTGGCTCGACGTGAACAACAACCGCGCCTTCCTGGCCGGAGAGTTGTCCGTCATCGCCAACGGTATCTCGGCCTATGAAACCGCCAGGATCAACAAGGACAAGGATCCTAAGTTGACTGAAATGGCCAAGGACATCCGCACCGCTAGCTTGCCGATCGGTCCGATCGGCAAGGCGGTGGAGCTTTACCAGGTCACCTCGGCGGTGATCTTCAACTACACGCCCTATCCGAACGCGGCCAAGGCCTATCTGCAGTTCATGTTCGAGGAACCGCAGATGTCGGAATGGATCAAGGGCTCTTCCGGCTATTGCTGCCAAACCTTGAAGGCCTACGACGACAATCCGATCTGGAAGGCCGATCCGAACTATGCGCCCTATGCCAAAGCGTCCGCAACGCTGCGCAACAACGGCTACGCCGGGCCGCTCGGCTACGCTTCGGCCGCCACCATGGCCGACTATGTGCTGGTCGACATGTTCGCCAAGGCGGTGACCGGTCGGGCGACGCCACAGGAGGCAATGGAAGAGGCCGAGAAGCGCGCCAACCGGTATTACCGGGTGTAGTCCGCACGTCTTCTTCCGTTCACGGAAGAAGACGCTTGTATTTTCGGGTCGGCCGCAGCGTGGGTCGAGACGTGCCGCCGAAATGCAAGCGCCCTATAAGGAGAGCGCGGGGCCGTGAGATCCGCACGCCAGCAGTCTTCTCCACGAAGGCGGAAAGACTGCTGGCTCCGGCCACTCGATACCCACCAGAGGAGCTTTTTTCATGGCCGTGACAACCACCGCTGCCCCGCCCCGCCCCTCCTTCTTGTCGCGCATTGCGGAAAGCCGCGGGCTGCTTAGCTTCGGCTTTATGCTGCCGACAGTGGTGCTACTGCTGGTCTTCCTGACCTATCCGCTGGGGCTCGGCGTCTGGCTCGGCTTCACCGACGCCCGCATCGGCAGGCCGGGCGTCTTCATCGGCCTGGAAAACTACGAATATCTCTGGGACGACAGCGTGTTCTGGCTGTCCGTGTTCAACACGCTTCTCTACACGGTGAGCGCGTCGATCCTGAAGTTCGCCCTCGGCCTATGGCTGGCGTTGCTGCTCAACGAGAACCTGCCGTTCAAATCCTTTTTCCGCGCGGTGGTGCTTCTTCCCTGGGTGGTGCCGACGGTGCTGTCGGCGATCGCTTTCTGGTGGATCTACGATTCGCAGTTCTCGATCATCTCCTGGGCTCTCAAGCAGATGGGCCTCATCGATCACAACATCAATTTCCTTGGCGATCCGCAAAACGCCCGCGCTTCGGTGATCGCCGCCAATGTCTGGCGCGGCATTCCCTTCGTCGCCATAACCCTGCTCGCCGGCCTGCAGACGATCCCGCAATCGCTCTACGAAGCTGCCACGCTGGACGGCGCCGGTCGCTGGCAGCTGTTTCGCTATGTCACCCTACCGCTGCTGACGCCGATCATCGCCATTACCATGACCTTTTCGGTTCTGTTCACCTTCACCGATTTCCAGCTCATCTATGTGCTGACGCGCGGCGGCCCGGTGAACGCCACACATCTCATGGCGACGCTTTCTTTCCAACGCGGCATTTCGGGCGGGCAACTCGGTGAAGGCGCAGCGATCGCGGTAGCGATGATCCCCTTCCTGCTAGGCGCGATCCTGTTCAGCTATTTCGGCTTGCAGCGGCGCAGATGGCAGCAAGGCGGCGGAGATTGAGATGGCTCTAATCAACGCTAAACCGAACCCCGCCGCCGGCGACGACGGTGGCATGACCTATTTGCAAAGCATGCCGCGCCGCGTGGTGACGGTCTACCTTCCGTTGGCGATTTTCGTCATCGTGCTGCTCTTTCCCTTCTACTGGATGACGATCACCGCCATCAAACCCAACGCGGAGATGACAAGCTACGATACATCGAGCCCGTTCTGGGTGGTCCACCCGACGTTGCAGAACATCCGTTACCTGCTGTTCGAGACCTCCTATCCGGGCTGGCTGCTCAACACGACGATCATCTCGGTCGCCGCTACCGTGCTTTCGCTCATCGCCGCGGTGTTGGCTGCCTATGCGATCGAGCGGCTGCGCTTTTCCGGGTCGCGCCAGGTCGGGCTCGCCGTCTTTCTCGCCTACCTAGTGCCGCCGTCCATCCTGTTCATTCCGCTGTCGGTCATGGTCTTCAATCTCGGGCTCTATGACACGCCCTTTGCCCTGATTTTGACTTATCCGACTTTCCTGGTGCCTTTCTGCACCTGGTTGCTGATGGGCTATTTTCGTTCCATTCCCTTCGAACTGGAAGAGTGCGCGCTCATCGATGGCGCCAGCCGCTGGCAGGTGCTGACCAAGATCGTGCTGCCGCTGTCGGTGCCGGGGCTGATCTCCGCCGGTATCTTCGCCTTCACGCTGTCGTGGAACGAGTTCATCTACGCTCTGACCTTCATTCAGTCGTCCGAAAACAAGACCGTGCCGGTGGGCGTGCTGACCGAGCTCGTCCGCTCCGACGTCTACGAATGGGGTTCGCTAATGGCCGGCGCCCTGATCGGGTCGCTGCCGGTGGTGATCCTTTATTCCTTCTTCGTCGAGCACTATGTTTCGTCAATGACCGGGGCGGTCAAAGAGTAGCCCAGCGCAATAGGGCAACTGACAGCAACGGCAATTTCCGGCGTTCCGCCATCGCAGCTGAGTCCACACGATACCCGGTGGCCGAACACGGCGTTAGCAGACGAATTCGCCAAAACTCTTGGCTTCCTTCAGGCGACGCTTCTCGATCGCTGGTAATCGTCCTTCGCCGATGGCGCGCCTCGCGTCGATGCACTTCTCCCGAGCCCGGGCGAGTGAAATCCCGTCGCGTCCGTACCCTCTCAGACAGATGGTCTCCCGGCGGCCGTTGAGCCTGTAATCCAGGCGAAAGGAGATCGCGCCACTTGGCATAACGCGGACATACATCCCGTCGTGGTCTGCAACTTTGTAGTACCGTCATGAGCCTGATTGGCCGCGACGGTACTTTTGAAAATTCGTGTGAGCAATATGCCGAAGGCCCGTCAGGCAGGCCGCCAAAGCCAAGCTCTGCGTACCGATAGTCACCGAGTGTCGGCGAACGGGTTCATTTTTGTTTTCAACGGCTTGCGTCGTATTACGGCATAGACTCGGCGGCGTTTGTGTAGGCCTGAATCACTCCCACTCGATTGTTCTAGGCCACGGTAACACATTGATCTAACAATTCTGCGCACGACGAAGATCCGTCTCACCGATCCGTCAGAAATTTTCGCTCTTGATTTCAAAGGGAAATTTCGGCGATCCAAAATCCCTCGGTTCCAGCGACTATCGGCATCGATTGGTCGATTTTCGACGTTCTTTAGCTGTGCCTTCACGATTAGCCCCGTCGGCAAAGAGGCCGTCACGGCTAGCAAGAGCCTCAACGATACACAGAAGGGGGCAGTCTCCGTCGCATGCCTGATCCGTCTCGGACTTACGCCTTGGCGCCGTTCTGAGCCGCCGCGAAGACGTCGCGAGCAGACGTCGTACCCGCTACGTGCTCCGTACCCTCGACTCCGAGGTCCATCCATCCCGCATTCACGGCTTCAAACATTTCTTCGGCAGGCCCGGTGCGGCCCTTCGGGATGCCGAATTGCTCGAACGCTTCCGCCCACCCTGCACGCGGGACTGCAAAGGCTTTCACGTCGAGATTCAGGACTTCACCCAATTGTTCGGCGACTTCATCCGCGCTGACCATCGAACCAAGCTCGACGACGCGCTGCCCTGACCAAGCTGGCTCGGTCAAAAGGGTTGCGACATCCGCGCCGATGTCGTTCGTCGCGACCATGGTCGATTTCCGGTTTGTCGGATTGTAGTAGACCGGTAGCGTTCCGCCCTGGGCAACCTGCAAACCGTAGAGGAAGTTTTCGAAAAATCCGCCTGCGCGCACAAAGGCGACCGGGGATTTTAGGTTTCGAAAGCCTTGCTCCAGAAGCGACAAGGCCGTGATCATCCCGAGCCCGTTGATTCTGTTAGCACCCATCGATGAAAGCGCAACCACTCGCGGCGGCGCTGCCTTGGTGAGCGCCTCGACATAGTTTGCAATCACGCCCTTTGCCTCTTGGTAATCGGGCGAGGGAGCCCAGACGGCCGGCAACATGACGAACGCGCCTTCGACGCCTTTGAGCGCTTGCTCGATGGCTGCCGAATCAGTCCAGTCGCCATCAACCAGCTCCACGCCCTGGTTCGCCCAGCTTGACGCCTTCTCGCGATTGCGGACCAGTGCGCGTACTTTCTTGCCATGCGCCAACAGATGTTCTGCCGTTGCGCCGCCCACCTTTCCTGTGATTCCCATGACTAAAAACATGTGTTTTCTCCTGATCTTGAGGGACGGAGCCGCCCAGTTGGTTCAACGGACGAGCGGCAGAAGGGACCGGATGCGGGGCGCGCGCAGGTAAAGGCCGCCCCATGTCATCGCACCCAGAAGCAGGGAAATAATTTCCGGCGGCGACCCCAACTCACCAATGCGGACATGTGCGCAGATCGCACCTCCCAAAAAGCCCGTCACTAGGATCGCGCCGAGGACTGCCGTGGCCGGGATGGCGTAAAGGATGGCGCAGGCGAGTATGATCGGACCCACGACACGGGTCAGGTCCATCGCGAAGCCGGTTTCCTGCAACATGCTCGCGATCTGTGCTGGCGCGAAAAGCTGAATAGTGCCGTCTGCCACCAGAGCGATCACGACAAACGCGCTCATTATCCGGCCGGCCCACAGGGCGCTTTGCAAGGTCATGGTTTCGGGCACCTAACGCAGGTTCATAGTTTGGGACATTGTCGTTCTCCGATGGGTCACGCCACCGGAGCTATTTCCGCAGCATCATGCCGCCGTCGATCTGCAAGACCTGTCCCGTTGTGTACGTATTGACCATTAGGAAGATATAGGCCGATGCCACTTCTTCTGGCGTCCCGAGACGCCCCAGTGGATTGATCTGAGAATAGGAGCGTATCCTGGCATCTATGTCCTCACGTGGCTTTGCGCGCCACAAGGCCGTGTCCATGAACGCCGGGGCGATGACGTTCACACGCACGCGCGGGCCGAGTTCAGAACCCAATCCTTGCGCCATGGCGGCGAGCGCCTCGTTCGCCACGTAGCTCGCCGCCGCCTCCTGCGCCCTAACACCGCTCCCCGAGGTGAACGTCATGCTGCCGCTCTCGCGGACGAGGGGTGCGGCAAAACGGGCGATCAGCAGATTGGTCCAGAACTTCGAATGCAGCACATGCCGCATCGAGTCGAGCGGTGTCTGCAGGAAACCGCCCGCCATGGTGTCGCCGATCATCGAGACAAGATGATCGAATTCTGGCAGGGCCGCGATGAAGCTCTCAAGGGCAGCGTGATCATGGGCATCACCCCCGATGGTCTGAACGTCGCCGCCGAGTTTTGACGCCGCATTCGAGAGCTTCATCGGATCCCGGCCGATGATGACCAGCGAAGCTCCTTGCGCCTGAGCTTGGCGGGCAATCGCCAAACCGATACCGGAGCTGCCGCCAATTACGACGACCTTTTTACCCTCAAGTAAAAGTGGCATGGCACAGTTCACTCCTTTGAAGCGAGCGCGGTCACCATTTCGATCGCGGGAATAACGGCGGTGCGGGTGGGTCAGACGGCCGGCTTGAGCTTGCCGGGTACCGTCCATTCTGCGCCCTTCATGAAGCTGTCATTGGGCGTCTGCGCGAGATGGTTCGTGTAGTTTGAGATGAGCTTGGTCGCTGCGAGCACGAGCACATCGAGCACGGCGCGGTTGTCATAGCCCCCAGCCTTCAGGGCTTCGACGTCGGCCTCGCTGACCGCGCCGCGCTGGCGCGTGACCTTGGCGGCGAATTGGCGCAGCGCCTCGAGCTTGGCATCGGCAATCGGCCGGCTCTCGCGGACCGCCGCGATCGCCTCGGGGGCCACCTTCGCCATCCGCGACAGGTTGGTGTGGCCCGCCATGCAGTAGGTGCACTCGTTCTCGTAGATGATGGCGAGATAGGCGATGTGGCGTTCCTGTGCGGTGAAGCTGGTCTTTTCGGCGATGCCCCAAAGGGTGTTGTAGGCCTCAAGCGCGGCCGGGCTCTCGGCCAGGACGCGGTGCAGATTGGGTACGAAGCCCCAGGCCTTCTGGACGCAGTTCAGGATCTCCGCCGAGGCTGCAGGAGCGGTCGCCGTCTCGTGAAGCTTGAAACCGTTAATCATGATCTCTCTCCTTGTTCTAAAGCTGCGTTCTAAGGAGAAGTATTGCTCATTCCGCAATCGGTGAGCAGATAGCATGGAGAAATACTTTCTATTCTGAATTGGAATATGGGCAGTGACGCGACTCCCGGTGCCGAGACATTGTCAGTAGTACGGCCAAGGATTTAATGCTTAAGACGAGGAATTCTTTGATGGCAGGTTCGCCAGGATCAGCACGAACACGCAGGACAGCGGACAAGAGCGTGATCATCCGGCGCACTCCGATGCAGCGCAGTGCCCAGAGCGCGCCGGTGAGGCGGTTGCCAGGGGCAACGTCGATCAGTGACAGCACGATCGCCGATGACAAAGGTAGCGGGCGCCGAAATTCCATAACGCCCCGCGACAACGCAGGCGTCGTACAGCACGGGAAGATCCTGGCCGAGTCGCTCCTCGGCATGACGGCAGACGAGATCGCCAGAAGTACCCCGCCCTCCGTTCCAATCTGCCCGCGCAGTTTGACAGGGCCGCGAGCTGAATGTCGACATCGCGTAGTTGCATAGAGGCCAAGAAGGAAAGCATGACCGGCCCCTTCTGAAGCTCAGCCGTCAGAGAAACGGGCTGTCCGCCATGGGTGGTGAGCGTGAAATCTGGCGCGCGATCGCCAGCGCGCACGCACGGCGCGCCGCTGATCTTTTTTGTCTCCGCGTATCCATAGCCACTCCGGCTCTGCCGGAAGAGAAAATAGCCATTCCAGGATATGTGTGGCAGAAAGCCCCGTGGCTATATGATCTATTCCAATGAGGCATGCGCATGGACCGGCTGTCGGCGATGGAGGCATTCGTGCTGGTGATCGATTCCGGCTCCTTCTCGGCCGCGGCGCGCCGTCTCAATGTTGGACAACCGGCGGTCTCGAAATCGGTCGCGCAGCTGGAGGACCGGCTCGGCGTCAAGTTGCTTCTTCGCTCGCCGCGCGGTCTGGCGCCGACCGAGGCCGGGCTCAATTTCTATGAACGGGCACGGCGCTCGATCGAGGAGGCAGAGGAGGCAGAGCTGGCGGCGCGCGGCGCCGGGCGCGGCCTCACCGGCAAGCTCAGAATCTGCGCTGCGGTCACTTTCGCGCGCATCCATCTGATTCCGCGTTTACCGGAATTCTTGGCACGCCATCCAGATCTTGAGATGGAGGTTGTGCTGGACGACCGGAATATCGACCTCGTGCAAGAGGGAATCGACGTGGCTTTACGCATGGGGCGGCTCGCCGACACGGCGCTGACCGCCCGCCGCATTGCCACAACTCGACATGCCGTGATCGGCACCGCCGCGTATTTCGCGCGGGCCGGCGAGCCTCGGTCACCCGGCGAACTGATTGCGCATGAGGCGGTGATCTACAGCCAGCGTGGCGGCGGCACGGTCTGGACCTTTCATCGCGACGGGGCAGAAGTGGCGGTCACGGTCAAAGGCCGGCTGCACGTTACGGCCGCCGAGGGGGTGCGCGCAGCCGTGCTGGCGGACGCCAGCATCGCCATCGCCTCGGATTGGATGTTCGCGCCCGAACTGACGGCTGGGACGGTCAAGGCGGTGCTCCAGGACTGGGACTTGCCATCAATGGATCTGTGGGCCGTCTATCCCACGGGGCGGGCGGCGACAACCAAGGCGCGCACGTTTATCGCCTTCGTCGAGGAGGTGATGCGACAGCCAGCGAGCTCGGGGAGCGCTGCATAGCTTCAACGATAGCCATGCACCGGGTTAAGCGGCGTCGGGGTATTCCTGATTGGAATGCATAATATCACCAAGCTGCGGCTACGCCGTTGATCTGGAATAGACGAAAGGACTGGAACACACCGAACGCCATGCGCTTGAAGACACGCTTCACGCAGGGTGTGGCGCAGTGGAGTCAGCCTTCGAGGTCGAGGACAGAGAGTTTCAATGTCCCTTCAATCAAACCGTGGCCAAGTGGCGCCAGCGGACAGCTCGGAGGCTCGGCGCTAGCTGGTTTATTTCCTATTTGTGACGCACAACGCCGACCCATCGACCGTCAAAAATCACACTTTTGATTTTGAAGGGAAAATCGTTGCAAAAAATATTTGAGGTTTCACCGACTATCGGGACCAATCGGAAGATTTCTCACATTTTGCTGCGTTCGATAGCGTGCCCCATGGTCTTGAAAGTACCGTCACCGCCCACCCAAGTAGCGCATTTTTTGTTCCAGAATCAGCGCTTCGCGATAGACCGGCGGGCACGACCCGCATCACGATGCCAACTGTTGAAATTGCCAATGCGTCTCGCACACTCTATCGCTAGAACCATCCAAAGAGTTCTGTCCGGAACGATTGATCATGGGTGGCGTGATTAGTGCGTAGTCAGCAGACCCTCGCGTCGCCTCAACCGAACCTTCCGCAAACCGATGCCTTTCGGCCAGGGCGTGTCTTCGTCTCTCGCTTGGTCGTCAGTTGTGTACTGATATCCATGCCAACGGCGGTCCAAGCTCACATAATTCAGTCTGGATCCGGGGGGTTCGGCAGCGGATTCGAACATCCGCTGACCGGCCCCGATCATTTTCTGGCGATGTTCGCCGTCGGCCTGTGGGGTGCTCAGATCGGCGGACGATCAATATGGACGCTGCCGGTTGCCTTCCCGCTGATCATGGTTCTCGGCGGCATCGCCGGCATTGCGGGGATCCCTCTACCCGGCGTGGAGATCGGAATCGCGCTTTCGATCATCGCGCTAGGACTGGCCATTGCATGCGCCTGGCGGCCGGCGGAATGGATGGCCTTGCTGTTGATCGCAGTGTTTGCGATCTGTCATGGATATGCTCACGGTGCGGAGCTTCCGAACGCGGCCGATCCAGCCGACTACGCAATCGGGTTTGTCATCGCCACCGGCTTGATCCATCTTCTTGGCATTGGGGTCGGGCTTGTTCTAGGCAAGCCGTTCGGCGGGCGGCTATCGCAAGTGCTGGGCGGGCTGATCGCGGTTGGAGGCGTCTATTTCCTTGTCACTTGAGAACGATACTGAGCGAACAGCGCCCGGGGCTCTGCGCTGGTCCGGCCCCCTGCTGGCATTCTTCGGGATTGCCTCGATCTGCGCTCTCATATTGGAGACGCGATCCGAACGGACAGTGACGACATGGTGGATTCTCAACAGTGGCCTTTCCGCAGAACGGGTCATGCCGCTTGCCGGATTGGGTGTGGCGATCGCACTAGCGCGCGGACGCCACGTGGCTGTCGCACTGGCAACATTCCTCCTGGGCGTCGTGCTCGGAATTGCCTTTCGTGATCAGTATCTCGCGATCATGGCGGACGTCCCCGGGGTGACGACGCACCTTTTCCTGACCGGGCCAGTTTCGGCGCTTACGGCCGGCCTGCTGTTGATCCTGCCTGCCCGCGTCAGACGATGGATTCTTCCCGTTGGCGCCATGTTGATCGGCGCGATGCTCGGTGTCGCCACAACGCTGACCGACCCCACCTTGCATGATCCCGCAATTTCGATGATCGCCACTCTCATCGGCTTGTGGATCTTGGCTGCCATTGGTCTCAGCGGGCACGCCTTCTGGCACGGCTGGTTTCCGATTGCCGCGCGCATCCTTGGCAGCTGGCTGATTGCGATCGGCCTTCTTCTTGGAGGCGCGGCAATTGCCTCCAAGCCTCCGGTGCTTGCGCCAACGCCTCCGCCGGCATCGTTGATCGAAGGCGGAGCAAACCGCTTTGAAACACCGTTTCCGGGCATCAATCGGCAAGGCGACCGTTCACGGAACGCTGCAAGGCCATCCCTTCCGTGAACAAGCGCTGTGAGGTTGCCGGGGAATTTCGGTCCGACCGTCTTTGCAGGGTACTTCTGAGGCTCCGCCGCCAACGGTTTGGCGGGATGAGCCCGAATATCTCACCCTCTCCTATCCGTTCGCTTTTCATCAACGGGCCGATAATGGCCCGGCATTTCCAGTGCATGAGCCACATCCGTCTCGCGCACATTCTCGATGGGCCTCAAAATGCGGATGGACCTGGTCGGCATGTTTGCCACCATGATGCCGATGACCGTCTCGACATCCGGGCATCCCTGATCGCGGCAAATGATTTCATTGACCGAAATGGTCACATCTTCGGACCAACCGATATGGGCTCTCACCCAATCCTTGATTCTCGACGAAGAGGGAGGGACCGTTCTGCTGCGAGGTGCCAGCGGATTGAAGAAGGGTATCATGCACGGCATGCCAGAAAGCCGTCATTGATGATGTCCTTGCGCAGGTTACGGCCAATGAACACCAGACGGCTGACGCGCTCCTCGTCGTCCTTCCAAGGCCGCTGATGATCGCCCTCCAGCAGCATATGGACAGCTTGCACGACGAAGCGATCATTGTCTCCCTTGAATGCAAGGATGCCCTTCATGCGCAGAATGTCCATTCCGAAGTGCTGCGTGATCATCCCGATCCATGGCATGAACCTTTGAGGGTCGAGCGGTTCCTTCGTCACCAGCGAAAAACTCGTCACGTGTTCGTCGTGTTCGTGCTCGTGAAACGCGTCGAGAAAGTCCGGCTCGACCTCGAGAATCCGATCGAGGTCAAAGGCGTTCCGATCTAGAATCTTTTCGAGACCGACACTGCAGCGCTCCGTCCCATGGATCGCTGCGGTGGGGTTGATGCGGCGGATGCGCTCCTCCACCTGTTTCTGCTCTTCGGCTGAAACGAGATCGGTCTTGTTAAGGAGAACGATATCGGCGAAGGCGAGTTGTTCCTGCGCCTCATGCGCTTTGCCTAGCTCGCCTAGAAGGTGCTTGGCATCGACAACGGTGATGATGGCGTCCAGCTTGGTCTTTGTGCGCACATCCTCATCGACGAAAAACGTCTGCGCGACTGGCGCGGGATCGGCCAGGCCGGTGGTTTCCACGAGGATCGCGTCGAACCGGTCGCGTCTGCGCATCAGACCTTCGATGATGCGGATCAGATCGCCACGAACCGTGCAGCAGATACATCCGTTGTTCATCTCAAAGACCTCCTCATCAGCATCGACGATCAGATCGTTGTCTATGCCGACTTCGCCGAATTCATTGACGATGACGGCGTATTTCTTGCCATGCTTCTCGGTCAGGATGCGGTTGAGCAACGTGGTTTTCCCAGATCCAAGATAACCGGTAAGCACGGTTACCGGGGTGCGCTCGACAGGCATTGGCATCAATCTTTCCTTCCAAATGATGATCTGGATTCTCAGAGAATTAGGTATCTGCCGTTCAAAGGGTTGCGTTCGCTTCGACAAGGCAGTCAGCGCATAGCCCGCTAAGTTCGAGGCTCACGGCCTCGATCTTAAAACTCTGGCGTCCCGCCCCTTCGGCAAGCCGGCGATCGATGATGTCGTCGCAGAACTCGGCGACCCGGCCGCATCGTTCGCAAATCGCCAGAATTGCTGCCCCCTGACCATGGGCATGCGGGCCGGCGCACAACACGAATGCATTCAGGCTCTCGATTTTGTGGACGGTACCATCCTGGATGAGTTTCTTGACCGCCCGATAGACCTGCACTGGCGATCGGATGCCTTGCGGCCTGATTTCATCGAGGATGTCATACGCGCTGACCAGCTTGCGGGCACGGGAGATGACCTCCAACACCAGCTTTTGGTTCCTCGTTAGCTCGGGTATCTGCCCCACCGTCGCAGTTTGCCCATATGATCGACGAAGCATAGCGGGTCACACTCGTTATAAGATAACATTACGATTCTTTGTTGGCGAACGTAATAACATAACCTATCCACCCGTCAACCACAACGTTCCGGAATGCAACGGCCATATCCCGAACTTTGCCTCCATGCTGCGCACCACGTGCGCACTCTACCTGCGCAACAGGCAATCACTTGACAGCGAACCCGCGGAATTGGCGAACAAGGCAACCTTAGGCGGGTGTTACTCAAAATCCCGTGTAGCAGCCGCCTGCTACCGGCGACCCGAATTTTGGCGCTATGGGATTAGAAATGGCGAACTTCACCGAGGCAGTGTAGAGTTCACCTCAAAAGAGGAGTAAGCCGTACTAACGGCGACGCCCAAGCGAATCTGGGAGGATTCATGGTTGAGATCATCTCCAAGCGGGATGGCCCGCGGCGCGAGGACGTGCAAGTCAAGAGACTGATCGAGCAAAACCGCTCGACCATCGTTCGCCTTGCCGACCAGATCAGCGGCGGCGGCTATTCGGCTTCCAGGAAGCCGCGCCAGCAACCGAAGGCGGAAGGACTGATCATCCATGTTGGCGCCAGTGCCCCGTCTGTAGCCGAAGCTAAGCCGTCCATCCGGGTCACCATGAACGGCCGCGTGATCTCGAAGGATCAGAACACGGGCCGCCAACTTCATCACATCGGCGATATCCGCAACCGAAGCGGGGACCAGATCTTCGTGCTGGCGACGAAACAGAATGGCTTTTTCTCGCCGGTGGACGAAACCGTCGCCGAAGCACTTGCCGAGTTGGACGGATCCCGCCTTGCGCCCACCTATACCGAAGAACAGCTTGCCGCCGATATCGGCGCGAAACTCGGCATCGACTGATGAGGCAGACGCCCGGGCGTGCTTGTGCACGTCCAATCCGCGTCAGCTTGCGAAACGCGACAGCATACAGAAATAGCATACCCCAATAGGTTCTGTGATGGCTGAATGAAACGCGAGATAGGCCCCAATCAGATGAAGATCGATGCTCTTCCGGCGCGTGCGTCAATGGCCGCCGGGCAAATGGTTCTGGGCAACATCGACTATGACGAGCGGGCCACCATGCGCGCCTGGGAAGATTTTCTGGCCGACGCGCCCAAATGCGCCCGCGACGCAGTCCAACCAAGCCACGTCCGCTCCCTCATCCACGATTCCTGGTATCGCAGCGTCACCGGCGGCATCAACGCCCAGGGGATTGAAGCGCCGCTGAGCAGTGATCGCGACGAGATCGAATATCTGACCCGGTCCAATGCAGAACTGCTTGCGGCGGCGCGGCGGTCGTTCGACTCCCTTGGCCAGTTGTTGCAAGGGACAGGCGCGATGCTTGTGCTTGCCGACAGTGACGGCGTGCTGATCGACGCGATCGGCGACAAGAAGACCCTGCACGACGGCATGGATATCCATCTGGGGATCGGCGGCAAATGGAACGAGGACGCCGTCGGCACCAACGGCATCGGCACGGCGCTGTGGACCGGTGAGCCGACTTTCGTTCATGCGGCAGAGCATTTCTGCGCGGGCATCAAATCCTGGACCTGCGCCGGCGCGCCGATCCGCGACCCGCTCGACGGCAAGATTATCGGGGTCGTCGACCTGTCAGGCTATTCGCCGATCTTCCGGCCGCACAACACCGCGCTCGTCGCCGCCACCGCCCGGCAGATCGAAAAAGCGCTCGCCGAACAGCAGCAGGAGCAGCGCACGCGCCTGCTCGAAGCCTTCATTTCCTCGGCCCCTAGCTACCGCCGAAAGGACGGGTTGGTGATCGTCGACCACCGTGGCCGGGCGATCTTCTGCAACAATGTGCCCAACGGCGATACGACGGATATGATGGACGGCCCGATGGAGCCGGGCCGCGGTCGTTGGCTTATGAACCTGCCGGCGTCCGGCTCCGACGCCGATCTTGCCAAGGCGTTGCCGGCGCATCTGCGATCCTGCCACGTTACGCCGCTGAAGCTCGACGGCGACCTTCGCGGCGCAGCTCTGGTGTTCCCCTCCATGCCGGCCGTCTCCAGCGCGATGACAGTAAGCCGGGAGGTTAACAAGCACCTGCAGACAGCCGCGGAGATGATCGTCGGCGAAAGCGAGAAGTTGCTCGCCGCCGTCGATGTCGCCTCCCGCGTGGCGCGGTCGAACGGCGTCACGTCACTGCTCATAGAGGGTGAAACCGGGGTTGGAAAAGAGCTGTTCGCGCGGCTTGTCCATGCCGGCAGCCGGCGCACCGAAAACGATCCGTTCATCGCCATGAATTGTGGGGCGATAACCAAGGAATTGTTCGGCAGCGAATTGTTCGGCCATGTGGCCGGGGCCTTCACCGGAGCCTCGCGTGAGGGCAAGCCGGGCATCTTCGAAATGGCCAATGGCGGCGTGCTGAGTCTTGACGAAATCGGCGAGTTGCCGCTGGAGATTCAGCCATTCCTGTTGCGCGTCCTGGAAGAGCGTGTGGTCCACCGCATCGGCGACTCAAGGGGCCGGCCGGTGGACGTGCGACTGGTTGCCTCGACCAACCGCGACCTCAAGCAGGAAGTGGCGGCCGGGCGCTTCCGCAGTGACCTCTACTACCGGATCGGCGCCGTCTCGATTCAAGTCCCGGCCTTGCGCGAGCGCGGCGACGACATACTTTTGCTGATCGAGCATTTCAACCGCCGAATCGCGGCGCTGGCCGGCAATGAGCCGTTGGAGTTTTCAAACGACGCATTCGACGCGCTGCTCGCCTATCGCTGGCCGGGCAATGTGCGCGAACTGAAGAACCTGGTGGAGCGCCTGCACATACTGGCGCGCGGCAGCACGATCGAGCTCCAGGATCTTCCCGGTGAAATCAATGCGGCCAGCAACAACGCGGCCATCCACAGCGACCATCCCGCAGCCATGCTCGAGGCACCGGTATGCACATTCGAGGATGCCGAACGCCAGGCGATCAAGAACGCGCTGGCGGCAGAGAGCGGCAATCTCAGCAAGGTCGCCGTCAGGCTCGGTATCTCGCGGCCGACGCTTTATCGCAAGCTCGGCCAATACGGCATTCGGCGCGGCTTCCTCTAGGGTCAGGCCTGCCACCGGCAAAAAATCCCGCGGCATTCGCGCCGCGGGATGGGGAATGTTCGGCGACTGGTTGCCCTGGAAGCAGCGGTCGCCAGGCATGATCAGGTCTTTACGACAGCCCCAGTCACTTTCTCTGAGACATAGCCGAGAACATTGCCGATGATCAGCGAGATCACCACAGCGGTTGCGACCTTGATTATGCCGCTGGCACCATCACCATAGGCGGCGGCACCGAGCAGAAAAAGCGCGGCGGTCGTTGCGTAACCATAGACCGCTGATGGAATGGCGCTGAGTAGCGGCAGCTTGGCGGCGAGAATCAGCACCACGATGGAAATACCGACGCAAATACCGGCCATGATCGCCGTAACCCCGATGGACGTCAGGGCTACCAATGCGGCGGCCGCGCAGATCGCCCCCCAGAGGTTTGCAACCGCCGAATTCCGGAACCCGGCTTCCTTGCCGCTACAGTGATAAAAGCTGCCCCAGCCGACAAATACCGCCCAGATCAGCAGATAGGGACTGCCGATCGTGATCGCCGCCCATGTTGCAATGCCACCCATAATGCCGATGACCACTGCCAGTCCTGTAATAAGATCCATGTTGTCCTCCCGTTTTTTCAAACCTCGAAGCAAAGACATTCGTTTCAGGATCGCGCTTCGCTGACGTCCCCGACACGCAAAACGCCATGGCAGCCGCCACGGGGTCCAAGAAGAAGAGCTGGCCGGGTCCGGCAAGGGATCAGGCCGGCTGCGCGGCCGTTTCGCCAGCACCGATCACACCAGCACGCAACGCGAGCCCCGCGGCTGTGGCGCCAAGGCACGGTGCCAGGATATAAAGCCAGAGCTGCGACACCGCCGCTCCGCCGACAAACAGAGCCGGACCGAGCGAGCGGGCCGGATTGACCGATGATCCGGACACTGCAATGCCGGCTAAATGGATCATGACCAGCGTCAGGCCGATCGCCAGACCAGCCAGAGGACCGGCGCCGCCTTCGGCGGTGGCACGCAGGATCACCAGCAGAAACAGGAACGTGGCGATCGCCTCGAACAGGAAGGCGGAAGTTGCCGAATAGGCCGACCAGCCGTTCTGGGCGAAGCCATTTGCCGCCACGTCGTAGCCGCCGCCCTTGCCTTGCACGATCACGTAGAGCACCGCCGATGCGATGATCGCCCCAACGCATTGCGCAATCACATAGCCGATGAGATCATTGGATTTCAGTCGGCCGGCGACGAAGAAACCAAGGCTTACCGCCGGATTGAGATGGGCGCCGGAAATGGGTCCAATCGAATAGGCCATCGCCACCACCGAAAGGCCGAATGCCATGGCCACACCCAGCAGACCGACCTCGGAGCGCATGAAAAGAACCGTAGCGCAACCAAAGAAGACCAGCGCGAAGGTCCCGACGAACTCACAGATGTATTTGTTCATTTTACTCTCCAGATTTGTGACGGTCAGGGACCGGACGCGGTACCCCGTTGCGCGAGCGTCCGGTCCAAAGGCTTTCAGGGAACGATGACGCCGCGGCCGGTGAATCGCCGATTCTTGAAATCGTCGAGCGCAGTGTTGATGCTGGCGAGGTTGTATTCGGTGTAGTGCATCTTCACCTTGCCGTCGGCGTTCAACTCCATCAGTTCGACAAGTTCGGTGAAGTTGCCGACCAGGCTGCCGCCGATGTTGATCTCCTCGATGACGAGGTGCGCGGTCGGCACGTTGATGTTGCCGCCATAACCGACGACGAACAGTTGTCCGCCCTTGCGCACCATCTTCCAGCAGATGTTCTCGACACCGAGTTCACCGACGAAGTCGATCACCACATGCGCGCCGCCGCCAGTGATCTGAATGACCTCCTCGACGACGTTGGGTCCGCCATCGAGCACGAAGTCGGCGCCCAGATCCTTGGCCAGCACTCGCGCCGCCGGTTCGCGGTCGACGGCGATGATGCGGCAGCCCGAGATCGCGTGCAGCGACTGCAACGCGATATGGCCAAGCCCGCCAATGCCGAGCAGGACGCAGTAGCTGCCTGGCCGCAACAGCTTCGCCGCTCGTTTGGCTGCCCGGTAGGCGGTGATGCCGGCATCGGCCAGCGGCGCCACTTCGATCGGAGTGATGTTGGCATTGAGCTTGATTAGCGAGCGCTCGCTGGTGATGAAATACTCGGCGAAGCCTCCATTCATGCCAAGGCCGGGGAATTGGCCGTTGTCACAATACATGTCCTCGCCATGGCGGCAATTGAGGCAGATGCCGCATGAGCGGAAGGGATGGCAGATCACCCCGTCGCCGCGCTTGACCGATCGGACGCCGCTGCCGACCTCCTCGACCCAGCCGGCATTCTCGTGACCCATGATGTAGGGCAACAACGTGCCTTCGGGGTCCATGGTCGGCTTCCACACGCCCTCGATGATGTGAAGGTCGGTGCGGCAGAGGCCGGCGGCGCCGACCCGCACGATGACCTCGTCGGGGGAAGTGATCGTCGGCGCGGCGACCTCCTCGATCTTGAGCTGGACGTTCATCTTCGGGTCGTATTCGTAAAGTCTGGCAGCTTTCATCGTCGTATCCTTTCAACGTCGAGATTGTTCGATTGCTTCAGGCGCGGCCGAGCTTTTCGGAGCCGCCGCCACGAGCCGGTCCGGCCGTCGGATCCTCGTCCTCGGCGAGATGGCCAATCAGCGTTTCGGTGGTCAGGATCAGCGTCGCCACGGAAGCTGCATTAGCCAGGGCGGTATAGGTGACGCGGACGGGATCGATGATCCCTGCCTCGAACATGTTCTGGTAGCTGCCGGCGGATGCGTTGTAACCGTAACCGCCATTGATGCGCGTGACTTCCGCCACGACTGCCTCGGGATCGGCGCCGGCATTAGCGGCGATGCGCCAGAGCGGCCGCGACAGCACCGAACGAACCAGGCGCACGCCTTCGGCGACATCGCCGCCGACACCGGCCGCCACCTTGTCGAGCAGCGGCGCGATCTGGGCAAGCGCGGAGCCACCGCCGGCGACCACGCCCTCTTCGGATGCGGCGCGCACCGCATTCAGCGAGTCCTCGATAAGCTGGATGGTTCGCTTCTGCTCAACCGGCGTGACGCCGCCGGCATAGAGGATTGCGGTGCCGCCGGAGAGCTTGGCAAGACGTTCGCGCAGCTTGTCCTGGTCGATGTTCGGCGGCGAGGCTTCATACTGTCTCTGCACCTGGGCGCGACGCGACGCGATTGCGGCATGGTCGCCGCCGCCGCGAATGATCGAGGTGTAGGACGAACTGGTTTTCACCCGGTCGGCCGTTCCGAGATCCTCGGCAGTGACATCCTCCAGCCGGCCACCGAGATCGCGCGCGATCACCTTGCCGCCGGTGATGATCGCCAGATCCTCCATCATCGCCTTGCGCCAATGGCCGTATTCCGGCGGATGGACGACGAGGTATTTTCCAGGCCCCTGCTTGCCGAGCAGCGTCACCACAACTTCCGGCGACATTTCCTCGGACACGATCAGCAGCGGTCGACCATCCTCGTCGGCAATACGGCGAACCGCATCCAGCGCTTCGGGCTCCTTGATCTTCAGATCGGTCATCAGGATGTAGGGTCGTTCGAGAACCGCCTCCATCTTCTCCTGGTCGGTCACCATGTGGTGCGAGAGATAGCCGCGGTCGAAGGACATGCCCTCGACCACATCGAGTGTGGTCTCGGTGGTGACGCTGAAGTCGGTGGTGATGACACCGTCGGCTCCTACGCGCTGATGGGCTTCCGCCACCAGGGCGCCAAGCTTCGTGTCGGTCGCAGCAATATTGGCGACCGAAGCTAGGATGCCGTTGCCTTTGGCGGGCTTCGCCGAAGCCTTGAGGGCGGCCACCACGGCTGCCACGGCAAGATCAATGCCCTTGCACAGATCGACGGATTTGGCGCCGCGCTCGTTCGCCTCGATGCCGCCCTGGATGAGCGCGTTGGCGAGCACGATGGCGGTCGTGGTGCCGTCGCCGGCGACCTCGTTGGTCTGCATCGACACTTCGCGGACGACCTGCGCACCCATATTTTCGAAACGGTCGTGCAACTCGATCTCGGAGGCAATGCTGACGCCGTCGCGGGTCACCATCGGTGTGCCGATCGGCCGGTCGATCATGGCGTTCATGCCTTTGGGGCCGAGCGTCGGCTCGACGGCTGCGGCCAACCGGAAGACGCCGCGGGCAAGTGCACGACGCGCGTCGGAATTGTGAAGCATAATTTTGGGCATAATTCCTCCTTCCGCCTTACGGGCGGGTTGTTGGTTAGGGGCCTCGTGCAGGGAGGCCGTTGTGTCAGGTCTGCATCAGGCGGTCGGCGCGGCTCGTGCCGGCACGCGATCCATGATGAAATCGACAAGCGTCGGTTCGCCGTCGACCACATCCAGTTCCTTGTATCTGGTCTGCTTGAGGCCACGGCATAGCGCGCCATTGAACTCCATATTGACGCGTACACCGCGCAGTTCGGCGAGATGCGCACCGAGCGCGCTAGGCGGTATGTGTTGCCCTTCCCATGTCACGAAGACGGGATCATCCGCCCGGCGGTCAGGAAAGCGCTCAAGCAGAGCCGCCCTGTATCTCGGCTTCTGTTTGGTTGCTTCGCCCGGTTCGAACCGCGCGACGTCATATGCCGGCAGTTCCATGCCGACAATTTCCCGATCCGTCAGGCCGCGCTGCCGCAACCCGCGCAGGACTGCCTCCTGGCGCCGCTTGAATGCCTTCATCCTGAAGGTTTCGCGCAAAGCGTCGAGATCCTGATCCCCGGCAAGATCAGCAAAAATGACGCTGAATGTCTTGCCGGCTTCCATGCCGCGATTGACCTCTTCCGCGAACATGTGGTCGTGCAGCTTGACGCGATAGGCCGGCGACCAGGAGAGCTGGTCGAGCGCCTTGCGGACGCCGTCCAGCATGAGGAAGGCAAAGTTGGGCGAGCACCAATAGGTCGGCAGGCGGAAATCTATCTCCACTCTGCCATCGCTCGTCACCTCGGCCCGCTCGACGAAGCCCATCTCGGTGATCGGTTCGTCGAGCTCGGGGTCGTTGACCTCACCAAGGCACCGCCAGAGTTCGTTCTCTCGGCTGCCGGAAACGCTGGCGGTTGCCATGGCCCTACTCCGCCGCGATGCTGAAGGGCGAGCCGGCTAGCGCCTTCTTCTTGGCTTCGATGTCGATGTTGTAGAGGCGCGCTGCGTTGAGGCCGAGGATCTTCTCCTTGATCTCGTCGGTCAGCTGCACACCACGTTCCGCGGCGATGTCCTCAGGGATCTGATAGGCCCAGAATTTCTCGACAAGCCAACGCGGCGTCCAAATCGCGTAGTCGGAACCGAACAGGATTTTCTCCGGCCCAATCCAGAACAGCAATTCGGCAATCACCTCGCCGAAATAGCGCGGGCGGGAGTGGATGAAGGGCAGCGCTACGGCCAGTCCGCCATAGACGTTGGTTTCCTGCGTCGCAATCCAGCAGAAATCGTCGAGGCGCGGCAGGCCGCAATGCTCGATGATCCAGTTGAGATTTTGGAAATCCGTCGCCGCGTAGTCGACATCATGCACGTCGAAGGCGTCCTTGCTGAGCGGGATGATGGTCGGACCCTTGTGGACGTGGATGTTCCTGATGCCGAGCTTGTCGCAGAGCTCGAAACATTTGTAGGCATCGGGGTCAGTGAGCTTCCAGCCTTTGGAGGCGCCGTTCCATTCGGCCGTGTACATTTTCACGCCCTTGACGTCGTAGGTCTCCTTGAGGAAGTGGATGTACTCAAGCGCCTTCTCACCGTCGCGCGGATCGAAGGCGCCATTGACGATGAAACGCTCCGGATAGCGCTTGGCCACCTCGGCGTTGCGATCGATCGTGTTGAAGCCGTTCTTGTAGAAGTCCTTGAGATAGGTCGACTGGACGATCGCCACATCATCGGGACCGTCGATGAACAGGTCGCGATAGAGGTCGTCAGCACTGTATTTCTCGAACTTCGACTTCTCCCACAACTGGTCTTTGGGGCTCAGGCCGGTGTGATAGGCATAGAAGCACTCGATGAACTGCTTGCCGTGGATGTTCTTCTGGTTCTCGGGGCTGCCGTCCCAGAAATGGGTGTGGCCGTCGACCACGAAAATATCCTTGCCTTCCGGTGTTCTAAACATTCGTTCCTCCGCAAGATGGCGTTGATCGGTTCGGCGCGCCGCAACCAGGGCGGCGCGCCCATTTTTTGGCGGCTATTCGATGTATTCGAACATCTCGTCCATGTTGCCGAACAGGATCACCGTGTTATCGTCGACACGAACCATGCGGCCGTAGTGGGTGGAGGTGTTGACCTCGAAGGTCTCGGCTGAAATCTCGCGGCCGAGGTATTCACCGATGGCGTCCATCTTGAAGATCAGCTTGCCGTCACCGTCGATGCGGATCAGCGCCGGCTGGTAGGTGATCGTCACCCCAGGCTTCTTGCCCATGAATTCGGCGATGGCCCTGGCTTCGACGGAGTCGTTCATGGTGACGCCGCACTGGTGCGAAATCGTCTGTTCGAAGGTGATGTCCTTCATCTCCTTGAAGATGTTGGAGTGCGTGGCATCGCGTGCTGATAGTGACATGACAATTTCCCCTTTTTTCAGCGCTTGAGGCCGAGTTCGCCAAGGATCTGGCCAATCCGTTCGTCGGATTTGGCGCGAACGTCCGCGAACGCGACCGGCTTGGAATGCGGCATAGACCAGATCGGCTGCAGGCCGATGGCTGCCTTGTCGGCGAGCGCGCCGTGCTTCTTGACCCAGCCCTGGAAGAGCTTCTTGTTTGCCGCGCCGTGTTTCTCGTCGTTGGCGAGCAAGTGCATGAGGTCGATCGTGTTGGCGAGGTTGCGCTCGTAGTCGGCCTCGGCTGCCGAGATCACCGCAGGCGTGATGAAGTCGTGGTTGGCGGCGGCGATCTGCATCAGGAAGCCGGAGCGGAATACTTCGCCGACCAACGGTTCGAAGATGATGTTGATGGCGAAATACTGTTCGAGATAGTCGGTCGCGCCCATGATGGTCTCGACCGCTTCGCGGGTGCCTTGCCAGTTCTTGTCCTCGAGCCAGGTCTTCTTGCCGAGTTCGTCGTCCCAGCCGGGCAAGTCCATGCCGATCTCGGCAAGGTAGAGCGTGATGTCCTGTGCAAGCCTGAGCTTGTAAGACGAGTTGGTCAGCGTCGCGTTGTTGATCATCTGGGTGTAGCCGTAACGCTGCGCCTGCATGAGCGAGGTGCCAAGTCCGAATTCGGCATGCTTCCAGGCGCCGAGCTGGGCCTGAAGGATCTTGACCCAGGCCTTGTCGAAGGTCTTCGGTGCACCGGACTTGCGCGCATTGTTGATGACGCTCTGCACCATCGTCTCGATCTTCGACTGGCGCTGGTAGTGCGTGCGCTCCCATTCCTGATCGGGGGCGCGGAAGGCATGCCAGTTGGAGCTCTGCGCGGCGGTGTTCTGCTTGACGTAGGCGCCCTTGCCGTCGGCGAAGGAAATGATCCAGTCCTGGATCAGGTAACGCTCGGGATCTGGCTGCACGTCGACCGTCATGTCCTCATAGTGAGTGGCACGCTGGCCCTTCGGGTCGAAATACCGGTACTTCCGGCTGTCGGAGTCGGCAAAGATCGCCGCGCCGGCGGCTCCGGATCCGACTGAACTCGAGGTTGCAGGCATAGTTCTCTCTCCCTTGTTGCAGTTGTGGTTGGCTTTGCGTAGCCGCCCCTCAATGGGCCGGCGTTGCACCTGCCGATGTGGTGAACTTGTCGAAGAAGATCCGCTCCGTCTCGAACCCGTTCATGAACAGGACCGGCTGCAGCGCATCGATCATCGGCGGCGGGCCGCAGGCATGGACATCGCCCTGCCCGTCGACCGCCAGTTGCTTGAGCGTGGCATCGACACTCAGGTGCACGAAGCCGCGTTCGCCTTGCCACTCGGCGTCATCGTTCGCGTGCGACAGCACCGGAATGAAGGTGACCTCCGAATGCTGGCCGACCAGCTCGGCGATCCTGTCGAGGTAAAACAGATCGTTGCGGGTGCGGGCGCCGTAGAAGAAATAGACCGGACGTTTCTCGCCGCTCTTCAGGTGGTCGTTGAGGATCGACCAGATCGGCGACATGCCCGAGCCGGCGCCGACCAGGATCAGGGGTCCTTGCCGTTCTTCCCGACGGAAACAGGTTCCATAGGGTCCGACGACGGTGACCTCGGCTCCGACCTTGATGCCTCCGGAATCGAGTTCTCCGGAGAATTTTCCCTCAGGGTATTTTTTGATGATGAAGCAGAGTTTTTCGGTTTGGTCCGGCGTATTTGCCATGGAGAACGAGCGCGTAATCGTCTCCCCTTTTTGCGTGGTAACCGTGATGTCGACATATTGCCCCGCCCAGAACTTTATCGGCGAGCCGAGTTCGATCTCGATGCCGCGAATGTCGTGGGTCAGATGCTCGATCAGAGCAATCCGGCCCTTGAACGTCTTTACGGCGATGGCTTTCGCCAGAATCTCCTCGTCGTAGTTGAGAAGCTCGACTTCCAGATCGGAGTAGGCGATGCAGCGGCACAAAAGGACGTGGCCGCTCTCCTTCTCCATGTCGTTCAGTGCGAAGGTCGAGTATTTCAGCATGTCAGCTTCGCCATCAAGCAACACGCTTTTGCAGGCCGAGCATTGCCCTTCCTTGCAACCGTGCGGCAGGGCGATGCCCTGGCGGAACGCGGCGTTGAGCACCGTTTCGCCATGCTCGACCTCAAAATCGACGCCGACCGGGCTAAGCCTGACCGTGTGGGTTTCCGACATACGGACCTCCAGATGGGATGAGCCGGGGGCGGGACGAACCCGCCCCCCTTTGGCCTGATCAGTTGCAGGGATTGATGGTGAAGCCGGCCCGGTAGTCCGCCAGGTGCTTCTCGCGATCCGCTGGCGACATGCCACGCAGGGCGTTCAGCGGCGATCCGAGCTTGTTGCCGCGCACGTCGTCGAGCGTCCACATTTCCTTGTCGTCGAAGCGCATATGCGGCTGCGGAACCAGCGTCTTGCCGTCGGAACGGACGAAGTTCAGGTCCTTGATCGCATCAGCCAGATCCCAGCCGTCATAGAGCGTCTCCCACTCGCGCTTGCCGCTGAAGCGGCCCATGGCGGGCGTCGGACGGCCCTGATACTCGTCGGCGAAGGCCACCGTAGCGGTCCACTTGTCGAGTTCGTGGGCGAAGGTGTGCAACTGCCCGTCGATCTCGCCTACCACCATGTCCTCGCGGATCAGGCAAGGCACGAGGCAGGACCAGCAGCGGTGCGGATAGACGTAGCCGACGTCGCTGTTGAACAGCAGCACCTTCTCGCCCTTGTGGCTGAGCTTGGCGTACCACTTCCAGAAATCGCCGAACTCGGCGTACCAACCCGGATACTTATGCTCGAACCACTCGAAATCCTTGTCAGTCTGGGCTTCGATGCGCCAGAAGTTGACCGGCCAGCCGACCGCGAAGAACTGCCCGACCTTGTGGACGTAGTTCTTCTTGGTGATGCGTTCCCAGGCCGCCTGGACGTCGTCGTGATGGACCTTGATGCCGTATTTCTCGAGCGGCAGCATGTAGGTGCGGTAGTAGTCCTCATAGATCCAGCGGTGCCACATTTCCGCGTAAGACTCCTTGTTCTTGTCGCGGTTGGTGGTGCCGTATTCGATGAAGGTGCCGATGGCGGCATCGACGATTGCGTGGTTCTGCCAGAAGGCGTAGCGCAGGTCGCGCTCGAGCAGCAGGTGGTTTTCCGGCTCCTTGAGCGCCGCCATCAGCAGCGAGTGGCCATTGCCGATATGCCGGCTCTCATCCGACTGCACCGACAGGAAAACCGTCGGCAGTGCGTAGTCGCCATTGCGGGCGGCTTCCGAAGGCATGGCGACGAACAGCGTGTTGGTGAAGGCGGTTTCGGCCACCACGGTCAGATACATGCAGGCGGCGGTCATGGTATCGCCGGTGATAAAGCCTTCGGCGAACTGGCGACCGATGGTGGTGGCGTAGCATTTCCCGAAGGCTTCCTCGGTGATGTCGAAGCCGGCCGGATCGATGTAGTTCTCCATGTACCATTTCTTCAGGTTCATCTGGATCGTCGAGTGACGGAACTCGTCGATCATCTGCATCGTGAAGCCGGTTCTGAGTTCCTCGCCGGGCGCGATGCGGGCGACCATCGCCATCGAGCGCGCGGCGGAGATTTCCGGGAAGGGAATGATGGCCAGGAAGAGTTTCATCCATTCGACCCAGCGCGGTTCCACATTGCGGAACATGTCGCCGCGTAGCGCCGCGTCCAGCGCGCCATAGACACGGTTGTCCTTCTCTTCCTGCATTGGGAAATAGGACCGCAGGACCTGCTTCATCGGGTCGCGCGGCGTCTTGTTGATCTTGTAGTCGGTCGGAAACGTCATCGCTTCCTGGACGTAGGAAGGATTCCAGCCGAGGTCGGCGATCTTCTTGGTTGCTTCGCCCACGGAGATGCCGCGTTGCGAGGTGATCTTGTTGAGCGTCAGAGACGTCATCGTCATAAGCCTCCACCAGGTTTGAGCCGCGGGTCCCTTGACCCCGGCATGAAGCGGCGCTCGGCACCGCCAGTGAGAGTGCGAACGGCACGACAAAGGGTTGCGCATTCAGGCGCGACTCATGGGTCCAGCCATTCAAGTGGATCGCGGCAAAGGTTTTCGAGGTGTCTGGCAGGGAGCCGCGAGACGCCAACCGCATTTTGCGAGGGCGTGCCGAAGCGGATGTACCCTGTCCCTGCTTCCTCCGGTCCTTCGTTCTTTTGGCACCGCGTCAAGCGCGATGGGCTTCTTATGCAAATAGGTAAAGCAATCGCCGTGCCAGTTTGAAAACTGGGGCCGTGAGCCACGCGCCGAGCGAAATCCCAGCCTGTTCCACTCGTAAACGCATAGGCAACTGTAACGATATTTTACACATGTATATTACGACCGTAACATTTATTCATGTTTGCACTGCAATATATTCGGTTAGCTTCCGCAATATAATCAAATTCTTTCGAGAATCTATTTATTTTAAGATCTTGCTCTACTATCTTAGGCAGGCATTGGACGAGCGCAGCGCCAGAGAAGGATGATGCCGAACGACAAAGACAACCGGGGCCCAGCCCCGCCAATGTCCAACCAGGCCGACGGGGTGACCGGCGATCTGGTCAGGCTGATGCCGCGCGACCTGGTTTTCGTCATGCGTTTCATGGGAGAAAGCCAGTACCGGCTGCAAAGGCATTTCCAGGACTTCATCCGGGCCGAGCTTGCTGCCGGCGGCGTCACCACTGAAACCCATCCGATGATCCATCTGTTCATCGAGAGCCATGCGATCCTGCTGCGCGACTTCGTGTTTTCCGGTGTTTCGCTGACGCGCCAGTTCCGCGTCGACGAGATCGAGCGCCTCACCGGCGACACCACATCGATGATCCGCGTCGATATCTGGGATCAGCTCAAGAGCCACATCGAAACGGCCGAGAAGCAGTTCCAATCGCAGGCTGACACTCTGCCTAAGCTGCTTTCGGCTTTCGAAAGTCCGGCCGGGCCGGCAGCCGGAGAGGAGAAATGACGACGGGTTCAGTGAAGAGGCAAGCCGCCGCGCGCAAGGGGCTGGTTGAGCGCCGGATGGCTCTTGTTGGCAACGTCTCGGCGCTCACCGCCGAGACATTGCGGCTCAATCAGAAACTAGCGGGTCTCGAGATGGATGTGCTGCGCGTGGAACTGGAGATCGGCAGGAACGGCGCCAGCGCGCAACTGGTGCAGGATTTGCATGAGGCGGAAGAGAGCGCCGAGGCGATCATGAACGCACGCTCGGCGTGCGAAGACCGCATCGCCGCTGCTGAAAGCGAGGTCGCGGATGTCGATCGCGAGCTCGCGGCGATAGTGAACGAGGACTGACCGGAGAGACACAGTGAACCAGCAGACGATGCAAAACCTGACCTTGTTCGACCTGCTGGCACGCAGTTGGCGGCGCCCGTCGGCGATCGCCGATCTGTGCTTCAGCGCCGATGGTTCGACCGTTGCTTTCACATCCGTGGACGGAACGCTCGCCCTAGCCGCGATCGCCGACCAGGAACCGCCGGAGTCGCGCATCAGGGTAAGCGGCGATCTCGGCCAGACGACGATCCGCCCGCGCGGGAAGCCGCCGGTGCCGTTGATCGCCTCGGCGGGGTTTGGCGACGGCGATGCTCCCCTCGCCGCCTATCTGGATTCCAGCTTTCTCATCGGAACGGCAGCCGGCAATGCAGTGCATCTGACGGCTGACGGCGAAGTTGCGGAGACACAGATCAAGATCGAAGGGCCGATAGTCGCGATCGACCATAGTGCCCCGACAGCGATGACGGCGGTCAGCGATGGGCGCGATGTTTTCCTCTCCAGCAACCTCGGCGATGTGACGAAGCTGGAAAGCGGTGCGACATCGTCGACGGACGCACTGGCCTTCTCCCCCGGCGGACGCCGCCTCGCCTGTGGCTTGGGCAATGGGCTGTCGATCTGGGCAGTCGAAGGGCCTGCCAGCCTGATACGAGACTTTGCCTTTCCAGCGCGCCCGACATCGATCCTTTGGAGCGGCGATGGCGCATGGCTGGCCAGCGGGCTCGAAACGGGCGGCTTTGCCCTGATCAACATCGCCGATGGTCTTAGCGGCGTCATCGCGGGATTCCCCTCGCCGGTCCGCACCGTGTGCTGGAGCCAGCAAGCGAACGCGCTGCTTGCCTCGGGTGCGTTCCGGATCGCCGGTTGGTCGATGACCGCGCCGCCGCTTGACGGCGAAAGCGCCGGAGCACTGGAGACCGGCCGCGCCGGTCTCGTTCTGGTCGAAACGTTGGCGGCGCATCCAGAGAAGAAACTCGTCGCGGCGGGCTACGCCAACGGCCGGATCACCGTCGCCCAGATCGGCGGACGCGACGAGCTTCTCGTCCGGCCCTTGGGCAGTGGGGTAACCGCGCTTGCCTGGTCCGGCGACGGACGGCATCTGGCTGCGGGCATGGTCGACGGCACTGCGGCGATCATCACCTTTCCGGCGCAGATGTTCAAATAGCGGAGCAATCCGCGCGAAACAGGAGGATAGAATGCAGACTGAAATCACCACAGAGGAAGAGAGCAAGGACGCCTTCTTCGAACAGCTCGCCAAATTGTCGGAAGAGATGGTCGCCAAGCACGGCAAGGATTTCAGCATGGGCGCGCTGGTGCTCGCCGCGCGCTGGATCGCCGAAAACCGGATTGGTCAACTGAAGACGAACTAGATCGACGAGACTGTTCCATTCCTCGGTGGCGAGGTAGGTGCGCACGGTCGGTGTCCAGTCTGTGCCGTCATGTCGAGCGCGACCGCCGTTGCCAGCTGGTCCGCCGTTTGGTGGGCGCGCGGCCTGCGCTCCCAAGGTTGCTTCATTTAACGCGCAATCCCGCTTCGCGCTTTTTTGATGTCTAATGCGTCTTCGGGATTGTTCAGGCGGGGTGCTGGAGCTGACTGAGACCGCCATCGACGACGAGGCAAGCTGCATTCATGAACGGGCATTCGTCGGAAATCATGAAGATCGCGGCAAGAGCGATCTCGCGCGGCGAGGCGATGCGGCCACTCGGATGCAACGCCATCGTCTTGGCGCGGGCGGCAACGGGGTCGGGGAACGAGTTCCAGTAATCGACGACCTTCTGCGTCTCGACATAGCCGGGCGCAAGCGCGTTAACCCGCACGCCCTGGCCTGCGTATTCGAGCGCCAAGGCCTTGGTCAGGCCGAGCAGTGCGTGCTTGGCGACTGGATAGGGGAAGGTGTGCGGGATGATGGTGAAGCTATGCGTCGAGGCTATGTTGAGGATAGCCCCGCCGCCACTTGCTATCATGCCCGGCAAGACAGCCTTGCCGCAGTTCCATGCGCCCTTCACGTTGACGTCGAAATTGCGGTTCCACTCGGCCTCAGTCGCATCGAGCGGTGTCGAGAACACGTTCATCCCCGCATTGTTGATCAGAGCGTTGATTGGGCCGATCTCAACGGCTGCATGGCGAACGGCAGCCGCAATCGCCGCCCCATCGCTGATATCGGCTGCGATATGCCCGACACGCCCTTGCGGTCCGGCCAGGCCGGCGACAGTCTCGTCCAGCAACGCACCGTCCTGGTCGACGAGGAACAGCTTTGCCCCTTCGGCAAGGCAGGCCTCGGCAATAGCCAGCCCGATGCCTTGGGCGGCGCCTGTGAGGAAGATGCGTTTGCCGGAAAGGCGTTCAGCCATTGTCGTCACTCCAATCGAAGACGGTCATTGTGAATCCGGCGCTCAGCGTTTCGCCGGGCGCCAGCAACTTGAGCCCCATCGTGTCAGCATCGACATGCCTCAGTGCATTCGGCGTGTGGCTCATCGGCTCGAAACAGAAGTAGCTCTTGTCCTGGTCTGGCGCGTAGAGCATGTAGCGGTCGAGCGCACTGTCCGCCTTGATGTGCACCCCGAGCCGCCGCTCCGGCCAGACGATGCGCGCGACGCCATTCCAGCTTTCGCAGCAATTGTTCAGCCAGCTGTCTGGCAATGGGCGCGCCGTGGAGAAGTCGACATCTTCAGCAATGGCGCCCCTGGAGGCCGGAAGATGCCCATCGCCCTCCGTCCACCACGCCTGGGCCTGGGCAAGCAGGGTCGTCAAAGGCGTGCGCGGAAAGAAGGGATGAAAGCCGAGGCCGAACGGCAGGGTGACGCCGCCAGTGTTCGTGACGGACATCAGTAACTCCAGTCGGGCACCCAAGAGCCTGAACGACTGTCGCACATGATAGGCATACGGCGAGACCGCGCTCTGCTGTTTGTCGAAGGCCAGTTCAACGTGATCGGCCCGGCATTCCTCCACTGTCCAGGCGCCAAGCCAGCCATCGCCATGAATATACAGCGGATCATCGGCATTGCGCGCGAACGCAACCGTTCGACCGCCGAAGGAGAACGCATTGTTCTCGACGCGATTGCCGAGCGGCACCAGCGGAAAGCACGCGCCATCGGCCACATCGAACTTGGCGTTGCCCTTGTAGGGGCGAAGGAACGGCATGCCTTCTACCGTACGACCCTCAACGATCGCACCCCCAAGTGGGCTGATCCAGACGTTCAGCCGATCGCTCTCTATGAGAATCCGGGACGACACGCCCGCTCAGCGCCGCCCCAGTGCCGACGAACGCAGATTGTCGAGCAGCACGGCCAGCAGCAGGATCACGCCACGCACGATGTATTGGTAGAAGGCCGGAATGTTGAGCAGGTTCATGGCGTTTTCCGCGATGCCCATGATCAGCACGCCGACGATGACGCCCGACATGGTGGCGCGTCCGCCGGCAAGCGAGACGCCGCCGAGCACGCAGGCCGAGATGACCGAAAGCTCGAGCCCGACCGCCGCGTTGGGCTGACCCGAGGTGATGCGCGATGCGAGCAGGATGCCGGCGACGCCGCAGACGACACCTTGCAGCGCGAAGATCCAGATGCGTGTCCTGTCGACATTGACGCCGGCCAGACGTGACGCCTCGGGGTTGCCGCCGATGGCGAGCGTGTTCTTGCCGAAGACCGTGCGGTTCAGCACGAAGCCGAATATGCCGAAGAGGACGGCCAATACCCAGATCGGCGTCGGAATGCCCAAAAATTTAGACAGCGAGAGCTGGTAGAAATCCGGGCTGTTGATGCCGACAGCGCGGCCATCGGACGCGATCAGCGCAAGGCCGCGCACGATCTGCATGGTCGCCAACGTCGTGATCAGCGCGTTGATGCGAAATTTGGCGATGACGACGCCGTTGACGAAACCGACGAAGGCGCCGCAGGCAATTGCCGCCAGAAGGCCAAGCAGGATCGAACCTGACGCGTTCGACGCCATCACCGCGACCATGCCGGCAAAGGCGACGATCGAACCGACCGACAGGTCAAAGTCGCGCGCCGCGAGGCAGAACATCATGGTGCAGGCGACGATGCCGACAGTGACCACCGACTGCAGCAGGCCGAGCATGTTGCGATCGGTGAGGAAGTTGGGCACCAGAGCCGACACCAGCGCGAAGGCAACGACGAAGATGACGACGAGCCCCTGTTCGCCGAGCAGGATCTTCTTCAAGGGTTGGGTCATGCCAGAGTCCTCAGGATGCGATCGCGTCGGGAGTTTTCTTGTCGGGAAGAGCGGCGGCCAGGATCGCCCTTTCGGCGAACTGGTCGCGGGTGAGTTCGGCACTGATACGCCCGCCGCACATCACCAGGACGCGGTCGCAGATGCCCATCACCTCCGGCAGTTCGGACGAGACGACGACGATCGCCATGCCGTCCTCGGCAAGCTGGTAGAGCAGTTCGTAGATTTCCGATTTCGCGCCGACATCGACGCCGCGCGTCGGCTCGTCGACGATGAGAACCCGTACGCCCTGCTCCGACAGCCAGCGGCCAAGGATGACCTTCTGCTGGTTGCCGCCGGAGAGGTTGATAATGTCCTGCCTGCGCGAGGGCGTGCGCACCTTGAGCTTCTTGATGAAGGTTTCGGCGGTCGCGATTTCGCTGGCGCGGTTCAAGATGCCGAAGCGCGTGTGATGGCGCCGTGACGAGATGTTGATGTTCTCCTCGATCGAGCGGCCCTGGATGATGCCGTCATGCTTGCGGTCTTCCGAACACAGCACGATGCCGGCGCGGATCGCGCCATGCGGGTCGGCGGCGTGGACCGCCTTGCCGTCGACGGTGATGGCGCCGCCCGAGCGCGGATCGGCGCCGAAGACCAGCCGCATCAGTTCCGAGCGGCCGGCACCGATCAGGCCGAAGAAGCCGACGATCTCGCCGGCGCGGGCCTCGAAACTGGCCGGCGTCCTGAGCTTTGCCCCGGACAGAGCGTCGACTTTCAGCCTGATATCGCCGGCCTTGCGCGGACGAAAACCCCAGATGTCAGAGATTTCACGGCCGACCATTTCGGCGACGACTTGGTCGCGGGTGACGTCCTTGACCGAAGCATGGTGCGCCGCGAGCTTGCCGTCGCGCAGCACGGTCAGGCTGTCGCAGAGCCGGAACACCTCGTCGAGCCTATGCGACACATAGATGATGACCTTGCCCTCGCCGCGCAGGCGATCGATCAGGGCAAACAGGATTTCGCTCTCGCGTGACGACAAGGAAGAGGTCGGCTCGTCCAGCGCGATGACGCGCGCATCGAGCATGATCGCCTTGGCGATCTCGACCATCTGGCGCTCGCCGATGGACAGCGTCTTGACCTTGCGGCGCATGTCGATGTCGATGCCGGCCGATTTCAGCTTGGCGCCGACGTCTTCCAGCATCTTAGTGCGCGCGATGATGCCGGCGCTGGCGGGAAAGCGGCCGAGGCTGAGATTTTCGGCAACAGTGAGCTCGGGAACGAGCTGCAATTCCTGGTGAATGACGATGACGCCATTGTCGAAGGCATCCCGGGTCGAGGCATAGGCCTGTACCTTGCCATCGATGCGGATTTCGCCCGCGTCGGCATGCTGGTCACCGGAAAGGATCTTGATCAGGGTGGATTTACCGGCGCCGTTCTCGCCCATCAGGCCGTGCACGGCGCCCTTGTCAACGCTGAACGAGACGTCCGACAACGCCTTGACGCCTGGATAGGTCTTGGTGATGTGCGAGAAATCGAGAAAGGACACGGGCAGCGATCCTTCTTGCCATTGAGAAACAGGCGGCGGGATGAGCCGCCGCCTGTTTGTACAGGGAGGATTATTCGATGCCGAGGCCCTGGCGGACCTTCTGATAGTCGTCACGCTTGGCCAGCGCACCGGAGGTCAGGATCAGCTTCTCCGGTTCCTTGTTGTTGGCAACCCAGTCATACATGTTGAGCGCCGTCTCGTAGCCATGGCGCTTCGGCGAGATGATCACGGTGCCGACAAAGCCGGTAGCGGTCGGCTTCTTGAATTCGTTGATCGCCGAATCCGCGCCACCAATGCCGACGCCGATCATGCCGTCCGCCGGAATGCCGACGCTTTCGGCGGCACGCACCGCACCCAGTACGGCTTCGTCATTGAGGCCGAAGGAAACCCATTTCTTGATGTCGGCATGGGCGTTGAGCACGACTGTCGCGGCATTGAGTGCGGCTTCCGTGTCGGTCTTGGCCTGCGGCGCGTCGAAGATGTTCTCGGTCTTGAAGCCATTTGCCTTCAGCACCGAGATGGCGCCTTCGACACGGTCGACGGCCGTGGGCAGCTGGTCATAGGAGACGCGAATGGCGCCGACCTCGTCGGCCTTCCAGCCGCGTGCCTTCATCTCGTCGACGATGGCCTTGCCGACGGCCTCGCCGATCTTGGTTGCCGAGATGCCCATATGCGGCACGTCTTCCAGCGCCTTGCCGTCGGCACCAACCAGACGGTCGTCGACGGTCATCAGCTTGAGATTGTTGGCGGTGGCCTTGGCGACGATGCCAGGCCCGAGCTTCACGTCCGGCGTGCAGACAATGAAGCCCTGGGCGCCCTGAGCGCCGAGATTGTCGATCGCCGACATCAGCTTCTCACCGTCCTCGGCGCCGATTTTGACAAGGGTGAACCCCTTTTCCTTGGCGGCCTGGTCGGCGAACTTCCATTCGTCCTGGAACCATGGCTCCTCGGGCTGTTTGACGATGAAACCGATCTTGGTGTCCTGAGCATATGCAGCGATGGTCGTGACGGACAGCATGGCAAGCGCGCCCGCGACGAGCGCGGTCTTCAAAAGTCGCATGATTACCTCCCAGCGATAGGCCGGGCGCTCAGCCCGGGTATCGGATTCTCTAGTCGCTTTTATCATACTCGTCAATTGATCTGGTATGATAATTAATGTACATGCTATGATCAACGATCGCTGGCGCAAGTCGTTTGTATCCGCTAATGCCGGGCCGGTTGCGCGAACATGGCAGGTTCGCCGCCTTGGAGGAGGGCTGAGGTGACCGAGATTTCAAACAAGGCCCCGGGGAACGCCACCGCTCGCCGCCCGCGCGTCATGCCGGATGTGACGAAGGCGATCGCCTCGGACATCTTTTCCGGACGCTATCCGGCCGGATCCTCATTGCCGACCGAAAACGAACTTGGCGTCGAATATGGCGTCAGCCGCACTGTCATCCGCGAGGCCCTGAAGGTGATTGCCGCCAAGGGCCTGGTGCTGTCACGGCCGCGCGTCGGCACTGTCGTCTGCGACGAGGACGACTGGAACATCATCGATCCGCAGGTGCTGGCCTGGCATGCGCCGCATGCGCTGGACGACAAGCTCTTCGACGCCATCCTGGAGACGCGCAGGGCCATCGAACCTCTGGTCGCCGAGCTGGCCGCGACGCGCGCGACATTGCAGGAGATCGCCGATCTCGAGGCGGCTTGGCAAGGTATGGCAAGCGCAGGCGAGGATCTCTCAGCGTTCTCGCGCTCCGATATTGTCTTCCATCAGATCGTCTATGCCGCCAGCCACAACCCGATCTTTCGCCAGATTGGCAATCTGATCGACACAGGGCTGAAATTCTCACTGGAGGCAACGGCGACGATTTCACTCGAGCGGCGCACCGAAGCGGTGTCGGCGCATCAAGAGGTGGTAGAAGCGCTGCGCATGCGCGACGCCAAGGCGGCGCGGGATGCAGCCAACCGGATCCTCGACCTTGCGGCGCGCGATCTCGCCAGCGCCAAGAAACTCAAGAGCAACTGAGACAAGTCCCGCCCGCATGAAGATCACCTCGCTCACCACCTACATCGTTCCGCCACGCTGGCTGTTTCTGAAGATCGAGACCGATGCAGGCGTTACCGGCTGGGGAGAGCCGGTGGTCGAAGGCAGGGCGCTGACCGTCGAGGCGGCGGTCAAGGAGCTTGGTGATTATCTCATCGGCAAAGACCCGCGCCTGATCGAGGATCACTGGACGGTGATGCATCGCGGCGGCTTCTACCGCGGCGGGCCGATCCTGATGAGCGCCATTGCCGGCATCGACCAGGCGCTGTGGGACATCAAGGGCAAGGCGCTCGGCGTGCCCGTGCATGAACTGCTCGGCGGCAAGTTGCGTGACACCATCAAGGTTTATTCCTGGATCGGCGGCGACCGGCCGGCCGAGGTTGCCGCCGGCGCCAGGGAAATGGTGGCGCGCGGCTTCCTGGCACTCAAAATGAACGGCACCGAGGAACTGCAGATCGTCGACAGCCACGACAAGATCGACGCGGCAGTGGAGCGCGTCGCCATGGTTCGTGAAGCCGTCGGATCCGGCATTGGCATTGCCGTCGATTTCCACGGCCGCGTGCACCGGCCGATGGCGCGCATCCTGGTCAAGGAGCTTGAGCCCTACAGGCTGATGTTCATCGAGGAGCCGGTGCTCAGCGAAAGCCGCGAGGCGCTGAAGGAGATCGCCGCCCTTGGCTCGACGCCGATCGCGCTCGGCGAGCGCCTCTACAGCCGCTGGGACTTCAAGTCCGTGTTCGAGGAAGCCATAGTCGACATTATCCAGCCCGACTTGTCGCATGCCGGCGGCATCACCGAATGCCGCAAGATCGCGGCCATGGCGGAGGCCTATGACGTGGCGGTGGCACCGCACTGCCCGCTCGGTCCGATCGCGCTGGCCGCATGCCTGCAACTTGATGCGGTCAGCTACAACTGCTTCATCCAGGAGCAAAGCCTCGGCATCCACTACAACGCCGCCAATGACCTGCTCGACTACGCCGCCAACAAGGATGTCTTCCGCTACGAGGATGGCTATGTCGCCATTCCCGATGGCCCGGGCCTCGGTGTCGAGATCGACGAAGACTACGTCAAGGAGCGCGCCAAGGAAGGACATCGCTGGCGTAACCCGATCTGGCGCCACAGGGACGGCTCCTTCGCCGAGTGGTGACTTGGCTGAGCGGCAGCCTTCACAGAATTCCTCCTTCAAATACGAGCTTGCCAAAACTGCCCGACCGGGAGGTCAAGTTCGACCGTCGAGTGGGTGATCTCCAACTCGGCCGTAATGGCTTTCGACGAAAAAAGACGCGTCAACACGACTTTCCCCAGCGTGTCGCTGCGCAAGGCATCCCTTGCCCGGCTGCCGATCAGAACTGCATCCGGCATGATCAGCCATGCGCCCGCCCGGGCGTAAAAACCGGCGAGCGGCGGATCACAGGTAAAGACACCGAAATCGATCCCGCTCTGTTCCATCCAGTGTGGCGGCGCAAGGTGCGCCGGCGGTGGGTCGGCTCAATCGAGTCGGGGGGCGCCGTCGATTGCCGGCATCCGAGTGGCGCGGGCCATCTTCAATCGCCGCGAACGCCAGGACAGCATCGTCGGCAGGACCGCCACCGCTGCCGCCATGACCCACAATACGATGCAGATGGTGCTGGAGAAGAGGATCGACAGCTCGCCGCCGCTGATCGCAAGCGCGTTGCGCAGATTGATTTCCATGACATGGCCGAGCACGAAGCCGAGGATGATCGGTGCCATGTCGAAGCCCGCCTTACGCAGCAGCCAGCCGACCATGCCGATGCCGAGCATCAGGAAGATCGCGAAGACGGAGGCGTGGGTCGAATAGACGCCGACGATCGACAGGACCAGAATGCCGGGAACCAGAAGCCAGTTCGGAACGGTCAGCACGCGGGCGAAGATATTGACCAGCGGAAGATTGAGCAGCAGCAGTAGAAAGTTGCCTATGAACAGCGAAGCGACCAGGCCACCGACGATCTCCGGCCGCTCTGTAAGCAGCATCGGCCCCGGCTGGATGTTATAGAGCATCAAGGCCCCAAGCATGACGGCAGTGGTGCCGGAGCCTGGAATCCCGAGGGTCAGCATCGGCACGAAGGCGCCGCAGGCGGTGGCGTTGTTGGCCGCTTCCGGCGCCGCCAACCCACGCACGTCACCCTTGCCGAAGGTGTCCTCTGTGTCCGACAGGCGCTTCTCGGTGGTGTAGGCGATGGCGCTGGAAACGGAAGCACCGGTGCCGGGCAGCACGCCGACGACGAAGCCGATGACCGAGCTGCGCAGCATGGTGCCCGTACATCTCGCGACATCGGCAGCGCGCACCGTCATGCGTCCGAGTTCGCGGATCACGGTGAAGCCGCGGCCCTGGTGCTCGAGGATGACCAGCGCTTCCGAGATCGAAAACAGGCCGATCACCAGCACCACGAATTCGATGCCGTCGCCGAGTTCGGGTTGATTGAAAGTGAAGCGGTAGGCGCCCGACGTGGCGTCGAGGCCGACGGTGGCGAGCATCAGGCCGAGCGTGCAGCCGATCAGCGTCTTGACCGGCTGGCTGCCGACCATCGAGCCGAGGGTGGCAAAAGCAAAGACCATCAGCACGAAATATTCGGCCGGGCCGAAGCCGATCGCCAGGCGGGCGAGAACCGGCGCGAACAGCGCAAGGCCGATGGAGCCGAAAATGCCGCCGACGAAGGACGAGATGCCGGACAGCGTCAAAGCCTCGCCGGCCCGTCCCTGCCGCGCCATCGGATAGCCGTCGAGCGCCGTCATCACGGCGCCGGCATCGCCTGGCACATTGAGCAGGATCGACGAAATGCGACCGCCATATTCGGCGCCGCAATAGATGGCCGACAAAAGGATCATCGTGCTTTCGGCGGGAAGGCCCATCGTGTAGGCGATCGGCAGCAACAGGGCGATGCCGTTGATAGGGCCGATGGCGGGAAGCGCACCGACAAGTGTGCCGATGAAACAGCCGATCAGGCCGACGAGAAGGTTCTGACCGGTCAGGGCGACGGCAAACCCATGCCAGAGATAATCGAGATTCATGATGTTTGCCTTTCCCGCAAGGAGCGGCCGATCCGCGATCAGCCGAACAGTGTGCCCGTGGGCAGATAGACTTGCAGCAGGTAGGAGAAGATGAACCACCACAGCGCGGCATGGCCGGCCGCGCCGGCCGCCGCGTAACCGAGCGGCGCGCCGAAGATCAGGCCCGTGCCGAGGGTCAGCAGGAAGATGGAGATCGCGAAGCCCGCCGTCTCGAAGACCGCGACGCAGACGACCAGCAACAGAGGGATGGCGAGCACCCGCCACAAAAGCCGTCCGGATGGAAACGCCTCGGCGGTGCCGGGCGAGCGCACATAGAACACGCACAGCAGTCCGAGAATGAGGGCCAGGGCCACCGGCACCACGCGAGGCCCGAGCGGGTCGGACGAGAAGGCGTATTCGATGCTGGCGCCGCCGACGCCATAGGTAACGGCCAGGCCGAACAGACACAATGCCGAAATTCGGCCGATCACAAGAGCAGTTCTGGCATTGTCGGACATTGCGGGCCTCCGTCAGTCCGTTTGAAACTCATTCGTCCAGAAGTCGGCAGCGGACCTTCCAATCCGGGGAGGGTCCGCTGCCTTTTGAGGGAATTACATCCCGGCTTCCTTGGCGAGTTGCTTGAAGCGCACGACGTCGGCCTTGACGCGCTCCTCGAACGGCTTGCCTACCATGGTGAATTCGAACAGGCCGCGCTCCTCACGCTCCTTGGCGAATTCAGGGGTCTTGCTGGCAGCCTCGAAGGCTTTCACCCACCAGTCGAAATCGGCGTCGGAGACATCCTTGCCGACGTAGTAACCGCGCCAGATCGGCCAATCGATGTCAAAGCCCTGTTCATGCGCGGTTGGAACGTCCGCCAATGCGCCCGTCAGCCGCTGCGGTGCCATGACGGCAAGGATGCGGATCTTGCCGGCGACATGATGCTTGACCATTTCGGCGGCATCGCCCGATCCGACCTGGACGTGCCCGCCTTCGAGCGCCGTCAGGACGGCGCCACCGCCTTCGAGGGCCGCGTAGTGCATCTGCTTGGGCTCCTGGCCCGCGGCCTTGGCGAGAAGTGAGGCCTTCATCCAGTCCTGCGAACCGACGGCGCCACCGCCGGCGATGGCAAAGGAAGACGGATCGGCCTTGTAGGCGTCGACGAGATCCTTGAGCGTCTTGTAGGGCGAGTCGGCATTCACGACGAGAACCCCGTAATCCGCGCCAAGCGCGCCGAGCCACCGTACGGCGTTCTCGTCATACTGGCCGAATTTGCCCTGGGCGATCAGCAGCGCCGAGCCCGACGAAGCGGCGGTGATGAGATTGCCGTCCTTGGCGCGCTTGGCAATGACATGGTTGTAGGCAACCGCGCCTACCCCGCCTTCCATGTAGGTCACGGCCATCGGCTGTGAAATCTGCTTGGTGGTGAGTAACGCGTTGGCGGCAAGCCGGCAGGTGAGATCGAAGCCGCCGCCGGGTTTGGCGCCGGCGAGGCATTCCGGCTTTGCCGGTTGGGCCAGGGCCATGCCGCCCGCGGCCACCGCCACAAGGGCGGCACCGGCCACCATTTTAGTCAGAAATCGGATCATCGTTTTCTCCTCATGGACCTGGAATACCGGGACCGGAAAACCGTCCCGCCAGCGGCGGGCGAGTGCACGAAGCCTCTGGTCGCCGCGGCACCGGCCGCGTTCGATCAAACGTCTCGTCTGTTTTCGGGGCTCTCCTCCCCCGCGCATGTCCGGACTCTCCTCGTGCCGCGGACAGACGCAGGTCTGATACACCTCAAAACTGTCACCATGCTGTCATGCCCGCCGGTAGCGGCTTTGGCGCTTGAACGTCGCCGGGTTCAGTGCAAGACGTTGCTGATGCGTATTCTGCTGGTCGAAGACACCCACGATGTCGGCGAGGCCATCGTCCGTCGCTTCGAAGCGGTCGGACACACCGTCGATTGGGAAACACACGGCGATGCAGCGTCGGAGATTCTCGACTTCACTGAATTCGACCTGGTCATTCTCGACGTCATGCTGCCGGGTCTCGACGGCTTCGAGATCCTGCGACGGCTCAGGCAAGGCAGCAATGCCGTACCGGTGCTGATGCTGACCGCGCGCTCGGAAGTCGACGACCGCGTCAGCGCACTGGATCTCGGTGCCGACGACTATCTGATCAAACCGTTCGATTTTCGCGAGCTCGAAGCGCGCGCAAGGGTGCTGATGCGCCGGCGTAGCGGCGAGGCGACGAACCTGGTCGTCTGCGGTGACATCGTGCTCGACCGGGCCAACCGGAGCGTGCGCGTCGGCAAGCGCGAGGTGCAGTTGAAGCGGCGCGAAATCAGCCTTCTCGAAATCCTGGCGGCAAAACCCGGCCGGGTTTTCGGCAAGGACGAATTGCTGGACCAATTGTTCGGTTTCGACGAGGCCGCCGGCGCCAACGCGATCGAGCTCTATATCGGTCGCCTGCGCAAGAAACTGGAAGGCGCCAAGGCGCACATCGTCACGGTGCGGCACATCGGCTACAAGCTCGTCTCCGATGCAGAGCATTGAGCGGTCCCTCTTCTCGCGGCTGGTGCTGCGCGTCGCGCTGGTGTTGGCGGTGGGTGCGGCCATTTTGGTCACCGCCGCCTGGTACTATGCGCGTGCCGCCGCCGACGATGCCTATGATCGCCTGCTGCAAGGCGCGGCGTTCCAGATGACCGAGAGCCTGACGGTCGAGGAGGGAACGCTTACCTTCGATCTGCCGCCGTCCGCATTCGAACTGCTCGGCCTGGCCGGGCGGGACCGCATCTTCTACCGGGTGATGGCGCCGTCGGGCCGGACGCTGACCGGCTATGACGATCTTCCGCCCGGGATCGATCTTGGCGCGGTGCGGTCGACCCCGGTGTTTCATTCGGCCGTCTATCGCGGCGTGCCGGTGCGCGTGGCGGTCACGGGCCGCGCACTGTCCGATCCGGCGGTTTCCGGATGGGCTCACATCATCATCGCCCAGACCACCGAAGCGCGGGCGGAGCTGGCGTCGCAACTGACGCTGCGGGCCAGCGTCCTGGTCGCCGTCATGAGCGTCCTGGCGCTTGCCGGCTCGGCCCTGGCGGTACGCTATTCGCTGCGTCCGGTCGCCGATCTGGGCGAGGAGCTGCGTTCGCGCGATCCCCAAGACCTGACGCCGCTTGCCGTGGCGGTGCCGCGCGAGCTATCGCCCTTCGTCGCCTCCATCAACCATTTCATGAACCGGCTCGACGACCGGATGAAGCTGCTGCAGCGCTTCGTCGCCGACAGTGCCCATCAGTTGCGCACACCGCTTACCGCCCTGTCGGCACAGGTGAGCCTGATCAATGACGAACGCCTGTCCGAAGGCGACCGCCGCCATCTGACAAGGGTGCGCGACCGCACGGCGGAGCTGTCGCGCTTCACCAATCAGCTGCTCAGCCACGCGATGGTCATACACCGGTTCGATTCGGCGCAACTGGCGCCGGTCGATCTGACCGAAGCGGCGCGCAAAGCCTTTCGTGCCGCCGTTCCGATCACCGTAGATCCGGACATCGTCGTTTCCTTCGAGGCCCCGGACGAGGAGGTGACCGTTCTCGGCGATGCGCTCAGCCTGCGCGAGGCGATCGTCAACGTCATCGACAATGCCTTGCGCCATGGGACCATCTCCCGGCTCGAAGTGCGCGTCGCCACCGGCAATGGGCTGGCGATGGTCGCCGTTGAGGATGACGGGCCAGGTCTGTCGGCGGCGGACTTCGACCATCTGACCAGGCGGTTTACCTCCACAAAAAGCGGCGAGGGCAGCGCGGGACTTGGCTTCGCCATCGCTTCCGAGGTCGCGGCCGTTCTCGGCGGCGCGCTTCGGTTTCGCGAGAAGACCGGTGCACACGGTTTCACCGTGGTGCTGGAATTGCCGCTTCACGCGCAGGAGAGGTCATGAGAGCGACCCTGGCCACGCTGTGCGCCCTGGCCCTGCTGCTGTTTGCCGGCGTCGCCAGCGCCGTCGAAGGCGACCGGGTGTTCTTCAAGTCGAAACAGGCGCAGTCGGCCGTGCTGACCATCCATGCGGCGACCGATCTCGACGCGATGCGGCCGCTCGTCCTCGACTTCCAGCAAATTGCGCCCGGCGTGTCGGTGGAGTTCTCCGACTACGTCACCAACGACCTGTTCCGCGAGGCGGAGCAGGCGTGCCGCCAGGGCAGCGGGCCGGGCGACATCCTTTTGTCGTCGTCGGTGGATCAATTGGTGAAACTGGCTAATGACGGCTGCGCCCTGCAGCATGTCTCGCCCGAAGCGCGATCGGCGCCGGCCTGGGCCGACTGGCGCGAGGAGGTGTACGGCTTCACCTTCGAGCCGGCCGTCATCGTCTACGATTCCACGAAAGTACCGCCCGGGGACGTCCCGCATACACATGACGAGCTCGCCGATCTTCTGCGCCGCAAGCCCGAGGTCTACCGCGGCCGCATCGGCACCTACGATGTCGCCGCCTCCGGCATCGGCTATCTGCTGGCCTTCAACGACGCGCGCCAGGCGCCGACGATCTACGGGCGGCTGCTGGAAAGCTTCAGCCGGGCGGAAGCGGTCAAACGTTGCTGCAACGCCGAGGTTCTCGGCGAAGTCGCCAGCGGCAACATTCGTATCGCCTACAACATTCTGGGGTCCTACGCCTATGCCGCCTACCGCAAGAACCCCAACCTGAAGATCGTCGTGCCGCGCGACTACGCGCTGATCCTGTCCAGGGGCGTGATGATCCCAACGACCACCGGCAACCGCGATCTCGCGGCGCGGTTTCTCGACTATCTGCTGTCCGAGCGCGGCCAGCGCGTCGCCCGCGAGCAGGCGTTTTTCTTCTCGGAGAAATCGCCCTTGCCCGACGGTGTCGACGGGCCGGCGGCACTGATGGAATCGGGCATAGGACGGCCCATCCGCATCGGCCCCGCCCTGCTTGCCGCTCAGGACAGGATTCTGCGTGAGCGCTTCATCGCCGACTGGGCGAGCTTGATCGCCAAGCCGTCACCCTGACTTCTATGCCAGTCGCGCGGCTCAGGTACACCGACTATTCAAGGTCATCCGAACCTGTCGCATCGGCGCCGGATAATGACGCTTTCGCCGCAGCAACTGCCGATACCAATTCAACGGCGATGAAAAACCTTGCGTTGACCGCAGCTTCTGTCTCAAGCGCGCCGCCTCGTGCAAGCGCTGCGGCTTCAGCCAGATGAGCACCGGCGACGACGCTGGCCAAGGCACGCTGGAATGGCACGGCGACCGCGAGTGCCAACGAGCCGCCGGGCGCATCGCAGAGCATTTTCGCCAAATCCACCGTGTCAGCTACAGCTTCCATGGCCGGCAAACAGCTGCCGAAGCCGGACAATGTCCTGCGACAAGATTCCAAAATCTGAGACAGCGTCTCACCGCCCCCAAGGAGCAGTTTGCGCGTGACGAGGTCGATAGCCTGGATGCCATTCGTGCCTTCGTAGATCGGAAGAATGCGCGCATCGCGGTAGTATTGCGCCACACCGGTCTCCTCGACGTAGCCCATGCCGCCGTGGACCTGGATTGCGGTCGAGGTCACTTCCACCGCGATATCCGTCGAGTACGCCTTGGCCAAAGGCGTCAGTATTGAAGCTCGCGCGTAGGCATGTCGCCTTTCGTTTTCTGTCCGCGCGTTCACGCTCGAGCCCATCGACAAGGCCGTCGCCATGCACAGCATGCGCGCCGCGGCCGTCCGGGTTCGCATCTCAAGCAGCATTCGCCTGACATCGGGATGGCGGATGATGGGGCTTGTATTTCCATCTCTGCCCGGGGTGCTGCCCTGGAGACGTTCTCTTGCATAGGCGAAGGCCGCCTGCGTCGCCCGCTCCGCGAGCGCGACACCCTGGGTCCCGACCAGGAGCCGCGCATTGTTCATCATCGTGAACATGCAATTGAGACCACGGTTCTCCTCGCCGATGAGCCAGCCCCTTGCGCCTCCGTTGTCGCCATAAGCCATGGCGCAGGTGGGCGAGCCGTGAATGCCGAGCTTGTGCTCAAGCGAAAGACACCGCAGATCGTTGTGTGAGCCGTCAGGAAGGATCTTCGGAACCAGGAACAGGGAAATGCCGCGCGTGCCCGCGGGCGCGTCCTCCAGCCGTGCAAGAACCAGATGTACGATATTCGGCGAGCAATCATGCTCGCCATAGGTGATGAAGATCTTGTTGCCGGTAATGCGGTAGCTGCCGTCGCCCGTCCGTTTGGCTTTGCAACGAAGATTTGAAAGATCGGAACCGGCCTGTGGCTCCGTCAGGTTCATGGTCCCGGTCCATTCACCGGACACAAGCTTGGGCAGGTAGCGGTCCTTGAGCTCCTGAGAGGCGTGCTCGGAGATGGCTTCGATGGCGCCAGCAGTCAAAAGCGGGCAGAGGGCGAAAGCCATGGAGGACGAATTCCAGAACTCGGTGCAGGCCACGGCCAGCGAGATCGGAAGCCCCTGGCCGCCATATTCGGTTGGTCCTGCCAGGCTGTTCCAGCCCGCCTCGCACCAGGCCTGGTAGGTTTCGCGCCAGCCCGGCGGCGTGGTCACCTTTCCGCTTTCGTCGAGGGTCGAAGGGGTTCGGTCACCAACCGGATTCAAGGGCGCGATGCGCTCGCTCGCAAAACGCCCTGCTTCGGAGAGGATGGCCTGGACGTCTTCGGGGGAAAGGTCCCCGCTCTGCGTGGCAAACCGATCGGCAGTCTGCATCGCCAGAAGGATTTGGGGGATGGGCGGATTGTAGGTCATCGCGAACGTCAACTCACGCCGGGTTCGAGGCGCTTGGTCTTCTTGGAAAAGAACGCCTCCAGCCGATCCCTGATCTCCGGATTGGTCTGAACCGCCATTGCGAGCAAGCCCTCCGCAAACAGGCCGTCCGTGGTGGACATGTCGTTGATGCGGGATATGCCGGTGACGATGGCGAAATTGGTGGTCGGCGGATTACGTGCGACCTGTGCGGCCAATTCTCTGGCACGTGACAATGCTTGCCCTGCCTCCACCACTTCATGGCACAGGCCAAGGTCCAGGCCACGCCGCGCATCGTATGTGCGGGCCGACAGCATCATATCGACCATGCGCGCCGGGGTAACGATCCGGGCCACGCGCACGGTCGCCCCGCCGCCAGTGAAAATGCCGCGCTGGCCTTCCGGGAGGGCAAAGAAGGTTCCTTCTTCGGCGATGCGTACATGGGCGGCCGCTGCCAGCTCAAGCCCTCCGCCGACGACCGCTCCCTTCAGGGCGGCAATCACCGGGATTCCGCTGAACTGAATGATATCGAAAGCACGGTGCCATTTCTGGCACATGGTCATGAACTCGATCGGAGACCGGTCCTTGTCATAGTGCTCGCGAAGATCCAGCCCAGCGCAGAAGTGGTCGCCCTTGGCCGCAAGCACGAAGGATCGCGTGCCCTCCGGCGGCGCACGAAACACGTTTTCGATTTCCAGCAGCATATCTTCGCTGATTGCGTTGCGCCGGTCCTCGCGCACCAGCGTTACGATCGTTACCGGGCCGTCCGTCTCGATGGTGATGTAGTTGGGTTTCGTCATGGTGTTGTCTTCACTTTTTCGCGCAGTTTGTATTTTTCGATCTTTCCCGTTGAGGTCTTGGGCAAGCTCCCGAAGACGTAGCTCTTGGGAACCTTGAAGCCGGAAAGATGCTGGCGGCAAAATTGGTTCAACTCGTCAGCGGTGACGCTCGCCCCCGGCTTCAATTCCACGAAGGCACAGGGAGTTTCGCCCCACTTGGCATCCGGCTTGGCCACGACAGCGGCGGCGCTGACGGCGGGGTGGCGATACAAGGCGGATTCCACTTCGATCGAGGAAATGTTCTCCCCGCCGGAGATAATGATGTCCTTGTAGCGGTCGCGTATTTCGAGGAAGCCGTCGGGATGTTGCACGGCGACGTCGCCGCTATGAAACACGCCGCCGGCAAAGGCTGCTTCCGTAGCGGCTTCATCCTTGTGATAGCCTTTCATGATCGTGTTGCCACGCAACACGATCTCACCCATCGCGGTCCCGTCCTTCGGCAGACGTTTTCCCGATTCGACATCCCGGATCTCGGCAGTCTCCATCATCGGGAAACGCACGCCCTGGCGTGCCTTGATCGTCGCGCGCTGCGCGACATCCATTTCGTTCCACTCTTCCTCCCAAATGGACTGAACGACATGGCCGTATGTTTCCGTGAGGCCGTAGACCTGCATGACGTCGAAGCCCAATGCCTCGACTTTCTCGAGGATCGCCGCCGGCGGAGGCGCCCCCGCCGTCATCACCCGCACCTTGTGCGGAAGCACCGGCCGTTCTGCTTCCGCGGCCTCGACCAGCATGCCCAGCACGATCGGCGCACCGCCGAAATGCGTGACGCCGAAGGAACCGATGGCATTGTAAACGGCCTTGGCCGATATCTGCCGGCAGCAGACGATCGTCGCGGCGAGCGCGGTCATGGTCCACGCATGGCCCCAGCCATTGCAGTGGAACATGGGCACTGTGTAGAGATAGGTCGGATGACCCGCCAGACCCCAGCCGGCAATGGTACCGAGCGCCATCAGGTAGGCGCCACGGTGATGGTAGAGCACCCCCTTCGGCCTGCCACTGGTACCGGACGTATAGTTGAGGCATAGGGTCTGCCACTCGTCGGTCGGGAACACCGGGTGGAAGTCGGCGGGCGCGGATCGAACCAGATCCGAATGGAGCTGGCTGCCTGGCAGGGCGTCCCCTGGCCCGCCGAGATCGATGATGACGGGTCGGCCGCCCTTGGTGCGCTGCAACGCCTCCTCAGCCGTCGATGCGAACTGCCTGTCCAGCATCAGGACCCGGGTTTCCGCATGGTCCAGGATATAGGCCACCGTGTCGGCATCAAGGCGGATGTTGATGGTGTTAAGAACGGCGCCGGCCATTGCGACAGCAAACTGCGCCTCGAACATCTCCGCCGTATTCGGAGCAAGCACGGAAACCACGTCACCCGGCTTGACACCGATATCCATGAGGGCGGCGGCCAGAGCTTCGCAGCGTTGGCGCACCTCCTGCCAGGTGAAGCGTCGATCCTCATCGATAAGCGCCAATCGGTCTGGATAGAGTTCGGCCGTTCGCCTCAGAAATGAAAGGGGCGTCAGCGGGACATAATTGGCGGGCCTTGGTCGGAGATAGGGTGCATCGGTATTCATAGGAATGGGAGCTCCACAAGCCGCGCAGCGGTCGGACCGCCAGGGCGGTGAACGATGACAGTCTCGCCCGCCTTCATGCCGGCTGAGATAAGGGCGTATCCGATGTTCGCCTTCATGCGAGGCGACCATGTGCAATTGGTCATTACACCGACCATGGAGCCGTCGCGCGTGATATCCTCGCGTTTTGTGCCGAGCGGCGCAGGCGTTGCGCCATCGAGCACGAGACCCAGTTGGTGCCGCTTCGGCCCCTCGGCCTTGATCCTGCGTAGCGCCTCAATGCCGACGACATCGTCCGGAACATCGAGGTCCACATATTTGCCCAGCCGCACTTCGAAGGGATTGGTGTCCTCGTCGGTGTCACCGCCGACGGAAACCAGCCCGCTCTCCGTGCGCTCGGCCGTTGCGGGCGCTCCCGGTCCGATCCCCCAGGGTTTGCCTGCCTCCTTGAAGATGTTCCAGAGCTTCGTGCCCTTCCTGCCATCCTTCAGGTAGATCTCAAACCCGCCCTGCTTGGACCACCCCGACCGCTGCACTGCGACTGGAATGCCTTCAATCTCGGTTTCCTTGAACCAGAAGTACTTGAGCGTGCGTACCCAATCGCCGACGACGTGGGCCACCACGTCTTCGGCCCTGGGTCCCTGAAGAGCCATCGGAGAGACGTCGGGTTCGCTGATATCGACCTTTAGACCACGCTCCGCCGCGACGGCGCTTGCCCACAGCCACATGTCGCAGTCCGCGATTGAAAACCAGAAGAGATCGTCGGCGTGCTTTAACAGGATAGGGTCATTGATGATCGTGCCGCGATGATTACACAGCGGCACATATTTGCCCTGGCCGACCTTGCAAGTGGAGAGATCGCGCGGCGACAGGATCTGCGCAAGCCGGCCGGCGTCCTGTCCCTTGAGTTGCACTTGGCGTTCCACGCCCACATCCCATTGTGAAACCCCGTTGATGAGGCGCCAGTATTCGCCCTCGGGATCGCCGTAGGACGTCGGCATGATCATGCGGTTGTAGACGTTCGCGGCCACCATGCCGTCCGCCACCGCGGCCTCGAAAAAGGGGGACGGTCGAACACGTGCCGTCGGTGAAAATGAAAACATCGAGGTCTCCTGTTGCGTCCCGACGGGCACGGGAATTCCGATTGCCGGTTCTTGCGGTTACGCTGCCCTCGCGGCCGCGATATCTTGACAGAAATGTGCCGCCCAGAGAACGGCCGTCAGTTCAACCGATGTCATCAGCCGGAGTCACGATCGCGCGCAAAAGCTGTCGCAGGCTGATCTGGCCGACCGGCGTTCCGGCTTCGTCCATCACGGTGAGATGCTCACAGCAATGCTGCATCAGCACATTCGCGGCGGCATCAAGCGTCGTTTGCCTTGGCACGGTAGCCAATGACCGATCCTCCGGATTGAACGGCGCCATGACTGCCTCGACATAGACGACGCGGCCCCGGCTGACCTCCTTGACGAACGCCTTGACGTAGTCGTCTGCGGGTCGCAGGACGATGTCTTGGCTGGTGCCCTGTTGCACCACTTCCCCGTCGCGCAGAATGGCGATTCGGTCGCCTAGCCGAAGGGCCTCGTCGAGATCGTGGGTGATGAAGACGATGGTTTTCCTGATTTCCTTCTGGATATCGAGCAGCACCGTCTGCATGTCCGTGCGAATGAGGGGATCGAGCGCCGAAAACGCCTCGTCCATCAGCAGGATCGGAGCATCATTTGCGAGCGCCCGAGCAAGCCCAACACGCTGCTGCATGCCCCCGGACAATTGGTTGGGATAGTGCTTTTCGAAACCGGCAAGACCCACACGGTCGACCCAGCGGGTGGCCGCCTCGACTTGCCGGCGTCGCGGCACACCTTGTATCTCCAGGCCGTAGACAACGTTTTCCAGGACGTTGCGGTGCGGTAGCAGCGCAAACTTCTGAAACACCATCGCCGTCTTATGCCGCCTGAACTCGCGCAGTTCATGAGCCCCCATTTGCACGACGTCTTCGTCGCCAACCAAGATCTCGCCCGCCGTCGGGTCGACCAGTCTGTTGATGTGGCGGATCAACGTCGATTTGCCGGAGCCGGAAAGGCCCATGATGACCTGTATCGCTCCGGCCGGCATGGTGATGTTGACGTTCTTGAGACCAAGGACGTGGCCGTGGCGCCCGTTCAGTTCGGCTTTGGAAGTCCCCTGCTCCAGCAACGGAACCATGGCTTTGGCATTCGGTCCGAAAACCTTCCAGAGGTTCCTGATGTCGATCCCGGGCTGGTTCGCTTCAGCCATGGACGATCTCTCGGTGTTTTTGCAGGCGGCTGCCGTACGCCTGGCTGATGCGGTCGAAGATGATGGCGATACCGACAATGGCGAGGCCGTTGAAGACGCCCAGAGTGAAGTATTGGTTGGCGATTGCCTTGAGCACCGGTTGGCCGAGCCCCTGCACGCCGATCATCGAAGCGATCACCACCATGGAAAGCGCCATCATGATCGTTTGGTTGACGCCTGCCATGATCGTGGGCAGCGCAAGCGGGAGCTGGACATTGCGCAGCTTCTGCCAGCTCGATGAGCCGAAGGCATCCGCCGCCTCCAGCACATCCTTGTCGACCATACGGATTCCGAGATTGGTAAGACGTATCATCGGCGGAACAGCGTAGATAACGACCGCAATGACGCCGGGCACGCGGCCGATCCCCAGCAACATGACGACGGGGATCAGATAAACGAAGCTGGGCATTGTCTGCATGACGTCGAGTACCGGATTGACGATGCGCTGCAACCGGTTCGAACGGGCCATTCCAATCCCGATCGGTATTCCGATCACGATTGCAAGCACGGTGCAGACGAAGATCATCGACACCGTCTTCATCGTGTCGTCCCACATATCGAACCAGCCGATGACCAGAAGCGTCACGACACAGCCTGCGACAATCTTCATGCTGCGACTTGTGATCCAGGCAATGACCGCGACCGCCGCAATCACGACCGGCCATGGGGTTGCGAGGAGCAGGCGTTCAGCCCAGATGAGGAAGCTCTGAAGCGGGTTGAAAAGGCTCTCTATGCTGTCGCCGTAGGCGCGTGTGAATGCACGGAAGCCTTCATCGATATTCTTCTTCAAGAGACGCAGCGTATCTGCGTCCATCGTCGGAAATTTCCAGAACGAATCCATTCCCAGTTTCCCCGTGGAAAAGGCGGGGCGGCGCCAGCTCAGCGATGCCGCCCTCGACCGCTTGCGCGGGCAGTTAGAGGGAGGCCTTGATCTTTTCGGCCACCTCGGGAGAAACCCAGGCTTTCCAGATGTCCTCATCGTTTTTGAGGAAATGCTTGGCGCCGTCCTCGCCGGTCGCCTGATTGTCCGTCATCCAGGCGATCAGCTTGTTGACGGTATCGTTCGACCATGCGCGCTTGTTCAAATAGTCCATGATTGCCGGACCGGCGCGATCGGCGAAAGTCTTGCTGACAAGCGTCTGCACGTCGTCTGCGGGCCATGCATTCGGCTTTGGGTCGGGGCAGTCGCCGATCGATGTGCAGCGCTTCCATTCAGCTGCATCATAGTCGACCCCATACCCGAGCTTGACCATCGGGTACTTGCCGAGGAGCGAGGTCGGAGCCCAATAGTAGCCGACCCAGGGCTGCTTGGCCTCGTAGGCTTTCGCGATCGAGCCATCGAGCCCGGCCGCGGATCCGGTGTCGATCAGCGTGAAACCGGCTTTCTCTCCACCGAACGCCTTGAAGAGCTGCGTGGTTACGACCGTACCGCCCCAGCCTTGCGGACCATTGTAGACGGCACCCTTGCTCTTGTCCTCCGGAGCGGGAAAGAGTTCGGGATGCTTGAAAAGGTCGGGGATCGTCTTGATGTCAGGATGTGCCTCGGCGACGTATTGCGGAATCCACCAACCTTGGATCGCCCCGTCGGAAAGGATTTTCGATGCAGCTATCGCCTTGCCTCCGTCCAGAGCGCTTTTGACCAGTTCCGGCTGCAGGCTGACCCAGGCCTCGGGAACGATATCCGGTTGCCCCTTGCCGGCGAGCGAGGTCAGGGTTGGCACAGTGTCGCCGGAAACGATTTCAGCGGAACAGCCGTAGCCCTTCTCCAAGATGAATTTGTCGAGACTGGCCGCCACGTCAGCGGATTGCCAGTTCATCGTGGCGATTGTCACTTCGCCGCATCCGGCCGCAAACGATGCCGATGCCATCGACAGAAGGCCGAGGGTTGTCCCGGCGAGGCATGCAACAATGTGTCTGTATTTCATTTCTTCCTCCCAAGCGGTTGATGCAGGCTTCGCTGTTTGACGACCACCGCCTCCTCAAACAGCTATCGAGAACAGAGCCAGCTTTCGTCTATGAAAGCTTTCCTCCAAGCCGGCGATGGCCGAGGCCGGGCCGACTCCCATTCCCGTTCTCCCAGACTGTTTTTCTCACCCGGCTTGAGGCATGGACAGGCAGATAAGATTCATCGGTGCATTACTTTTTTTGATGATGGCTGCTAATCTTAACATTGCCGTTCGGCATCGACAGGCAAAATGGCTGCTCCAGAATGCATGATTTACCTCCTTTGAAATCGTTGCGGGTTTTCGAGGCCTGTATCCGGCTCGGGAACTTTACCCGGGCGGCAAGAGAACTGAATGTCGGCCAACCCGCCATCAGTCACCAGATTCATGCTCTGGAAAGAGACCTCAACGTCCAGCTGTTCGAAAGGAAGGGCTCGCTCACGGTGCCAACTGCCGAGGCGCTGTCGTACTACCAGACGATAGCGAACGGCCTCTCGGATATGGCCAGGGCGAGCGCCAAGCTCCGAAGAAATAATCGACAGGATGCCCTGACGCTCGCGACCTATCCGGGCATTGCCATGTTCTGGCTTATGGCGCGTCTGGAGAGAGTCAGGCGCCTCTATCCCGATCTGGCTGTCAGGGTAACGACGGCGGAACGCGATCAAGACATTCCGTTGGAGGAGGTGGACTGCGCTATTCTTTTTGGCAGCGGCGATTGGTCAGGGTACGAAAGCCGCTTGCTGATGCAGGAAATTGTGGTTCCGGTGGCAGCGCCCGCTCTCGCTTCGCGCCTTGCCGGCGTTTCTCGCGCCGAAATGCTCGCTCAGGGGCCTTTGATCCACCTTGAGGATCGAGAACAGCGCTGGTTCACTTGGTCGGACTGGCGGGACCTAAGGTCGCCGGACAGTCAGAGTATCAATGCCGGCATCACAGTGACCAACCATGGCATTGCCATTCATCAGACTTTGATGGGGTACGGAATTGGGCTGGGCTGGAGCGGCGTGATCGACGAGATGATCGCGAATGGGCTTCTGATTGCAATGGATCCAGAGCCGATCTCATCCGAACGAGGGTATTTCTTGGTCGCACGGCAGGATTTTCTGGATAGCAAGATCGGAAGGCTTGTGATCCAGTCCTTGGTCGATAAGAGGACGACATCGCAGGGCAACTCATTGTGAAGTTCGTGTCTGTTTGTAAGCTGCCATCGCCGCTTTTCACTTGGCGGCGTAATGGTATCGAGCCGCCTGTTCGATGACCTTCGCCGATCAAACCATCCGAGTGCGGCGTTCATTCACGGGCATATCCAAGCCATCCAATCGGTTGCGCAGTAGCGATCCGCAATATTGAGCTATTGGAAGACGGATTGCTTGAGCGCGCGCGAGATCGCGCCCTATTTTCAGATTGCGAACCCTTGAAGATATCCCGTCAGTCGGAGAGTTCCGCGGCGCCTACAGCATGTCGCGGCGAATAGGATTCGCCCGACCTGCTGTAAGCTTCTGATTTTATGCATGTCGTTATCCAAGAACCGAGGACATGCATTAACAAGCGTAGGGAGCAGGGCCCCGTTAGCGGGGTGATTACTACGCTGTAGTCGAGCCGCATGCCTCGTGGCAGGGCTTGGATGGGATGTCGGCCAGTGACATCGTGGAGTTCAGTCGCAGTCTCTTCGACGCGCTCGAACCGTCTGCAATCCAGTTCATCCTGAAGACGAGAGGATACGCGGCGTGCACCACGTCATCTGGTGCGACAGGCCCTCGAGTAGCAAGGCCGACGGCCGCGGCGCGGCATCTTACGGCGACAAGGCGATCGACCGTTCGTCAGGCGGCACCGGCACTTCGGCTCGCATGGCGCAACTTCATGGGAAAGGCCGACTGAAGGTCGGCGACACCTTCCGCCAGGAAAAACGTCCCGAAACTTCTGCATTCCCCGGCCCTGTAGCCATGCTGTCGGTCTCATCCCCAGCCTCCTTTTGCTGGCGATAAAACCGGACAACTCATGTGCTACCTAATCCGGACAACTCATGTGCTTACGACATGTGGCCACGGGACGACTTGACGGACTCACCGGTAGGTTTAATTTGGTGATCGTTCTCATGTGCCTAGCCGTCCTTCCCTGTGGCTTGGTTGCATCAACGGCGGTGATTCGGGAAAATCACCGCCGTTTGCATTCAGATAGAAAACCCAGCTAGCAACCCTAAATTTCCTTTGGTGCGCGGTTCCGTTCCACTACCGCCAGCAGATTGTACAGATGGTTTTCAATGAGCAGCAGGGTTGCGGGCTTCCCGCATACCACAGCAGCCATAGCGAAGCCGCCCATCAGTCCCAAGACGGTTCCAAAAATAGTTCCTGGTGCCGCAATGTGACAGGCTGGCGTGCCGCTTTGAATGGCACCTGGGCCATGACCATGCTGGAAGACAAACCGATCCGCCAGAGATAGTCTCAACTCCATACTGCGACACTCGCGCCCGCGATTGCTACCAACCACGATTTAATCAGCTTGCGCTAAAGTGGCTCCGAGGCATGGCTGTTTTCGCTCCCGTTTGGATCAAACCGTACGTTGAATACCGTTGAGGCCCTCGCTCGGAAGGAGCTGTTTAGTCCCGGCATCGGCAAGCGCTCCACGCCATCCTTTCTACTTTGGAGCAAATGGCAGACCAACTATTTCGTTGATGCGCTTTTGCATCGGAGTGGACGACGGGTCGATGCCTTTGCCGAGCCTGTCGAACTGCTGGCCTAAGTCGCCCATCGGCTGCTTAAGATTGCGCTTTATGGTGGAGAGGTCGGTGCTTATCGAGATTAAGAGGTTGTCTGTCTTATCCCCCATCACCTCAACGGCCATCCTGCTCGAGCAGGCCGGTCCATGCCGCTTTGTTCGACATGGCGCGGATAGGCCTTCGTGCGGCAAGCAGGCTGGCGCGACGTAAGGATCCGAGAAGTCGTAGCGCGCCGCGTACCGCGGCCCCGCAATCCTGCTAACGAAACTTCGCATTTCCGGACACTTCAAATAGTCAGCGATACGCCGCCGCCCAGCCGCGGGCACGGCACGGGCGAGAGCTTAGGCCATGATGCGCGCGCTGATGGTTGTGACCGCGTTGATAACAGCTGCTGGTTGGCGGCCACCACGGCGCCCATCTCGACACTGCCGGCAGACGCTCGGCGTGGTGCAAGGATGTCCCCATCCACTTCTTCGTCGGCGGCGCCGAGGACTGCTTTCGGCACCATGGTCGATCTGCCGGCCCAACTAGAAGGCCACAGCGATCGACAAGCAACTGGTCTTGCACACGCCCTCCTGCGGGCGGTGCGTTGTGAGCGCTGGCATCCACTCGATTCTTGCTGAAATTCCGGCTAGCTTGGGCGACAGATGGCTCAGTTCTGGTCGGTGAATCACCATAAGACCGCCAGTCAAGAGATTGATAGGCAGCACCTTTGGTCCCCCAAGACCAAGAGCAATGGCGCGCGAAATGAGGTCTACAACAATATGGGCCATGCGACGCCCGGCGACCGATCAATTGGCTATATGGGCAGGATAGCGGAATTCGCCTTCACCGCTCCGAAACCAATGGAGTTCGGAGACACCGGAACTTTTTGGAATCACGAGGGTGATTTCTGCCGACCTTTTGGATACCACATTCCTTCGATCCTTCCCAAATCGACAACAGCGAGTCTCGGCCCGCTCCTGCCGAGGCGATATTCGCCAACTCAACAATCAGAAAGCCTATCTGACAAGCTTTCCACGGAAGAAATACACATTGAAAATGGCGGCCTCATTTTTCAAAATCAGGATGATTTCGAAGCCGGCGCGTCGCTCACGGTCCTCAAGGCGAGAATTCTAAGAGACGTTCAACAATGACCCAGCACGCAGAAAACGCTCGAATTCTCATGTACAGCCACGACACGTTCGGGCTCGGCCACTTGCAGCGCTGCCGGACTATCGCGCATTCGCTGGTCGAGGATTTCCGCGGACTTCAGGTGCTTATCATTTCGGGTGCGACTATCGCTGGCGCCTTCGACTACCGCGCCCGTGTCGATTTCGTGAAGATCCCCAGCGTCATCAAGTTGCGCAACGGCGAATACACCTCGCTGGAAAAGGATATCGATCTGCATGAGACGCTGAGGCTGCGCCAGTCGATCATCCGCCACACAGCCGAGACCTTCCGGCCGGATATCTTCATCGTCGACAAGGAACCGCTCGGCCTGCGCGGTGAAATTGAGGATACGCTGTCCTACCTCAAGACGCGGGGCACCACGCTGGTGCTTGGCCTGCGCGAGGTGATGGATGCGCCGCACCTGCTTGAAGCAGAGTGGGCGCGCAGGGATGTGATGCGCAAGATAGGCCTGTTCTACGACAAGGTCTGGGCCTATGGGCCGCCGGATTTCTACGATCCGTTGACCGGCTTGGATGTGCCGCCGGCTGTCAGGGCAAAGATGAGTTTCGTCGGTTTCCTGCAACGGAGCCTGCAGCGGAACGAGTTGCCCGGTCACCGGCCCGAGGGCGACTATATCCTCATTACCACCGGTGGCGGCGGCGACGGTGCCGAATTGATTCACGACGTCATCGATGCCTATCAGCAGGATCCGCGATTGCAGCACAGGGCGCTGATCGTGCTTGGGCCTTACATGCCGGCGCGCAAGCGCAACAAGCTGCTCAAGAAGGGGTCCAAGATCCCCTACATCAAGATCATCGAGTTCGACAACCGCATGGAAGACCTGATTGCCGGCGCCAAGGCGGTAGTGGCGATGGGCGGTTACAACACCTATTGCGAGATATTATCTTTCGACAAGCCGGCGCTGATCGTGCCGCGCATCGAGCCCCGCCAGGAACAACTGATCCGCGCTCGGCGCGCAGCCGAACTCGGCCTCATCGAGATGCTTTTGCCGGAGGAAGCCAAGGACTCCCAGCGGTTTGCCAATGCACTAGTGGCGCTGCCGGGCCGGTCCCGCCCCTCACAGAGTAATCCGCATCTGACGCTGGAAGGGCTGCCTCATATTTCCGAGATTGTCGCGGAACTGCTCGCCCGGCGGGCCGGCCATCACCTTTCGGTCATTGAAGGCATGAGCTGAGTTGCAACATCGCAAGATCGTCGTGGTTCTGAAGGGCTATCCGCGGCTGTCGGAAACCTTCATCGCGCAGGAACTGCTCGGTCTAGAGCGTTCGGGGTTCGACCTGATACTTGTCGCGCTCAGGCGGCCGACCGACGCAAGACGCCACCCCGTGCATGACGAGATCAAAGCGCCCGTCCATTATCTGCCGGAATATCTGCATCAAGAGCCGCTGCGCGTGGTCCGCTCGCTGTTTGCTTATCTGCCGCGGCCGGGCTTCTGGCGCGCGCTCGGATCGCTAGCTGCCGATATCCCCCGCGACTTTACGCGCAGTCGCGTCCGCCGCTTCGGGCAAGCGCTCGTGCTGGCGGCCGAATGGCCGGAAGACGCGGGGTGGTTGCATGCACATTTCGCGCACACGCCGGCATCGGTGACGCGCTATGCCAGCCAGCTTCGTGGCCTGCCCTGGAGCTGCTCGGCCCATGCCAAGGACATCTGGACTTCGGCAGACTGGGATCTGGCTGGCAAGCTTTCCTCGGCGCGCTGGACGGTCACTTGCACGAAAACCGGGTTCGATCGTCTGAAACAACTCGCCAACGGCAACGCGCGTGTGCATCTTAGTTATCATGGGCTCGACCTTGATCGCTTCGGCAGTTTCGGCGAGGTGCGAAAACAGCATGACGGCTCGGCGCCGGACAAACCAGTTATCGTTCTGAGTGTCGGGCGCGCCGTCGAAAAGAAAGGTTACGATACCTTGCTGGAGGCCCTTGCCCTCTTGCCTGGCGATTTGGCCTGGCGTTTCGAGCATATCGGCGACGGCGAGGAACTGGAACGGCTCAAGGCGCTGGCGCAAAAGCTCGGCCTCGATGATCGCGTCTCTTGGAAAGGCGCGCTTGCGCAGGAGCAGGTGCTTGAGCACTACCGCTGCGCCGACATCTTCGCCCTGGCCTGCAGGATCACGGCAAATGGCGACCGGGACGGTCTGCCAAATGTTCTTGTGGAGGCAGCTAGCCAGCGGCTTGCCTGCGTGTCCACCGATGTTTCTGGTGTGCCGGAGCTTATATCGCCGGATGAAACCGGGCTGCTGGTACCGACCGGTAGCCCAATTGCCCTGGCACAAGCGCTGGAGCGCCTGATCCGTGATCCCGTGCTGCGCGCCCGCCTCGGCGACGCCGCAGAGCGGCATGTGCGCGGCAATTTCGATCATATGGCGAGCATTGGACAGCTCAAGGAACTGTTCGAGCGCGAGTGGCGGGCCGCCGATTGAAGCAGCTGCGTGCCTTCCTCTATGTCCAGCACCTGCTCGGTATCGGCCATCTCGCACGCACCAGCCGCGTTGCGGCGGCTCTGGTCGATGACGGGTTTGACGTAACCGTCGTGACCGGCGGAGCTCCGGTCGCGGGGTTTCCGGGACTGGGAGTAAAATCTGTCACCCTGCCACCTGTTACCTCCGGCGATGAAGTATTTTCCGGACTTGTCGACCTGCAGGGCAAACCCATCGACGATGATTTCAAGAAACGGCGTTCGGAGATGCTGCTGCAGGCATTCCGGGATTGCGGGCCTGATATCGTCATTGTCGAGGCGTTTCCATTTGGACGTCGGCAGATGCGTTTCGAACTCTTGCCGCTGATCGAGGCCATCGACGCAATGTCGCCCAGACCGCTGCTGGCGACGTCCGTCCGTGATATCCTTCAGGAGCGCGTCAAGCCGGGCCGAAATGAGGAAACGGTTGATCTTGTCAATAGGCATTTCGATCTGGTTATGGTCCACGGCGACCCGGCTTTCGCAACCATCGACAAGACATTTCCCCTGGCCGGGGCGATCAAGGCCGAGGTCACCTACACGGGGCTCGTTGCCGCGCCGTCGTCGCCCGCGGCCTCCGAGCGCTTCGACGTTCTGGTGTCAGTTGGCGGCGGAGCTGCCGGAAAGAGCCTTGTCAGCTCCACCATCGCAGCGGCGCGGAGTGCCAACAACGGTTGGAAATGGTGTTTGATCACCGGCCCAAACCTGCCGAAAGACGAGTTTGACGCGATCGCACGCGATGTCACGCCGGGCCTGTCTATCTTCCGGTTCCGCGAAGATTTCGCCAGCCTGCTGACCGGCGCCCGCCTGTCAGTCTCGCAGGCTGGTTACAACACGGTCTGCGATGTCCTGCGCGCGGGTTGTCGCTCCCTGCTCGTCCCATTTGCAACCGGCGGGGAAACAGAACAAACGGTTCGCGCCCTGAGGCTAGAAGAACTCGGTCTTGCGACGGTTGTGATGGAAAGGGACCTAACGCCTGAAGGCTTGGCGCAAGCGATCAAAGAGGCGCTTGTGGCACCGAGACCATCCGCGCATCGTCTCGATCTGGAAGGCGCCCGCCACTCGGCGCAAATCCTGCGCGAGCGGTATCGAACATGGCCCGTAAAAAGGGGACCGGATTTCGGAAAAGTACATGATCAAACGGACGATGCATCCTAGAACGGTTTATCGTTTCACGGAAACGCAGAACCGCTCTATCTCGTGCGACGCGGTTCAAGCCGTTGTTTTTATGTATGTCGTAGTCCCAAAACCGCTACGCAATTTTTGGGCGAAATGCATTAGACAGTTCCGATCAGCATGAAGCGCGTATAATTTTTTGTCGGCAGTTCGCCGGAGAACCGCACCTCCCGTAGCGCCGCCATTGCTTCGAAGGCTGCCAGCGAAGCCACGCAGTTGACGTGCGTCGGCTCGCTGAAATAATCGTTCGATTGCAGCAGAACATTCGTGCCCAGCGGAAGCAGAGCAAGCCAGGCGCGCAGATCGGCTATATGTTCGCAGCTCGTATTGACCGTCAGGTCGGGCCGCTCGGCCGCATAGTCGAGTGCATACATATCTGCCGTCAGCGCCCGGAACCGGTCGCCGGCTTCCCGATTGAGGGTCCGGGCGACGGGCGCGACTTCGGGATCGATGTCGATGCTATCGACCGCCGCGATGTCGAAGCGGGCATCGTTGAAAAGCATTGCCGGCAACACGCCATACCAACCACCCAGAACCCATATGCGCCCGAACCGGCCGCCGCAGCTTTCGAACAGCCTATCGAGCGCCCACATCTTGCAGGCGACCTGTTTGTGATTGAAGGCGTTGGCGATATCGGCGTTCGGGTGCTTGGCGATGACGCGCGCCAGCCCTGCCACGAGAGGGTTTTTGACATAGGCCGCAATTCCTCGGGTGAGGTCCAAGGCTTGCTCGTGCCCGTCCATGCCGGCATTGCGCGGTTGCGTGACATCCATCATATTCGCCTTGTATGTTGGGATTTCGGGCGACACAACGCAATCTTGCTGAGCGCAGCACTACTTCCGTGCACTGCAGCTTCGAGCTTGTCATTGGCGACGAAGAAATTGCCGATACGCCATTCGCCAGCAGGTGCTTTTGCATCCATCCTTCCAACTGAGGTCCACAGTCGCATATGGAACCCAGCCTAGCCCGCTATATCTGGACGCACACCAAGAAGCAGCAGGTCTGGATATTGCTGATCGTCGTGCTCTCGATGATCCCGTATTTCATGTCCTTCAACTTGCCGAAGCTGATCGTCAACGGCCCGATCCAAGGCCGCGGCTTCGAGCAACCCGGCGCGACCCTGCCTTTCATGAGGTTGCACTATAACCTGCCGTTGATTGGCGAGGTCCTGTTCTTCTCCGGTTTTCAGCTCGGCCGCAAGGCGACGCTGCTTGCCCTGAGCATCGTGTTCCTCTTGCTGGTCGTCATCAACGGCCTGTTCAAACTCTACATCAACACCTACAAGGGCCGTCTCGGCGAACGCATGCTGCGGCGTATCCGCTTCGATCTGGTCGATCGTGTGCTGCGGTTTCCGCCGATTTACTTCAAGCGGGTGAAATCCGCCGAAGTGGCGACCATGGTGAAGGACGAGGTGGAGCCCTTGGGCGGCTTCATCGGCGATGCCTTCCTGCAGCCGGTGCTGCTCGGCGGCCAGGCGCTGACGGCCATGCTGTTCATCATGGTCCAGAACGTCTGGCTCGGAATGATAGCGGTCGTGATCGTGGTGATCCAGATCGTGCTCATCCCGCGAATGCGGCGGCGGCTACTCGTGCTCGGGCGCCAACGACAATTGACGGCGCGCGCGCTTTCGGGCCGGGTTGGCGAAATCGTCGACGGCATCGGCGCGGTTCACGTCCACGATACGTCAAACTACGAGCGCGCCGACATAGCTGCCCGGCTCGGGCTCATCTTCAAGATCCGCTTCGATCTTTACCAATGGAAATTCATGGTAAAGTTCCTCAACAATTTTCTCGCGCAGCTCACGCCCTTTCTGTTCTACATGATCGGCGGGTATCTGGTCATCGGGGGCCGGCTGGACGTCGGCCAACTCGTGGCCGTGATCGGCGCCTACAAGGACTTGCCCGGACCGATGAAGGAACTGATCGACTGGGATCAGGATCGGCAGGATGTCCAGGTCAAATATCAACAGGTCGTTGAACAGTTTACCGTCGATGACATCATTGCGCCGGGAATCGGAGCACTGACGATCGACGATCCCGGTCCGATGACAAACCCGCTGTCGGCGGTCGGTCTGTCCATGGCAGACGATGGCGGTTCAATGCTCCTCAACCGTATCTCCATGCAGGTCAAGCCGGCTGAGACGGTGGCGCTGGTAAGCACCCCAACAGGTGGAGCGGAGGCGCTAGCAGAAGCCTTCGCGCGGCTGAACTGGCCGGACAGTGGAAGGGTCACTTCGGGCACCGACGACCTGCTTGAACTCCCGGAAGCAGTGACCGGCCGGCGCATGTCCTATGCCTCGTCGGATGTTTTCCTGTTCCAGGCAAGCCTCCGCGATAACCTGCTCTACGGGTTGAAACATGCGCCGCTGACACAGGTGACTTATGACGGTGCCGCGGCAGACCAGCACCGCTGGAACATTGACGAGGCGCGTCGGTCGGGCAATCCGGATCTCGACATCCACAGCGACTGGATCAACTATGCTTCCGCCGGGGCTACCGGACCGCACGACCTCTTTGAAGCCGTGCGCCGGGTGCTCGACGCGGTTCTTCTGTCGCGCGACATTCTGGATCTTGGCTTGCGCTCTTCGGCCGACCTCACGCGTCACACGAAGCTTGCCGGGCGGATCGTCGAACTGCGTGCAGCGCTGCGAACCCGGCTGGAACAGGAAGGGCTGCGCGAACTGGTGGTTCCTTTCGAGCCGGGCGCTTACAACACGGAAGCGACGATCGGCCAGAACCTGCTTTTCGGCGCGGCCGCCGGCCCCGAACTGGCCGACAAGGCTCTGGCGGCCAATCCCTATTTTGCTTCCGTGCTGAAGCAAGCCGGCCTTGACCGCACGCTCTACGAAATGGGCATGGAGATCGCCGAACAGGCGATCGAGCTGTTTGCCGACCTGCCGCCCGATCACCAGTTCCTTCAGCAGCTCGCCTTCATGAGCGCCGAAGAGATCCCCACCTACGAGACCTTGCTGCAGCGGCTCAAGAACCGTCCCTACGAGGCGGTTTCGGAGGCCGACCGCGCCATGATTATCACCTTGAGCTTTGCCTATATCGAGCCCCGGCACCGCTTCGGCCTGCTGACCGGCGAGCTGATGAGCAAGATCGTCGCCGCACGCAACCAGTTCTATGAAAACCTGCCGTCCGAGCTGCAAAACGCGATCGAACGGTATGATCCTGCCAAATACATTGCCGCGGCCACCGTCATGGACAATGTCCTGTTCGGGCGTGTGGGTAACAACCATCCCGACGCGCCGGACCGCATACGCTCCATCGTCTATGAAATTCTTGACGAGCTGGGGCTTTATGCCGAGCTTCTGGATGTCGGCCTGGATTTCAACGTCGGCGCCGGCGGCAGGCGGCTGACCGCTGGACAGCGACAGAAGCTCGATGTTGCCCGGGCCCTGCTCAAACGTCCCGATTTTCTCATTCTCAACCGGCCGCTGTCGGCGCTCGATCAGCGCATTCAGGACAAGGTGCTGCGAAACGTGCTCGAGGAGGCCAGACGCGACAGCCATTCGCCGGCAATTGTGTGGGTCGTGACGAGTCCGGCAATGGCGATAGGGTTCGATCGCGTTATCGTCTTTGACTCGGGTCAATTGGTGGAAGACGGTACACACGAGACACTTTTGGCAGGGAACGGTATTTTCAAGGAACTTCTGTCATAGTCTGGCAGACGCGAATTTAGGAAGGTTTGCGACAATGCTGCTCAAGGATGAAGTTGGAATGCTGCAACGCGTTCCCTTGTTCTCTGGCATTGAGCCGGCAAAGCTCAAGCTGCTCGCGTTCACATCCGATCGCGTGAACTACGGCGCCGGCCAGATTCTTTTCCGGCAGGGCGACGAGGCAGACGCCGCCTATGTCATCCTTTCAGGCAGGGCGGATATTCTGGTCGATTCCGACAGCGGGCCGATAAAAGTTGCCGAACTGCTGCCAAATTCGATCGTCGGCGAGATCGCCATATTGTGCAACAGCTCCCGCACTGCCACCGTCAGAGCGGCAAGTGATCTGGAGGCTTTGAGAATCCGCAAGGATCATTTCCTGAGGCTTATGAAGGAGTTCCCGGAAATGACGATCGAGATATTGCGGGTTCTTGCCGATCGGCTGAGCCATACGACCGCGGATCTGATCGACGCACGAACCGCCTAGAGCCACGATGGGCGAAAAATAGTATGGACGACGATTTTTTCCTGGTCAGATTCTGGGGCGTGCGCGGCAGCATGGCGGTATCCGGGCCAGAATTCGCTCGCTATGGCGGCAACACAAGCTGCATTGAGATGCGATGCGGCAAGCATACGCTTCTGTTCGACGCGGGGTCTGGCCTGCGGCCTGCCGGCAGGTCGTTTCAGGCGGCGGACGTGACCGATTTCGACCTGCTTTTCACCCATTGCCATTACGATCACATCATCGGGCTGCCGGCCTTTGCGCCGATCTTTGACCCGAGCGTCAAGCTTACCGTTTGGTCCGGGCATCTTGCAGGACGCATGACGACCCGGCAGATGATCGATGAGTTCATACGGCCGCCGTGGTTTCCGGTGAAAATGGACGTCTGCAAGGCAAAGCTCGACTGCCGCGATTTCGTGTCCGGAGACGTGCTTCGGCCGCGCGAAGGGGTGGTGGTTCGGACCGGCAGCCTTACCCATCCGGGCGGCTGCATAGGCTACCGAGTCGAATGGGGCGGCCGCGTCGTGGCCGTGATCACGGACACCGAGCACGAGACGGGCAAGCTCGATCAGTCGGTGCTCGACCTGATCGACGATGCAGACCTCGTCGTTTACGATTGCACCTATACCGAGAAGGAAATGGAACGCCGCCGCGGTAACGGCCACTCGACATGGCAACAGGGCGTCAAGCTCTGTGAGGCGGCCGGTGCGCGGGGGCTCGCGCTGTTTCACCACGATCCAGCACGCACCGACGAGCAACTGGACGAGATGGAGAAACTGGCCGAGGACAGGTTTGCCGGCGCGTTTGCCGCGCGGGATGGCCAGACGCTCAAATTTCCAGTCTCATCGCATAAAAAGCGCTGAGCTATTTTCTTCTACCGGCGCTGCGCGCGATCAATGTCCTGATCGGAAGCCATGCGCAGGCTTCAGTCCGTGCGGTGACCGCGAACAGCCGTTCGAGGAAAAGCCATGCCGATTCATCATGTACGAGATGGTGAGTGAGCAGGCCGACCGGTTCGTCGTCGAATGCATGCTGCAAGTGCGCGATGATTGCCTGGACCAATAGGCCGTGATCGCGGCAGGCGCGCGTGCCAGGCCAATCCATGATGTCGACATTGCTGTTGATGACCGCCAGCGAAGCCTGCTTCGGCGGCCCATAGACCGACAATGCCGCAAATCCTATCAATCCAAGGTCGGATACCAGGCCGGCGTCGATCCTGTTCCAGGGGGGCACCAGCATCGGAACGGTGCGCGCGCCGTGCAGGCCGGTTACGTGCGACAGCCCGCCAGCCAGTTCATCGAGCACCGCCTCGCGTGGCCGATGGGCGCCGAGTTCCTGCTTTTTCTGACCCTCGGGCGCATGATTTCGATGCACCCATCCATGGATGGCGACCGTGGCATGCGGCGCCTCGTCAAGCCGGGCGACCAGCTTCTCATCAGTGAGGGCCGGAATGACGGCCAGAGTGACTGGAACCGCGAATTCACCGGTGAGGTCGAGCAGCCGATCAAGCGCAGGCGTCGGATCCACGGCATCATCGTCGCGCAGCCAGAACTCTGCCTTACGACCCGCCCGTTGCCGGCCCGCCAGTTCTTCCACCAAGGGCTGCCAGATCCGATCGGACGATGTCATGAAACCGGGACCTTCGGAAGAAGTTCGGCCAGATGCGCCGCTGCAACGCCGAGGGAACGTTCTTCAAGGATGAAACGTCTGGCTTCTGCAGCCATGGTGGTTCTTTCATCGTTACGGGCCAGAAGCCTTTCAATGGCAGAAGCGAACGCCGCCACATCGCGCGGCGGGGTGAGAAACCCGGTCTGGCCATCTCGCACGACTTCCGGCACGCCGGCGATGTGCTGAGCCACCACCGGAAGGCCGGCGGCCTGTGCTTCAAGATAGGCAACGCCATAGGCCTCGCCGTAACCCGGCCAGACGTAAATTCCTCCGCCATAAAGGATATCCGGCACTGCGGCTGGCTCAATCGCGCCAAGCCATTCGATACGGTCGGCGGCAAAGCCGGCGAATTGCGCCTTGACCTCGTCACGGGCAGGCCCGTCGCCGACGACCGACATGGTCCAGGGCAGGTGGCCGATCAGACCGAGCGCTTGCGCCAGCATGCGATAGCTTTCGACTTTGTCGCCCGGGCGCATCATGGCAACGGCAACGAGGCGCGTTGGACAACCTCGTGCCGGCATTTCCTGGAATACCGATGTGTCGATAAAGGGCGACAGCATATCAACAGCGACCCCGGGTATCGCATCTGCCAGGCCCTGACGATCCCGTTGCGTGAAGCAGATGTTCAGCGCCGCCTGTTCGACGGCTCGCACCACCAACGCCTGCGTATCGGCCCACAAACCGGCATTGCGCCGCCTCGAATAGGAGGCTTCCGCCGTCACGTATGGGACAGCAAAGGTCGACGCCAGCTCGGGCCCGATCAGGTCGGGCGCTTTGTAATAGGGATGATAGCAGAACCATAGATCGGGCTTGCCGTCACGATCCCAAAGCCTGGTCAGCCGCGCGGCTTCCTCTCGGGCCTCTATCTTGAGCGCATCGAAACTTTTCGGCTCCGGTTCGCGTAGATAGAAGCGCAATTCGGATGCCAGTTCGACGCTGTGTCCTCCATGCTCCAGCGCCTTGACCAGCGTGCGTGCCATCTGGCGGTCGCCGGAGGCAACGGAATGATTGGGCGACTTCAGCGGTGCGTAGAAGGCAATTCGCATTGCGCGACCCTATCATCGGAAAGCATGCGCAAGTCAATTTCGAAGCATCATCGACTTCACCTTCAAGCAGTGGAATGTGCTATCTGATGCTCATGGAAACAGCTGCCGCGTCGGACCCGTTTGTCGCTTCTCTGCCGGTCTTCGCAAAGTTCGAAAGCGTTGCCGATATCGACAACTATCGGCCTCTCCCCGATGGCTGGGCGCTGGCCACCGCCGACATTGTCGGCTCGACAAAGGCGATCGAGACTGGACGCTATAAGACAGTCAATATGGCTGGCGCCAGTGTCATTTCGGCCCTGCTCAATGCGCTGGGTCGGCAAGATCTTCCCTTTGTCTTCGGCGGCGACGGGGCGCTCGTCGCATTTCCCGGCTCGGCGGTGGAGACCACCCGCAACGCGCTGGCGGCTGTCCAGAGATGGGTGGCGGACGAACTGGACCTAACCCTGCGTGCCGCAATCGTGCCGATAAAGGATATTCGAGCGCAAGGCCTCGACGTTCGCGTGGCAAGGTTCCAAGCATCCGATGCGGTCTTCTATGCCATGTTCGCCGGCGGTGGCGGCAGTTGGGCGGAAGCCGAGATGAAAGCGGGGCGCTACCGCGTCGATCCTGCGCCGGCCGGCGCACGGCCGGATCTGACCGGCCTCTCCTGCCGCTGGAACCCGATCGAAACCCGGCATGGCGAAATCGTCTCGATCATAGCCATACCGGGGGCGTCGCGCGACCTGCGCGGTTTTCAGTTTCTGGCATCCGACATCATCGCCCTTGCCGGCAGGCAGGAACGCGATGGCCACCCTGTGCCGGTGAACGGGCCGGACTACAGCTTGCTGCCCGCCGGCCTCGATATTGAGGCGCGGGCCACGGCGCCGGCAGGACGGCGGTGGCTGTCGAAGCTGTGGATAGTGTTCCTGATGACGCTTACGGCCGTCACCGACAGATATGGCTGGACGATCGGCAGTTTCGATCCGAAGATCTACAAACGCGACGTGGCCAGCAATTCGGATTTCCGGAAATTCGACGACGGCTTGAAGATGACCATCGACGTTGACGCTGATGTGTTGCAACGGATCGAGAACCGGCTGAAACAGGCGGAAGAGGCGGGCATCTGCAACTATGGCCTGCACCGCCAGAAATCGGCCTTGATGACATGCCTGGTCGCCTCGCCGCTGCAGCGCGATCACGTTCATTTCATAGATGGTGCCGCCGGCGGCTATGCGATGGCTGCCGCAAGCTTGAAGGCAAAGTTGCCGGTCTGATGGCGGCTTGCGAGAATCCATTTTCCGCAATATGCCCCGGCCATGGTTCCTGGGACCGTGGTAAGCCGCGCCTGGCAGCGGCCAGCCTATCCGAATTAACGGGAAAGCAGATTTTTGGACGCTTCACGATCGGCATATGACCGTCTGCTGAACCGTATCTCGACGCACGCCGCGCGAGTCGGCGTGATCGGATTGGGCTATGTCGGGTTGCCGCTGGCAATTGCGGTCGCACGGGCCGGCTTCCCGGTTTTCGGCTTCGACATCGAAGCCCAGAAGGTCGAGAGCCTGAACAACGGCCAATCCTACATTGAGGCGGTGACGTCGACAGCCCTTGCCGGCCACGTGGCGAGTGGACGGTTCCGCGCCACGGCGGATTTTGCCGAACTGTCCGTCTGCGATATCATCATCATCTGCGTTCCGACGCCGCTGACGAAAAACCGTGAGCCGGACCTCTGCTTTGTCAGGAACACGACTGGCGTCATCGCAAAGCATCTGCGTCTCGGCCACCTCATCGTGCTGGAATCTACCACCTATCCCGGCACCACCGACGACGTGATCAAGCCCATACTGGAAGAAACCGGTTTGCAGTCGAAGATAGACTTCTTCCTCGGCTTCTCGCCCGAACGCGAGGATCCCGGCAACCGCAACTTTGAAGTCGCGACGATCCCCAAGGTCGTGGCAGGTGACGGCATCGAAGCTGCGACGCTCGTGCAGACTTTCTACCAAGGCGTGGTCAAAACCGTCGTTCCGGTTTCCAGCACGGCGACCGCCGAGGCAGTCAAGCTGACGGAAAACATCTTCCGTTCGGTCAACATAGCCCTCGTCAACGAATTGAAGGTCGTGCTCGGGGCGATGGGCATCGACATCTGGGAGGTGATCGAGGCGGCCAAGAGCAAGCCCTTCGGCTACATGCCTTTCTATCCTGGCCCCGGATTGGGCGGGCACTGCGTTCCGATCGATCCCTTCTACCTGACGTGGAAGGCGCGCGAATACGAACTGCCGACCCGCTTCATCGAGCTGGCGGCAGAGATCAACACTGCTATGCCGCGTCATGTGGTCGATGAACTGGCGAAAGCACTGGACCGGCGCTGCGGCAAGGCGCTCAGCCGCTCGCGCATTCTCATCATCGGGCTCGCCTACAAGAAGAATGTGCCCGACATCCGCGAAAGCCCCTCATTGCGGCTCATTGAACTCATCGAGGAATGGGGCGGCAAGGCGGAATTCCACGATCCGCATGTTCCCGAGATCCCGGCCACAAGAGAGCATATGGCGATCAAGGGGCGCCGCTCGGTCGAATTGACCGAGGCGGCCTTGAAGGATTTCGATGCCGTCGTCGTTGCAACCGACCATGACGCGATCGACTATCAGACAATCGCTGATCACGCCCTTCTGATCGTCGACACACGCAATGTTTTTGGCCGTCTCGGGCTACTCCGAGAGACGGTGGTGAAGGCCTGACGGCGTCCCAGCCGGCAAATTTTTTGCCCGATGCCAGGATCGTGATTGCACTCCGGCCGCGGCTTCGCCACATAACGCCACAAGACATGAATGCAGTTAAGCCTGTCCCTTGGTTGCAAGGACAGTCATTCGGGAAATTCCTTCGCCGTTCTGCCGTCGAAGCCGACGTCGTTGACTTTGGGGTATCTTTGGGTCGCCGGCGGACTGTATTATGGCGGATCGACGGATAATGGCTCCGTCTTCGACGGGTTTCGAGGTGGTATGAGCACGGCGCAAGCAGAAATTTCCACAATTCTCATGGATAAGGTTGCCGACTGGCTGACTCAGTCGGCGCTGGCGGGCAATGAGCTGGAAACATTGGTAAAGGGGTTTTGCGAACGGCTGGCTGCTGCCGGCCTGCCGCTGAAGCGGGTGCATTTGAGCTTTTCGATGCTTCATCCGCTTTATGACGCGCTTGGCTTCACCTGGATTCGCGGCCAAGGCATGGAAGTGGAAGGCTTCCGCAAAAAGGACGGCGTTCATTCTGACAGGTTCCTGACCAGCCCATACTACTATCTGCTCAGCAACAAGCTCGACCATCTGCGGCGCCGGCTCGACCCGTCGGTCCCGACGGAATTTCCTGTTTTCGATGAACTCAGGCTTATGGGCGTGACCGATTACATGGCTTTCGTCCATCCCTTCAACGGCAATACCAGTCAGGGCATGATCGGGTCCTGGTCCACCGACAGTGCTTCAGGTTTCAGCGAGAGCATGATTTCGGCGCTGCTGCGTATCCAAAACCATCTCGCCATCGCAACCAAAATGGCGGTGCTCACCAAGTTGGCCGACAACATGATGACCACTTATCTCGGCGGCGACGCCGGCAGACGCGTGCTGGACGGCCAGATCAAGCGCGGCGAGGGCGACACAATCCGGGCCGCACTGGTCATGGCCGATATGCGCGGGTCAACAAGGCTTGCCGAAACTTCCGGCCGCGAAATCTACATCGATACGCTGAACCAGTTTTTCGATGCCATTGCTACACCTTTCAATCGCAAAGGCGGGCAGATCATGAGTTTCATAGGTGATGGCTTCATTGCCGTCTACCCTTGCGAAAGACATCGCTCGCATTCCGAGACCGCCTGCCAGTCTGCTCTGGCGGCAGCGCACAAGGCCACTGCGCGCATGGTGGATCTCAATCTGCGAAGGAAGGAAAAGGGGTTGTCCGACATAAAATTTGGCATCGGCCTGCATGTCGGCAACGTGATGTTCGGCAATGTCGGGCTTACCGACCGGCTCACATTCTCTGTCTTCGGCTCGGCTGTAAACGAGGTCCAGCGCCTCCAGACCCTGACCAAGAAATATCCGCACCGCGTTCTCGCCACCAAAGACTTCGCCAGCTATTGCGGCGCCAGCAGCTGGCTGACGCTCGGCAGCGAGGAACTGGCGGGGATCAAGCAGAAGCTGACGGTGCTTTCACCCGATCTGTCGGGCGCTCTCGCACTCGATGAAGACGGTGCGCTGGAGCCGATTTACGACCGGAGATCGGAGGCCGAGCAGGTCATGCTGCTTCATCGCGATGCCGCACGGCAGTCGGCGGGCGACCCGAGGAAGCTCCAGTAGCCCACCCCAATCTGATCCGAACGCCTTTGGTAAGCAGTCCGGTCGCCGGTTCCGCCGCTGGCGACCGTGTCGAATCCAAGTTGCTCTAGACTGGCAATGCGCTAGTCTCTCGCTTTCTGCACGTTGCCAGAGTGGGGCTGGTGTGAGAATGAATTCGGGCGTTGATCTACTACGGGTCGAAGATCTTGGCATCTCTTTTGCCATTATCGGGGGACCGTTGCACGCCGTCAGGCGTGCAAATCTTCGCGTCCTTCCCGGCAAGGTCACCGCGCTTGTGGGCGAGTCCGGTTCCGGAAAATCGGTTCTTAGCCAGGCAGTGATGGGCATTTTGCCGAACACCGCCCATGTTCGTGGCCGTATCCTGTTTTCCGATCCTGAAAAGCCCGGCACGACACAGGATATCCTGCAGATGCCGCGTGATGGACCCGAAATCCGGGCGTTGAGAGGCAGCCGCATCGGCAAGATCTTTCAGGAGCCGATGATATCGCTTTCGCCGCTGCACACGATCGGCAACCAGGTCAGCGAATCCCTGCAGATTCATACGCCCATGGCTCGGGCGGAGCGCAAGGCGCGGACCGAGGAAATGCTCAGCCTTGTCGGCTTTCCCAATCCCAAACGCGCCTATGACATGTATCCGTTTGAACTTTCGGGGGGATTGCGTCAGCGCGCCATGATCGCCATGGCGCTTATCTGCCGGCCCGCACTGTTGATTGCCGACGAGCCGACGACGGCGTTGGATGTCACCATCCAGGCGCAGATCCTGCAATTGCTGCGCGGGCTTCAGAGCAAGCTGAATATGGCGATGCTGCTGATCACGCACGACCTCGGCGTTGTCGCCAATGTCGCCGACGAGGTGGTGGTCATGTACCATGGCGAGATCATGGAAGCGGGACCTGTCGAGGCGATATTCCGCCGGCCAGGTCACCCTTACCTAAAGGGCCTGATGGCGGCCGTTCCGCATTTCGACCTGAAGCCGGGCGAGAGGCTAAAGGCGCTCCGCGAGGTGCCGGTGAACGTCGGCACCCTGCTGGGCAAGCAGACGGCGCCGGCATCGAAAGGGCCGGACGACATCCTGTTGTCGGTCAGGGATCTGACAAAGGTTTTTACCATCCGCAAGTCCGGATGGTTCGGCGGGGATCGTCAAACCTCTGTTCGCGCCGTGGACGGCGTGAGCTTCGATATCAGGCGGGGCGAGTGCCTGGGCCTGGTCGGCGAAAGTGGTTGCGGCAAAACCACCGTCAGCAAGATGCTCATGCGGGCTGTCACGCCTAGCGGCGGCTCTGTGATCTTCAATGGCCGCGATGGACCGATCGACGTATTGGGAGGCGACAGAGACGCCCTGCGCCTGCTGCGCGCGAAAATCCAGATGGTCTTTCAGGATCCGGTTTCGTCGCTTTCACCTCGCATGACGGTGGAAAATATCTTGAGCGAGCCGCTGGAAATCCATCAACGTGGCAATGCCGCGTCCAGACTAGCCACCGTCAAGAGCCTGATGCAGGCAATCGGGCTCGATCCGCGCTTCATCAAGCGTTATCCCCACAGTTTCTCCGGCGGGCAGCGTCAGCGTATCGGCATTGCGCGCGCGTTAGCCCTGGGGCCAGAACTCCTGATCTGCGACGAGCCGGTTTCGGCGCTCGATGTCTCTGTCCAGGCGCAGATCCTAAACCTCCTGAAGGACCTGCAGAAGGAACTGGGCCTGACCTACCTGTTCATATCCCACAATCTGGCGGTGGTGGACTACATGGCGGACCGCATCGCGGTGATGTGCGGCGGGCGTATCGTCGAGCTTGCGCCGCGCGAAATTCTGCTCAGGAAACCGGTCCACCCCTACACACGCTCACTGGTCGCCGCAGTCCCTTTCCCCGATCTCGACCGGCCGATGGATTTCAAGACGCTGAAGCTCGGCGGCGCTTCCGACGCCAGCGCATGGGGACCGCAATTCCACGACGAGGGCGAAGAGGATACGCTGTCGCCGATCGATCTTGGCGGCGGCCACCTCGTGCTGGCCCGACGTTTGGCCGATGTCAGTGAGTTGCGCCATTGATCACCCGTCGCACCCTCCTTGGACTCATGGCTTCGGCACTTCTGCCGGGCACGTCGCGCGCTGGCGATTTGGAGCCGGATTTTCTTCAGCCGGAGCTGAAGGCCAGGGCTCTGCCGGCACTCGCAGAGCGCCTGCCCAAGAGCCCGCGCGTATTGAACCTCGCTGCGATGGGCCGGCAACCCGGCCAGTATGGCGGCACGCTGCGCACGATCATCGGCAGCCAGAAAGATATCCGGATGATGACGATCTACGGATATGCCCGCCTGGTCGGCTATGACGAAAAGCTCAACTTGCAAGCCGACATTCTCGAAAGCTTCGACGTAGCGGATGATCGCGTCTTCACGTTCAAGATTCGGGAAGGGCATAAATGGTCCGACGGCAGCCTGCTGACGCCGGAGGATTTTCGCTATTGCTGGGAAGATGTCTGGCTGAACGATGAGCTTTCGGAAGGCGGGCTCGCCCCTGCCCTGCTGGCGGACGGCAAGCCGCCACGTTTCGAGATCGTCGATCCGTTGACTGTCCGCTACAGTTGGGATGCGCCAAATCCCGACTTCCTGCCCAAGCTTGCCGCTGCCTCGCCGACACCGCTTGTTTTGCCGGCCGCCTATCTCAAGCAGTTCCACAAGAAATACCAGGATCCATTCCGGCTCGCCGGCCTGATGAAGGAGAACCGGGTCGCGAAATGGACGCTCCTGCATATCCGCATGTCGCGGCAGTATCGCCCGGAGAATCCGGAGCTGCCCACGCTCGATCCCTGGCAGAACCGGACCAAGCCGCCGGCTGAGCAGTTCATCTTCGAGCGCAACCCGTTCTTTCATCGAATAGACGAGAATGGCCGGCAACTGCCCTATGTCGACCGGATTGTCATGAATGTCAGCTCGTCGGCGATCATTTCCGCCAAGACCGGTGCGGGGGAGAGCGACCTGCAATGCATGGGAATTGACTTCAGCGATTACTCCTTCCTGAAGGATGCGGAGAAGCGTTACCCCGTGAAGATGCATCTCTGGAAACGCACACAGGGTTCGCGGCTGGCGCTGCTGCCCAATCTGAATTGTGCCGACCAGGTGTGGCGTGGCCTTTTGCGTGACGTGCGCGTGCGCCGCGCACTTTCGCTCGCCGTGGACCGGCGCGAGATCAATATGGCCGTGTTCTACGGATTGGCGCAGGAAAGCGCCGATACGGTCCTGCCGGAGAGCCCGCTCTACCGGCCGGAATTCGCGAAGGCCTGGGTTGCCCATGATCCCGACCAGGCCAATGCCCTGCTAGACCAGGTCGGGCTTCAGACACGTGACGATGACGGCCTGCGGCTACTTCCCGATGGGCGCCCGGCGCAGATCATCGTGGAAACTGCCGGCGAAAGCACGCTGGAAACCGACGCGCTCGAACTCGTCACCGATCACTGGCGCAAGATCGGCATCGCCCTGTTCATCCGGACTTCGCAGCGCGACATCTTCCGCAGCCGCGCGCTTGGCGGCGAGATCATGATGTCGATGTCGTCGGGCATCGACAATGGCGTGCCGACCGCAGACATGAACCCATACCAGCTGGCCCCCACCATCGACGACCAGCTGCAATGGCCGCTCTGGGGCGCTTACTATCTGTCCCATGGCAAGATGGGTGAGGCGCCCGATCTTCCTGAAGTGGTCGAGTTGATGGCTTTGCTCAAGCGCTGGAACGCATCGACCAAAGCCACGGAGCGCGCCGAAATCTGGAATTCAATGCTGTCGATCTACACTGATCAGGTGTTCTCGATCGGTACGGTGAACGAAACACTTCAGCCCATTCTGGTGTCCTCGCGGCTGCGCAATCTGCCTGACAAGGCACTCTTCGGCTATGACCCGACCGCCTATTTCGGTGTCTACATGCCGGATACATTCTGGCTTGGAGGCTCCTGAGCGTGCTTCGATATATTGTCTGGCGCATCGCTGTGATGGTTCCAACGCTGCTGGTCATATCGGCGCTGGTGTTCACCATCATCGAACTTCCACCGGGTGACTATTTCGACAGCTATGTCGCCGAGCTTCGGGCCCAGGGCGAAGCGGTGGATTCCGATCGCATCCAAATGATGCGGAAGGAATATGGTTTCGACCAGCCGCCCGTCATTCGCTACTTCTACTGGGTCGGCGGGATGCTGCACGGCGATTTCGGCTATTCCTTCGAGTATGAGCTGCCGGTTCGCGACGTCGTCGGGGACCGAATGTGGCTGACCGTGCTGGTTTCCTTCGTCACGATCATCTTCACCTGGCTCATCGCCTTTCCTATCGGCATGTACTCCGCCACGCATCAATACAGTTGGGGCGACTACGGCCTTACTCTCTTCGGCCTTCTCGGCCTTGCCATTCCGAATTTCATGCTGGCGCTGATCCTGATGTATTTCGCCAATATCTGGTTCGGCACCTCCATCGGCCATCTCATGGACCCGCAATATCTCAGTGAGCCGATGACCTGGGCCAAGGCGAAGTCGATCCTCGCCCATCTCTGGATCCCGGTCTTGATCATCGGCACCGGGGGCACGGCAAGCATGATCCGGCGGCTGCGCGCCAATCTACTCGATGAGCTTCACAAGCAATATGTCGTGACCGCGCGCGCCAAAGGCCTTCATCCCTTCAAGGCGCTCGTCAAATATCCGCTGCGCATGGCGCTCAATTTCTTCATTTCCGACATCGGCTCCATCCTGCCGGCCATCATATCCGGTGCCGAAATCACTGCGATAGTGCTGTCTTTGGAAACGACGGGGCCGATGCTGATCAGAGCGCTGCAAAGCCAGGACATGTATCTGGCAGGGTCTTTCCTGATGTTCCTCGCCTTCCTGACGGTGATCGGTGTCCTGATTTCCGACCTGGCGCTGGCGCTGCTTGATCCACGAATTCGTTTGCAGGGCGGCAGCACCAAATGAACACGCAATCGCCCCTGCCCGCTCCGGGTGCCCCGCTGCAACACTACGTTTCCATCGCGCCTTTTGACCTGCAATCCGTCGAGGCGATGACGGCGGAGCAGTCGAAGGTCTTTCAGGCGTCGCAGTTGCGGCTGATGTGGTGGAAATTCCGACGGCACCGGCTTGCCCTTGTGTCCGGCATATTTCTGGCAGCGCTCTATTTCGGGATACTGATCTGCGAGTTCCTGGCGCCCTACAATCTGCACACGCGCAACATGGACTACATCTATTCGCCGCCGCAGCGGGTGCACCTGTTCCATAACGGCCAGCTTGTCGGGCCCTTCGTCTATGGTCGCCAGATGACGCTGGATATGGACACACTCAAGCGGAACTACATCGACAACCAGGATGATGTTCAGCGGATTCGTTTCTTCTGCAAGGGCGACAGTTACCGGTTCTGGGGCCTGGTCGAAGGTGACTGGCATTTTGTCTGTCCTGCCGAAAACGGCCAGCTCTTTCTGGCCGGCACCGACAGGCTGGGGCGCGATGTGCTCTCGCGTATCATCTATGGCGCACGCATTTCACTGACAATCGGCCTTGTCGGCATCAGTTTCAGCTTCCTGCTCGGCATTGTCATAGGCGGACTGGCTGGCTATCACGGCGGTATCTTCGACCTGATCGTTCAACGGATAATCGAAGTTCTGCAATCGATCCCCAGCATTCCGCTATGGCTGGCTCTGGCGGCGATCATGCCGATAACCTGGAGTCCAATCCTGATCTATTTCGGCATCACCGTTATCCTCGGGCTGCTCCACTGGACCGGACTGGCGCGGGCCGTGCGTTCAAAGCTTCTGGCCTTGCGCGAGGAGGATTACGTTCTGGCCGCGCAATTGATGGGCGCCAGCAGCAGCCGCATTATCCGGCGGCACCTCATTCCCGGTTTCATGTCGCATCTGATCGCGACGGCGACGATCTCCATACCCGGCATGATCCTGGGCGAGACGGCGCTGAGCTTCCTTGGGCTGGGCCTGAGGCCACCGACAACCAGCTGGGGCATCCTGCTAACCGAGGCGCGCAGCGTCAGCGTGATCGCGTTCTATCCATGGCTGCTTTTGCCGATGCTCCCCGTCGTTCTCGTCATCTTGGCGTTCAACTTCCTCGGCGACGGCTTGCGGGACGCCGCAGACCCCTACAAGTGAGATCGCTATTCCGTCGCGCCGGGCCGCCGGCTCCACCCGGTATGGTCCCTGCCGGCCGCCCGTACGGTTATTGCAGTGTTCATCGTCCGCCCGTATATGTGCCGACACGCAATCGAGATTAGCGCCTCGCCTTCGGGATGCACTCGTGAACCGTTCTTCGCGGGCATTGCCGATCTCTTGATCTGGTTCAGGACACACAAAAGCATATGAGTCGTCTCGAGAATTTCATCAGCAGGATGACCGCACAGCGTGACATTCTCGATCACGTCTGCCCCGAGGTGGCGAAGATGGAGGGGCTTGTGCTCGAGCTCGGCCTCGGCAATGGCCGGACGTTCCACCATCTGCGCGAGCGCCTGCCCGGGCGTCGGATCGTGGTGTTCGACCGCGAAGTCGGCGCACACGCCAGCTCAATTCCCGAAGCTGAAAACCTCGTGCTCGGCGAAATACGCGAGACGGCCCGCAAGTTCATTGGCATCGAAGCCGCCCTTGTTCATGCCGACATCGGCACCGGCTATGATGATCGCGATGCAGTGACCGCTACCTGGCTTCCCGATCTGATTGCGAGCATGCTTCGCGTCGGCGGCTTCGCGGTCAGTGGCACGCCGCTCGATCACCCGCTGCTGCAACGCCTCCCGACGCCGACGTCCGAGCCCGCCGATCGTTATTTCCTCTGCAAGCGCGTGTGAGCGGCCGAGAGCGCTTCACGGAAACGCTGCTCCAACGCAATTCCCAAGAGAAAGCGTTTCACGCTTTTCCTGGAATTGCTCTGGAATTCCTCAGGTGATTGTATACACCGCGATCTCCCGCTCGATGCCGCGCAGCGAGACCTCGTGAGGCACGGGCGTCAGCGCGTTCCTGCGCAACAGATCGGCGGTGAGACTGTCGTCGACCACCGCACGGGTGGCGAAGATTGCCTGTGGGTTGGCCAGGTTCTGGACCCGTGATGCAATGTTGACCGTCTGGCCAAAATAGTCCTGCCGCTCGTTCATGGACACTGCGATGCAAGGGCCGGCATGGACTCCGATCTTGAGCAGCAGATCCTCGCGCCCGCTTTTTTCATTGAGCGCACGCATGGCCTCGCGCATCCTGAGGGCCGCGGCAATCGCACGATCAGGCGTCGCGAAGGTCGCCATCACCGCATCACCGATCGTCTTCACAACCGCGCCCGCCTCCGCCGCGACAATCTCGTGCAGCACCTGGAAATGCTCGCGCACGAGATCGAAGGCTGAAAGATCGCCCACCCGCTCGTAAAGCTCGGTCGATCCGCGCAGGTCGGTGAACAGGAAGGTCAGGCTGGTGATCTTCAGCCGCTGGTTGATGTCGAGCGTGTCTGTGCGATAGAGATCGCGGAACGTCTGGTTGGTTAGCAGGCGCTTGGCGGTCAGGAAGGGCCGGCGCTTGCCCAGGAAATCATGCAATGCGTGGCCGGCGATGAAGACCGTCGGCAGCACGCGGGTGTCGGTCCTGTTTTCCAGCGAAATGCGCAACGGGCCGGGTTGCATCTCCAGCGTCTGGCTCTGGACATGGTCGCGGTCGAAAACCAAGGAGAGGCTTCGGCGCTCCTTTGTTGGTTCGCCCTTAGCGTCAATGAACTGCGCTGAATGCGTGACCGGCTCAAAGATGATGACGAATTCAGACGGAAGCTGTATGGGCAGAACCGCCTTTTCACCGGGCGCAAGCTCGATATCCTCGAGCGAGAACGCTTCCACCTTCTCCGCGAAATCCTCTTCCGGCAGATCGGCGCCGGACGCCCAGTAGATCTGGCGGAAGTATTCTATCAACGGCAGTTCGTGCGGATTGTGGGCGGCAATCCTGCGTATGCGGGGACTGACGGTGAATGTCACCTCGACCATCTCGTCGAGGGTCGGCGAATAGCCCTGGGAGCACAGCGCGCAGGTGTATTCGTCCTTCTGCATTGTTTTCAGCGTGGCGTTGGTGTCGAGCACGCCGCCGCAGCCGGGGCACAGAACATTCCAGGAGATGTCGAAGATGCCCACCCGCGCCGCATGGAGAAAGGCGCTGATGGTGCGTTCCTCGTCGAGGCCATTCTTGCTGGCGAAGGCCAGCGCATTGATGCGGCAAAGTTCGTGGTCCTTGCCCTCGGCGATGGTTCGCCGGATCGCGTCGATTGCCTGCGGATCGACATCGGTCGATTGCCGCAGAAGCGAGAACAGATCCTGAGCTTCGGTCATCGTGCAGGCTCCGGAAAATGCGCCTCCCAGGCGTGGTTCGCCGGACCGGTCTTCGGTCCGCGCACACCATCTTACGTCGAAAGGGATCAAACGGCCATTCGAATGGATAGATCTGGTGACACCTCAATTTGAATTCGGCGGATTTTCACCGGCCGCAAGCGGCACTATGATGGGTACATGGCGCATTCATCTTTGGGGCTTTCTCCCGTGCCGACATCCGACAACCCGCCATTTCCCGCGGCATTGCGGCTTTTCTCGGCAGGGGTCATTATCGTCTTGATCGTCGGCGCCGGCCTGTTTTTCGCGCCTGCGTTGGTCAAGCCGCGCTGGCCCTGGCCCGTCACGCCATTCAGTGCCCGCTTTCTCGGCGGCTTCTACACCGCCGAAATGGCAGTGATGGCGGCGCTCTTGTTCTGGAATCGCTGGTCGCCGGGCAGGCTCGTGCTGGTCATGGCTCTCATCTTCACCGTAATCGTGTCGGCGGTTTCGTTGATCAATCTCGGCTATTTCAACTTTGGGCGCAAAGCGACCTGGCTCTGGTTTCTGGTCTATCTTGGTTCGGTCGCGGTATCCGGGTTGTTCCTGTGGCGGGCAAGGGCCCGTCCGTCAGCAAATGGCGTGACCCTAAGCCCCGCATGGCGCAGCTACATGTTGGCGGAAACGGCGGTCCTTGGGGTCTATGGCTTCGGCATGTTGCTGTTTCCCCTGATGGTCAGCAGCACCTGGCCATGGCCGGTCGATCCCTTCCACGCCCAGGTCTACAGCGCCATTTTCTTTGCCGGCGCTGGCGGCACTTATCTCGTCTGGAAAAGTGCGCCGCGCGAAGAATTGCTGGTGCTAGGCCTGGCGCAATTTCTGGTCGGCTTGCTTTCCATTCTTGGCCTCGTTATCACCAACGCCGCGGTGCACCGGATCGACTGGACGGCGGCCGCTACATTGGGCTGGCTCGCCCTTTTCGGCTGGATCGGCATCAGCGGCGGCTTCAAACTCTACACGGCCTCCCGGTGTTTTGGTTCGCAATCGGCAGCATAGGCTGCAGAGACGGCTGGATTTTCAGGTGACGTCCGGTGCATCGTGCCGGCCGATTGCCTTCGCCGGGAAAGTCATGACCAGCACGACATCGCCATCCGAGAAAATCCAGCCGCAGCTCCGGGCCGTCCGGGCAAGCGATGCGGAGGCGCTTTGCGCTATCTTCAACATGCCGGGCTTCCGCTGGGGGACGCTCAGGATGCCCTTCGAGACGGTGGATCAGGTGGAGCGGCGCATCGCCAAGTCCGGCCAGGAAACCACCTGGATCGTCGCCGAATTGGACGGCAAGGTCGTCGGCCATGGCAGCCTGGTCGTGCAAAGCTCGCCACGCCGTTCGCATATCGGCGAGATCAATATCGGCCTAGATGATGGCTTTGTCGGCAAAGGTATCGGCTCTGCCATCCTTGGCGCTCTGCTTGACGTGGCCGACAACTGGCGCGCCCTGAAGCGGGTCGAATTGACCGTCTATGCCGACAACGAGCCGGCCATCCGTCTCTACACCAGCCACGGCTTCGAGGTTGAAGGCCGGCATGTGAAGGCCGGTTTTACCAACGGGCAGTATCACGACCTCCTGAGCATGGCCCGGTTGCGGTTCTGATGACCGCCGTCTTCGCCCCAGTCCCCCCCGTGGAAATTCTGGCTGTGCTGTCGCTGCTCTGCCCGGAAGTCGCGCGTGACATCGAGCAGAACTGGAATGCTCCAGTTTCCGACTACGCCCGCCATCTGTGGCGGCCGGTGGCAAGGCCTGCATCCGGCCCGGCGATCGCTGCCCGCTCGATCCTGCGCGAGGTCCTGCACCAACGCCTCGGCGTGATCATGCAGCCTGAGGAAATCGGCAAGGCCCTCGACGAGTTCGAGCACAGACCGGTGATTCAGTCCGGTCTGCACTGCCTGCTTCTGATGGACCGGATCACCTTCGATGCCCTCCTGCTTGCCTGGCTCGGCGCGGTCGAAAACGAGCTGTCAGCCTTCGTCGGCTTCATGGGAACGACGATGACCATGGAGACAATTGGCCGGGAGGGGCCTGGATGGCTTGATCTCGGAGACGACAAGGTCAACCTGTTTGGCATGGGGCGCCACAAGCTGTGCAGCAAAAGCGCCTGCGCGGCCGGTCCCGTCTCCCTCAACAAGCGCGCGCTCGAAGCGATGGGCGATGAAACGGATGCCAGCCGCTGGCTAGGTACACTGCTTGCCAGTCAGGATAAGGTCTTTGGAACCGCCGCCGATGCCATGACAGCCCTCAACGAGGATCTGGTCGCCAATTGGGATCGTTCCGGCATGGCCCTGCCGGTTTTCATCGATGATCGGCTTGCCGCGGCTGTCATGGCGCGGCACCTACAATATGACGGCAGTCTTCTTTCCAGGCTGCTCATCGAACCCGCAAGACGCCAGCGTCTCGAATATGCCTTGCAAGAGGCCGCATCGGGCCCATTCGGCAGATTCCTGCCCAATGCCACGGACTATTTCTGGGGCATCCGCGAGGAGCGCGTGCGCAAGCTCGTTCTTGAGAACGGGTACCTGATCGAGCCCGACAAGCCGCATTGTCTTTCCATCCCGTTCGAGCGGCCGCATCTCAAGCAGGCGCTGCTGGACGGCGTGCTGCTGCCGAACTTGTTCCTGACGTTCCTCGTTCTTGCCATATTGCCGCGGGTGCGGGTTGTCGGCGGCCTGAGACAGATCGGCTATGTAGCGCTTTTCCACTCGATCCTCCTGGCTGCGTTGGACGAAACCGCGCCGGAAGAGCGAGAGCTGGCTGCGGAGTTGCAGGTAAGGGAAAATGCCTGGGGCACCCGGGTCATCGATGAAAAGATCTCGGTCCGCGAGCAGCTTGCCGGCCTCCCGGACGGGGCGCTCTTCCCGGACCTGCTCCGGCAATACCGTTCGCGGACATTTGCAGAGACGACCGACAACCTGAAACTGGTTCGCGAAAACGAGCGATGGCGCAAGATCGGCCAAGCCTACGGCGTCTGATCCGGCCGCATGGCCTCACCTGTCATTGCACTATACCGGCCTTGCGGAGCCCCTCCACCACGAGTTCGAAATCGGCAGGGTTCTTGTAGGGCAGGACTTTGCGACGGTATTCCAGCGAATAGTCGGGATTGACGCGAAGCACCTCCTGCCATGCTGCCCGGGCCTCGGCGAAACGGCCCAGATGGCCGTAGCTGGCGGCCAGAAGCGCCCGCGAGACGTCGGTGACAGCGTTGCGAGCCAGCCGTTGCATTAGGAGGTCAACGGCCTCTTCGTACCTTCCCAGTTGAAACAAGGCCAAAGCCTGGAAGTGCAGAAGCACATCAGGAAAATAGGGATTCAAGATCTTCCCCCGGGCAAAACTCTCGAGGGCGTCCTCGGATCTGCCCGAATAGTACAGCGCCTCGCCGAGAACGACGTGCGCTTCGGCGAAGTTCGGATTGAGGACTAGCGCGCGCTCGGCCTCGTCGATGGCCCCATCGTGTCGTCGTGTGTACAGCTTGGCAATAGCAAGCGCCCAGTGCGCCCAGGGATCGCTGCGATCCAGCGTCACCGCTCGCGTTGCGGCCTCTTCCGCTTGCGCCATCGATTCCGGCGGCGACGCACTCCACCGGTTCAGGTAATCGAGTCCGTGCGTGAGGGCCAGGAATGCGTGGGCAGAGGCAAACTTCGGGTCCAGTTCGATGGCACGTTGCAAGAGGTCGCGGGCCGCGACGTTCGTTTCCCTCGTCAGCCGGTGCCACAGCTCCCTGCCCCGCAGGAAATAGTCATACGCCTCCGTGTTGCGCGGGTACTCGGGCGCCAGCCGCTGCCGATCACCCTCAGTCAGATTGAGCGCCAGCGCGCCGACGATCTGCTGCGTCACGTCGTCCTGCACGGCGAATATGTCGGTCAGGTCGCGATCGAACCGCTCCGCCCAAAGATGGCCGCCCGAAATTGCATCGATGAGCTGCGCGGTGATGCGCACCCGGTTCCCCGACTTGCGTACGCTGCCCTCAAGGACATGCCGCACGCCGAGTTTCGTGCCCACCTCCTGCACATGGACGTTCTGGCCCTTGAACGTGAACGACGAATTGCGTGCGATGACGAAGAGTTGCGACAGTTTCGACAGCGCCGTGATGATGTCTTCGGAGATGCCGTCGGCGAAGTAGTCCTGTTCGGCGTCACCGCTCATGTTGGCGAACGGCAGCACGGCGATCGACAGCTTCGGCGGCGCTGCCGTCGCCGGCCGGCTCGTCGCGGTTTCCGAGGTCGCGGCCGCCTTGGTCCCGGCGCTGCCGACTAGCAGCGAATAGACCCTGATCGGCTCGGCGATGTTCTTGAGCTGTGTGCTGCCGAGATCGCTGACCGAGAGGTCGAGCCTCGCCTTGACCTGGCGATAGGCATCCTCGGACAGGCAGATGGCGCCGGGTGCCGCGAGCCCCTCCAGACGCGAGGCGATGTTGACGCCGTCGCCCATCAGGTCGCCGTCGCTTTCTTCGACCACATCTCCCAGATGGATGCCGATCCTGAACTCGATACGTCGGTCCTGCGGCACGCCGGCATTGCGCTCAACCATACCATTCTGAACCTCTATGGCGCAGCGCACGGCATCCACCACACTCCGGAACTCAACCAGCGCCCCATCGCCGGTGCGCTTGATCACCTGGCCGTGGTGCACTGCGATGATCGGATCGATCAGGTCGCTGCGCAGTGCCCGCAACCTCGCCAAAGTACGATCTTCGTCCGCGCTCGCGAGCCGGCTATATCCGACCACATCCGCAGCTAGAATTGCGGCTAGCTTACGATTCTCGCTCAACGGTCCGTCTCCTCACCTCCATGATAGCAGGAAGACCGAACCAAGAGGGAACTTTCGCAACCGACAGCCACGCAGAAACCCGAATTGGCTTCGCGCTGCCACGGGCCCCACCCGATCGCGATGCCCATTTGCGCTGCCGCTTGCCGGTCGACGGCTATCGGTTCATGCTTGTGAATACCCTGGCCGTGAAGTGCGTAGGGAGATCACGCCGTCACGGCCCCTAGTGAGGTCTGGTTCGATGGACTGCGCAGGCTGCGGTTTCAAGATTGAGGGCGGTTATGCTTTCTGTCCGAAGTGTGGCAAGCGCCAGCCCGTGCCATGCGCCAGTTGCGGCTATCCTTGCGCACCTGATTTCGAGTTCTGTCCGAAATGTGGGGCAAGCGTCGGTGCGCCTGCAAAAGCCGTCGAACGGCCTGCTCCGACACCAAGCCGAACCATTGTGCCGCCTTCTCGAACTCCGTCGCTGCTTGCGAACATCGATAGCGACGAAGGGCTGCATCCCATCTCTGACGCCGATCGCCGGACGGTAACCGTCCTCTTTGCCGACCTTTGCGGCTTCACGACACTCAGCGAGCAGCTCGACCCCGAGGTCATGCAAACGCTGCAGAACGAACTGTTCAAGGAATTGACGGCGGCCGTGCGAAACTTTGGTGGTTTCGTCGACAAATTCATCGGCGATGCATTGCTCGCTTTGTTCGGTGCGCCGGTCGCGCATGAGGACGATCCGGAACGTGCGCTTCGCGCCGCTCTCGACATGATCGCCCGGACGGCGCGGCTCGGCAAAAGCACCCCCCACGCCGGCTCGCCTCTATTACTCCACATCGGCATAAACACTGGTCCGGTCGTTACTGGACGATTAGGCATCGGCACCGCCAAATCCTATTCGGTGACCGGCGACACGGTAAATACAGCGCAACGCCTGCAATCGCTGGCCGCACCGGGTGAAGTGCTGGTAGGCGAACTCACTCACAGACTGACCCGGCATGCCTTCTCTTACGAGTCGATGGGTGATGTCGTGCTTCGCGGCAAGGCTGGCAGTGTGCTCGTCCATCGATTGGATGCACCGCTTGCGGCGCCGCGTGCAGCGCGTGGGCTCGAGGCGCTCGGCCTCAGCGCGCCGATGATAGGTCGTGCTGCGGAGCTCAATAGAATGCTGGCGAGCCTGGATCAGGCGTGCGGCGGCTCGGCCCAACTTGTCCGCCTCGTCGGAGAAGCCGGCATCGGGAAATCGCGGCTGGTGAAGGAGTTCGTCGCCCGTGTCGGCGACGAGGATCGTTTCCGCAACGTCGCCGTGCGACAGGCCACGTGCTCACCGCTGGGCGAACAATCATTTGGCGCTTTGGGTGCAGTGGTGCGCAGTGCTGCCGGGATAATGCAAAACGACAATGGGGACGAAATGCGGGGGAAGCTCGCAGGCTTGCTTGCCGATCTCGGCCTGCGGGGCGAGGAGGCGAACCAGCTGATGCCTTTGCTCTACCATGTGCTTGGCCTTGGCGACCCCGATGCCACCTTGCAGCATGTCGAACCCGAGCAGCTACGGCGGCAAATTCTCTACGCGGTCCGTACCATCATCGAACGGCGGCTTGCGTTGTCGCCGCTGTTGATCGTCGTCGAAGACCTGCACTGGGCCGACGCCGTTTCGCTCGAGGCACTGCGTTTCGTGATGGACAGGTTGGATCGCACGCGGTTGATGGTACTGGTCACGCATCGCTCGGCGCCGGACAGCGCACAGCTCGACTCAAGTCGGGTCAGTCACACGGCGCTCAGGCTTTCGCCGCTCAACAGCGATGAAGGACGCAGCCTGCTGGCGGCGCTTTTCGGCGAGAGCTGGGTAAGCTCCGCAGGAGGGCTCGTCGATCAGATACTCGAGCGAGCGGGCGGCAACCCTCTTTTTGTAGAGGAGATCGTTCGCGGCCTTATCGATCGCGGTGTACTGATGCGCGAGGGCCAGCGATGGCGGACTGTGGCAGGCGAAGTCGCAACCGACATTCCCGCCACTATCCAGGCAATGTTGCTTGCTCGCGTCGACCGGCTGCCACAAGAGGTGCGCCGGTTGGCCCAGGAAGCCGCGGTAATCGGCCCGCGCTTCGATGCCACACTTCTGAAGACCGTGACAGCCGACCCCGCCCGGCTGGAAGCCGGCTGCGAACTGCTTTGCGATGCGGAAATCATCGAGGAAGTTGCCGGATCAGGCTCTGTCTCGTCGCAAAGCTACCGCTTTACGCAAACCTTGCTGCAGGACGTGATCTACCAGAATCTGCTCCTGCAACGCCGGACCGAAATCCACGGGCGGATAGGTGCTGCCTTGGAGCAACTGTGCGGCAATAATCCGGAACGGCTCGAGGATTTGACCGTGCTCGGTCATCAGTTCGCCCAGAGCGCCGAGCGGGAGAAGGGCGCGCGTTACCTGCAGGCGGCCGGCGATCGCGCTCGCATGATATACGCCAACGACGACGCCCTTCGTTTCTACGAGCGAGCATTGACTGCGTTGGAGGCGACCGGGCAAACACCGCTCAAACTGACGATTGCTGAGCGCATTGCCGATTTGAGCGGCCCGGCGGGCCGCCGCGAGATCGCGCACCACCACTATGAGGCGGCGTTGCAGGCATACCGCGAGTCGGCCGATCGCGTAGCGTCGGCGCGAATTTTGCGTAAGATCGGTCGGCTGCTCTGGGACGTCGGCAAGCGGGACAAAGCAGAATCCCGCTACGCTGAAGCGGCAGCGCTCCTCGATGGAGCGGATGCTCCGATCGAGCAGGCGCATCTCTGGGAAGAACGTGGCCGACAGGCGTTCCGGAGCGGAGATCACGCTCTCGCGGCACAATGGGCGGACGCGGCGTTGGATTGCGTACGCACTCTGACAACGGAGCATGTCTCCGAGGTAGGGCGTGAGGCCACTCTTGTGACCGCCGAGGCCCTCAATACCAAGGCTGTCGCGCTCGCTCGCCTTGGGCGAAACCGTGAAGCCGTGGGTCAGGTCGAGCACAGCATTGAATTGGCCGAAGCCGCCGGTCTGCTGGGCGCGGCCTGCCGTGGCTACACCAATCTCGGCGTGCTTTACACGACCATCGATCCGGCAAAGGCGATGGAGGTCTGCCGGCGCGGTCTTGAAGTCGCGCGCCATATTGGTGATTTGGGCTTCCAGGCGCGCCTTCTCGCCAATCTGGCGGTCGCTTGTTGTACTTTCACGGATCGCTGCCCAACGGAGGGCGTGCCTGCTGCCGAGAAGGCCATCGAGATCGACCGGGCGCTCGACCAGCGCGAGCACCTGCCGGTACCATTGATCGTGCTTGGGCAGATCCACCAGTGCAACGGCCGTCCGGAACTGGCCGTTGGCTTGTTCCACGAAGCACTGGACGTAGCCCGCGAAACGGGCGAACCCCAACTGCTGTTTCCGTGCTATGATGGTCTCGCAACGCTTAATCTCGACCTCGACAATCTGGCTGAGGCCGAACGGTACTTTTCCCTGGCGCAGGGTATATGCGCCCAGCACGGGCTCGACCCGGAAGCGCTTGTGGTGCTGCCCTTTCTCGATTAGCCGGGGTTGGAGGTCCGAAATGTCCGCGCGTATTGACTTGGTACCGCTTCAACCGGGCGACCGTGCGCCGAACTTGGTACTCGACGCCATTACCCAGGAAGGCAAGATCGCGCTTGACGACTTTCGCGGACAAAAGCCGGTGTTGGTTGGCCTGTTTCGAGGTCTGCATTGTGCGTTTTGCCGGCGCCATATCGCCGCCCAGGCGCGGCTCGATCCGGAGCTGCGTGAAAAGGGCGTGCAGAGCCTGACGGTGGTCAACACGCCGATCGAACGGGCGCGTCTCTATTTCCGCTACCACCCGATGCCGAATCTGCTTGCGGCCTCCGACCCTGAACGCGCTTCACATCGTGCTTTTGGACTGCCCAATCTCGAATTCACCCAAGACGAGACGAACTGGCCGTACAAGGTCTCGATGGCAGCGGCAAAGGATATGCGGGTCGACATACCAGGCGAGTTGCCCGGTCCAATGGATCCTTTTGCGGCCAGCGAATTCCTCGACAAGAAGGACAATTACGAAGTGACCGAAGCCGACGCGCAGATGATGGCGACGGGACACGGACAACTGATCGGTCAGTTCCTATTGGACCGGCAGGGGATCGTTCGCTGGAGCTTCACGGAGGTTCCAGAAGGTGGACGATATATGTTTGGGGCGGCGAGCCCGCAGGAGCTGATGTCAGCCGTGTCCCAAGTCGCCCAATAGACCGTCGGAAGACTGCATTGCTGCCATTTGCAATGCGGACAATGAAGGTCATCATCGGGTCAAAACTTCGCGTTACAGCTTAGGGCTTGAGATGCGCGGGCCCAGGGTCGGCACTTTCGCGCGGCAAATCAGGCCGGGAGCCGCCACATTCGCACACGACCTGTACCACGCAATTCCGTTTCCTCGAGTGGGTCGCAAGCAAAATTTGGCCCAAGCATTTGGCGAGTTGCATCCGAAATACGGATTTCATCGGGCTCCGCGGACGTTTGAATACGCGAGGCGAGATTAACAGTGTCGCCCCACAGGTCATAGGCGAACCGCCTCTTGCCTATGACGCCCGCGACGATTGGGCCTGAGTGAATTCCAATTCTGAGTGTCAGCGGTTCTCCTGCGAAGCGTTCGCGCTTAACCGCCTTGCGCAACTCAAGTGCATAGCGCGCGAGGGCCTTTGCATGATCGGATCGCGCGGTAGGCAGGCCAGCGACCACCATCACACAATCGCCGATTGTCTTGATCTTTTCGCAGCCGTATCGTTCCGAGAGCCGATCCGCCGCCTTGAAGAAGTAATTTAAAATAGCGAGCGTCGTCACGGCTCCGACGCTCCGCGCTCGTTCCGTAAAACCGACTATGTCGGCAAAAAGCACACTCACTTCTGCGTGGTTGTCAGCAATTTTCTTGTGCGCTTTTAACCGCTCCGCGATCGACGCCGGAAGAATGTTGAGGAGCAGGGTTTCGGCGCGCTGGTATTCACGCGCCAATCCCTCCTGGCTCTTCCTCAACGCCTCGTTCGTCGATTGTAATTTCTCGTTGAGTTGACGCTCCCTCTCTTGCAGGAGTGTCATTTCATAAGCCTTTTGTTGAAGCCGCTGCCTATTGTCGCGTTCGGCAGTGGCGTCAAGAAAGAGCAGCCACACGCAGGCATTGTCAGCAAAAAAATGAAGGTCCGCGACACGCCCGCCGGGCAGCTCGACCATGGCAATGTCAAACGGAAGCTCCGGGCAAGGCAGCAAACCTTCCATGAATTCAAGCTGCTCGGCAACAGGCTCGCCAATGCGAAGCGACGAGAGCCCGTAGTGCTCAACATTACCGCCCTTAGCAGCTATGCAAAGCTGGGCGTCGATTTTCAGATATGCGACAGAGTTGCCATTGTAGAAGAAATTGAAAATCCAACTTTCAACTTCTTTTGGCAATCCATTCATGGTCTATTTGGTTACCATCGAAGCAAGTTGACGAAACGCATCATCAACATGTTCACCCGAAAGCGCACTTGTTAGATAGACTTGCCATCCACGTTGCCTCAGTTCGTCAATCTCACTATCCGATACTGCCCACCGATCGGCCAGATCGGATTTGTTGAACAGCAATACAAACGGCATGGCGCCGAATTCGGCCTCGACCCGTTCCCGTAGCGTGAGCGCCACGGCAAGAGTGGCAGGGCGCGTTCCATCGACGACAAGCACAAGCCCGGTTGCACCTCGCACATAGCTGACGCGGAATGAGCCGATATCGTCTTCACCGGCTAAATCCCACAAAATCAGATCCACGGTTTTGTCCGGGAGCGCGACACTCTTCTTGTCGATTTTCACTCCCACCGTGGTCAAGTAGGTTTCTGAAAAGATGCTCTGCACATACCTGCGAACCAGACTCGTCTTTCCGACAGAGAACCCGCCCAGCATGCATATCTTTCTTTGCAACATCTTGGGCCCCGCTAGTCCAGGTTTACCGAAATCGAGACCCGGCGATTGGTGGAGCTCCCGGTTTGACTATTTTCTGGCACCAGCGGCTCAAAAGTGCCCGCGCCCCGAACCAGCAGCAGTTCCGGAGCGACGCCGCGCTTGTTGAGAAGCGCACGAACTGTCTCGGCGCGGGCCGCACTGATCGACGCGTTGGCCGTCTCACGGCCCGTGGTGTCCGAATGCCCGGTCAACATGAACCGTGCTGTTACGCCTGACTTGCGGGCATCTTGGGCGAATTCCTTTATTTGATCCGCCAACCTGTCGAGAACCGGCAACTGCTCCGGTCCCGGCACAACTTTGCCGGAAGAGAAGAAAATATCGGTCGCCTGGATGGCTTCTCTCAAATAATTAAGGTCTGCAAGGTTCAGCTCACGCAGCTGCGAGACATCCAGAACCACTCCGTCCGCCGAAAGTTGTTCGGCGGCGGCCTGCGCCCGGTTGATCCAGCCGGCAGAAGCCTCACCCACGACAAGGATGCGACCCTGGATGATCGAAAGCTGAACCGATTTCGGCGGGGACAGCGACGCCGTCAGCCGCTTCACCACGAACTTCGGATCAAGGCTCTGATAGAATTGCCACTGTGAATGAACGCGCGCAGGATCAATCTGCGTTCCGGACAGCAGAGCTTGCGGGTCGGCGGCAAGCGGGTCTCTCAGGCCGGAAATGTAGAATTGTCCGCCGCTCGTCCGTTGTTGGGCGACGATGATTCCCGATTGGGCCTCAAGTCGCGACACATAATACTGCCAGTGCTCCGCCTCGCGTGCTTCGGGGCTCACATCACGAACCTTGGAGATGTCGAATTCCGGTCCGCCTGCCGAAAGCTGTCGGGCCGCTGCGCGCGCCCGATCTATCCAAGTGTCGGGAGCCTCACCCTCGGCAACGATGCGACCCTCGACGATCGAAAGCCGAACCGATTTCAGCGGATACAGCAACGCCGTCAGCCGCTTCAACACGAACTCGGGCTCAAGGCTCTGATAGAATTGCCACTGCGAATGAACCCGGGCGGGATCGACCTGCGTTCCCGACAACAGCGACTGCGGGTCGGCGCCAAGCGGGTCTCTCATGCCGGAAATGTAGAATTGGCCGTCGCGTATCTTTTGTTCGGCAACGATGATGCCCGGCTGGGTCTCCAGTTGCGACACATAGGCCTGCCAGCGCTCCGCCTCGCGTTCTTCGGGGTCACGGACCCTGGAAATATCGAATACCGGCCCGCCTGCTGAAAGCTGCCGGGCGGCGGCCTGCGCCCGGTCGATCCACGTGGCAGCAGCCTCACCTTCGGCAACGATGTGATCATTGACGATTGAAAGCCGCACTGAATTCGGCGGAGCCAGCGACGCCGTCAGCCGCTTCAACACGAACTCCGGCTCAAGGCTCTGATAGGATTGCCACTGCGAATGGACCCTGCCGGGATCGACCTGCGTCCCGGACAGCAGAGCTTGCGGGTCGGCGGCAAGCGGGTCTCTCAGGCCGGAAATGTAGAATTGGCCATCTCGTATCTTTTGTTCGGCAACGATGATGCCCGGCTGGGTCCCCAGTCGCGACACATAGGCTTGCCAGTGCTCTGCCGCGCGTGCTTCGGGGCTCACATCACGAACCTTGGAGATGTCGAATTCCGGTCCGCCTGCCGAAAGCTGTCGGGCCGCTGCGCGCGCCCGATCTATCCAGGTGTCGGGAGCCTCACCCTCGGCAACGATGCGATCCCCTACGATCGAAAGTCGTACTGAGTCCGGCGGAGCCAGCGACGCCGTCAGGCGCTTCAACACGAACTCCGGTTCAAGGCTCTGATAAAAATGCCACTGCGAATGAACCCGGGCTGGATCGACCTGCGTTCCAGACAACAGCGACTGCGGGTCGGCGGCAAGCGGGTCTCTGAGGCCGGCAATATAAAATTGGCCGCCGCGTATCTCTTGTTCGGCAACGATGATGCCCGGCTGGGTCTCCAGTCGCGACACGTAGGCCTGCCATCGCTGCCCGGATTGCCAGGAAAGAAAGAACCAACCGCCTGCCAGACTCAAAAGCAGCAGAGCCAGAGCCACCACCAGCCACGGAAAACCCTCGTTTGACTCCTCCTGCTTCAGCTCGACGCAGGTCCGCAACTGCGCCTCTATGCCGGCCAACTGCGAACTGTCCCCGTCAAACTCCACTAAAGCCTGCGAGCATTCCTCATGGATACGAAGCAATACATCGCGAACTATTTCATGCAGTTCTTCTGGCGGATTTCCTCGGATCACCGAAACCAGGGTCGCAAACGGTCCAACTTCCGACCAGAGACGAAGGTCGCCAAAACGAATTGTGTCCAGGCCGCTCTGCTCTTTCTCGTTAAATGAATCTTTCACAAAATCTTGAATTGCACTAAGCATCGAAGAAATGAGTTGAGGATCTTCGCTCGTCGCATTGTCCGCAGTTACATGCGCTATCAAAAGACCCGAATTGCGATTAATGAGAAAGACGTGCTCGACACGATAGATAAGAGAATGCTTCAGTACAACTTCAGAGAAGCTAGCACCAGTCCTCCAGGATTCGAGTCTCCACTTGAGCCCATGCCAGGTAAATATATGTCTTAAAGTTTCATTCAGCGACTGAAAGGTCTGGTCGATCTTTTCCCCGATCGACTTGCGAATTGCTGGCAGAAACACCGGGTATAATATATCCGTCAGCGTACGCGGGCTCTTCTGGATCGACCGTTGCACAGCCCTTTCGACAGCTGGCGCAAGGGCCTCGCCGAGTTGCGCATGAGGCGCTCGTGCGGCCGCACTGGGAAGCACGTCGCCCACTGCTGCCGCAAGCTGCTCCGGTTCGTCGAGCAGATGCGTAACTCGTGAAAGCTCCGAAATTTCGCGGCTGACCAGCAACTGGCGCAGCGTTTCCATGCGAGGATCGGCGGTTGGAACTCCGCCGAGACGCGCACGGTAGTCCGGATCAACGTTCCGGGCAATTTCGATCAAAAGACGGGCCAGAGCCTCGCGATCAATCTCTGTATCGTTCGAGGCTGTTTTTTTTGGAAGGCTGATTGGGTCGACGGTCGACGTCAAGTTCCGATCAACTCACTTTCCAGCTACGCTCCGAGTTGGTCTTGCTGCCGACGGGATCCTGATTCAGACATTTTGCAACCTCGACAAACAGGCCAGCCAAAAGATTTCGGTCGGTCTTGACGTTGCCGAGATCGGAAAACATTTTCTCCATCAGCATCTGAATGCCTTCATTCTTTTGCTTGATTTCCTCACGCAGCAAATGATCGTTTCGATTTATCCGGTCCGCAATTTCGCGCTCAAGCTCGTTCAATTGATCCGACAACGCGCGCACCTGCTTTTCAAGCGCTTGATTTTGCTCGCGAAGATTCCGGTCAATCTCCTTGTCGGCGTCGGCTCGCGCGTCTTTTTCGTTCCGCAATTGCGCCGCAAGCGAGTCGACCTGCTTTTTCGCATTTGACTCGTACATTTCAAGATTGCGCTTGGCCTCGGATTCGACATCCTTGAAGCGCTGCAAGACCCGTTCTTCAAGCTTGGAAAAGCGGCGGTCATAGTCCTGCATCTGGTTGCCGAACAGCAGATCACGTATCTTGTCGACACCTACAGCGTCGCCGGGGGTCCCGCTCTCGCGAGCCTGGCCCGCCATGAAGGCCAGCCCGTTTGCGTCTGCATTACTTGTCAGATTTGCGTCCGCTTTATTTGCCGGAGAAGCGGTACTCGAAGATTCCTTGGCCATCCCTATACCCTTCATTTAAACAGCAGCCACCGTACTAATTTAGCAACTTATAAAGATGTCAGCAAAATACCGGGCTCGCAAGCCGGAATTTTTTCGGCTTAAGCCGGTTCGCGCGTAAATTTCGAGCGCCTTGGATCCATCATCAAGCAACTGCAGCGCTCGCAATTCGGCCGCGGTTCCGAGTGGTCGATCCGGATCAGCTTGCGCTCGCGTCTTCGCCGCGATTATCTTTTTTGCCGAGGGCCGCAACTCTAAGGCGTCGGGCATGAGCGCTTGCCATTCAAGCCTGTCTTCAAGTCTTTTTTCTTGCCCCTAATTCGCCCCGATCTTGACAGGGCAGTGCTGCCATCCGATGCCGTTATGCGGTTTTGACATTCGCCGACTCTTGCCGAAGAAAACGAAAGCTCGATGATCCAGAATGCTACCGCAAGGCGGTGTGGTACCGATGTTCAATGTCGAGCAAAGCATCGGCGCAATGCATGCCGGCAGCCGCCGGCAGACCTACCAGATAGTGGATATAGTCGTGGTGGACGATGGGTCGAATGGATCGGTGTCGATCGTGACGGCCTGCGCCGACAAAGATCGACGCAACTTGTACTACCTCTTACGAACCAGGCGCGGGTAAGACAACGTGGCGCATAATCCATTGGTTTCAATCGTAGTTCCTGCGCACAACGCGGAGGTAACGCTGACGCGCGCACTCGATTGCCTTCTCGATCAGGAAACCGCGGATTGGGAGGCGATCATCGTCGACGACGCCTCCACGGACCGCACCCCCGCGATCATCGCCGCTTATGTGGAACAGGATGCCCGATTTCGGACGTTGAGTTCTTGCGCGAATAGCCCCGCCGGCGCGCGTAACAACGGGATTTCGACGGCGCACGGCCACTGGCTGATGTTCCTGGATGCCGACGACTGGGTGGATACCAGCTTCCTTACGAAAATGTTGGCCGCACTGAAAACCGCTCCCGATGCGGTGGCCGCCTATTGCGGTTCGCGGCGCGTGATGCCCGATGGAGCACTCACGCCGTCGAGCATCGACCCCGAGATCGCGATCCAGCCCTTCGAAACATTCGCCCGCCGATGTGCCATCGCCACTCACGCGCTGCTGGTCGACCGGGAAACAATCGTCGAGTTGGGCGGTTTCGATGTGTCGCTGCGCACCTGCGAGGACTGGGATTTGTGGCAGCGCGTCGCACGTCAAGGCAAACCTTGGGTGATGGTCGACGAGCCGCTCGCTTTTTATCGGGCAAGCTCCAACTCGCTCACCCGCAATTCGACGCAGATGCTGGCAGACGCGGAAATCGTCATCGCCCGCGGCTTTTCCGCCGACCCAAGGGTCAAGCACCCAGCTTCGGCGCATGCCAATGGGGCGACCTCGGCGGACGGCCGCACCGCTTCCGAGGCACTGGCGTGGTTCGCGCTGTGGATCGCGGCAGCTGATTGCGGCCGCGGCGGGGGCTCGATCGACCCGAAATCCGTGCGCGCGCTCCCGGCAGGGCGCAAATGGGCGCGTGAGATCGCCAAGGTGGCCTTCGATGGCCTTATGGTAGGAAGCCTATCGGTGCCAGCGCATTTGGCTGCCCGATGGAACAGGTTTGGCGGCGCCCTCACCGAGTTGATCATCGAACTCGGCAAGGTCTGGGGCGATCCGGTCGCGGGTCGTCGCGTCCAGTACCATCTCGAGCAAATGCTTCTCGATGCCGATGATCTTGCCGCACCTCGCAGGCTGGCGCGGACACTCGGAATTCGTGTCGACGCTCGAAATCCAACCTCGACCGAGCTTCCGGAAGGAATCGATCAAATCTATGCCTACCTGATGATGGATGGCCAGATCGAAGCTGTCGTGCAGTTCGGCGTACTCGGGAAAGTGACAAGGCGTCACTGGATTGAACTGATCCTGAATTTCGCACCGCAAAAGGACGACGGTGCCGACACGTCAAACACGCTTGCAGCCGAGGCACTGTCGACCACAGCGGAACGCCGGCCTGATCCGGACAGCCACTTCGGCAGACTCGCGCGATTGGTCTCGGAAGCGCGGGAACTGGTTCGGTCGAGCGCCGAAGCTACGCAGCCTATTCCGGCGCCGCGCCGTGCACCGGCCTCGGATGGCCACGACAAGGATCGTACTTTGTTCTGGAATCGCTATTTCGCGATAGAGGATCCCTGGAATTACAGCTCGCCCTACGAGCAGGAAAAGTATGAGCGCCAGCTCGAGATTCTGCCGGCCGGTCCCATCGGACGAGCGCTTGAGCTGGCCTGCGCGGAGGGCCATTTCACGCGACAACTGGCGCCGCTGGTGGGCCATTTGACCGCAACCGACATTTCCGCCGTAGCCATCGAACGGGCGCGCGCGCGCTGCTCGGACCAGCCGAATGTCGAGTTCGGCGTCCTGGATTTTTTTGCGGACACGCTGCCCGGTGAGATGGATCTGATCGTCTGTTCGGAAGTGCTCTACTACCTGGATGATCTCGCCGGGTTGCGTCGCATCGCCAAGAAATTCGTTGAGGCATTGGCGCCTGGCGGCAGTTTCATCAACGCACACGCATTCGTGCTACGCGACAATGTTGAAAGGACGGGCTTCGACTGGAACACATTCGGTGCACAAACGATCTCGCAAACCCTGGCAGAGACCGAAGGCCTCGTCCTTGCGCAATCGATCCAGACCGAACTCTATCGCATAGATCGCTTCCGCCGCCTGTCGCCGGACCACACGGCGACGGAGCCGGTGATTGATCATGTGCCGGTCCGCGCACCCATCGGAATCGGGGTTGCGCGAAATATCGTCTGGGGCGGGGCGCGGGTCTTGCGCCGCGACGTCGCGCGCAGCGAGCGGCGGCAACGTATCCCTGTCCTCATGTATCACAGCGTCGCCGATGAAGGTCCGGCCGCGCTCGCCCGTTTCCGGCTCACGCCCGCCGCATTCGCGAGCCAGATGGCATGGCTGCGCGCAAACGGCTTTCACGCGATCATGTCCGAGCAGCTGGAATGGTCCGTCGCCAACCGTCAGCCTTTCGCTGGCCGCCCGGTGCTCATCACCTTCGATGACGGCTTTCAGAACTTTGCCGACCATGCCTGGCCGATTCTGCGTGCGCACGACCTGACCGCGGAAGTGTTCCTGGTGACGGACCTGGTGGGTGAAAGTGCAAAGTGGGACGCCGTCAGCGGTCCGCCGGCGCCACTTATGGACGCCGCGACGGTGCGACGTCTCGCCGCCGAAGGTGCGTTCTTCGGAAGCCATCTGGCGACGCATCGCGCTATCGATGGTCTTTCGAGCTCTGACCTGGCGGCCGAGCTCCTGCGCTCTCGGATGTTCATCGAACGGTGGACCGGCCGGCCAATCTCGGCGTTCGCGGCACCCTTCTCCGTCACCGACCGACGGCTCGGCGGGCTGGCCAAGGAGTCCGGCTATCGGATTGGCTTCGGCGGCAGACACGGGCCGGCGGACCTTGATAGCGATCCCATCGACCTTCCACGCATCGAGATTCGTGGGGATCGTTCGCTCGATGACTTTGTTGCCACCGTCGAGGCCGTGCTCAATTGAACGGTGAGCTTTGTCAGTTTCATTATTTCCGCTCACAATGCGCAAGATCGACGAGACACTTCGCAGCGTGACCTTGCGGTCCTACGCTCGTGACGGCCCTATGCCGACGTTCAGAGCACCTGCACCAGCGTGGCACGTGCCGCCCTAAGGCTCGAGACAGACGAAGGATTTCCATCCATTCGCATCGGGGCCGAATTTTGGTAAGCTGCCGCAGGGCAAACGGGTGGAGCTGTTGTTCCGGTGGTCAACGATCGTCTTCTCGAACGCAAGATGACCGAGATCGAGCAAGCGCGAGCATGGAGCCCGCGCGTCATCTCAAAATTCGAAACGCTTATCAGGAGCGGCGACGACCTTGCGCTGTATCGGGTCAATCCGCTGGCCTTCGCCCGCGACCGCGCAATCGCCGAGCCTGAAGCAATCGACCTCTTCCTTCACGCGGCTCGCTGCGGCCTGTTCGATATGAGCTGGGACGTGCTCTGTCCCCAGTCCGGGATGGTGCTCGACAGTTTCGGCGCCCTGCGCACGCTGCAGACCCATTACGTCTGCGGCCTGTGCGACGTATCGGGCGATACCGACCTCGACGACTTCATCGAGGTCTCCTTCTCTGTATCGCCCCATTTGCGGCGGCTTCCGTTCCACGAGCCCGAGACGCTCTCTGTCGAGGATTTTCATTGGAAGCTACGCTTTGGCAATGACGGACGGCTGCCCGGGCAGGACGTCCGCTTTCTGGACCTTTTGCGAGGCTTGGTGCGGGGCATGACGTTCCTGCCTCCGGGCACCACGACAATGCTGCGCGCCGACCTCGATGCCGGATCCCTGTCGGGCGTGAACGTGCAGACACAGGCTGCGTTCGCTGTACCTATATTAGGGGATCCGGTGTCGGCACCGACACTTCTTAAGATCAACTATGACGGCAAGCGTTTCTTGCCGGCGTTGCCGGTCGTGCCGCCCGGTCCGGTTGTCATTGAGGTTGCGAATACGGGGACCGGTCGTGGCGCGTTGCTTCTCATCAACTGGCCGCCCGAGCTTGTCGCGTTGAAGACCAAACCGGCGCTCGATTTCGATCCATATGTTTCCGGCGGGGCTCTGCTTGCGCGGCAAACCTTCCGCCAGCTCTTCCGTTCCGAGCGTGTCGACGAGAAGGAGGGGCTCGGCATCCGGCAGATCACCTTCCTGTTTACGGACCTCAAGGGTTCCACCGCCATGTATGAGCGCCTGGGCGATCTCAACGCCTATGCCCTCGTCCGCGAGCATTTCGCGCTTCTCAATGCTGCGGTCCACCAGCATTCCGGCGCCGTTGTAAAGACGATCGGAGATGCGGTGATGGCAGTATTCTCGCGGCCACCGGACGCGATTTCGGCCGCTCTTCACATCTTTGAAGAAATCGATCGCTTCAATGGCGACAATGTCAGGCCGGGTATTATCCTAAAGATGGGTGCCCACTGCGGTCCATCGATCGCCGTCACGCTCAACGAGAACCTCGACTACTTCGGCCAGACCGTTAATGTCGCCGCACGCGTGCAGTCACTGGCGGAAGCCGGGCAGATTTGCATCTCCGAAGCGCTCTATTCCGCGCCGGGCGTGAGCGACCTGCTTGCCGGCCTAGGAATCGTCGCGTTTGATGCGCCTCTTCGAGGTGTGGAGGGCGATGCGACTGTCTATCGCATTATGCGGGGATAGACGCACACGGTGATGCCTACGGCTGCCTTCACGGGTACAGCTGTGTCAGAGCCCAGATAGGCAGCGCCTATGCGCTTGTCTGCAATCCGTTCCTTGGCCGGCCCTGCATGGTCATGCACCCAGTTTCCATCACATAGCCTCGGACGGTGATGCCCCAACGGGATATGCGTTCTGCTCTACCAGAAGCCCCGTGACGCCCAGCGTCTTTGAATTGCGGATCCCATGACGGATTTGCGCGACCAGACCCTACGCAATGGTCTAGCTTGAACGATGGACTCTTGTACCACAACATCGGCTTCTTCAACGTAGGAGCACTGGCGGCATAGATGATGTCGTTGTTTGCCGATTTTGACCGGAAGGTTAACAGCACGATGCCACTCATGATTCGACGGTTGGGAACCAGGAACCTGGCGCGCCCGGCACAACGTCTCCGATACCTTGGCGGGACGTTCGTCCTGGTTGCCAGGGCGCTGATTGTTGGGATGGCCCTCTTGTTGGCGGGTCCGGCACAGGCGCAGGCGCCGGCGACCGTCCCGCCTGAAAAGGTCAAACAGCTATTCGAGCTTCTCGACGATCCATCAGTGAAGGCCTGGGTGGCCGAACAGCGAAATCAGGACGCCGGGTCAACGGGAGCGCCTGCCAAGGCAGGAGCTTCTCCGGCCGACGCATCGTCCGACGCCGTGGCCGCACCAGGCCAGATGAATACGATGGCATCCTCGACGCTCGATCGGATCAAGCATCATATCGAAAGAATCATACAAACTTTGCCCTTGCTGCCCGGTCAGTTCGCGCACGTTCGCGCAAAGACCATGGAGGATATGTCCAGCAAGGGATCGGCCGGAATAATCATGCTGATCGCGGTGTTCATCGCAGCCGGCCTGGCGCTCACTTGGGCAACGTATAAGTTGACCCGTCCATTTCGCCTTTGGATTATTGCGCAACCGAAGGATACGCCCATTGGGCGAGTCAAGAAGATTGGTGGTCGCATGCTTTATTCCAGCACGCTGATCGTCTCGTTCGCACTGGGCAGCGCCGGCGCGTTCATGCTGTTCGACTGGCCAATGCTTATCCGCGAGATAGTACTGACATTTCTGATGGCGGCGGTCGTTACATGGGGTGTGCGCATGTACGTCATGGCCATGCTCGTCCCTTCCTTCATGAACGTCGAGAACGCCGTCGAAATTCGTGCTTTGCCGATCACCAACGAAGCGGCTGACCATTGGTCCTATTGGCTACCCCGGATCGTTGGCGTCTTCGCCTTCTTCGGCGCCGCGTTCATCCTCTTGCCAGGTCTCGGCATCGATCAGGACGGAATGATGGTCCTGTCGCTGGGCGCCGATTTCGTGCTGCTGCTGCTCTTGCTGCTGGCCATTTGGCGTCGGCCAAGAACACAGCGAGTCGGTGCGCGCCACAGCGTTCACACGGAAGCGACATGGCTACTGACGGCTTATTTCGTCGTCCTGTTCCTGCAGCGCATCGCCGGCCTTTATGGATACTTCTGGCTTACCTTCGCCGCATTCTTCCTGCCGTTGGCAATCGTGACGACGCAACGCGGGGTTAATTTCGTCCTGCGGCCAGGTTCGGAAGATCTCGGCCGGCCTACGATCCCGGCGGTGACGATCGCTGTCATCGATCGCGGAATCCGAATGATTTTCATCCTGGCGGCGGCTTACTTTCTCGCGCGTGTCTGGGGTCTGAACATGCAATCCATGCGGGACAGCGATACGACGACGACCTTCATATTGCGCGGCTTGATCAATGTCGTGGTCATTGCCCTCGCAGCCGATTTCGGCTGGTCGATCATCAAAGCCTTGATCGAACGAAAGCTGGGCATCGAAACACCGCACCCTGTGATCAGCGACGAAGAGGTCCCGATCCTCGATCCGCAGCAGGCGCGGCTGCACACGCTCTTGCCGATCCTCCAGAACATTCTGCTCGCATCGATCATCGTGATGGCGGTGCTGATGATGCTCGCCTCAATGGGTATCGAGATCGGCCCGCTGATCGCTGGCGCTGGCGTCGTCGGCGTGGCGGTGGGCTTTGGGGCACAAACCATCGTCAAGGACATCATTTCGGGCGTGTTTTTTCTGCTCGACGATGCGTTTCGCGTCGGCGAATATATTTCCTCGGGCAATTACAAGGGTACCGTGGAAAGCTTTTCGCTGCGCTCGGTGAAGCTGCGCCACCATCGAGGTCCGCTGTTCACCATACCTTTCGGTGAACTCGGGGCCGTCCAGAACCAGAGCCGTGACTGGGTTATCGACAAATTCAACATCACCGTCGGCTATAACACCGATATCGAATTCGCTCGCAAGCTGATCAAGCGGATCGGCCTCGAATTGGCGGAAGATCCCGAGTTCAAACACTGGGTGCTCGACCCGATCAAGATGCAGGGCGTACAGGAGTTCGGCGAGTACGGCATCGTATTGAGGGTCAAGGCCACGACCAGACCGGGAGGCGCCTTCGCTATGAAACGCAAATTCTATGTACGCCTCCGTCAGGTGTTCAAGGAGCAGGGCATCGAACTCCCATTTCCGACAGTCCAGGTGCAGGGGCTACAGAACCCACATGGGGCAGAGCATGCGCCGGTGGACATCACACCCGTGTTAAAAATGGCCGCAGCGCAATCGCACACACGTCGCAGAAAAAAGGCTGGCGCAACGGAATAGGAAAGAGCGCCGTCACCGGACCGACCGGAGCGGAAATCCGATAAGGCTCGATCCGGAAGAATGGGCAGATCGATGGGGCCACGCCAGCGCTCTGCGCAAAACGGCTATTGAGGCTGGATTCTCCAAGCCCCTTTTGCTAGCCAGACAGGATGAGCAACCGATTGCCGCCCGCATGGGCAAAGCACCTCAAGACCCAACCCTCGCCGAAGGCGGCATCACCGAAGGCTGCGCCACTCAAAGCGCAGTCCAAGGCAGGCCCCCACCGCGGCAACGCCGACGACTTGCTTTTACGGCAGGCGCTCGAGTTGCAGCAGGCCGAACGTCTGTCCGAGGCTGAGGAACTGTGCCACAGGGTCCTGGCTCACAGGTCAAACCATCCGCTGGCCCTGTATATCCTGGGAACGCTAGGACTCGGTTTCGATGACGAAAAGTCACTGCGGTATTTCGCTCGGGCGGTGGCAGAGGATCCGCAGAACCCCTACTACCATCTTAGCCTCGGCGAGACCTATTTGAAGCTCAGCGAATTTACGCCGGCGATCAGGCACCTTCAGTACGCCCTGGACTTGAAGCCGGATCTAGTGGAAGCGCTTTGCGCCTTGGGCGATGCATACAATGCGTTTGACAAGGGGGAAATGGCGCTGCCGCTCTTTGAGAAGGCGCTCAGGGTCGACCGAGATCATCCCATAGCCCGGTTGGGGCTGCCTCGTGCGCTGGCAAGCCTCGGCCGTATGGACGAAGCCGCCGTTCGTCTCAGAGAGGCAATAGATCGGCGCATCGCGGTGCCGAATGCTTATAATGCGCTTGTACGCACGCGCAAATTCGCTGAAGAGCCGCCAGAACTCGCGGCAATCCTGACGGAGCTTCAAGACCCGGGCCATGGGCCGGATGGAGCGGCAGCGCTCCATCACGCCGCGGGAAAGCTTCTCAACGACCTCCGTCGCTATAAGGAGGCGATGGATCACTTCAAGAAGGGGAATCAAGCCGGGGGCCATACATTCGATCTGCAATCCTACCGTCGCTGGATCGATGGCATGATCGAAACCTTCACACCGGAACTGGTCGCTTCAAGAGCCGCGTACGGCAATCCCTCGGAGGCGCCTGTATTCGTCGTCGGCATGCCTCGTTCGGGCACGACGTTGACGGAGCAGATCTGTGCCAGCCACCCCAATGTCCATGGCGCCGGCGAGCTCAGCAAACTCAGGCGAATAGCCAATGGACTCGGTGTCGCGGACCGCTCCAACGCGAACCTCCATCAATCAATCGCGATGATGACTCCGGATCTGACCAGGACTTTGGCCGAAGAGCACCTTGCGTATCTGCGCGAGCGGGCTCCCGACTCGCTGCGAATTGTTGACAAGATGCCTCACAATTTCGAGCTGATCGGCCTGGTTGGCCTTCTTTTCCCCAAAGCGCGCATCATCCATTGCCGTCGCGACGCCATCGACAATTGCATCTCCTGTTTCGTCCTGCAGTTCAATAAAGCCCACAGCTACAGTGCCGATCTTGAGACGCTGGGGCTTTACTACAGGGAGTATGATCGCTTGATGCGGCATTGGGACAAGGTTTTCCCGGGTCGTATTTTCGAAAATCGCTACGAGACGTTGATCGAAAATCAGGAGGAGCAGTCACGCCGGCTCATAGCTTATCTCGGATTGCCGTGGGACGATGCCTGCCTGCGCTTTTTTGACAGGGGCGGCTCCGTAAACACCTACAGCAATTGGCAGGTCCGCCAGCCGATCTATACGTCGTCCGTCAAGCGTTGGAAGAATTACGAAAGCGAGATTCAGCCGTTGATCGAAGCCTTGGGCGATCTTGCTGAGGTTTGACCGGTAGTGCCTGATGCTGAGCGCATGTTAGGTTGCATCCTATCCCGCCGGCGTACGCTTTGCGCCGCGAGGGTTTCCTCAGGCTGAACGCCGCGTTGCTTCACCTGTCCCGCCGGCGTATCCTGGCCACAGAGCCTGCCGCCGTTTGAAGAGTCGCTTGCCAAGCAGTTTTGGCTTCCTTTTTTCATTTCGCTGCGAGGATTGTTCTTCCACGTCTGCAAGCGTGGGCGGGCGGCCATGCCATCGGCTGTCCGAAGTTCCACACAGACGGCATGAAAAACCCGGCGGTTGCCCGCCGGGTTTTCCGATTTCAATCAGGCAGCGCCTGTTAGAACGAGCGCTGGAAGCGAAGCATGCCGCCGATTGCGTCGTTATGTCCAGGAGAAATACCGGTCCAGTTCGACACGGAGTCGTCGCCGAGACGCGAGTAGTCGACTTCGGCCGTGACCGTGAAGCCAGGAACGATGTCATAGGCAACGTTCGCGGCGATGCCGATGTTCTTGCCTTCGTCATACGACGCCTGGAGGTTGAACGAGGTCTTTTCGTTGAACTTGTAGGTGCCGCCGCCCCAGACTGCCCAATTGCCGCTCCACGGCTTGTAGAAGCCGCGACCGCCAGCCGGGAACACCCAGGTGTTGTCCGTCAGGTTGTTGTCGGAGCCGTAGCCGCCCATGATGAACAGCGACAGTTCGTTGGAGACGTTGACGTCCAACCGAACCTTGCCGGAGACTTCTTCATAGTTGCTGTCGTAAGCGATGACGCCAGTGACCGCGCCCCAGCCCTGCGTCCACTTCACACCACCGACGACATGCGGAACGTAGCTGTCGATCGTGTCGGAGCCCGAGCCTTCTTCGAGAGAGACGACGGCTGAGAAGCCGTTGCCAGCGTCGAAGTAGTACTGCACGACGTTGGTGTCGAAACCGCCATAGGGAACCAACGTATCCTGGATGACGTTGCCGGCGTAGCCGATGAACGTATCGAAGGCCGATTCGTCCTTACCAACGCGGAGACCACCGAGCTGGATCCAGGCGAAGTTCAGCGAGACGGTGTTGCCGCCACCGCCGTTGCTAGCAGTATTGAGCGATGTGAACCTGCCCGAGTCACGGTTGTTGTTCTGGAAGTTGAAGCGGGTCTCGGTATAGGTCTTCAAAGTACCGAGTTCGGTTTCCTGACCGGTCCAGGTCTTCAGCGAGAAGCGAGCGTGCTTGTAAAAGGTGTCGTTGCTGCCGCCGTCCTCGTGATCGGCGCTTGTCGCACCGTCGAACGAACCCACGTCGCCGACGCCGATGTCGTAACGGAGATAGCCGCCGATGCGCAGGCAGGTTTCGGTGCCGGGGATGTAGAAGTAGCCAGCGCCGTAGACGTCGCAGATCTTGACGTATTCAGCGGGTTCCGGCTCGGCGACGACGACGGCGTCGGCGGCGCGCGCACCGGAAACTGCGAGCAGAGCCGCAGCGGAGCCGAGGAGAAGGCTCTTGATGTTCATTTTCTGACCTCCAGTCAAAAGTTAAAAAACGGGTCTGGGTATTCTTTGCTGAAGGACAGCGTTCCCTGCCCCATCCCCACTACCGAAAAAGATGCGCACCGCGCCGCTCCTTCGGATTCGACATTACCCATGAGCCGGCGGCGTTCAACAACGATCGTACCGGCGAAAGGACAGTTCGGCTGCTATCCCCGACCTGTGTTGCAGAAACGTCACGATTTGGCCTCACTCAGAAAGCTCTCGTTAACTATCGGGCCCGCCGCAACCGCCTGTTTCCGGCCGAATCCGGCGATAGGCCGACGGAATCATGGCAAGGCCTGGAGTCATCCGCCAGGGAATTGCCGCGGAGTCGCCGCATCCGAGGAAAGGCCGATGTTCGGCGCGCTCAAACTTTTCCATAGAAAGACGCAGCCTTGTTGATTGTGCCGGCGCTCGGCTGCCGTCTCGGCGAAGCGCTCGGGCTGACCTGGAACGACATCAAGGAACATCGCGTCAGTTTCCGGATCCGCGTCCTCCTCCTGGCGAACACCTGGTACGGTCAAGCCGTCGGTGCCGCGCCGTGCCGCTCGCGCGCGGTCTTGCGGATGATTTCCGCGATTTCCGGGCTGCTGCTGCACAGCATCTGGAAATCCGCCGCGTGCAGCGACAGGAGGGAGACCGCCGTTGCGGCGCTGACGGTCGCCGAGCGCGGTTCGCCGCTGATCAGCGCCATCTCGCCGAAGAAGGCGCCGGGGCCAAGCTCCACCGGGTGTGGCGTCGCGACGCTGACACGGCCCTCCACAACGAAGAACATCCGATCCCCAGTCTCGCCCCTGCGGCAGATCACGGCGCCCGGCGGCAAATTACGAGGTCTCAACGCGCGCACGATCTCGACCAGCGTGGCCGGGCCGAGCTTCTGAAACAACGGCACGGCGGCGACCAATTGCCAATTGCGGACGAAATCCTCGCGGCGGATTTCTTGATAGAAGCCGGAGGCAAGAATACCGGCCCAGAGTGCGAAGACGCCGATGCCACACATCATGACCGCCCCGGCAAGGAGGCGGCCGGCGAAACTTTGCGGAATGGCGTCGCCGTAACCGGTGGTGGACAGCGTGACCACCGCCCACCACATTGCCTGGGGGATGCTGCCGAACTTTTCCGGTTGGATGTCGCGCTCGATGACATAGGCCGCGAGCGCGACACCGAACAGAACGACGCCGAAGAGCGTGGTGACGCCGATCAGGTTGCGCGCTTCATTGGCCAGCACCCTGCCCAGTACCGGGAAGAAAGTCGAGTCGCGCAGCGGTTTCAGCAGCCAGACAGCACAGTAGAGGTTCCGGTCGGGCGTGCCGACGAGCAGAAATGCGGCGAGTGGAACCAAAACCGCGAGCATATCAACGGCGATTGCCGGCGTCCTGTCCCGAAGGTCTCCCGCCCAGCGCTTGAACAACGTCTCGGCCATCTGCAGAAGATAGGCGCCCCAAATGACCGCGAGCACGGCAGTCAGAGCCAGCCTGCTTCGTCCGGACATGTCCGGCATCGTGAGCGCAGCCACCGCCAGCAGCCCAGGCGCAGCCAGCACCGCGTTGAGCGGCGCGTAAATTCTCAGGAAAGGCAGTACCGACATTCTGTGCCCACGAGCGGATGCTATTCCTCCAGAATAGGATGCCTTCAAGGCAAGCGCAAAGGTGCTTGCTTGCGCTGCGATGTTCATCACAACGGTGAAACTCAGATGGCCGGGAAAGTGAACAGACGCATGGTCCGACGTCGCATGCGCTCGAGCTGCAGGAGCCGGTGAGGTCAGCGCCAGCGCAACTCGAGGAGGCACTGTCGAGGGCTTCCGGCTTCGATCCCAGCCGCTCTGAGCGGACTTCGCGTACACAAAGAGATACGATCCATGAGATCGATTCCCTTGCGGTAGTCCCGCCAGTCCAGAATGAGGCGGCCTACCTTGACGATATGGGTCCAATGACTAAGTACCCGCGCCTTGAATACAGCATGAAAGCCGTTCGCAAGGCAGGCGACCGACTGGCAAAACCTATGCAGTTCGGACGAGACATCACTGCCGGCCAGTATGTTGACGCACTCGAAATCTTCTCAATCGCCAATAGCTGGCGCGCCTCGCACTTTCTGCCGATGCGGAGCGTTCGGTTCTCTGTCGATCACCACATGCGAGCCCTGCGATTGAAGGGCGACATGGCATCGCGTCCGAAGCGCATGGCATCCATTCGTCGGAAGCTTCGAGAGTCCACCACCAATTTGGACACCATGAACGATATCGGCGGCTGCCGAGCGATCATGCCCGACATCAAAAGTGTTCGCATGCTTCTCGCATCGATGCGAGACACGTTCCCCCACGAGATACACTCTCGGGAATTTGACTATATCGATGAGCCGAAGCCGGACGGCTATCGAAGTCACCATATTGTTTTCCAGTACCGACCCAGAGCTGCCGACACTGAGGCTTTCGAGGGACGACGCATCGAATTGCAAGTTCGGACCATACTTCAGCACTCATGGGCAACTGCAGTTGAGGCTGTCGGGCTATTCCGGCGCCAGGATTTGAAGCACGGAAACGGCGAGCAGGATTGGCTACGCCTTTTCCAGCTTATGTCGGCGGAATTCGCGTACGTTGAGCAGTGTCCCGTTCCTATCGGTGTTCCGGATCACGATGACCGAGTGCGGGAATTGCGGGATATCAACACGCGTATAGGTGCGACAAGCATTCTAGAAGACATCAAGAATCTTACCCTCTACTCAGATAACTTCGTCCAGAAGACGGAAAAATGTCGATACTATTTGCTGCAATATGGCAAAGATCATAACGTGACCATAGAACCATTCAGAACTATTATGTTGGGCGCGCTGACGTTGGAGGAGATAGAGAAAAAAATCGAGCTAAGGGGTATTGATGTAACGTCTGCCTTGGTGGAAGTAGATAAAGTTGAAAAACTTGTTGAAATGTACCAGAATTATTTCGGGAACGTTTCCTTATTTGTCCGTAATCTGAAATCCATCTGCACGGGAAAGGCGGATATCGAATACAGTCTAGCAGACTGTTGAAAAGGCACTCGCCACCGGACCGCAGCGGTGACTCACTGGTTCGGAAGGGATTCGGAGGTGACGAGTGCGCGGGGGCGACGATCGAACTGGCGAACTGTTCAGCTACGCTGACGTTGAGGCTGACGGAAGCCTGTAGACGCTCTCCCCCTCGACGCGCAACGCCTCACGGCATGTAGCAAGGATACCGATCTCCGGCGCTTCGCGGAGCAAGGTCTCCGCAAGCCGAGCCGCGGCGTCGAGAACCGGTTCGCAGCTGTCTAACACCAGCAGCATACGCCTTTGACGGAGATGCGCGCCCAGATGCATGGCGGGATCACCGGATGTGTCATTTAGACGGAGCTGCGAAGCCAGCATCGAGGGCAGCGCTTGAGGGTTCGAAATCGGTGCCAGGTCCAGAAAACATAAGCCGTGCTCGTACGACGACGACAAGCGTTCCGCCACGCTAAGCCCCACGGTGGTCTTTCCTATCCCGCCTGATCCGACGATGGTTACGAGGCGGAACCGTTGGAATCGCCCCTTGACGACGCTAATCGCCTCTTCCCGTCCGATGGGCTGCACGTCTTGCCGCCGCGAATGCTGCATCGGTCGAATTGCAATGTGACGTTGCGCTTTCACTCGCTCCATTTTTCTACGCCACTGGGCGCAATCGCGATTGCCTGACCCTGGGGAATCGGAAAGTCAACTACACTTCGCCTTGTCGAGCGCGAATTGGACAAGGCTCCGGATCGCTATCTCGTCATCAAGTTCGATGCTTGGATGTATCAGGACTTTGACGACGCGTGCGCCGCGCTGATGAGCGTGATCTCTGGGGCGCTCGAAAAGGCTGCGGCCGGCAGCCGGGATGGCAAAGCCGCCGTCTTCCTTCTCGACAATCACCGGCAGCGGCAGCCGATCGAGCCGCTTCGCCGATGGCTGCACGATGTGCGCTTTGAGCTTCAACCGCTTCGCCGCCCGGACAATATCGACACGATCGGCAAGCCGCTCGCCCAGACCAAGGTCGTGGCAGATCAGCAGGCTGGCGCAAAAACTGGGTCAGCAGCGTCAAGCAAACAACACCACTGTCCAGCGCGACCATTATAGGCGCAATGGAATCCACTTACCCCCCCGGCAAGGCACCGAAATAGTGCTTACCTATCCATGCGACGCTTTCTCATGGTGCGCAAGCAGGTGTCAGAGAAATATTTTGAAACCGCAGTAAACATGAAATGTATATCTAAATTACATACTATTAAATATACGTTGTTTCTGCTGAAATGCTCTGTCCCTGTGTTGTGTAAGCCCGCCGCCGACTCTCGGTGGGCCGCGCTCGGCCGCCAACGAAGGTCCGCTTTAGGGGCGTCGCCGAGGCACCCTGAAGGGCCGACATTGGGTGCATACCAGACATTCAGCAGGTGACCGTCCGCGTGCCGGCCGTATCATCCTTTCCACATCGTCGATCGGAGAACAGCCTGTATGGGCTCTGCGAGGTCGAGCTCGCTGCGCGCCTCGCGTTTGTCGAGTTGCATAGCTCAGCGACGGTCTATTTGGCAATGTTACCAAGAAATTGATGCAAATTAGTAATCACTAATACAGAATCCCGACCGGCGATCAGCGCATGGCTTCCACCGAATGCGTGGTGTAGTTAGTCCTTTTCGTCATGATTCAACGTTTGCAGTTCGTGTCGCCCAGCGGCCCAGGCAAGCCCCTCTTCTAGCCGATCGTCCCCCCCAGAATGTTTCGCCATCGACGAAGGCCGGGGAGCCAAAAATGTCATAGCTGCAAGCCGCGTCCGTCTCCGCCTTGAGACGCTCATGGGCGCGGGCGCCGTCAGCCTTGGCAATCACATCATCGACGTCCTCGGCCGAGGGGAGCCAGCATATGGCCCAGATGGGCGCGGCTGCCCAGTTCCATGTCTTCCAGGTACCACGTCCTGAAGCTTGCGACGGTGTAGGCCTCGCACCAGCCCTCTTCGGCCGCCACCATGGCGACCCGGTTGGCCAGAAGGTCCGGATCGGTCGGCAGCCCTTGGTTCGGGTCCGTTCCACAAGCCTATTTGCACGCCGTTGTACGCCAAAACCCTCTGTCGGCCTGAACGGGATTTACTTCCGAAGCAACGACGTGTCAGACAACCAACGGTCCGGAAGGAACGCAGAAAGCTATCGAAGACATCTGGCGCGAATGAAAAATGGAGGGTCGAGAGGGCAGCTGAACCTCTGCTATTGCCGCGTTTCCCCTACTCCCATTCGATCGTCCCAGGCGGCTTCGAGGTGACATCATAAACCACGCGGTTGATGCCGCGCACTTCGTTGATGATGCGCGTGGCGGCGGCACCCAGGAAGGCCATGTCGTAGTGGTAGAAATCAGCCGTCATGCCGTCGACCGAAGTGACGGCGCGCAGCGCACAAACGAATTCGTAGGTGCGGCCGTCGCCCATGACGCCGACGGTCTGCACCGGCAACAGCACGGCAAAGGCCTGCCAGATCGCGTCATAGAGGCCGGCCTTGCGGATCTCGTCGAGATAGATGGCGTCGGCCTCGCGCAGGATCTCCAGCTTTTCGCGCGTTATGCCGCCAGGACAGCGGATGGCGAGGCCAGGACCTGGGAAGGGATGGCGTCCGATGAAGCTTTCGGGCAGGCCGAGTTCCTTGCCCAGCGCCCTCACCTCGTCCTTGAACAGTTCGCGCAGCGGCTCGACGAGTTGCATGTTCATGCGCTCGGGCAGACCGCCGACATTGTGGTGCGACTTGATCGTCACCGACGGGCCGCCGGTGAAGGAGACGCTCTCGATGACGTCGGGATAGAGCGTGCCTTGTGCCAGGAAATCGGCGCCGCCGAGCTTCTTCGCCTCGTCCTCGAACACTTCGATGAACAACCGGCCGATGGTCTTGCGCTTCTTTTCCGGATCGGACTCGCCCTCGAGTGCCGAGATGAATTTTTCCGACGCATCGACAAGGATCAGCGGCAGATTGTAGTGCTGGCGGAACATCGCCACCACACCGGCGGCCTCGTCCTTGCGCATCAGGCCATGGTCGACGAGGATGCAGGTGAGTTGGTCGCCGATCGCCTCATGGATCAGAAGGGCGGCGACCGAGGAATCCACGCCGCCCGACAGCGCACAGATGACCTTGCCCTTGCCGACCTGCTTGCGGATCGCCTCGACCGCGTGTTCGCGGTAGGCGCGCATCGTCCAGTCGCCTTCGATGCCGGCGATGTTGTGAACGAAATTCCGGAGCAGCCGGGCGCCGTCGGGCGTGTGCACCACCTCCGGGTGGAACATGATGCCGTACATCCTGCGCTCGACATTGCCGAAGATGGCGAAGGGCGAGCTTTCCGATTTGCCGAACACCTCGAAGCCGGGCGGCAGGGCGATGACGCGATCACCATGGCTCATCCACACCTGATGGCGCTGGCCGGTGGCCCACAGGCCCTCGAACAGCGGGCTGTCCTTTTCGATCTCGACGAAGGCGCGGCCGAATTCGCGATGGTTGGAGCTTTCGGCGACGCCGCCCATCTGCACGCACATGGCCATCTGGCCGTAGCAGATGCCCAGCACCGGCACACCGGCGTCGAAGACGATCTGTGGCGCGCGCGGGCTGCCGATGTCCGATGTCGAGGCGGGGCCACCGGACAGGATCACCGCTTTCGGATTGATGCGCTTGAACGCCGCCTCGGCCGACTGGAACGGCACGATCTCGGAAAACACGCCGGCCTCGCGGATGCGGCGGGCTATGAGCTGGGTAAACTGGCTGCCGAAATCGACAATCAGGACGGTGTCGGTGTGATTGGCTGTCGTCATGGCGAGCCTTTAGAGAAAGAAACGAGTCGGCGCAATGGGTTGCGTCGCCTGACTTTCAGAGAGGTATCGCCTCGTCGCGGGGTGATTCCGGCCGGAGCAAGCCCGAACCGATCGCCCGTTCGAGGCGCATGACGGCGTCGGCCAGCTTTTCGTCGATGACGTGCAGATACTCGGTCCAGTCGCCGACGTGCCTGAGATCGGCCGCGCCGTCGGAGATGCCGCGCAGCCCGATTATCGGAATGTCGAAAAGCTGACAGGCGCGCAAGCAGGCGAAGGTCTCCATGTCGACCATGTCGGCATCAATTGTGTCGTAGGCCGCGCCGGTGATGATGGCGCCGCCGGTCGACAGTGTCGCCTCCTTGATTTCGGGAATGCGCAACGGCAGCGGCACAGTCACCGGCAGGTCGAGAAACGGCGTAGCGCCTTTTTCGAAGCCCAGCGGCGATGCATCGATGTCACGATAACTCACCGAGATGGCCTGGTAGATTTCGGCCTGCTCCAGGGTCCTGCTGCCGGCCGAGCCGAGCGATACGACGAGGTCCGGCAATGCCTTCTCGGATTTCAACCAGGAGAGCTCGGCACCCAGCCGTACGCCGGCTTCGACCGGGCCGACGCCCGTCATCAGCGGGGTGAACAGCCGCTGCAGATGCGGGCCGTATTCGGCCAGCGCCGCCATGACGAAGAGGACATCCTTGCCGCCAATGCGCACGATGTTGCTCATCGGATCATCCTGCTATGCCGTCGCGACCAACCACCGTCATCATCGTCCCGGTCATGGTGGCGATCAGCTTGGCCTCGCCGTCGGCGGCGAAGGCATAGGCCTGGCCGTCGGCAACGATGATGGTGCGGCCGGGTTTGGTCACCGAACCGCGGAACAGAAAGCGCTCGCCGCGGCCCGGCGCCAGAAGGTTGACCTTGAACTCGATGGTCAGAACGCCGGAATTCTCCGGCATGAGCGAGAACGCCGCATAGCCGCAAGCCGAGTCCAACGCCGTCGAAATGACGCCTGCATGCAGGAAGCCATGCTGCTGGGTCAGCGCCGCTGAATAGGGCATCTCGATCTCGATGATGCCGGGCGTCACCAATGTCAGTTCGGCGCCGATCGTCGCCATCGCCTGCTGGCGCGCGAAGGACGCCCTGACGCGATCCTCATAGTCTGGAGCCGGTACGATCTTCGCTGCCATCGCCGTTGCCTTCGTTTGTCCGGCAAAGCTTATTGCAGAGGGATCGGCGGCAGGCAATCTCAATTGCTGCACTGCAACAATCGTCTCGTCGGCCGTCACCGTCCGAGTGGCCGCGAACCGACGGGGGATCCGGCGGGCTCAGATGGTCCGGCGCAGCGCGCAGAAATAGAACCCATCAGTGCCGCTCAGCGCCGGCGAGAGGGAAATATCTCCGCCAGCGCCGATCCGCGCCGCTGTTTGGTGGCCCGGAAAACGGCCGTCCCAGAGAGCGCGGTGATCGACCGGGGCAAAGCCGCTGCTGCGCTCACGAAACGCTGCAACCTGTTGGCCGTTCTCCTCGTCGAACACCGAGCAGGTGATATAGACCAGCAGGCCGCCGGGTTTGACATACACCTTGGCGGCATCGAGGATCGTCGCCTGCTCGCTCTTGCGGGCGTCGAGCTGTCTCTGCGTCAGCCGCCATTTGGCATCGGGACGACGCCGCCAGGTGCCGCTGCCGGTGCAGGGCGCGTCGACCAGCACGATGTCCATGTGACCGACCAGCGGGGCAAGCTCGGCCGGCTTGGTGGCGACCTGTACATTGCGATTTTCCGAGCGGCGGATGCGGTCGAAGATTGGCGCCAGCCGCGCCTTTTCGGCATCGTGGGCGAAGATCTGACCGCGGTTGTCCATCGCAGCCGACAGCGCCAGCGTCTTACCGCCGGCGCCGGCGCAGAAATCGAGCACCTGCATGCCGGCCGTCGCGTCGGCAAGCGCCGCCGCAATTTGCGACCCCTCGTCCTGGACCTCGAACCAGCCCTTCTGGAAGGCCGGCTCGGCCTGCACGTTCGGGTGTCGGCCGTCACCGTCGATCGGGGGAATGCGGATACCGTGGGGTGCGATCCTTGCGGCGCTGGCACCGGTCTGCTCCAGTTCGGCCAAGACCTTGGCGCGATCAGCCTGAAGCGTGTTGACCCGGATGTCGAGCGGCGGGCGTGTGGCGAGCGCGGCGCCCTCCTCGACCCATGTCTCGCCAAAGGCCCGCTCGAAAAGCGGTTCGCACCAATCGGGTATGTCGGCGCGAACCGCGGGCGGCGCGTCGGCAAGCCGGCGTTCCGCGATCGCCTGGAGTTCCGTGGCGCTGAGCAGCGGCGGCGCGAACTTGTCGCCTTCGAGCGTGGCGTTGAGCGACTGCCCCGTCTGGCTCCATTCGAGCAGCAGCGCCCCGAAGCCGATGGCACGCGGCGTGTCTTCGCCCAGCAACCAGCCGGCGGAGCGCTTGTGGCGCAGCGCGTCGTAGACGATGTTGCCGATCGCGGCGCGATCACCACCGCCGGCGAAGCGATGCGACAGGCCCCAGTCCTTCAGCGCGTCGGCCACCGGCCGGTGACGCCGGCCAATGTCCTCCAGCACTTCGATGGCCGCAGCCAGCCGTCCGCCCAGTCGCATTCGTCATTCCATCAAATCGAGCACATTATCTCGGTTTGCTCTTAGAGCCTTTCACGTCCGGATTGAACCCCGCTCGGTCTCGCCGCGAGCGCAAGCTGGCCATGGTCGGCAAACCTGTCCGATCAGTAAATCTTCGCGGCGGCTGGCGGCAGGCAGACCAGTAGATGCAAGACTTCTAATGTTCATAATTGGCGTCCGCAAGGTTGGTGCGTGGCGCTACAGCTCTGCTTTCCAAGTTTTTCGGTTGGGAATACTCTTGCCGCCATGATTCGCGGCGCGGAAAACGTGGACCGGCGGATCGTCACGAGGAGAGGGCAATGAAGACTTATCTGGCGGAAGTTCTAGGCACATTTCTGTTGGTGTTCATCGGTACGGCGTCCGTGGTGACGGGCGGCTTCGGCGGCGCGCTGCCGCTTGGCCAGGAGGGCATCGGCCTGGCATTCGGCATCGGCCTCATCGCGGCGGCCTATGCGATCGGCCCGATTTCGGGCGCGCATCTCAACCCGGCGGTGACGCTCGGCGTGTTCCTTGCCGGCCGGCTGCCGGCTAAGGACGTCATCCCTTACTGGATCGCGCAGATCATCGGCGCCATCATCGCTTCGCTGGCGCTGTGGATCATCGTTTCCGGCCAGACGGGCGGCCACACCGGCGGCTTCGGCGCCAATGGCTGGGACGAGACGAAGTGGGGCATGAGCTCGGCGTTCCTGTGGGAGTTGATCGGCACCTTCACCTTCGTCACGGTGATCCTTGGCGTTACCGCTGAGAAGCACTCGACGGCTTTTGCCGGTCTGGTCATCGGCCTGACGCTGGCGGGCATTCACTTCGCCATGATCCCGGTCACCGGCACGTCGGTCAATCCGGCGCGTTCGATCGGCCCGGCGCTGTTTACCGGCGGTGCCGCACTCAGCCAGCTGTGGCTGTTCATCGTCGCGCCGCTAATCGGTGGCGCCATTGCCGGCGTCGTCGCCAAGGCGCGCGTCTTCGAGAAGGATTGATTTCCGGAGCCAGGATGAAAAAGGCGCGGGCCGTGGCCCGCGCCTTTTTCGTACGTTCTTAAGCTCGGATCAGGCGGCGATATCAAAGCGGTCGGCGTTCATCACCTTGGTCCATGCCGCAACGAAATCCCGGGCGAATTTCTGCCCGGCGTCCGCCGACCCGTAGACCTCGGCCAGCGCCCGCAACTGCGCATGCGAGCCGAAGATCAGGTCGGCGCGGGTGCCGGTCCACCGGACTGCCTTGGTCTTGCGGTCGCGCGCCTCGTAGACCTCTTCCGAGCCCGGCTCGGAGCCGGCCGCCGGATCCCAGACCGTGCTCATGCTGAGCAGGTTGACGAAGAAGTCGTTGGTCAGCGTGCCGGGCCTGTCGGTAAGCACGCCGTGCCTGGACTTGCCTGTGTTGGCGCCGAGCACCCGCAGGCCGCCGACAAGCACCGTCAGCTCCGGCGCCGTCAGGCCCAGCAACTGTGCCCGGTCGACAAGCATGGCTTCAACCGACATGGGCTGCTTGCCCCTGACATAGTTGCGGAAGCCGTCAACTTTCGGCTCGAGCGCGGCAAAGGAGTGGACGTCCGTCTGTTCCTGCGAGGCGTCCATGCGGCCCGGTGTGAATGGCACCTTCAGGTCGTTGCCGCCATCCTTCGCTGCCTTCTCGACAGCGGCGACACCACCGAGCACGATCAGGTCGGCGAGCGAGACCTTCTTGCCGCCAGCGTTGAACTCCTTCTGAATGCCTTCGAGCTTGGCAAGCACCTTCGCCAGTTCGGCCGGCTGATTGACGTCCCAGTCCTTCTGCGGTGCCAGCCGGATGCGGGCGCCGTTGGCGCCGCCGCGCTTGTCGGAATTGCGGAAGGTCGAAGCCGAGGCCCAGGCGGTCGAGACCAGTTCGGAAACCGACAGGCCGGAGCCCAGGATCTTGGCCTTCAGCGATGCGATGTCCTGGTCGCTGACCAGTTCATGGTCGATCGCAGGGATGGGGTCCTGCCAGATCAGCTCTTCCTTCGGCACCAACGGGCCGAGATAACGCACGACCGGACCCATGTCGCGGTGGGTCAGCTTGAACCAGGCGCGGGCGAAGGCATCGGCGAACTGGTCCGGATGCTGGTGGAAACGCCGCGAGATCTTCTCATAGGCCGGGTCGGCCCGCAGCGCGAGGTCGGTGGTCAGCATGGCCGGCGCGCGATGCTTCGAGGGGTTGTGCGCATCCGGCACCGTGCCGGCGCCGGCGCCACCCTTCGGCGTCCACTGATGGGCGCCCGCGGGGCTCTTCGTCAATTCCCATTCATAGTTGAACAAGTTGTCGAAGAAGTTGTTGCTCCACTTGGTCGGCGTCGTGGTCCAGGTGACTTCCAGGCCCGAAGTGATGGCATCGCCGGCAATGCCCGACGCATACTTGCTCGACCAGCCGAGGCCCTGCGCCTCGATGCCGGCGCCTTCCGGCTCGGCGCCGACCAGCGAGGCATCGCCGGCGCCATGGGTCTTGCCGAAAGTGTGACCGCCGGCGATCAGCGCCACGGTTTCCTCGTCGTTCATCGCCATGCGAGCGAAGGTTTCACGGATATCGCGGGCCGAGGCCAGCGGATCGGGCTTGCCGTTCGGCCCTTCCGGATTGACGTAGATCAGACCCATCTGCACGGCGCCGAGATGGCCGCGAAGCTCGCGGTCGCCCGAATAGCGCTCGTCGCCGAGCCACTTGGTCTCCGAACCCCAGTCCACGTCCTGCTCGGGCTCCCAGACGTCGGCGCGGCCGCCGGCGAAGCCGAAGGTCTTGAAGCCCATCGATTCCAGCGCGACGTTGCCGGTGAGGATCAACAGGTCGGCCCAGGAAATCTTTCGGCCATATTTCTGCTTGACCGGCCAAAGCAGGCGGCGCGCCTTGTCGAGATTGGCGTTGTCAGGCCAGCTGTTGAGCGGCGCGAAACGCTGCTGGCCCGCTCCGGCGCCGCCACGGCCGTCGCCGATGCGGTAGGTGCCGGCGCTGTGCCAGGCCATGCGGATGAACAGCGGCCCGTAATGGCCGAAGTCAGCCGGCCACCAGTCCTGGGAGTCCGTCATCACATGGTGCAGGTCCTTGATGACCGCATCGAGATCGAGGCTTGCGAATTCCTTGGCATAGTCGAAGTCCTCGCCCATCGGGTCCGACAGGTTCGACTGCTGGTGGAGAACGCCGAGGTCAAGCTGGTTCGGCCACCAGTCACGGTTGGTCCGGCCGGTGGATCCGTGCGCCACAGGGCATTTGCCCGCGCTGTTGTCGTCGGTTTTCGCGTCCATCTCTCACTCCAATTTTGCCGAGGTTTGATTTTGCCGAGGTTGATTTTTGCCAAGATTTTGGGGGCGGCCAGTGGCCCGCGCCAATCTGGAACCGTTCCAGACTAGGCCACACTGACGATAAAAACAAATTGCCTTTCCTGTTCATTTCGATAGGATTTTCTTATGATAGGCTTGACTGCATGATCGGATTGACAGTTCGCCAGATGCATTATTTCGACGCGCTGGCGCAGACGCTGCATTTCGGGCGCGCGGCGAAACTTGCGGGTGTCAGCCAGCCGGCGCTGTCCTCCCAGATCGCCGAAATGGAGCAGCGGCTGAACTGCCGGCTGTTCGAACGCGGTGGCAAGTCGGTGCGCATGACGGACGACGCGATCGCTCTGTTGCCGCGTATCGAGCGCATCCTGGCTGACATACGTGACGTGGAAACGACGGCCCGGCGTGGTCGCACGGCCATGGAGGGACGCTTCCGGCTGGGCATCATCCCGACCGTCGCGCCCTATCTTCTGCCGCGCGCCCTGCCCGAACTGAAGAAGCATTTCCCGGCCCTGCTGCTCGAACTGCGCGAGGCGGTCACCACCTCCCTGGTCGAGGACACCGCATCGCGAAAACTCGACGCCTTCATCGCCGCGCTTCCGCTCGACCATCCCGGACTGATCACCGAAGCGCTGTTTCCCGACCGGTTCTTCCTGGCCGTGCCATCAGGCGATCCGGCCTTTGCCTCGCCGCCGGTTCCACCCGAGAGCCCGGCGCTGGAAAGACTAATGCTGCTGGAAGAAGGCCATTGCCTGCGCGAACAGGCGCTCGCCGTCTGCGGCAATGTACGGCCGGTGGCGATGGCAAGCTATGGCGCCACCAGCCTGACCACGCTCTTGCAGATGGTGGCGCACGGGCTTGGCGTGACGCTCATCCCCGAAATGGCGGCGGGGCCGGCCGGAACCATTCCCGACCTCAAGATCGTGCCGTTCCAGGAGCCGATGCCGCAGCGCATGATCTGCCTTGCCTGGCGACGCAACAACGCGCGGCACGGCGAATGCGTCGAACTGGCGAAGATTATCCGGGGTTTGGGCACGCCACTGCTGGCCGCTTGAGAACTGGCCAAAAACAGCCGCTACAGCACCCGCGATAGGAACTCGCGGGTCCGCGGCGAAGTCGGATTGGCGATCATCTCGCGCGGTTGACAGGCCTTGTCCTGTGGGGGACGCTCGCGAAAGGCAGCCGCGCGCCCGACTATCCCTACGCCTTGACCGCCGCGCAGTATGACCTGTGGAAGCAACGCCTGCTCGCGGGCTGGGGTGGCCCGGCGGAAATCGAAACCTTCGCCCCGAGCCTCACTGGCGACCGTCAGGCGAGGACCTGGTGGGCCGGATTGCTCAGGGCAGCCTCCAGCCCGGGTGCGGTCGCGGGCCTGCTCGATGCACTACGGGACGCCGATGTCCGTAATCTTCTGGCAAAAGTCTCCGCCCCGACGATGATTCTCCACCGTTCCGGCGACCGCGCCGTGCGCATCGAGGCCGGCCGGTTTCTCGCGTCCAGGATTCCCGGCGCGCGGTTCATCGAGGTCGACGGCGACGACCACTGGTTCTGGGTCGGCGACCAGCGGTCGCTGCTCGACAGCATCAGCGCACTGGTGCGACGCCGCTGATCCGGCCTCACGCCGTCTTCTGCGTCACCAGCCCGAGTTCCTCGACCATGGCCTGACGCATCAGGAATTTCTGCGGCTTGCCGGTCACCGTCATCGGCAACTCCGTGCGGAAGCGGATGTGGCGCGGCACCTTGTAGTGGGCGATCTGGCCGGCGCAGAAGGCCTTAATCTCCTGTTCGGTGGCCACCTGGTCGGGCTTGAGCACGATCCAGGCGCACAGCTCCTCGCCATATTTGGCGTCCGGGATGCCGAAGACCTGCACTTCCCGCACTTTGGGATGACGGTAGAGGAATTCCTCGACCTCGCGCGGATAGACGTTCTCGCCGCCGCGGATGACCATGTCCTTGACGCGGCCGACAATGTTGCAATAGCCCTCGGCGTCGATGGTGGCGAGGTCGCCGGTGTGCATCCAGCCGTCGCTGTCGATCGCCTCGAGGGTCTTTTCGTCGTCGTCCCAGTAGCCCTTCATCACCGAATAACCGCGCGTGCAAAGCTCGCCCGGCGCGCCGACCGCAACGGTGGCGCCATCGGCATCGACCGCCTTGACCTCGACATGCGGGTGGATGCGCCCGACCGTCGAGACGCGCTTTTCCAACGGATCGTCAACGCTGCTCTGGAACGAGACCGGACTGGTCTCGGTCATGCCGTAAGCGATGGTCACTTGCGCCATATGCATCAGCGACACCACCTTCTTCATCACCTCGATCGGGCACGGCGAACCGGCCATGATGCCGGTACGCAGGCTGGAGAGATCGAAGGACGAAAAGTCCGGATGATCGAGCATGCCGACGAACATGGTCGGCACGCCGTAGAGGCCGGTACAGCGCTCCTGCGCGATCGCCTTCAGCGTCAGGCCGGGATCGAAGCCTTCGCACGGAAAAACCATGGTCGCGCCCTTCGACACGCAACCCATCGTGCCCATCGACATGCCGAAGCAATGATAGAGCGGCACAGGGATGCAGAGGCGGTCGTCGACGGTGAGCTTGATGGCCGAGGTGACGAAATTGCCGTTGTTGACGATGTTCAGATGGGTGAGCGTCGCGCCCTTGGGAGCGCCTGTCGTGCCTGACGTGAACTGGATGTTGATCGCATCGCCCGGCTTCAATCGCTCGGAAATGCGGTCGAGGCTGTCATGCTCGTCGCGGCCGGCCATTGCCAACACATCGCCGAAATTGAACATGCCTGCCGAGTTCTCCTCGCCCATGCGGATGACGATCCTGAGCGTCGGCAGCTTCCTGGCCTTCAGCTTGCCCGGGATCGCCGTGGCGATCTCCGGCGCCAGCGTCTCTATCATGCCGAGATAGTCCGAGGTCTTGAAGCTGGCCGCCGTCACCAGGGCCTTGCAGCCGACCTTGTTCAGGGCATATTCCAGTTCGGTCAGCCGATAGGCCGGATTGATGTTGACCAGGATCAGGCCGATGCGGGCGGTGGCGAACTGCGTCACCAGCCATTCCCAGCGGTTGGGCGACCAGATGCCGACCCGGTCGCCCTTGTGGAGGCCGAGCGCCAGGAAGCCGGCGGCCAGCGCATCCACCGTGTCCGACAGTTCGGCCCAGGTGAAGCGCTTGTCCTGGCCGACGAAGACGGCGGCATCGAGCGTGCCGTATTTGCTGACGGTGTCGGAGAAAAGCTCAGGGATCGTTTTGTCGAGCAGCGGCACGCCGCGATCGCCCGAGACATGTGCCCTGCCGTCCACGGGCGCGATAAAGACGCCGTCGGCGCGCGCGCCGCGTCCGCGCAGATTGGTGGCATTCTTCAACTCGTCGAGATTGACCGGCATCGCTGTCTCCTCCCAAGACTGGCCGAACCTATCAGCCTGCCGGGATGCTGGAAATCCCGTCGATGGTACTGGAGCTTCTTCCCTGAAGGATCGCTATGCGACCGCGGCGGTCATTTTCGCGACGATGTCGCGCAGGACGGCTTCGTCCGCCGCTGGACGTGTCTTCCTCGAGGCCACAAGGCAGGCCTGCGACTCCAGCACGATGCCATCGCCCAGAACCTTGAGATGGTTGGCGCGCAGCGTCGAGCCCGTGCTGGTGATGTCGACGATAACGTCGGCAAGGCCGGCCGCCGGCGCGCCTTCGGTCGCGCCGAGGCTCTCGACGATGCGATAGACCTGGATGCCGTGCTTGAGCGAAAAGAACTGCTGCGTCAGCCGCCAGTATTTGGTGGCGATCCTGAGCCGCCGACCATGGCGCTGGCGGAAATCGGCTGCAACGTCGTCGAGATCGGTCATGGTATCGACATCGAGCCAGATCTCGGGCACCGCGACCACGACATCGGCATGGCCGAAGCCAAGACGGGCGACGATTTCGGCGCGCGCTTCCCAGTCGGCGAGATTTTCCCGCACCAGATCCTCGCCGGTGATGCCGAGATCGACCGCGCCCTGGCCTATCTCGCCCGATATTTCGGAGGCCGACAGGAAGACCACTTCGACATTGTCCATGCCCTCGACGCGGGCGTGATATTTGCGCTCGTCGCCGGGCAGGCTGACGGCGAGGCCAGCCTTGGCGAGCACCTCCAGCGCCTGCTCCTTGAGCCTGCCCTTCGACGGGATCGCCAGCGTGATCATGGTGCCGTCTCCCGCAACGCCTCGATGCGGTCGAGCCACACCGAGAAGCCGACACCGGGGATCGCGGTCTTGGCGCCGAGCAGCGTCAGCAACCTGTCATAACGCCCGCCACCGGCCAGGGGACGCTCGCCATTGGCGGCCGCGATTTCGAAGACGACACCAGTGTAATAATCTAGCGGACGGCCGAAGGCGGCGTCGTAGCGGATTTTTCCCGAGGGCAAGCCATGCGCCTCGATTGCCTTGGCGCGGGCCGAGAATTTTTCCAGCGCCACACCCAGCGAAAGTCCGGCGCCGGCGGCGAAAGAATCCAGTGCCTGCGCCGCGCCATCGAGCGGCACATTGATCGCCAGAAAACTTTTCAGCGCCGCGAAGGCCTCGTTCGACAGCCGCACGCTGCGCAATTCGGCCTTCTCGATCAGCCGCCGCGCAATGTCCGAAGGCGCGCGCCCGGCGGATGCCGACAGGCCGGCCTTCTCCATGCCGTCGGCAATATGCAGGGAGAGACCGTCCAGATCGCCGTCGAGGACAAGCGCTGCGACCGGGCCGGAGAGTTGGCCGTTGCGCGGCGGGTTGGCGAGATCGGCGAGTGCGGCCTCCAGCATCGGCGCCGAGCCGAAGGCGCGGGCCAGGCGCATGCGCCAGCCGCGCGGCAGGCCGAGTGCCGCCAGCACCGCCTCGAAGATGCCCTGGTCACCAAGCGTGACCGCCAGCGACTGGCCCGGCAGCACCAGCGACAGCAGCGCATATGCGTCGGCCACCGAGCGCGCATCGGCTCCGGCCGTGTCGCGGTCGCCGAGATCCTCGATACCGGCCTGGAAGAACTCATTGCCGCCCTCGCGGCGCTGGCGAAACACTTCGCCGAGATAGGAGTAGCGGCGCGGTGTACCAGCCTGGCTGGCAATGTGATCGAGGCAGACGGGGATGGTGAATTCGGGCCGCAGGCAGAGCGTCTGCCCGGTCTCGCTCTCGGTGAGGAAAATGCGGCGGCGCAGATCCTCGCCGGCCATGTCAAGGAACGGATCGGCCGGTTGAAGCACCGCGACTTCCACCGCATGCGTGTTGCGCGTGGCGAAGAGGGTGGTGATGTCAGTTGATATGGCGGGGTAGCGGGAGGTCATGGACAGGATGTGCGCGAGGCACCCCCCTCTGTCCAGCCGGACATCTCCCCCTCAAGGGGGGAGATCGGCAGCTTGACGCGCAGCGCCTCTTCTTCAGCGCTGAAGATTGGCGAAAGCCCATGTGACATCGGATCTCCCCCCTTGAGGGGGAGATGGCCGGCAGGCCAGAGGGGGGCGCTCAAGCGCCACCCTTCCCGCGATCGGCGGCTTGCGCCGCCAAAATCTTCTTGACCTCGGCGACCAGTTCGTTTTCCGCCACCGTCACCTGTGCCGGCCGCGCGGCGCGCCATTCGGCATTGTCGGTGATCTCCGCCGACATGCGGGCGCCTTCGATCAGGTCCTTGATCTGCAACTCACCCTTGGCGCGTTCGTCGCCGCCCTGGATGATGGCGACGGGACAACCGCGCCGGTCGGCATATTTGAGCTGCGCCTTCATGCCGGCGCCGCCGAGATACATTTCGGAGCGGATGCCGGCGGCGCGCAATTGCGAGACCATCTTCTGGTAGCGGCCGAGGCTTTCCGTGTCCTTGTCCATGACCAGCACGACAACCGGCGCGATCACATCGGCGCTGTCGAGCTTGCCGAGGTTTTTCAGCGCCGTCATCAGCCTGGAGACACCGATGGAAAAACCGGTCGCCGGAACCGGTTCGCCACGGAAGCGTGAGACCAACCCATCGTAGCGCCCGCCGCCGCCGACGGAACCGAAGCGCACGATCTGGCCGTCCTCATTGGGGATTTCGGCCAGAAGCTCGGCCTCGAAGACCGGGCCGGTATAGTATTCCAGGCCACGCACGACGGAACGATCCATGGCAATGCGGTCCTCGGCATATCCGGCGGCCCTGACCAGAGCTTCGATCGTCGCGAGTTCGCCTACGCCCTCCTGGTAGACCGCGTTTCCGCTGACGCTGGCATCCTGGCCAGCCTGCGCATTGCGCGCGGTCGCCAGAAGAATGGCCTCGGCTTGCGTGTGATTCAGCCCGGCGCCTTTGGCGAAGTCGCCCTCGCCTTCCTTGCCGCCGTCCCAGCGCCCCGGGCCAAGCAGCAGCCGGACACCGTCCGGCCCGAGCTTGTCCAGCTTGTCGATGGCGCGCAGCACAGTCAGCCGGCGGCCGACGTTCTCGTCACCGCCAAGTCCGATCGCCTCCAGCACGCCGTCCAGCACCTTGCGGTTGTTGACGCGAATGACATAGTCGCCGCGCTTGATGCCGAGCGCTTCCATGACGTCGGCCATCATCATCGCCATCTCCGCGTCCGCCGCCACGCCCGGCGTGCCGATCGTGTCGGCATCGAACTGCATGAACTGGCGGAAGCGGCCGGGACCGGGCTTCTCGTTGCGGAACACCCAGCCTGAGCGGTAGCTGCGGTAGGGTTTGGGCAGGCGTTCGAAGTTCTCGGCGACGAAACGCGCCGTCGGCGCCGTCAGGTCGTAGCGCAGCGACAGCCACTGGTCGTCATCGTCCTGAAAAGAGAACACGCCTTCGTTCGGCCGGTCCTGGTCAGGCAGGAATTTGCCCAGCGCATCGGTGTATTCGATCAGCGGCTGGTCGGCCGGCTCGAAGCCATAGAGCTCATAGACCGAGCGGATCGTCGCCATCATCTTCTCGACGGCGCGGATGTCCTCGGCGCTGCGGTCGGCAAAACCGCGCGGCAGCCGCGCTTTCGTCTTTTCCGATTTGTCGGCCATGGGTTCTTGCTCGGTGTTTGTGGCGATGGCAGGTCGGTAGTGGTGCGATTTTCGCAATATGATGCGATTTTCACAACGCGCGTGTCCTAAACGATGACGCTTGGTGCGGCAAGGCCGCGCGAAGCCTCGCTTCGCTGCAACAAACCACTGCAGAAATGAACCAATTCCGCCATAAGCGCGGCATTCCGCCGACACAATCGCAGGCGATAAAGCGGACCGGAACAAGGGGATCGGGCCATGGCGGTGGCGCGGAAATTCGACATCGGCTATCGCAGCGCCAGCGACCTGCACGCACAGCTGCGCCCAGCCAACACCCACACTCACAAGATAACAAGCCAGGCAGCCGGTCCCTTCGAGCCCGGCGAAGGCGCCAGCCCCACCATGCGCGATGCGCTGGTGACCGGCCTGCTGGTGATCTATCCGGCCCTCGCCATCGTGGCCGCCATTGTCGCCGGGCTTTACCTATCCGGAGCCGGCGGCACCTGATATGTGCCGGCCTGCTCTCGGGACCTGAGCGTCGCCGCTATTTCGGCCGTTTGAAAGCCTTCCGTTCCTTCTCGACCTCCTTGCGGCACACACACCCCTCGAGATGGTCGTTGACCAGGCCCATGGCCTGCATGAAGGCGTAGACCGTGGTCGGGCCGACGAAGGTCCAGCCGCGCTTCTTCAGGTCCTTCGAAATCCGGACCGAGACCGCGGTTGTCGGGTTGGCGCGCAAATGGGCGAGGTCGACGGTTTGCGGCCGTTCCTCCTTGCCGGGTTCGAACTTCCAGAACCAGGCGGCCAGCGAGCCGAACTCGTCGACCATTTCGCGGGCGCGTTTGGCATTGTTGATGGTCGAGATGATCTTGCCGCGATGGCGGATGATGCCGGCATTGCCGAGCAGGCGCTCGACGTCCCGTTCGGTGAAGGCCGCGACCTTGTCGAAGTCGAAGCCGGCAAAAGCCTCGCGAAAATTCTCCCGCTTGCGCAAAATGGTCAGCCACGACAGGCCCGACTGGAACCCTTCGAGGCAGATTTTCTCGAACAGCCTGTGGTCGTCGGCCATCGGCCGGCCCCATTCATGGTCATGGTAATGCAGATAGTCGGGCAGATTGCCGTGCCAGAAGCAGCGCGCGACACCGTCAGGACCGGCAAGCAGGCCGGTATTTTCATTGCTCATCCTGAAAAATCCATCCGTTAACGCGCTTCCGCGCTGTCTTTACCGTGGCTTTACCAGATTCCTGAACCCGGCGGTAACCACACCAAAGGGTTTACTGACAGAACGGCATTTTAGGCATTCCGATTCATGTTTCGGTTGCTGCTCGCCGCCAATGATCGCGCAAGCCGGGAGCGTTCTCGCCCGGTGTATTTAGACGATCAAGGTGCGTTCCCGATGAAAAGAGTTCTGTTTCCCTTGCTCGGCGCAGTGGCTGTGTTTGCCGCCGGCGTCACACCCTCAACCGCCGGCGACCGCTATGCCGACAGGCCGCCGGTGATGGTGAGCCCCGACCTTTCCGCGCCCTGGGTGCTGCAGCTCGGCCATGCGCCGGGCATCGTGCGGCAGAACCGGCAGGCCGCGCAGCCGCGCCAGCGCACCGCGCAGCCCGACCGCGTGCAGACGGCCGCCGTGCAGGCGCCGGGCAAACGCATGGTCATGCGCCCGCAGATCAACCCGGTCTACCTGCCACAGGAAGTCGCCTATGACGGCGCGCAGAAGCCGGGCACGATCGTCATCGATACCACGCAGAATTTCCTTTATCTGGTCGAGAAGAACGGCAAGGCGCGGCGCTACGGCGTCGGCACCGGCAAACCCGGCTTCGAATGGTCGGGCACGCACAAGATCACAAACAAGCGCGTCTGGCCGGACTGGCGTCCGCCGGCCGAGATGATCAAGCGCGAGGCGGCCAAGGGTCGCTACCTGCCGACCTATCTGGCCGGCGGCATGGAGAACCCGCTCGGCGCGCGCGCACTCTATATCGGCACGACCGAGTACCGCATCCATGGCACCAACCAGCCCTGGACGATCGGCGGCGCGGTATCGTCGGGCTGCATCCGCATGCGCAACGAGGATGTCGTCGACCTCTATGAACGGGTCAATGTCGGAACGACGGTCGAAGTGATATAGTGATAGCGAATCAACCGGTTAAGCAGTGCTGAGTAGATTTTGGCGCACTGTTGCCCTCAAGCCATAGCGCACTTTTGGAAGACGTGCTTAGACTGGCAGCGAGTTAACGGGGGACGGGCCGTGTGGGGATACGGCCAGTCACGAGAGGGCAGCACGGGTAACCGGGCTGCCCTTTTCGTTTCACGGTGCGACAGGTCGCCCTGGAGGCACGGTGTTTCGTTTTCAGGGCTGATTTCCGGGCCATGCTCTGCTATTGCAGTGCACAATCTCCCACCAAAGGTTCGAACTATGACCCTGTCCGACGACAGCCGCTACCTCAAGGGCGGCCCGGTTGCCCAGCGCATCATCGCCGCCGTGCGCGAGGACGCGGCCATTGCCAAGGCCGAGGGTTTTCCGCCCAAGCTGATCTCGATCACCGTCGGCGACACCGACGCGGTCGATGTCTATGTGCGCAACCAGCGCGCCAAGGCTGAGCTCGCCGGCATCGATTTCGAGGAGCGGCGCTTTCCCGCCACCATCACCTCGGGTGAACTCGAAGCAGCCATCCACGGGCTGAACGCCGATCCGCGCGTCACCGGCATCATCATCCAGCGGCCGGTTCCCGCGCATATCCCGATCAAGACGCTACAGGCGGCCGTGCACCCGCTCAAGGACGTCGAGGGCATGCACCCGGCCTCGATTGGCAACATCGTCTACAACCAGCTCGACCTCGCGCCCTGCACCGCAGCGGCCTCGGTCGAGTTGCTCAAGGAAACCGGCCTCGACCTCAAGGGGCTCGAAGTCGTGATCGTCGGCCATTCCGAAATCGTCGGAAAGCCGATCGCTTTCCTGCTGATGAGCGAGGGCGCGACCGTCACCGTCTGCCATCATATGACACGATCGGTCGCCGCCCATGCGCGCCGCGCCGACGCGCTGTTCGTCGCCGTCGGCAGGCCGCGCCTGATCAAGGCCGACATGGTAAAGCCGGGTGCGGCCGTCATCGACATCGGCATCAATTCCGAAATTGGACCTGATGGCACGAGCCGCATCGTCGGCGACGTCGACACCGACAGCGTGCGCGAGGTTGCCTCCTGGATCACGCCGGTGCCGGGCGGCGTCGGCCCGATCACGGTGGCGATCCTGCTGCGCAACACAATGGTCGCGCTCAGCCGCCAGCGCGCGCTCTATGAGGCGACCTATGGCACGTCGGACAGGCTCGCGGCCGAGTAGCACTGAAACGGACGCCTATTCCGCCGCGACCAGGCTGTCTTCCGTAACGCCGTCCGGCTTCGGCCCGCCATAGGCCCAGTCGAGCAGCTTGATCGTGTGCACCACCGGCATCCTGGCGGCGGATGCGATCTGCGTGATGCAGCCGATATTGCCGGTGGCGACGATTGAGGCACCCGTCGCCTCGATGTTCCTGACCTTACGATCGCGCAGCCTGGCCGAAATCTCGGATTGCAGGATGTTGTAGGTGCCGGCCGAGCCGCAACAGAGGTGCCCCTCGCGCGGCTCGCGCACGACGAAACCGGCCTTGGCCAGCAACTCCTTCGGCTGGCGCGTTATCTTCTGGCCGTGCTGCATCGAGCAGGCCGAGTGATAGGCAACGACCGTGCCAGGCTTGCGCACGGGTTCAGGCAGGTCGATGGCGGCTAGATACTCGGTGATGTCCTTCGCCAGCGCCGACACGCGCGCGGCCTTGTCGGCATAGGCCGGATCGAGGCGCAGCATGAAGCCGTAATCCTTGATCGTCGTGCCACAGCCCGATGCGGTGATGATTATGGCGTCGAGCCCGCCCTGCTCGATGGCGCGCGTCCAGGCATCGACATTCTGCCTGGCCGAGGCAAGGGCGGCTTCTTCCCGCCCCATGTGATGAACCAGTGCGCCGCAGCAGCCCTCACCCGGCGGCACCACGACCTCGACGCCGAGCCGTGTCAGCAGCGAGATGGTCGTATCGTTGATGGCGGGATCGAGCACCGATTGCGCGCAGCCGGTCAGGATGGCGACGCGGCCCTTTTTCGCCCCCTGCCCGGCATGGACGCCCGGCAAGGCCATTGGCGAGGCTTCCGGGATCGATGCCGGCGCGAGCTTGAGCATCGCGCCGAGAGGCTTCAGTGCCGGGATTTTTTCGAACAGGCCGATGAAAGGCTTGCCAAGTTTTGCCAGTTTGAGCGCGGCGCGGAAGCGCTGGGGATAGGGCAGCACGAAGGCCAGCATGGCGCGGGTCAGGCGATCGAGCAGCGGCCGCTTGTAAGTCTCCTCGATATGGGCGCGGGCATGGTCGACCAGATGCATGTAGTTGACGCCCGACGGGCAGGTGGTCATGCAGGCGTGGCAGGACAGGCAGCGGTCGATATGGGTGACGATCTCCTTGTCGGCGGGACGGCCGTTCTCCAGCATATCCTTGATCAGGTAGATGCGGCCGCGCGGTGAATCGAGCTCGTTGCCGAGCGTTACATAGGTCGGGCAAGTGGCGGTGCAGAAGCCGCAATGCACGCATTTGCGCAGGATCTTTTCCGATTCCGCGACGTGCGGATCGGCAAGCTGTGCGGGCGAAAAATTGGTCTGCATCTCTGATGTCCTAGGCCATGCGGCCGGGATTGAGGATGTTCTTCGGGTCGAATTCCTGTTTCAGCCGCTGGCTGAGTGCCGCCAGCGCCGGCGCCTGCGGCTCGAACACCGGCAGAGCCGCCCGATGGGATGGGGTAGCGCGCACCAGCGTCGCATGGCCGCCGCCATGTTTTCTCAAGAGCCCACGCAACAGCGCGGCTTCCGGATCGCCCTCCTCCATGCGCAGCCAAACCAGCCCGCCCTGCCAGTCGTAGAAGGCGCTGACGGCTGCCTGCATGCGTAGCGTCAGGATCATCTGGTGGCCCTGGGCGGGGGTCATCGAGACCCGCCAGACCGGTTTTTCGCTGCCATCGATGAAGGGGCTGCAATCCCTGATATCGCGCCAGATTGCCTTGGAGGTCTCACTGGCAATCTCCTCCAGCGGGCCGGCCTTGCCAAGCAGGGTCTTCAGCGTGGTAATACGATAGGCGACGGAAGGACCAAAGCCTTCGACGCGCAGCAGCGTGGCGGCTTCGGTACCGAGCGCACCGCCGGCAACGCGCGCGGCGACGCGCTCCGGCAGGTGGGCGGCGCACGACACTTCGGCACTGGAGCCCAGCGCCAGGGCCATGGCGGCGCAGGCGGCATCATCGAGCAGGCCACGAACTGCGAGCGTGATTTCGGTCTCGGCCGCCGGCAGCACCTTGAAAGTCACGTCGGTGAAGACGGCCAATGTACCCCAACTGTTGGCCATCAGCTTCGACAGATCATAGCCGGTGACGTTCTTGACCACGCGGCCGCCGGACTTGAAGGCCTCGCCACGGCCGGAGACGACATTGATGCCCAGGATGTGGTCGCGCGCGGCGCCCGCCTTCAGCCGGCGCGGACCGGACAGGTTGGCGCCGAGCACGCCGCCGATGGTGCCTTTGCCCGGCTCGCCGCCGAGCAGCGGGCCGTAATCCATCGGCTCGAAGGCCAGCTGCTGGCCGTTTTCAGCCAGCAGCTTTTCGATGTCGGCCAGCGGCGTGCCTGATTTGGCCGACAGCACCAGTTCGGCGGGTTCATAGAGGGTCACGCCCGAAAGTTTCGACAGGTCGAGCGTGTGCTCGGTCTGCAACGGACGGCCGATGCCGCGCTTGGAGCCATGGCCGAGGATTTCGAACGATGTTTCCTCTGCCGCCGCCCAGGCAATGGTGGAGAGGACTTCATCTGGGGTCAGGGGGCTGAAGATGGTCATATTCGCACCTGATTCCTTGCCCCCGCAAAGCGGGGGAAACAGGATAGGCCGAGTTCTGTCGCGCCCCCCTCTGTCCTGCCGGACATCTCCCCCTCAAGGGGGGAGATCAGATGTCGCGCAGGGTTTCGCCAATCTTCTGCGTTGAAGAAAAGGCGAAGCGCACGAACTGCCAATCTCCCCCCTTGAGGGGGAGATGTCCGGCAGGACAGAGGGGGGTGTTCACGCGCCGACATATCAGCTCAAAACCTCGGAATGTCGGGAAATGCCACCTGGCCGCGATGCACGTGCATGCGGCCCAGTTCGGCGCAGCGACGCAGTTGCGGGAACACCTTTCCGGGATTGAGCAGATGGTTGGGATCAAAGGCGCATTTGACACGCATCTGCTGATCGAGGTCTATTTGGTTGAACATTTCCGGCATCAGGTCGCGCTTCTCGACCCCGACGCCATGCTCGCCGGTGAGCACGCCACCGACCTTGACGCAGAGCCTCAGAATGTCGGCGCCGAAGCTTTCGGCCTTGTCCAGTTCGCCCGGCACGTTGGCATCGTAAAGGATCAGCGGATGCAGATTGCCATCGCCGGCATGGAAGACATTGGCGACGCCGAGACCGTATTTCTCCGACAGTTCGCGCATGCCGGCCAGCACGCGCGGCAGCTCCTTGCGCGGAATGGTGCCGTCCATGCAGTAGTAATCGGGCGAGATGCGGCCGACGGCGGGGAAGGCCGCCTTGCGACCGGCCCAAAAACTCAGCCGCTCCTGCTCGGACTGCGAGATGCGGCACGTGGTCGAGCCGTTGCGGATGGCGATCGCCTCGACCGCGGTGATGAGATGGTCGACCTCCACGCTCGGCCCGTCGAGCTCGACGATCAGCAGCGCCTCGACATCGAGGGGATAACCGGCATGGACGAAATCCTCGGCGGCATGGATCGCCGGCCGGTCCATCATTTCCATGCCGCCCGGAATGATGCCGGCGCCGATGATGTCGGCGACGCATTGGCCGCCCTGTTCGCTGGTCGGAAAGCCGATCAGCAGGGCGCGTGCCGTCTCCGGCTTCTTCAGGATGCGCACGGTGACTTCGGTGACGACGCCGAGCAGACCTTCCGAACCGGTCATGACGCCGAGCAGGTCATAGCCTTCGGCGTCGAGGTGGCCGCCGCCGAGCCGCACCACCTCGCCATTCATCAGCACCATCTCGATGCCGAGCACATTGTTGGCGGTGAGGCCGTATTTCAGGCAGTGCACGCCGCCGGAGTTCTCCGCGACATTGCCGCCGATCGAGCAGGCGATCTGGGAGGATGGATCGGGGGCATAGTAAAAGCCCTCCTGCTCGACGGCGGTCGTGATGCCGAGATTGGTGACGCCGGGCTGGGCGACGACGATGCGGTTGGGAAAATCGATCTCGAGGATGCGGTTGAACCGGCTCATCACCAGCAGCACCGCGTCCTCCAGCGGCAGCGCACCGCCCGACAGCGAGGTGCCGGATCCGCGCGGCACGACGCGAATGTTGCGGTCGTTGCAGTATTTCAGCACGCGCGAGACCTGCGCCACCGTCTCTGGCAGGACCACGACCAGCGGCATCTGCCGGTAGGCGGTCAGGCCATCGCTTTCGAAGGCGCGCATTTCGTTGGCGGCGTCGACTACGCCCTCGCCCGGCACGATGATGCGCATGTCGGCGACGATTTCGTTGCGCCGGCGCAGCGTCCCGGCGTCTGGCTTGGGCATGGCAAGGCCGGACATCGGCACTTCCTCCACTCGACTGGTAAAAATGATTTACCAGCTAGCGGCATTTGTTGCAAACCTTGCTTTGATGGCGTCGGGGCGACGGACGCAGGCAAGGCTTCCGCAGCGGCAATCTGCCGCTGCGCATTTATCGCGCTTGAAGTCTGGGGCGGACTATTCGCCCGGATGTCTCGCCGGCTCGGAGTGCATCTGTCGCACCCTGCGCACCCCCCACCAGACCAGCAGGATGGCGAACGGCACCGAGGCGGCGGTGACGACCTCCGGTGCGAAGGTGTGGCCAAATACCGACGCGCCCTTGGCGACATAGCCGATGAGGCCGACAACGTAATAGGAGACGGCGGCGACCGAGAGGCCCTCGACGGTCTGCTGCAGGCGCAGTTGCAGGCGGGCGCGGTTGTTCATCGAGGCGAGCAGGTCGCGGTTCTGCTTCTCGACCTCGACATCGACCCAAGTGCGCAGCAGCGTGGTGGCGCGCGTCAGCTTGCGTGACAGATTGGCCTGGCGCTCCTCGACCGAGCGGCAGGTGCGCATGGCTGGCGCCATGCGCCGCAGCAGAAAACCCGCCCAGGTGTCGTAGCCCTGCACAGGCTCCTCATCCAACGCCTCGAGTCTTTCCGTGACGATGCCGTCATAGGCGCGGCTGGCGCCGAAGCGGTAGAGGCTGGAAGCGGCATCGGCCTCCAGTTCGGCGGCAAGCTCCGTCAGGTCGGCGAGCAGCGTCTGGTTGTCGCGCGTCTCGGCGGCCTTCATTTCCAGCGTCGTCTGCGCCAAGCGGTCCTCGATGCGGCGAGCGCGGCCGGACAAGGTGAGCGCCAGCGGCAGGCCGAGCATGGCAAGCGTGCGGTAGGTCTCGATGTCGATCAGCCGCTGCGACAGCGCGCCGGTGCTGGCCGGAGTGAGACCTCGGTCGAGCACCAGCATGCGGGTCATGCCGTCGCCGTCCTGACGGAAGTCGGTAACGATGGCCGCGCTGCCACGCTCGACCAGCGAGTGACAGAGGCTGGTCGGATCGAAGCCGGCGATCAGCCTCTCGTTCGCCTGCGTCCATTTGCGGATCTCGAGCCGGATGCCCGAGATGACGGTTCCCGGCGGTGAAAAGCCGTTGCCGAAAGGCGAATCCTCTTGCCCCCGGCCATTCTCGGCCAGCGGCCCTTCCCAGAGATAGGTCGAGAATTCCGTGTGCCGCTCCCAGCGCAGCGTGCCTTTGCCCCATTTCATGGCGTGGTGGCGGGCATGACGCTCGGGGGCGGCGATGCCGAGGCGCCGCGACAGTTCGGAAAGCACGGCATGGTCGACCGCGGAGCCGCCTTCGGTCATGAAGGAGAGTTGGACGAGCACGCGCGGCTTCTCGACCAACGGATGCGGGCGGGCATGAACCTCGCCGAGCGCGCCGGGCCGGCCTTCATGCGCCGGAAAGCCCATGACGCTGCCTTGGCTTCGCGGCTGGAATTCAAGATTGGACGTCTCGTCCGACACGTCTGGTCCCCCTGGTTTCGACCCTTCGTGCAATGGCGTCGTCTTGCTGCAATCGGCAAGGGACGTAAACAGCAAAGTTTAGCCCGAGGCGATATGCCGGCGCGGCGCAAGAATCGACCGAACGAGACGAATTGGATAAATAATTTGACCAGTTGGCGACAGTGGCCTTAATCTGCGCGACATCATTCCGTTCTCCAGGCGCTTCCTTTGAGCGACATTTTCTCCAGGATCGAGCATTCGCGCACCGCCGACGAGGTGGTGCAGCAGATCGAAAGCCTCATTCTCGAAGGCGTGCTGCGCACCGGCGACCGGCTGCCGGGCGAGCGCGAGCTGGCACGTCAGTTCGATGTGTCGCGGCCCATCCTGCGCGATGCGCTGAAGGCGCTCGAAGGGCGCGGCCTGCTGTCGACCCGTCCGGGCGGCGGCACCCACGTCGCCGACATTATCGGCCAGCTGTTCACCAAGCCGGTGGCGGACCTGATCTCGACGCATCGCAAGGCGGTGGCCGACTATCTGGAATACCGCCGCGAGATCGAAGGCATAGCCGCCGAATACGCGGCGCGGCGCGCCACACCCGAGGACCTTGCCCTGCTCGACCGCATCATGGCGCGCATGGACGAGGCGCATCGCACCTGCGATTTCGACGACGAGGCCGAGATCGACGTCGAGTTCCATCATGCGATCTGCGAATGCGCGCACAACATCCTGCTCTTGCACACGCTGCGCTCCTGCTACCGGCTCTTGTCGGAAGGCGTGTTCCAGAACCGGCTGCTGGTGTTCACCGTGCCTGGCGCACGCGAGGCGCTGCTGACGCAGCACCGGGCGATCCACACCGCGGTCAAGGCCGGCGATCCAGCCGGCGCCCGCCAGGCGGCGATGGACCACATGACCTATGTCGAGCGTTCGATGGCGGAAGCCGAACGCAGCGGCGACTGGCAACGCGTGTCGCGGCTGAGGCTGCGGCAGCGTTCGGAAGCCGGCGACAACGAACCGGCGCGTAGACGCTCCTAATCAATTCGATCAAGCGGGAACCATCATGAGCGACATTCTCACCATCGCAGACCTCAAGGATCTCGCGCGCCGGCGCGTGCCCAAGATGTTCTTCGACTATGCCGACTCGGGCGCCTGGACCGAGAGCACTTATCGGGCGAACGAGGAAGACTTCCAGAAGATCAAGTTCCGCCAGCGCGTGCTGGTCGACATGAGCAACCGCTCGCTGGAATCGACCATGGTCGGCCAGAAAGTGTCGATGCCAGTGGCGCTGGCGCCGACCGGCCTGACCGGCATGCAGCATGCCGACGGTGAGATGCTGGCAGCGCAGGCGGCAGAGGAATTCGGCGTGCCGTTCACGCTCTCGACGATGAGCATCTGCTCTATCGAAGATGTCGCCTCGGTGACGAAGAAACCGTTCTGGTTCCAGCTCTATGTTCTGCGCGACAAGGACTTCGTGCTTAGTTTGATCGACCGGGCGAAGGCGGCGAAATGCTCGGCGCTGGTGCTGACACTCGACCTCCAGGTCCTCGGCCAGCGTCACAAGGACGTCCGCAACGGGCTTTCGGCGCCGCCCAAGATGACGTTGGCCAACATAGCCAACATCGCGGTGCGGCCTGGCTGGTGGATGGGCATGGCTGGCACGAAGCGCCGTACCTTCCGCAACATCGTCGGACATGCCAAGGGCGTCGGCGATGTGGCTTCGCTGTCGTCATGGACGACGGAGCAGTTCGATCCGCAACTGTCGTGGAAGGACGTCGCCTGGATCAAGGAACGCTGGGGCGGCAAGCTGATCCTCAAGGGCATCCTCGACAAGGAAGACGCGCTGATGGCGGCCAAGACCGGCGCCGACGCGATCATCGTTTCCAACCATGGCGGGCGGCAGCTCGATGGCGCGTCATCGTCGATCATGGTGCTGGAGGAAATCGCCGACGCGGTTGGCGACCAAATCGAAGTCCATATGGACGGCGGCATCCGCTCCGGCCAGGACGTTTTGAAAGCGCTGTGCCTAGGCGCCAAGGGCACCTATATCGGCCGGCCATTTCTTTACGGCCTTGGCGCGCTGGGCAAGGAAGGGGTTACCAAAGCGTTGGAAATCATCCGCAAGGAGATGGACATCACGCTGGCGCTGTGCGGAAAGCGTCTGGTCACCGACATGGGCAAGGAGCAGCTCCGACGCTAAGTCCGTGACATCTGACCACGGAGATATCCAGACCTTGGCGGAACCTGGCATCCATTTCCTCGACGCACATGGGCCGGACGGCGTGCGTCTTTACGCGATCGGCGACGTGCATGGCCGGCTCGACCTGCTGGCCGCCATGCACGGACAGATCAAGGCCGAGATCGCGAGGGACCTGGTCGCGGACTGGCGCATCATCCATCTTGGCGACTATGTCGATCGCGGACCGGACTCCAAGGGCGTCATCGACTTTCTGATCGAGGCGCGCGAACGTGATCCGCGAAACATGATGCTGGCCGGCAATCACGACATCGGCTTTCTCGATTTTCTCAAGACGCCCGACCCCGAAGGGCTGTTCATCCGTTTCGGCGGCATCCAGACCGCGCAATCCTACGGGGTGACGATCAACAACGGCAGCGGCGTTTGGTTCGGCAAGGCGGAATCAGCCGTGCGCAGGGGCCATCAAGCCCTGCTCGACGCCGTGCCGCAAAGTCATGTCGATTTCCTGCGATCGCTGCCGTTCTCGGTGACATCGGGCGACTTCTTCTTCTGCCATGCCGGCATCAGGCCAGGCATTCCCTTGGACAATCAGAACCCGCAGGACCTGATCTGGATCCGTGACGTCTTTCACGACCACACCGGCCTCTTCGCCAAGATCGTGGTGCACGGCCACACGCCCGTCCCCGAGGCGGAAGTGATGGCCAACCGCGTCAATGTCGACACGCTTGCCTGGCAGTCAGGCATGTTGACCGCGCTCGTCGTGGACGGCGCAGACAAACGCATCCTGGAAATGTCGATAAAGGAGCCTTGAGGACCCGGCGCCCGAGGGCGCGACGGATGCCTTGGCCTAGCGCAGGGAAGCGGTGACGCCGTAGCCGTCGACGGCGTTGTGGTTGTTGGCCGCATCGGCGGCGTAAATACCAAGACCGCAAAGCACAATGGCGGACAGCATGGCAAAGGACAGAAGCGCTGCTTTCACGGAGGTCATCTCTTGTTGAGCTTCCTGCATCTGTGCACGAGGCGGTTACCAATGCGTTGAAATGGAAAAATCGCTTCAAAGTTTCGACGATTTCGCGCTTCTAGGCGTGTTCTGTATCGATGGTGTGTCGCACGGGTCACACAAAAGGTTCATCCCGGTTGCACAGCCAGCGTAGGGCGCGCGCCTTCTAGGATGGCGGCCGGACACAAGCCAAGGATGAAAAGGTTTTCCCCAGACGGATTCATGGCCGCGTGCCAATTATGTCACGCGAACCGTGAGCGGACGTTAGATGGTCGCCACCCAAGCACGGGCGATGGCGAGACCAGCCGCATCGGCGTCGGGACCGTTGCGGGCCATTTCACCATCGAGCTTGCCGGCCCAGTCGGGATGGCGCGCGGCAATGGTCGGGGCGAAGGAGGAGCTCCAATCCTTCACCATCGGCCGGTCGGCCTCGAAATGGAACTGGAAGCCATAGACGGCGCGGCCGACGCGAAACGCTTGGTTTTCGGCGACATCGTTGCCGGCGAGCCGCACGGCGTTTTCGGGCAACACGAACGTGTCGTCGTGCCACTGGAAGATCGGGAACTTTTCCGGCAGTTCAGCCAGCACCGGATCGACCTTGGCATCCGGCGTCAGCGACACGCCGCGCCAGCCGAATTCGTTGGCGCCGCCGATGCGGTTTTCGCCGCCAAAGGCGCGGGCGACGAGTTGGCTGCCGAGGCAGATGCCGAGCACGGCGCGGTCCTTGCCAGCGAAATCGCGGGTCAGTTCGAGCAGCGCCGGGAAATAGGGATATTCTTCGTCGGCCAGCGCATTCTGGCCGCCGCCGAGTACCACCATGGCATCATGGCCGGTTGCGTCCTCAGGCAGCGGATCGCCCATGTAGGGAAGGCGCACATCGAGATCGGCACCCGCTTCCGCCAGTGCCGCACCGACCTGGCCGAGGCCGGTGTTGTCGTAGTTCTGGACAACCAGCACACGCATCGAAAACCCTGCTGACATGAAAAAGGTGCCACGAGCGATATCATGGCGCCGGCATTTCAGCCAAGATGCGAGCACGCGGAGAAGACTATGCCACTGCAGAACCGGGTCGATCCGTTCGGCGCCATCCACGCCGTGCCGGAGCGCGGCCTGTTCACCGGCAATCGCGGCATTATCCACGACCCCGCGACAAGGACTCTCCTGAAAAAGCGCTGGGCGCTTCAGGCCTGGATCATCTGCGTGTGTCAATTCCGCAATGTGCGGCGCGAGCCGATGGGCCGCAACCGGGCCGGTGGCAAGGCCGGCTGGACCGAGCTGTTCTTTCTCGACGAGGTGACGGCGCTCGCGGCCGGACATCGCCCCTGTTTCTTTTGCCAGCGCGAACGGGCCAGGGATTTTGTCGCCCGCCTCGGCCAAGCCTTCGGTATTGCCGAGCCGCGCGCCCCGCAGGTCGACAAGCGATTGCACAGGGAGCGGCTGGCGTCGGGCGGCAAGCGGCCGGCTGTCGCGATGGATGTGCTTGCCCGCCTGCCCCATGGCGCGATGATCGCAGCCGGCGGCAACGCCTATGCCTTGCGCGAAGGCGAGGCATTGCCATGGGCCTTTTCCGGATACGGCCCGCCAACCAGCCTTGATCAGTTCGAGGATGAGACGCTTGTGCTGCTGACCCCGGAGACGACGCTTGCCGTCCTGCGTCATGGCTTTCAACCCGTGTGGCATCCTTCCGCCAAGGCTTGACGCCGGCGGCCGCCTCGCCCATTCCTCGGCCATGCGCGCCAACTACAAGATGCAACGTCTGTTCGTGCCCTATGACCTCGGGCCAGACATCGAGTTCGAGCCCAGCCAGCAGCAGAGCCATTATCTCTTGCATGTGCTGCGGCTCTCCGAAGGCGCGCAGATCCTTGTCTTCAATGGCCGCGACGGCGAGTGGTCGGCAGCGATATCAGCGAAATCAAAGCGATCGGTGCGGCTGAAGGTACTGGCGCCGCAACGGACGCAGCCGCCCCTGCCCGATCTCGTCTACTGCTTCGCGTCGCTGAAGCAGGGCCGGCTCGATTATCTCGTGCAGAAGGCAGTCGAGATGGGCGCCGGCGTCCTGCAGCCGGTCATCACCCAGCACACCCAGGTGGCAAAGCCGTCCATCGATCGCCTGCGCGGCAATGTCGTCGAGGCAGCCGAACAATGCGGCATCCTGGCGGTGCCGGAGGTTCGCGAGGCGGAAAAATTCGAGCGCCTGCTGACCGGTTGGGACAAGGAAAGGCGACTGATCTTCTGCGACGAGGACGCCTCGACCAACAACCCGCTGCCTGCCTTGCAGGCGGTAAAGGAAAAGAAGCTCGCCCTGCTGGTCGGGCCCGAGGGCGGCTTTTCCGACGAGGAGCGCAAGATGCTGCGGGCGCTCCCCTTCGTGACCGCCATTCCGCTCGGGCCGCGTATCCTGCGCGCCGACACGGCAGCGGTGGCGGCGCTTGCGGTGATGCAGGCAACAATTGGCGACTGGTAGGACGTTGTCTCTTGCAAGAGCGGTTTGCCGGCCGTGGTCTTCAATTCCTCTTGACCTGTGGCTCAGGATTTTTCGCTTGATCGGCTACTGACATTTCGTCCATTTAGCGCCGGCGGTGGGTCCAACCGCCTTTGAGGGCTTGACAATGGCGCGCGACACAACCGATTTCCGGCCCATCGAAGGCATAGACGAGCTTGTCGAGCACCTGGCCGAAGGCAACAAGCCGCGCGAAAAATGGCGCATCGGCACCGAGCACGAGAAATTCCCGTTCTATGTCGATGGCAATGCACCGGTGCCTTACGGCGGCGAGCGCGGCATCCGCGCCATCCTTGAAGGCATGCAGAACAAGCTGGGCTGGGATCCCATCATCGATGACGGCCGCATCATCGGCCTGGTCGAGCCGACAGGCCAGGGCGCGATTTCGCTGGAACCCGGCGGTCAGTTCGAGCTCTCCGGCGCGCCGCTGGAAACGATCCACCAGACCTGCCGCGAAGGCAATGCCCATCTGGCGCAGGTGCGCGAGATCGCAGAGCCGATGGGCATCCGCTTCCTCGGCCTCGGCGGCAGCCCGAAATGGTCGCTGGCCGAGACGCCGAAAATGCCGAAGTCGCGCTATGAGATCATGACGCGCTACATGCCCAAGGTCGGCACCAAGGGCCTCGACATGATGTACCGGACCTGCACGATCCAGGTGAACCTCGACTTCGAGAGCGAGACCGACATGCGCCGCAAGATGCAGGTGTCGCTGAAACTGCAGCCGCTGTCGACGGCGCTGTTCGCCAACTCGCCCTTCACCGACAGCCGCCCGAACGGGCTGCAGAGCTGGCGTGGCGACATCTGGCGCGACACCGACAACCAACGCTCCGGCCTGCTCGAATTCTGCTTCTCACCGGATTTCGGCTTCGCCGATTATGTCGAATGGGCGCTCGACGTGCCGATGTATTTCGTCATTCGCGACGGCCGCTATCACGACATGACGCATATCACCTTCCGCCAGTTCATGGCCGGGGCCGCGCGCAATGAAGTGCCTGACGGGCTGCCGACCATGGGCGACTGGGCAAACCATCTGTCGACCTTGTTCCCCGACGTGCGGCTGAAGCGCTTCCTGGAAATGCGCGGCGCCGATGGCGGTCCCTGGCGGCGCATCTGCGCGCTGCCGGCCTTCTGGGTCGGGCTGCTCTACGACGAGGCGGCGCTCGACGCGGCCGAGGCGTTGACGTCGAGCTGGACCTACAAGGAAGTGCTGGCCATGCGTAATGCCGTGCCCGAACTCGGCATTTCCGCGCCTTTCCGCAACACCACGCTGCGCGAAGTCGCCCGCGACGTCATGGCCATTTCGCGCACCGGATTGAAGAACCGCGGCAAGAGGAACCGCGACGGCTACGACGAAACCTCGTTCCTCAACACGCTCGACGAGGTCGTGGCGCGCGGCACGACCAGCGCCGAGGAGATGCTGTCGGCCTATCACACGCGCTGGGGCGGCTCGATCGAGCCGGTATTCATGGAATATGCCTATTAACCCCGCGCGCTAGCGAGCGGCAAAAGCTGCTTCAATCGGGCATTGAAACGAATTAGGCTCTCACCTGAGGATTTCCCGGAGGAGAAGCCGATGCCTACCTTGTTCGACATGCTGACGCAGGCCCAGAACGGCAACGGCATGCAGGCGCTTGCCCAACAATACGGGCTTTCGCTGCAGCAGACACAGGCGGCGGTCGCCGCATTGCTGCCGGCCTTTTCACAAGGTTTGCAACGCAACACCGCCGATCCCTACGGGCTCGGCGCCTTCATGACGGCGATGGCAAGCGGCCAGCACGCCAAGTATTTCGAGGACGCGACGCGCGCCTTCTCGCCGCAAGGCGTCGATGAAGGCAACGGCATTCTCGGACATCTGTTCGGTTCGAAGGAGCTGTCGCGCGCGGTGGCCAGCCAGGCGGCGCAGGCGAGCGGCGTCAGCCAGCAGATCCTGCAGCAGATGCTGCCCGCGATCGCTTCGATGGTGATGGGCGGACTGTTCAAGCAGACGACAAATCAGATGCAGGCCGCGGCTGGTCTTGGGGGTGGCGGCAATCCGCTGGGCGAGATCATCGAGCAGATGATGCGGCAAGGCGGCATGCAGGCGCCGGCGCCACAACAGCGCCAGGCGCCGCCGCCGCAGATGGACAACCCGCTCGGCAAAGTCTTGCAGGACATGTTCGGCGGCGGCTCGGCGCAACCGCAAAGCCAGCCGCAGCCGGCACCCAATCCCTACGGCGACAATCCTCTCGGCAAGGTGCTGCAGGACATGTTCGGCGGCGGCGCGCCGCAGCAACCACAAAGCCAACCCCAGCCACAGCAGACACAGAGTCCCTACGGCGACAACCCGCTGGGGAAAATCTTCGAGGAGATGCTGCGGCAAGGCGGAGGCTTCGGTGGCATGCCGGGCGGGCAGCCGGCACCGCAACAGCCTCAAGCGCCGCAGCCGCAGCAGCGCCAGCCACCACAGCCGCAAGCCAATCCAAGCGGCCGCCCAAGGAACCCGTTCGACGACATTTTCGGCAAGATGTTCGAGACCGGCGCCCAGCAGCGCGACGAATACCAGAAGGGCGTGGAAACGATCTTTGACCAGTTCAAGCGGGACATGGACCGGCGGTAGCAGTTCAAACGTCCGAGGCAAATCCATGAGCAAACGGCTGGAGCAGATGCGCCGCAATATCCGGAAACCCGTAACATTCATCGACGAGGCAAAGAGACATGACTGACAGACTTGAATATCCGGTCATCATCGCGCCGCTTGCGATCGAGGACGGAGGTGGGTTTTCAGCCCTTGTACCAGATCTTCCCGGTTGCATGAGCGACGGTGAGACTCCCGAAGAGGCCGTCGCAAATGTTCAAGATGCCATAGCGTCCTGGATAGAGGCCGCGCATGATCTCGGCAGATCGATACCAAAGCCGTCGCGAAAGCTGGCATTCGCCTGAGCAAAAAGAAAAGCCCGGTCCTTGGGAGGACCGGGCAGCGTGCAGGCAGGCCGGCGGGGAACCGGCAGGGAGTGGGGAGCCTGCATGAACCTTGGTCGCGCTGAACCGTAAAAAGGTTCAACCGAACCGAAACTCAGCCAATCAAGCCACCTTGCGGGCGATGTCCTCGATCGTTTCCACGCGATCGCTGGCGATTTCGCGCAACCTCGCCGTCGGGTCGCGGCCAAACGGCACGCCGATTGCGACATGCAGGTCGGCGCGCGTCAGGCCGATATCGGCGAGCTCGGCGTCCGACATCTCGCCAAGACGGTAGAAAGCGCGGCGATTTTTCCAGGCGCGATAGGCGTTGGAGATGGTGTTGGCCACGCGCGTCGCAACGGCCGGACGCGAGGTGATGCGCGAGGTCTCGGTGGCGAAATCGATCGTGGTCATGTCGGTCTCCTTCAGACTGCCGCATGACCCCGAACCGGAGGTTCGGAAAAGGATCATGCGCAAAAACAAGGGCTACAGCGTCCTTTGCGCGTCCAAAGGACGGCGGCGCTGTAGGGCGGACGAAACCCGATGATCGGCGCTGATGACAGCGGCCGTTCCGGCTTCGATTCACATGCCTTCATGTGGACAATGCCAATTTGCCATCGACCGATTGATTAATCCAACGAATGTTTTTAATCTTTGGCATCAACACTCGTGATGGATCACATCGATGAAAGCGCCGCTCGATCTCGATCAATTGCAGACCTTCATCTCGATTGCCGATACCGGCAGCTTCACGCGCGCAGCGGAAGAAGTGCACCGCACCCAGTCGGCGGTGTCAATGCAGATGCGCCGGCTGGAGGAGCGGATCGGCAAGCCTTTGTTCGAGAAGGAGGGGCGCAGCAACAGGCTGACGGAGGAAGGCGACAAGCTGCTCTCCTACGCAAGGCGGCTGCTCTATCTCAACCGCGAGACGCTCGCCGCCTTCGACGACCAGCGGCTCGAAGGCACGATCCGCATCGGCACGCCCGACGACTATGCGGACCGTTTCCTGCCGGAGATCATGGCACGCTTCACCCGCTCCAACCCGCGCGTCGAACTGACCGTCATCTGCGAACCGACGCCGGGGCTGGTCGAACACATCAAGCGCGGCAATCTCGATCTGGCGCTGGTGACGCACAATGATGTGCGCGGCCAATCGGAGGTGGTGCGGCGTGAACCGCTGCTGTGGGTCTCCTCGGCCAATCACGCAACGCACGAGCAGGAAATCCTGCCGATGGCCTTCGGCCGGCCGAACTGCATCTGGCGGCGCGCCGCCGTCGACGTGCTGGACCAGCAGAACCGCGACTACCGCATCCTGTTCACCAGCTTCTCTGCGACGGTGATCACCGCCGCCGTGCTTTCGGGCCTGGCGATTTCGGTGCTGCCCGAATGCGCGCTCAGGCCCGGCATGCGGGTGCTGGGCGAAGCCGACGGCTTCGGCGCCTTGCCCGACTGCCGCATCGGCATCATGCGCGGCCAGACCTCGCGACCGGAGATCGTCGATGCGCTTGCCCGCCATATTTCGGAAAGCCTGGACAACATCTCGATCCCGCTTGGCGAGGAGACGGGAACATTCGACTTCGCGGCACTCGCCTTCGCCAAGATGAAACGGAGCAAGCCGAACCAGATCCTGCCAGGCTGGTAGGATGCGGGTCATGACTATCGGGGCTGACATGGCCGCCTTGACGTCGGCGCCCAACCAGCCCCCAATCGGCAGATGAGCGAAGCAGCATCCGAATCACGCACCAACGCCACCGAATACACGGTGAGCGAAATATCAGGCGCGCTGAAGCGCACGGTCGAGGACGTCTTCGGCAATGTGCGGGTGCGCGGTGAAATCTCGGGCTATCGTGGGCCGCATTCCTCCGGTCATGCCTATTTCGCGCTGAAGGACGACCGCGCCCGGCTCGACGCCGTGGTCTGGAAAGGCACGATGAGCCGGCTGAAATTCCGTCCCGAGGAAGGGATGGAGGTGATCGCCACAGGCAAGCTCACCACCTATCCCGGCAAGTCCAACTACCAGATCGTCATCGACAATCTGGAGCCGGCCGGCGCCGGGGCGCTGATGGCGCTGCTGGAGGAGCGCAAGCGCCGGCTGCAGGCGGAGGGGCTTTTCGATGCGGGCCGCAAACGCCGGCTGCCATTCATGCCGTGCACCATCGGCGTCGTCACATCGCCGACCGGGTCCGTCATCCGCGACATCATCCACCGCATCAAGGACCGTTTTCCGCTGCATGTGCTGGTCTGGCCGGTGCGCGTGCAGGGTGACACGGCGAGTGCGGAAGTGACCAATGCCGTCACCGGTTTCAACGCGCTGGCATGGGACAGCCCCATCCAGCGCCCCGATCTGCTGATCGTCGCGCGCGGCGGCGGCAGCCTGGAAGATCTGTGGGGCTTCAACGACGAGGCACTCGCCCGCGCCGTTGCCGCCTCGGGCATTCCGGTGATTTCGGCCGTCGGGCACGAAACCGACTGGACGCTGATCGACCTCGTCGCGGATGTGCGGGCGCCGACACCGACGGGCGCGGCCGAAATCGCCGTGCCGGTGAAGGCTGACCTCGAAGCGACGCTGGCCAGCCTCGGCGCACGGCTCAAGGCCGCGGTGCTGCGCAATTTCGAACGCAAGCGGCAGGCAGCCCGTGCGGCGGCGCGTGCGCTGCCCTCGCCCGATCAATTGCTGGCGCTGCCGCGCCGGCGCCTGGACGAGGCGACATCGAGGCTCGGTCGTGGCCTGATGGTTTCCACCGAGCGCAAGCGGGCACGGTTCTTCGCCGTAAAATTGACGCCGGCAATGCTGTCGCAGCGGATTGCCGAGGCGCGGCGCACCAACGACCGTAACCTTTTGCGCGCGCAAGGGGCCCTGCGCACTCTGGCGAGAAGCCGGCGCGCGGAGCTCAATCGTGCCGCGGATCAGTTGCCAAAATGCGCCAAGGCGTCGTTGCAGCGGCACAGGCAGCAACTGGCTTTGCTCCAGGGCCGCATCACGATCGAGCCGACAGCCCGGCGGCAACGTGTGCAGAGGGATTTGCTGACGGCTTTGACGAGACGGGGCGGCCAGGCGATGCTGCTCAGGCTGGAGCGATTGCGCGGCCGCATCGTCCAGGCCGACCGGCTGATGGCGACGCTTTCGCACAAGGCCGTCCTGGCACGCGGTTTCGCGCTGGTGAAGGATGCCGACGGCGCCGTCATCAAGCAGGCCGCCGACGTGGCGTCTGGGATGGCGCTTTCGCTGGAGTTCGCCGATGGCACGGCGGACGCGGTGGCGACCAGCGGCGCGGCGCGGCCAAAGCCGGCTGCTAGGCCCGCAGGCAAGGCCCCAGTTGCCAAGACGAGGGAACCCGGCGATCAGGGATCATTGTTCTAAGGCATGACCGACAATCCGCACCATCTGGCAACGCCGTCCGGCAAGCCGCGCGCGCGAAGCTTCAATATCGGCTTCGACGGAACGCCTGGGCCGTTCAACGCGATCACCGACGTGCCCGGCGTCGCGGTCGGCTATGCGACGCTGATATCGGGCGATGGTCCGCTCAGCATCGGCAAGGGACCGGTCCGCACCGGTGTCACAGCGATCCTGCCCAGGTTGCGCGCCGAGCTGGCGACGCCGGTTTTCGCCGGCATTTTCAGCCAGAACGGCAATGGCGAGCTGACCGGCTCGCACATCATCGAGGAAACCGGCGCCTTCAACTTCCCGATCACCATCACCAACACGCATTCCTGCGGGGTTTCGCGTGACGGCACGCTGCGCTGGATGAACCAAGTGCTGCCGGCGGCCGTCGACAGCGCCTGGGGCTTGCCGGTGGCGGCGGAGACCTATGACGGGTTTCTGAACGACATCAACGGCCACCATCTGACATCGGAGCACGTCGCCGAAGCCCTTGAGGGCGCCGCCAGCGGTCCGATCGAGGAAGGCAGTGTCGGCGGCGGCACCGGCATGATCACTTTCGGCTTCAAAGCCGGTTCCGGCACGGCCTCGCGCATCGTCGCATGGCAAGGGCGCACCTACACGGTCGGCTCCTTCGTGCAGTCGAATTTCGGCAAGCGGCGCAATTTCACCATTCGTGGCCTGCGTGCCGAATCCGAACTCACCGAGCCGGCGATCCGCGAAGCCACGTCGCGCGCGGAAAAGGGCTCAATCATCGCCGTTATCGCGACCGACGCGCCTTTCCTGCCGCACCAGATGAAGCGGCTGGCTCGCCGCGTGCCGCTCGGCGTCGCCATGACAGGCGGCTTCGGCTACCACAGTTCGGGCGACATTTTTCTCGCCTTCTCGACAGCGAATCCTGCCGCGGCGCTGGGGCTGACTGGCCGGATCGCCAGCGCCGATTTCATTCCCGATGTGGACATCGACCCGTTCTTCGATGCCGTGATCCAGACGGTGGAGGAATCGATTCTGAACGCTCTTGTCGCCAATCACGACATGACCGGTCGTGATGGCAATTTCGTGCCTGCCCTGCCGAAAGCGTGGCTCAAGGAAAGATTTGGCTGAGAAGGGTGGCTGAGACGAAAACGCGGGCCGAAGCCCGCGCAGCCAGACAGGATTGTCCCTGAAAATCTATTCCGCGGCCTCGCTGGAAGCCTGCTGGTTTTCGTCGGCCTCCGCCGCTTCCTCGAGCCGGGAAGCGATGAGTTCCTGAATGTCGCCGACTTCCTCCTGGATGTCCTCCAGCGGTATGCCGACCTCGGCCGCCTTGGCGGCGCATTCCTTGGCCAGTGTCTCGGCCTGCTTCTCGATCCTGGCGTGGGACTGGCAATGGACCTTTTCGCCGATCCATCCCCGCAAGAATTCGATCGCGTGTTCACTCATACTGCTGTTCCCTTGCGGCAAAGCCGGTTGGCAATCATAAACGTCGGCATCCCGCAAAGGATGCATGTTCCCATTCCAGCCGAGTCGCGGCCAGCCGGCAAGCCGAAGCTGTCCAGGGTCCACAGAGCCGAAGGAAATCGAGGGGTGAAGGACATTTTCTGATTCTGAAGGACTGTACCGTTGGCGGGATCTGCCCGCTCCGAGCAATTGCTTCTACCTTTACGGCTTCCAGTCCGTTTCGTATCTCAACGGCTGTCGCTACAGCCGCCTTATGACGTTACGCTTCAAGGCACGAGCCATCGAAGCCGCCGCTATATAGTGACATCCTCATGCGATGTCGACTCTCCTCGAGGTCGTGCATATGAGCCATGCGAAAGTCACATCGATCATCAAACCAATTCCGGGTCAGAAGGTCTCCACCCACGGCCTGAGCTCCATTTCCCAGGTCCAGGCGCTGCGATGCTGGCGATGGATGGCGAGATAGGCCTCGGCGATCGCGTCCGGCGACAGCCGGCGATCTTGCGGTTCGGACTCCTGGTCGGAAACGGCCGAGGCAATGGCGCCGTCGATGATGAAATGCGCGACGTGGATGTTCTTGGGCGCCAGTTCGCGGGCCATTGATTGCGCCAGTCCCCGCAATCCGAATTTGGGCATCGCAAAGCCGGCGGAACCGGCGAACCCCTTCACGCTTGCCGTCGCTCCGGTGAAGAGGATCGACCCCGCCCCTCGAGCAATAAGCCGGCGGGCTGCCTGCTGAGCCACCAGGAATCCGCCATAAGCCCCAACCAGCAACGCCTGACGGACCGCCTCGGGATCGAGCTCCGCGATCGGACCGCGGGCGCGTCCGCTGGCGTTGAAAACCAGCAGGGAAAGCGGACCAGCCTTGTCGGCGACATCGAACAGGCCCTCCACCGACGCTGGATCCGAGACGTCCGTCGCCACGGCTTGCGCGCCGGTCTGCGCCCGCAATGCATCGAGCTTCTCGATGTTTCGGGCGGCCAGGACGACGTGGAATCCTTCCCTGGCGAGAAGACGCGCGAGCGAGGCGCTCAAACCGGAGCCCGCCCCGGCAATGACGGCGACGTTGGATGTCATGAGACCTCTCCTTCTTCCACTGATTGCAACGGCTGGCACCTGTTGAACCCTGCCGGATCACAGCCGCGGCGGCAACGCGCAGGCGGAAAGAAAAATGGCCGGGCGCGAAACGGCCCGGCCAAAAAGAAGGTCATAACCTTCAGAGGGGAACACCGTTCAGCGAAATGGGAGGAAAACACCGAACGGGTTTTTGGATTTTGGACCGATCCTTGTGCGTATACGACGAATGATTTTCCAAAATCAGCCGGAATTACGAAAAATCCCGTTCGTTCTTGCTTCAACTGGCTCAACCCGCCCCAGTTTCCCGCCCCAGCAGGTCGGCGTAATGGCGGCGCGCGACGTCAGGGTGCGAGCGCAACCGGCTTTTGAGCACATTGGTTCCGACATCGCGAAACAGCGGATTGTCAGGATCGCTGGCCGGCCCGCGCGCTTGTGCCGCCAATTCCTCCGGCAATTCGAGTAGCGGTATGGTCGCATCGAGTTTGGCGCTGAAGAAGAACGGCACCGAAATGCGTTCAATACCGACGGGCGGCGTCACGACGCGATGCACGGTGGCGCGCAAATAGCCGTTCGAGGCCAGTTCGAGCAATTCACCGATGTTGACGACGAGCGTGCCAGGAATGGGGTCCACATCCACCCAGCTGCCGTCATACTCGACCTGGAGCCCCTTGTTGTCATCCTGAAGCAGCAGCGTCAGGAAACCGCCATCCTTGTGCGCGCCGACACCCTGGTCGCCGCCGGTCGCCTCGCGGCCGGGGTAGCGCACGATCTTCATGCGATGGTTGGGCTGCTCACGGTAGATCAGGTCGAAGGCATCCTCGGGTTGGTCGAGCGACAGCGCGAAAGCTTTCAACAGCCGGATCGCCACTGCTGTTGCCTTGGCCTGCCAGGCAAGCAAGGCGGGTTTGAGCTCCGGCAACGCAGCGGGCCACTGGTTCGGCCCCTGCAGCCGCGTCCAGGCGGGAATTCCGGGGCCTTGCGCTATGGGCTGGCGCTCGACTCCGATATCGAGCTGTTCGCGCCAGTCCGCCTTGCCCTTGGTCAGCTCGCCGCCGGCGCGCGTATAGCCGCGGAACTGCGAGGACTTGACCATTTCGATTGCGAGCTTGTCGGCCTCGGCCAAGGCAAAGAAGCGGCGCGATGCGGTGAGCACTTCGCTGATCTCCGCCCAGGAGATGCCATGTCCGGCCAGATAGAAAAAGCCGATGTCGCGCGAAGCTGAACGCAGATCCGACAGAAATGTTCGGCGCTCCGATGTGCCTTGCTCAAAGCGGCTCAAATCGAGCACGGGTACTATTCTGGGCATATCAGCCTCCTTTCCTGGTCTTTGCGGATGTGTGCCCATCCGCAAACCAGTCCCGTTGGACATGCGTGCACTCTTCGGCAGTCACAACCGCCAGCAATGCCCGCAAGTCTCATCGACTCCAGATTGCCAAGAAAGAAACGATCGGCCCTTCTAGGCCGCCGCGACGAACAATTTTTCCACGCACGCTGGCTGGCTGACAACGACCGCGATCATTCGACAGATACGGACCGCCGGCAGGCGCGCGGCCAATACCCTATTGGGCTGCCCTCAAGAGCATGCCGAAGAGGTCGCGCGGCTCGTCGGGATCGGCCAGCATGTCGAGTTCCTGGTAGAGGCCGGTCGAGGTCAGCTGGTCCCTGACATAACGCAGCGCCGAAAAGTCCTCGATGGCGAAGCCGACCGAATCGAACAGCGTAATCTGGCCTGCATCCTGCGCGAACGTGACGCCGCGACCATCGCGCAGATCGGCAAGCTGCGTTTTTCGCCGCTCAGCGTGGCGCCCGCTTCATCGGTGAGGGGAGCCGCGCCTCACGCCAGCCACTCCTTGATCGCCGGGCGGGCAAGCACCGCACGCATGCGGTCCTCGGCATCTGCGACAGCCAGCGCCATCGGCGCGCGGGTCGGGCCGCAATCGACGCCGATGACGCGGAAGGCCGCCTTCATGCCCGGCAGGACGCCGGTTTCCAGCAGTGCCTCGACGAAGTCCTGCGACACGGTCTGCAGCGCCTTCGCCCGTGAAAGATCGCCAGCGCGGACCGCCTGGTCGATCGCCACGTAGAGCCTGCCGAGCAGATTGTAGGTGGTGCCGATGCCGCCTTCGGTGCCGAGCATGCCGGCGGCGGCATAGATCTCATCGAAGCCGTAGTAGAAGAGCTTTTGCGGCTGCCGCTTGCGCAGCAGGGAATATTTGAACAGGTCGGTGGAGGTGAACTTGATGCCAACGACATTTCCGAGGTCGAGCAAGCGGACCAGCAGAGCAAGCGGCAGTGGCCGGCCGGTGCGCAACGGGATCTCGTAGACGATAAGCGGCAGGTCTGTGGCCGCCGCCAGCGCCTGGTAGTAGCCGAAGACTTCCTCGTCGGAGAACGGGTAGGAATGCGGCGGCAGCGCCGACAGCGCGTGATAGCCGAGCTTCTGCGCCTGCCGCGCCAGGCGGATGGAATCGCGCAGGTTCGGCATGCCGACATGGGCGATCAGCTTGACGCCACTCGAGGCGGCGCCGGCGAAAACCACCTCTTGCTGCGCCAACAATTCGTCCACCGTCAGCAAGCCGGATTCGCCGCTGCTGCCACCGACATAGAGACCGGCCAGCCCTTGGCGCAGCACATAGTCGTTGATGTTGCGCTGGCGTTGCGGATCGAACTCGCCGGCATCGCTCAGTCCGGTCATCAGGGCGGCATACATGCCCGCCAATTGCTTGGTCATTGGGATCCTCGGTTTTCCAGATTTGTCATGATGTGGCTTCGCCGGCGTGGTGGCAGGCGACGAGATGGCGGCTGGTGACGGCGGAGCCGAAATCGCGCTGTGCCGGATCGACCTTGGTGCAGATCTCGGTCGCCAGCGGGCAGCGCGGATGGAAATGGCAGCCGGGCGGCGGCTTCGACGGGTCGGGCACGCCACCGCCAAGAACGATACGGCGGCGCGTGCCGCCGGCCTTGGGATCGGGCACCGGGATCGCCGACAGAAGCGCGCGCGTATAGGGATGCAGCGGTGCGCCAAACACCGCTGGCGTGGTGCCGATCTCGACGATGCGGCCGAGATACATCACCGCGACGCGGTCGCTGAAATAGCGGATCATCGACAGATCGTGACCGACGAACAGATAGGTCAGGCCGAGGCGCGCCTTGAGGTCGTCGAGCAGATTGACGATCTGCGCCTGGATCGAGACGTCGAGCGCCGAGATCGGTTCGTCGGCAATGATGAATTTCGGATTGGTGGCAATCGCGCGCGCAATGCCAACGCGCTGGCGCTGGCCGCCGGAGAGCTCGAACGGATAGCGGTTGCGCAGCGCTTCCCGGAGACCGACCAGCGCCAGCAACTCGTCGACACGGGCATCGCGCGAGGCGCGCGTGCCGATCTTCTGCGCACGCAACCCTTCGCCGATGATGCGACCGACGGTCATGCGCGGGTTGAGCGAGCCGAACGGGTTCTGGAATACCATCTGCAGGTCGCGGCGGCGCTGCTTCAGCTCCTCGCCGGTCGCGCCCGCATAGTCCCTGCCCTCGAAAACAATGCTGCCGGCGCTTGGGCGCTCCAGGCCCAGGACGGCGCGGCCGGTCGTCGACTTGCCGCAGCCGCTTTCGCCGACCAGCGCCAGCGTCTCGCCGCGCATCACCTCGAAGCCGACGCCGTCGACGGCATGCACCGCGCCCACCTGCCGGCGCAGGATTCCGCGCCTGATCGGGAAATGCACCTTGAGGTCCGTGACGGTGAGCAGCGGTTCCTGCTTCGATGCCGTCGCGGCGGGCTTGTCCGCAGCGGCTGCGCTCATGCGCGGCGGCCGCTCCACCTCCCGCCAGCGCCAGCATGCGGTGGTGTGGCCGGCACCCGCACCTTCCAGCGGGGGCTTTGCCTGGCTGCAGCGCGCCTCGGCATAGTCGCAGCGCGGGGCGAATGCGCAGAAGGTCGGCGCCAGCGTGACATTGGGCGGCGCGCCCTTGATCGGCACCAGCCTGGTGTTTGCCGCCGTCAGCGACGGGATCGAGTTGAGCAGGCCGATCGTATAGGGATGCTTGGTTGCCGAAAACAAATCGCCGACCGGCGCGCTTTCGATGATCGAGCCGGCATACATCACCGCGACGCGATCGACGAAGCCGGCGACGAGGCTGAGGTCGTGGCTGATCCAGATGATCGCCATGCCGAGCTGCTTCTGCAGGCGCACGACAAGTTCGACGATCTGCGCCTGGATGGTGACGTCGAGCGCCGTCGTCGGTTCGTCGGCGACCAGGATCGAAGGCTTGCACACCAGCGCCATGGCGATGCCGATGCGCTGCAACTGGCCGCCCGAGAACTGGTGCGGAAACGCGCGCATGCGCTGCGGCGCGTTGGCGATGCCGACCAGCGCCAGCATGTCGAGCGCCTGGCGCTCGGCCTCGGCCGCGTTCAGGCCCTGGTGTTCGCGCAGCGCCTCGGTCAGTTGCAGGCCGATGGTCAGCACCGGGTTCAGCGACGACATCGGATCCTGGAAGATCATGGCGATGTCGCGGCCGCGTATCCGGCGCAGCTCGCTGTCGGGCATGGCCAGCAGATCGCGGCCACGAAACAGCGCGCGGCCCGCGGTGACGCGACCGGGCGGCTTGCGGATCAGGCCCATCAGCGTCTGCACGGTGACCGACTTGCCGGAGCCGCTCTCGCCGACGATCGCCAGCGACTCGCCCTCCGCGAGCTCGAAGGAGACGTCGTTGACGGCGTAGACGGAATTGCCGCGCGGGCCGAACTCGACGCTCAGCCCCTGCACGGAAAGCACCGCCTGCTGCCCGATCCCCTTCGCGGCCCTGTCGACGGCAAGCATGTCGGCGGCCATCATTTGCCACCCATGATGTGCTGCGGATCGAGCGCATCGCGCAAGCCGTCGCCGACGAAGTTGATGCTGAGCACGGCCATGGCGATCATCGCGCCGGGCGGGATCCACATCCAGGGCTGGCTTTCCAGGATCGACAGCGTGCGGGCGTCGCGCAGCATGTTGCCCCAACTGGCGGCGGGCGCCTGCGCGCCAAGGCCGAGGAAGGAGAGCGAAGCTTCGAGCAGGATGACGGTCGCCACGTCGAGCGTGATCGCCACCAGGATCGGGCTCAGCACGTTGGGCAGGATGTGTTCGAGGATGATGACCGAGGGCGAGGTTCCTAACGAGCGAGCAGCCAGGATGAATTCCTGGTTGCGCAAGGCCAGGATCTCGCCGCGTGTCAGGCGGGCGATGGAGGGCCAGCTCAGCAGTCCGATCACCACCATGGTGTTGAAGATGCTGGGCCCGACGACCGCGACGAAAGCGATGATGATGACCAGCCGCGGGAAGGTCAGCACCATGTCGATCAGGCCCATCAGCAAGAGGTCGGCCTTGCCGCCGAAATAGCCGGCGACGCAGCCGATGAAGATGCCGATCGCGGCCGAGATCGCCACGGCGACGAAGCCGACCGTCAGCGAGATGCGGCCGCCATAGAGGATGCGGGCGAAGATGTCGCGACCGGTGCCGTCCGTGCCCAGCCAGTGGATGCCGCCGGGCGGCTGGTTCCGGCCCCTGAGGTCGATGTCGTTGGGGCCGTAGTGCGCGATCAGCGGCGCGAGCACGCAGGCGAGCACAATGATGGCGAGCATGATCAGGCCGAGGGTGGCAAGACGGTGGTGGAGGAAACGGCGCGCCGCCTCGCCCCACAGGCCGCGCGAGGCGCCGGCGGCGATCGTCATGTCGGCGGCGGTAGCGTCAGTCATAGCTCACCCTGGGGTCGAGCACGCTGTAGGCAAGGTCGGTGGCAAGGTTGGCCAGCATGACGATGAAGGCGGTGATCAGCACGTAGCCCATGATGACTGGGCTATCCCGGTTCACCACGGAATCGATGAACATCAGGCCGATGCCCGGCCACTGGAAGATGGTCTCGATCACCACCGAGCCGCCGAACAACGTCGGAAGCGCGAGGCCGAAGACGGTCACCAGCGGGATCAGCGCGTTGCGCAGGCCGTGGCGCAGCGTGATGGTGCGGGGTTTCAGGCCCTTGGCCTTGGCGGTGCGCATATAGCTCTGGTTCAGCACTTCGAGCATGCCGGCGCGGGCATAGCGCATGAAGATCGCGGCACGGAACAAGGCAAGTGCCGCCGCCGGCAGGATCAGGTGCCTGAGATTGTCGAGGAGCGAGAAGTTTTCACCAGCCGTGGAAATGCCCGACGACGGCAGCCAGCGCAGTTCCAGCGCAAAGACGTAGACGAGCAGCAGTCCCATGAAGAAGTCCGGGATCGAGACGCCGACAAAGCCCGCAAGCGTCAGCGAATAGTCGGTGAGCTTGTATTGCCTGAGCGCAGAGATCACGCCCAGCGTGGTGCCGATGACGAACGCGACGAGCAGTGCGACACCCATCAGCTCCAATGTCATCGGCAACCGCTCGACGATGATGTCGCCGACACTGCGGCCATTGACGAAGGAGCGGCCGAGATTGCCGTGCAGGATCTGGCCGATCCAGTTGAGGTACTGGATATAGACCGGCTGGTCGAGGCCGAGTTCGCCGCGCCGCATGGCGATCAGCTCCTCGCTCGACGGCGCCTCCGCCGTGATCATCGCCAGCACCGCGTCACCGGGCATGGCATGCGCGATGGCAAAGACGATGACGGTGACGCCGAACAGCACCGGGATGCTGAGCAAAAGTTTTCGCAGGAGATAGCTGAGCACCGGCCTCTCCTATGGCTAAAGGCGGTTCTGAGACAACGGATCGTGAGGCTCGTTCAGGGCCCCACGACCGGCAGGGATATCCGAGGCTATTTCGCCACCTCCCACTTCTCGACTTCGTTGTAGACGGGGTGATTGAAGATCACGAGCGGCTGTTCCTTGAAGTGCTGCGCCAGGCCGACGATGCGGTTGTTGAAGGCGAGCGGGCGCACCTCGTTCCAAAGCCAGGCCTTTGGCAGGTCCTGGTTGAGGATGCGCGAGGCCTCCTGATAGCTCGCCGCACGCGTGGCGCGGTCGTTGGACTCGAGTCCCTTGTTGAAGAGCTCGTCGACCTTGGGATTGCAATAACCCATGGCGAGCGGCTTGGCGCCGCAGACGACCAGCGGCGAACCGAGCGAGGGATCGAGCCCCATGCCTTGTGCGAAGAAGCCCATCTGGAAGCTGCCGTCGGCATAGATCTGGTTGATCGCCGCCGGATCGAGCAGGCGCGGCTGGATGTTGACGCCGACGGCGGCCAGATAACTCTGGATGGCGGTGACGGTGTCGACGTTCATCTGGTCGGAATAATAGTAGATGAAGTCGACCGGTTGGCTCGCATCCCAGCCAGCGCCGGTAAGCAACTGCTTGGCCTTGTCGGGATTGTAGTCGTAGGGTTCGAGGTCCTTGGCACGCGCCCAGTCCTGCGGGAACAGCGTGTTCAAGAGTTCACCGGCGCCCTGCTTGACGGTCTCGATGATCGCCTTGCGGTCGATGGCATAGAGCATCGCCTGGCGCACGCGCACATCGGCGAAGCGCTTGTTCTCCAGGTTGAACTGCAGGTAGGTCGGCAGGCCGGCGGAGAAATTCGGCAGCACGGTCAGATAGTCGAGTTTTTGCAGCCGAGGCAGCTCAGAGATCGGCACGCCGCCGCCCTCATAGGACATGGCGTCGACCTCTTGCGTCTCCAGCGCGGCGATGATCGGCGGCACATCCTTGTAGATCTGGTAGATGATGCGGTCGAGCTTGGGCGCGCCGAGGAAATAGTCGGGATTGCGGTCGACCTCGACATACTGGTCGCTCTCATACTTCTTCCAGATGAACGGACCGGTGCCGACGCGGTTGACCCAGAAGGCATTGCCCTTGATGTCGGCGGGCGCGACCTTGCCCAGTATGTGCTCGGGAAAGATGCTGATCGCGATAAGCTGCAGCTCGACCCAGAGCGGCTTGGCGCTGTCGAGTTCAATCTGCACGGTCGCGTCGTCCAGCGTCTCCACCCCGGCAAGCGAGGTCGCCGAGCCATCCTGGAAGGCCTTGTATCCGGCCACGGCGGAAAGCTTCTGCGACCAGGGCGAGCCGACCTTCGGGTTGGCGTAGAGGTTGAGGCTGAACACTACGTCCTTGGCGGTGAAAGGCGTGCCGTCATGCCATTTGACGCCATGGCGCAGGTTGAAGACATAGGTCTTGCCGCCGTCCGACGTCTTCCAGCTCTCGGCCAGCATCGGCTGCACGCCGTCGCCCGTCCACTTGATGTGGACGAGGCCCTGCAGCACCGTCTCGTCGAGGCGGTGGCCGCAGGTGGTGTGCAGCGTGCCCATCTCGATACAGCCGGTGCGCATGGCGGAGCGGAACGTGCCGCCTCCTTCGGCCTTCACAGCGCCCGCGGTAAGCATGAGCGCCAGGGCCGGCAAAAGGCTGATCAGAAATCGTCTCATGGAATTCTCCTCCCTTCGATTGTGTCGGCCGGTTGCGGCTGACCTTGGCGCGCCTTCTCGCGGTCGCTTGGTCGCGGTTTCGCGTCCAGTCGCTCATTGGCGCGTAGCGACCTCCTCCCACCCTCGGTCGCACCAAACCCTGGCGATCCACAGCTCCTTGCCCGTGCTCGCTTGCGGCGCCTGGTCTAATAGCTTAAAAGGTAGACCATGCACAATATGCCGGTCCGAAAAAAATTGTCCGACGAAGTCCGTCTCCGCCTGGAGGCGATGATTCGCGACGAGGTCTATCCGGTCGGCGCTTCGCTGCCGTCCGAGCGCGAACTGATGTCGATGTTCGATGTTGGGCGCCCCTCGGTACGCGAGGCACTATTTGCACTGGAAAAGATGGGCCTTGTGCGCATCAACAGCGGCGAGCGGCCCAAGGTGACGCGGCCGACGTCGAAGAACATGCTGGAGCAGTTGACGGGCACCGCACACCTCCTGATGGACCAGCCCGACGGCATTGGCCATTTCGAACAACTGCGGCTGTTCCTCGAAGTCTCGATCGCACGCCATGCCGCCGAGGTGGCGACACGCCAGCAGATCGACGCGTTGGCGGCGGCACTTGCCGAAAACGAACGCGCCATTTCACGCGCCCGCGCCTTTGCCGTCACCGACGTCGCCTTTCACCGCGTGCTGACCGCGATCCCCGGGAATCCGATTTTTCTCGCCGCGCACGAAGCGCTGGTGGAGTGGCTGATCAACCAGCGCATCCACATGGCCAACACCGAGCTCGAAAACCGCATCAGTTTCGCCGGCCACAAGGCAGTCTTCGAAGCCATCGAGCGGCACGATCCGGAAGCCGCCGGCCAGGCGATGCGCGAGCATCTGGAAAACGCCCGGCGCAAGTTCAATTCCGGCCAGGCGAAACCAGATTAGCCGTCTCGCGGAGCCTGTACACCAGGCGAGGTCTAGAGCGGTTCAGCGTTTGATAGAATCGCCGAACCGCTCTAACTCTTTGTTTTCACGCAATTCCGGACAGAAAACCGCTACGCACTTTTCCTGGAATTGCTCTAAAGCGATGGCCCCATCCGCATCGGGCTGCCGTCGCTGAAACGGGATTGACGGAACCTGTGAAGGTTATGTCCAGTCTCGTTGCCCTGGATCAAGTCGGACAGGACGCGGCCCATGCCGGGCCCTATGCCAAAGCCGTGGCCGCTCATCCCTGTCGCGATGACGAGGCCCGGAACCGCAGCCGTACGATCCACGACGGGAACGGCATCCGGCATCGCATCGATCATACCGGCCCAGCTTGCCCTGAGCGGCACCGCCTCGAATTGCGGAAAAAGCTCCTTGAACCCACGATCGATGGCGCGAAGCGCCTTGGCCTCCGGGGCGGGATTGAGAACGCGCATCCGTTCGAACGGGCTTTCCTTATCGGCATCCCATTTGCGTGGGGTAGACCAGCTGTCCGGATATGCACGAGGCGCCGCCGGCAGGTAGCGCGTGCCGAAAGGATTTGCCTTCAGCGCGGGCAGGTATTTCGGTGCATGACGCAACGCATCCGGCCCGACATAGAGCAGGTGGCTGCCTCCCGCCGCCAGCGTGTATCCGCCGTCCTTTCTACGCCGGAAGGCGATGCGTTCGTCCGCGGCGGCGCCCGCATGGATTTCCGCCATCGGCGCGGTCGCCGCGACGGTCGTGCGGACACTGAGCTGCGGGATCGAGACGCCATGCGCGCGCAGGAACAGCGACGTCCAGGCGCCGCTTGCGACAAGCACGTTCGATGTGGCGATGCGGCCTCGTTCGGTCCAGACACCGCTGATGCGCCCCGCGGAGATATCGAGCATGCGTGCCGCACAGTTCTCGACGATCGTGACACCATGGCGAACGGCCAGGCGAGCAAGCGCCGGCACGGCGACCCAGGGCTCGGCACGCATGTCCGACGGCGTGGTCATGGCGCCCTTGAAGGGGCGTGACATGGCCGGGATCAGCCTGGCGGTCTCATCCCGGTCGAGGAGACGCGTGTCGACGCCATGGGCTTCGGCGATCTTCAGGAACTTGGCGAAATCAGCCATCTCCTTGTCGGTCCGCGCAAGATAGGTCACGCCGGTTTGCGTCAAGCCTATGTCCTCGCCGCACTCCTCGGCCAGTTGGCGCCAGAGACGCTGCGCTTCGATGACGATGGGCAGTTCGTCCGCGTCGCGGCCCTGCTGTCGGATCCAGCCCCAGTTGCGCGAGGACTGCTCCGCGGCGACACGTCCCTTCTCCAGCAAAGTCACCGGTATATTGCGCCGCGCCAGGAACAATGCCGCGGTCACGCCGATGATGCCACCGCCGACAATGACCACGTCCGCCGTCTTCGGCAGCGGCGCCTGAAACTCGATCGGGCTGGCTTCGGTGAAAGGGAAGATCGTCAAAGGGTTATCCTTTTTCATAAGCATGACCCTTAGCCGGTGGCGGGAAATTCGCCCGCCTTCATGGAGCGCTGGCCAAGCATGAAGTGCATCAACGATGCACTACACGACCGGTCTTGAAAATCTGCATGCCAGTTCAATGAAGTTGTTGACCATCCCCCCGAAGGCCGCTTCTCGTCGTAGGGCCAGCCCCGGCCGCATCGACAATCGGATGGTTAGGCACGCGGATGCCGGACGAAACGAAGCGCCCGGTGCGTCTTGTCGCTACATCCCAGCGGAAGATCGCAAACGACTTATCGCCCGATGGCTTCAGGCCAGCCCGAACCGCTCCACGGCGCGCATGATGCCGCGCAATTCGGCGAGGCCTTTCAGCCGGCCGATGAGCGAATAGCCGGGGTTGAGCTTCTTCTTGCCGATGTCGTCGGCGAGCAGGTGCCCATGATCCGGCCGCATCGGAATCTGCCAGTCGGCGCGGCCTTCCCCGCGACGGCGCTTCTCTTCCTGCATCAGAGCGAGGATGACATGCGCCATGTCGGTGCCACCCTCCAGATGTTCGGCCTCGTAGAACGAGCCGTCCTCCTCGATGGTGATGTTGCGCAGATGGACGAAATGGATGCGGTCGGCGAATTCCTTGACCATGGCGACGATGTCGTTGTCGGCGCGCGTGCCGTAAGAGCCGGTGCAGAAGGTCAGCCCATTGGCAGGGCTGTCGACAGTGTTGAGGATGAAACGCGCATCGTCGGCCGTCGAAACGACGCGCGGCAGGCCATAGAGCGAGAAGGGCGGATCGTCGGGATGGATGCACATGCGCACCCCCGCCTCTTCGGCCGCCGGGATGATCTCGCGCAGGAACCAGGCGAGATTGTCGCGCAATTCCTTCGGCCCGATCGCATCGTATTCCGCCAGGGCCTCGCGGAAACTGTCCCTGTTATAGCTGCGCTCCGTCGCCGGCAGGCCGGCGATCAGGTTGCGCTCGATCTGGTCGATCTGCTCCGGCGTCAGCACCTTCAGCCGCTTCTCGGCCTCGGCGATACGCGCCGGCGTGTAGCTTGCCGCGCCATTCTTGCGCTGCAGGACAAAGAGATCATAGGCCGCAAAATCGATGGCGTCGAAACGCAAGGCATAGCCGGTTGTCGGCAGCCGGTAGGCCAGATCGGTGCGGGTCCAGTCGACCACCGGCATGAAATTGTAGCAGATCGTCTGGATGCCGGCCCTGGCGAGCGCGCGGATGCTGTCGCGATAGTAGCCGGCATAGCGCTCGCGCCCCGGCGCGCCGATCTTGAAGGAATTGTGGACCGGGATGCTCTCGACAACCGACCAGGTCAGCCCAGCCGCTTCGATGATACGCTTGCGCTCGAGCACATCGGCCTCGGGCCAGGCCCTGCCGTCATAGATCTGGTGAAGCGCTGAAACCACGCCGGTTGCGCCGGCTTGTTTGACATGTTCAAGCGTCACCGGATCATCGGGACCGTACCAGCGCCAACACTGTTCCATTGCCACTTCCTTTTTTGCGAGACCGGCAACCTATTGTTTGACCACGATGAGTGTCAAACTAAGAGCCGGTTTCGATGGCGAATGAAGGAGCTTCCACGATGAAGGATTTTGACGGCAAGGTGGCATTGGTGACAGGGACGACCGGTATCGGCCTGGCAACCGCCAAACGCCTTGCGGCGGGGGGTGCCGCGATCATCGCCTGCGGCGTCGACCGGGCAGCCAATGCCGCCATGCAGGAGAGCCTCGCCAAGGCCGGGGCGAAGGCACTGGTTCAGACCGTGGACGTCTCGGTTTCCGACCAGGTGCGCGACGCGGTCGCCGCCGGCGTGGCGAAATTCGGCGGCATCGATGTCATCGTCAATTCGGCGGCGGTGCACCCCTATGGAACAGCGACGACAACCGACTGGGAAACCTGGAACCGGGCGATGACCGTCAATGTCGGCTCGATCTATCTGACCGCCCATTTCGGCATCCCGGAAATGATCAAGCGGGGCGGCGGCGCCATCGTCAACGTCGCTTCGGTGCAGGGCTTCGCCTGCCAGCAGAACGTTGCCGCCTATGCCACGACCAAGGGCGCCATCCATACGCTGACGCGTTCGCTGGCGCTCGACTATGCCGCATCGGGCATAAGGGTCAATTCGGTCAGCCCGGGCTCGATCCGCACACCGATCCTCGAAAAGGCCGCGCGTGGCGACGGCGGCAGCGACGCAGATGTCGAAGAGGCCTACAGGCGGTTCGGCGCGGCCCATCCGCTCGGCCGTATCGGCGAGCCGGAAGAGGTGGCGGAACTCATCGCGTTCCTGTGTTCGTCGAAGGCCGGATTCTGCACCGGCGCCGACTACAAGATAGATGGCGGCCTCACCGCCGGCATCGGCGTGAAGTAGCGCCATGAAGTTCGGTCTTCGGGTCTATCGGGGGTGGCGGCATTAACGCAGCCAGTTCGGAACAATCTTTTTTGGTCGAAGTTTCCCCCTTGAAGGGACGAACTCTCCGAAGGAGATTTCCTATGAAACACGTTCTCATTACCAGCATGCTGGCGATCGGGCTGGGCTGCGGGACGGCGATGGCCCAGTCGCAGCAGCCCGCCGACAGCCAATCAGGAGCGGACACAAACTGCGCTTCCGGCACGACCAACTGCCAGAAGGGCTCGAAGATGAAAGAGCAGGCACAGGGCAAGGCCAAGGTCCAGACCGACCAGCAGGCGCAGGACAAGGCCGGCACCAAGATGAACCAGCAGGCACAGGGCAAGGCCAAGGTCCAGACCGACCAGCAGGCGCAGGGCAAGGCCGGCACCAAGATGGACCAGCAGGCCCAGGGCAAGGCCAAGGTCCAGACCGACCAGCAGGCACAGGGCAAGGCCGGCACCAAGATGGACCAGCAGGCCCAGGACAAGACCAAGGTCCAGACCAATCAGCAGGCCCAGGGCAAGGCCGGCACCAAGATGGACCAGCAGGCCCAGGACAAGACCAAGGTCCAGACGGATCAACAGGCCCAGGGCAAGGCTGGCACCACGACCGACCAGCAGGCTCAAGGCAAGACCTCCACGCAGGATAAGACCTCGACCGCTTCCATCAACAATGTGACCGTTGAACAGAAGACCCAGATCACCCAGGTGATCAGGGAAACCAAGGTCCAGCCGGTATCCAACGTCGACTTCGACGTCTCCGTCGGCATTGAGGTTCCGCGGCACAAGATAAGGCTGCATCGTTTGCCGGCTCGCATCGTCAAGATCATCCCGGCGTACGAGTCCTACGACTATTTCGTTCTGGCCGACGGCCGGATCGTCATCGTCGATCCGGATACGTACAAGATCGTGCTGATACTGACCTAGAGCAATTCCAGGAAAAACACGTAGCGGTTTTCCGTCTGGAATTGCCTAAAACAATGGGATTGCTCAACCCACCTCGCCGCACGGGGGGCGGGTTGAGCAATTCTGCGGACAGCCTTCCCGGATCCTGGAAACGTCAGCGCGCGCTCAGGGATCCTACGACCGCAATGTTCGCAAGGTAATCGAGTAGCGGTGCTCGGCAAGCGGCGGGATGCTGTGTTCCCATTGCGACCGCGAAGGACCCGTCATGAGATAGGCCGATCTCGGCTCGACAGTGATGGTCCGGCGGTCCCATCCGGACCCATTCTTGCGTCGAAGGCGAAAATCGCAGGGCGCCAGCAGCGAGACGCCCGCGACATCTTCGAAATGAGGCTTGTCGCGGTGCCAGCCGATACCGGCGCCGGGCCGGTATTCATTGATCAAGACCTGCGCGAAGGCTTCGGCGGGCAGGCGCGCAAAGGCCGCGACCTGCGCGCGCAAGGGCAACAGAAAATCAGGGATCGGCGGTGCCTCGACGACCTCGCGCCGGTCATAATCGTAGCGAAGGCCAAAACCGGCGACACGCCGGTTTGCCAGATGGCCGTGAAAGTCGAAGGCCTTGAAGGGCAGTCCTTCAAGATGCTGGACGAGTTCGATTTCCTCTTGGCGCGGGATCAGTCCGGGCTGGTAGGCGAAACCCTCCGGCAGATCATCCTGAGCGGCACCGAAGAGATCGTACTGGGCCACATGGCCGGCTGTTTTCGGTTTGAGCGGCGACATTGTGCCTAGATGGTGAAGGCCGGATCGCAAGGCAATACAGGAACCGCGCTTGCTTGCCTCGGACGCATTTCAAAACCGGCGCGACGGAACACCGGAGCGGCGTGAAAGTTTAGGAAACGGCGGTTCCGTCGGAGGCCGCCGGTCATGTTCCAGCCTTGGAGTGCCGGATGCCGCGCGTTGAAACCGGGGCCTGCTTTTGCGGAGCAATTGCCGCCGCCATGGAGGGTGAGCCTTTCTGGATATGCTACGATCACGACGACGATTGCCGACGGGCGATCGGCAGTCCGCTCACCATCTGGGTCGGATATCGGCCGAGCCAGTTCCGCCTTTTGAAAGGAGCGCCAAAGGCTTTCTCCAGGACGCCGGGCGTTGTCCGTACCTTCTGTTCCGATTGTGGGAGCTCGATAGGCTACAGCGACGAAGGCCTGCCGGACGAGTTCTATCTGACAATCGGGTTCTTCGACAGACCAGAAGGGCTGCGGCCACAGGCCCATGCCTATTGGGACCTCAGGCTGCCGTGGGTCGACTTTGCAGACGGGCTGCCGCGCATCGATCGATATTCGAGGAAGCGCGTCGCGAAGTTCGGCAATCCACGTGACAGATAGCACCTTCGGGCGGCACGGAACCGGACCATGGCTGGCGGGTTAATCGGTGGAGCCGTCAGGTGCCACCATGCCGTCGACCGTCATTCGAAACACGCAATACGATTCCGCGACCAGGATCCTCTCGGTCTGGTTCGTGCCGCACGGCAACCGCTATGACTACGAGGACATCGCCCCGGCTACCTATGCGGCGTTCATGCGGGCTTCCTCGAAAGGCCGCTTCTTCAATAAATTCATCAAAGACCACTATAGGTTCCGTCGCGTGGCGTGATGCGGCGCCAGCGGCCTGTCATGCCTTCTTGTTCTGCTCGGGAGGCATCTGATCCGGCGCCGGTTCCCAACCAAAGACACTGCGGCCGCCAAGCAGATGCGACTGGTCGAACTCGCCCGCGACAATTTCCTTGAGGCTGGGACCGGTGACATATCGCTCGACCTGCCGCGACTGATCGTCGAGCCGCCTCAATGCGCCGATCTCCTCTTCGCGACCAAGCCTGGCCTTTTGCACGGCGGACTTCAACACGCCGATCGTCTCGTCATAGACCTTGAGCGGAACAGGGAACGGATGCCTGTCCTTGCCGCCATGCGCCAGCGAAAAACGGCCCGGGTCCGAAAACCGGCAAGGCGCGCCATGCACCACTTCGGCAACGAGGGCCAGCGCCCGCACCGTGCGGGCGCCCACGCCAGGAACCAGGAGAAGCTCGGCGAAATCGGCGGGACCCCGCTCGGCGGCCGCGGCCATGTTGCCGTGAAGGCGATGCATCACGACATCGCTTTCGCGGACATCATGGTGAGCCGGCATGACCAGATGCGGCAGCAATGGCTGCACCGGGGCCGGTGCGGTGCGGGGCTCCAGGGCGGCGAGTTCTCGAAGGATGCGATCCGGCCCAAGATCCTGGAGCAGGTCAAGCTGTCCCTGGCGCGAGGCCTCGGCGCGCCGGTCGGTCAGGTTGACGATCTCGCCCTGGTTGGCGCCTTCGATGGCCGCATGCGGCTGGTCGACGAAACTCTTCAAACCTTCGGACAGCCAATGATAGCGGCGCGCCACCTTGCTGTCACCGTTCATGCCTTGCTGCACCACCACCCAGTCGCCGTCGTCGGTGACGATGAAGCCATGCAAATAGAGGTCGAAACCGTCCTGGACGGCGGCGCTGTCCACCTTGGCGACCAGCCGGCTGGCGGTTGCCAGGCGCGCGCCGTCGAAGCCGATGCGCTCACCGATGGCGGCAAGCTCATGCGGGGTTTTGCGCGAATGCGCGCCACGGCCGCCGCAGACGTGAATGCCGAGTTCGCCCGATAGCGGCGTGAGACCGCGTTTCAAGGCGCCGACGACGCTGGTCGTGATGCCGGACGAGTGCCAGTCCATGCCCATGACGGCGCCGAAGGACTGGAACCAGAACGGATGCGCCAGGCGCCGCAGCAACTCATTGCGGCCATAGTGATGGATGATCGCCTCGCACATGACCGCGCCGAGACGCGTCATGCGATCGCCCAACCATTTCGGCACACGCCCGCCGTGAAGGGGAAGATCAGCACTGCCCGATCGTTGCGCCACGTTCGTGCCTGCTCCTGTGTCCGCGAATCTTAGACAAATAGGTATCCCGGACCGAGCAAGGAAGCACTGAATGCTCGCACCCGGGTGATCGATGAGCCAGACTGGGCTCGGCCCGCTCGCGAGAGCAACGGCGCTGTGCTACCTCACCACGCGCTTCTCGAGCTTGCGGGCCAGAGTACGCCGGTGAAGGCCAAGCCGGCGCGCCGTTTCGGAGATGTTGAAGCCGGTTTCGACCAGCGTTTCGTGGATGCGCTCCCATTCCAGATTCTTGATCGAGGTGGGCCGGCTGGAAAGCGGTACGGAAACATCGCCCTCGGCACGGCCGAAGGCGGCTTCGATGTCATCGGTATTGGCGGGTTTCGCCAGGTAATGGCTGGCGCCGAGCTTGATCGCCTCGACCGCCGTGGCGATGCTGGCAAACCCCGTCAGCACGACGATCTTCATCGAAGCATCGCGGGCGCTGAGCAGCTTGACGCACTCCAGCCCGGAGCCGCCGGCTCCAAGCTTGAGATCAACGACGGCGTAAGCCGGAACAGTTTTTTCGAGGGCGCCGAGCAATGCCGCCCTGTCGTGGCAGACGACGACGTCGTAGTCGCGCTTTTCGAAGGAGCGCTTCAGCGTTTTCGCGAAGGTCGCGTCGTCCTCGACGATAAACAGGGATCGATCAAACGTCACGATCATCTCCATCGGTCAGTGCCGCCAGCGGTAGCGAAAGGGTAACACAAGCGCCCTGCTCCATATTGCGCGCCGAAAAATCGCCTCCCAGTTTCCGGACCACGTTCATGACGAGGAACAGACCAAGACCACCGCCTGGCCGTCCCTTGCTCGACATATAGGGTTGGCCAAGTGCTGCCAGAATACCCTCGTCGAAACCCGGACCGCGATCGCACACGGAGATCATCAGCTTGTCGCCTTGCCGCTCGGCAGTCACGCCGACCCAATCCTGCGATGCTTCCTGGGCATTGTCGAACACATTGAAGATGACCTGCTTCAGCGCCGTGTCTGACACGATCTGCTCGTCCGGGGCGAAATCGTTCTTGTATTCCAGCTTGAATGGCTGGCGACTGATGCGCCATTCCTCGACCAGATCGTCGAGGAAATCGCGAATGGTCGTGCGTATCGTCCCCTCGCCCCTCGCCTGGCCGGAAGACATCAGGATTCCGGACACGATGCGCTTGCAGCGCTCGATCTGCGCCTGCATTTCGGCCACGTCGGCCGCCAGTTCGCGGTTGCGCGCAAGGGTGCGCAAGTGGCGCCAGTCGGACAGGATGACGGATATCGTGGCTAGCGGCGTGCCCAGTTCGTGCGCGGCTCCGGAGGCCAGCAAGCCCATGCGCACGATGTGGTCCTCCTCGGCCGAGCGCTGGCGCAGATCGGCGAGATAGGCGTCGCGCTCGCGCAGATTGCGGTTGATGCGCGTCATGAAGATCACGATCAGCCCGGCCGCCAGCACGAAGCAGATGAACATGCCCCTGATATGCAGGGACAGGAGATCGCTGCCGCCATGATGCGGGATGGCGATCGGCTGGAAGAGAAAGATGAGCAAGACGAAGCAGGCCGAGGCAGCCGCCACGAGAATCCAGGTAAACCTTGGCGTCAGCAGTGCCGCGCCGAGCGTGATCTGCAAGAGATAGAGCGATACGAACGGATTGGACGCGCCGCCGCTCAGGTAAAGCTGCGTCGTCAGTGCCGCCATGTCGAAGATGAGTGCGATGAAGAGCTGGGTGTTGCTGATAGGCCTGATACCGCGCAGGACCAGCAGGCTGAAGATGTTGAGGCCCACCAGAAAAAGCACCACCCCGGCCATCTCCCCCAGCGGCAGCGGGATATCGAACCAGTATTCCGTCGCCAGAATGGTGAGCACCTGACCCGCCACCGCCAGCCAACGCAGTTGGATGAGCAGGAACAGATTCTTCCTGTTCGTCGCATCGGTATGCGATACTGTCCCGTTCTTGCCGGCAAGGGATGCCGCCACCAGGGATTTGTCATGGTGAAGCTCTTGCGTGGGAACGCTCATCTCGTGGGTCCTTGCCGCTGGCGGTGGCCGATCATCGGCCTGGCCAGGGCAATGGCGAGCATCGCAGCGAGCGTGAACCAGGTCAAAGCATAGATCAGATGGCTGTTGCGGAAAGTCACGACGGTCAGCCCGCCGCGCGGCCAGCCCTCGATGTCGGATGCTTCCGCATCGACGAAATAGGGAGCGACATTGATCGTCAACCCGCGCGCGGTTGCGATAGCGGCGACGTCTCGCGAATACCAGCGATTGCCCATGGCGTCGTTCTTGCGCAGGAATCCTCCGCCGGGTTCGCTCATGCGCAACAGCCCGTCAATGACGGCCGGCGCGGTTCGACCGCCCCTCTCCCGTTCGAACTCAGCCTTGCGCTCCTGGGGAATGAACCCGCGGTTGACCAGCACGACGAAACCACTGTCGGTTCGCATCGGCGTCAGCACCCAATAGCCGCCGCCAAGCTCCGTCACCGCCCGAACCAGCGTGTTGGCGCCGCCCAGATAGCGCCCCGCCAACCGCACATGGCGGTATTCGTAACCGGCCGCGGTGATGCCGTTCCAGCTCTGCGGGCCAGGCGCATCGACAACCGGGGCATGAATGCGCTGGTCGACACGGGCGATCAGATCGAGTTTCCAGACCCGCCTTTCCAGCTGCCATATGCCGAGCCCGACAAACACCAGCACGCCGAGAAGTCCGAGCAGCACAAGGACAAGGCGCGACGCGGACGATCCGCCGGCGTCCTCTTGCGGGGCGGGACGCGAGCCAATGCCGGTTTGTCCGATCGCCTCGATGATGGTCCTCCCAGAGCCCGCCGCCGGGCTCATGGCATCTCGCGCATGTCGTGCAGTCCCGGCATCATGTTGGCGTTGAGATGGTACATCACCCAGAGCGAACCGGTCAGCACGATACCGACCAGGATCAACGTGAAGATCAGCGCCAGCATCGACCATCCGCCTTCCGAGGCGGTGTTCATATGCAGGAAGAAGACCATGTGGACCACGATCTGCACGACGGCGAAGGCCATGATGACGATGGCCGTGGCCTGCTTGTCGTCGATGGCGCCGGTCATGACCAGCCAGAATGGAATGGCGGTCAGGATCGCCGACAGGACGAAGCCGGTCAGATAGCCCCGGAACGATCCGTGTGCCGCTCCACCATGGGCGTGGCCGTGACCCTCGGCATGATCATGAGCGCTCATCGCAACATTCCCATCAGATAGACGAAGGTGAAGACGCCGATCCAGACGACGTCGAGGAAGTGCCAGAACATGCTGAGGCACATCAGCCGGCGGCGGTTCGCCTTTATGAGGCCAAATCTCGCGACCTGCACCATCAGCGTCACCAGCCAGACGGTGCCGAAGGTGACATGCAGGCCGTGCGTGCCGACCAGCGTGAAAAAGGACGACAGGAACGCGCTGCGCTGCGGCGTGGCGCCTTCATGGATCATGTGCGCGAATTCGTAGAGCTCGATCGACAGGAACGCCAGGCCGAATAGGCCGGTCACGGCAAGCCAGGCTTGCGTCGCCGCCAACCGGCCCTTGTCCATGGTCAGCATGGCGAAGCCATAGGTGATCGAGGACAAAAGCAGCATGGCGGTGTTGACCGCCACCAGATCGAGGTCGAACAGGTCTTTGGGCGCCGGCCCGGCCGCGTAGTTGCCGCCAAGCACGCCATAGGCGGCGAACAGCATCGCGAAGATCAGGCAGTCGCTCATCAGGTAGAGCCAGAAGCCGAGCATGGTGGAGCCGCCTTCGGCGTGCGCATGCTCTTCTTCCAGGTGGAAGACCGGTTCGGTGCCGGCCGTGATTGCCGTCGATGCCATGCTCAAACCCTTAGCCCTGAGCGGCGAGGAGCGTCGTCCTCGCCTCTTCCGTTTGCGTGACTTCGGCCGCCGGAATGTCGAAGTCGCGGTGATAATTGAAGGTGTGGCCGATCGCGGTGGCGATGAGGCAGACGAAGCTCAGCGCCGCCAGCCACCAGATGTACCAGATCAGGCCGAAGCCGAGCGCAACGCTGAAGGCGGCCAGGATGATGCCGGTGCCGGTATTGCTTGGCATGTGGATCGGTTTGAAGCCGGCAAGCGGCCTGACGTAACCGGCCTGCTTCATGTCAAACCAGGCATCGTTGTCGCGAATGACCGGCATGAAAGCGAAATTGTAGGCGGGCGGCGGCGAGGATGTCGACCATTCGAGCGTACGGCCTTCCCAGGGATCGCCGGTCGTATCGGCAAGCGCCTCGCGCCTGCGGATGGAGACGAAGATCTGGATCAGGAAGGCGGCGATGCCGCAGGCGATCAGCACCGCGCCGAAGGCGGCGATGACGAACCATATCTGCAGCGACGGGTCGTCGAACACACGCATGCGTCTCGTCACTCCCATCAGGCCGAGGACATAGAGAGGCATGAAGGCGAACCAGAAGCCGACCACCCAGCACCAGAACGAGACCTTGCCCCAGAACGGATCGAGCTTGAACCCGAAGGCCTTGGGCCACCAGTAGGCAATGCCGGCGAACAGGCCGAACAGCACGCCGCCGATGATGACATTGTGGAAGTGCGCGATCAGGAAGAGGCTGTTGTGCAGAACGAAGTCCGCCGGCGGCACGGCAAGCAGCACGCCGGTCATGCCGCCGACGGTGAAGGTGAGCATGAAGGCCACCGTCCACATCATCGGCAGTTCGAAGCGGATGCGGCCCCGGTACATTGTGAATAGCCAGTTGAAGATCTTCGCTCCCGTCGGGATTGAGATGATCATCGTGGTGATGCCGAAGAAGGAATTGACGCTGGCGCCGGAGCCCATGGTGAAGAAATGGTGCAGCCAGACCAGGTACGACAGGATGGTGATGACCACCGTGGCGTAGACCATCGAGGTGTAGCCGAACAGGCGCTTGCCGGAGAAGGTCGAGGTGACCTCGGAAAAGACGCCGAACAGCGGCAGGATGAGGATGTAGACTTCCGGGTGACCCCATATCCAGATGAGGTTCACATACATCATCGGGTTGCCGCCGAAGTCGTTGGTGAAGAAGTTCGTGCCGACATAGCGGTCGAGCGCCAGCAGCGAGAGCACCGCCGTCAGCACCGGGAAAGAGGCGACGATCAGCACGTTGGTGCAGAGCGACGTCCAGGTGAAGACCGGCATGCGCATCATCGTCATCCCGGGCGCACGCATCTTGATGATCGTGCATATCAGGTTGATGCCCGACAGCGTCGTGCCGACCCCCGCCACCTGCAGCGCCCAGATATAGTAGTCGACGCCGACGTCCGGGCTGTAGCCGATGCCGGAGAGCGGCGGATAGGCGAGCCAGCCGGTGCGGGCGAATTCGCCGACGAACAACGATGCCATGACCAGGATGGCGCCGCCGACCGTCATCCAGAAACTGAAATTGTTGAGGAAAGGGAAGGAGACGTCGCGCGCGCCGATCTGCAGCGGCACGACGAAGTTCATCAGCCCGGTGACGAAGGGCATCGCCACGAAGAAGATCATGATGACGCCGTGGGCGGTGAAGATCTGGTCGTAGTGGTGTGAGTTCAGGTAGCCCTCGGAGCCATTGAAGGCGATGGCCTGCTGGAGCCGCATCATGATGGCGTCCGAGAAGCCGCGCAGCAGCATGACGAGGCCCAGCACCATGTACATGATGCCGATCTTCTTGTGGTCGACGCTGGTGAACCATTCGCGCCAGAGGTAGCCCCACAGCTTGAAATAGGTGATGACGCCGAGAAGCGCGATGCCACCGAGCGCCACCGCGACGAAGGTGGCGACGACGATCGGCTCATGCAGCGGCAGCGACTCCCAGGTGAGGCGGCCGAAAATGAATTTGGTCAGCGTATCGGGCATCGGCTGTCTCTCACAATTCACGCCGCAGCAGGCCGAGGGTCGGCGTATCCGCCTCCGCGCTACGGCTGTCGGTCCCTGGCCGGAGCAATCCCGCCCCGCGAAGCGGGGACAGGTTCTTCGCCGGCCAATAGGTCGGCCAGGCATCGCGGGACGCGCGCGAGACCGCAGCAGCCTCCTCAGCCGTGCAGATGCTGGCGACATAGGAGGGATTGTTTCCGAACACCGCGCCGCGCCGGGCGAGCTTGTCGTATTGCAGCGGCAAGGTGTTGCGCACACCCGCAAGACCGAGACCACCCTTGGCGTCGATCGACATCATCTCGTTCATGCACATCTTGCCGCGCTCGACGCACAGGTTGAGGATGGCGCCATAAAGGTCGGGATCGACCGAGGCGTAGTGCCGGACCGGTTCGTTCTCGCTCGGCTTTTCGAGCTCGAGATAGCTGTCGCGGTTAAGCGCCGCCGACGCTGTCCTGGCCTGTGCCACCCACTGGTCGAAGGCCTCATCGGACAGACCGTGGAAGGCGAAGCGCATGCCCGAAAAGCCGGCACCGCTGTAGTTGGCCGAGAAGCCGCTATAGGTACCCTGCCGGTTGATGACGGCGTGCAGCTTCGTCTCCATGGCCGGCATGGCGTAGATCTGCCCGGCTAAGGCTGGAATGTAGAAGGAATTCATCACCGCCGACGAGGTGATGCGGAAATCGATCGGCTGGTTGACCGGCGCCGCCAGCTCGTTCACGGCGGCGATGCCGTAATCCGGATAGATGAACAGCCATTTCCAGTCGAGCGCCACGACCTCGACCCTGAGTGGCTTGTGCAACTGGGTGACGGGCTGGCCGGCTTCGATCCGGTCGATCCGGCGGTATGGGTCGAGCAGGTGCGTGCCGAGCCAGGTCAGCGCGCCAAGGCATATGATGATCAGGAGCGGTGCTGCCCAGATCACCAGTTCCAGTTTCGTCGAATGATCCCAGTCCGGCGCATAGGTCGCCGAAGCGTTGGATTGCCGGTAGCGCCAGGCGAAAAAGACAGTCAGCGCCATGACCGGCACGATGATGATCAGCATCAGCAGGGTCGAGACCACCAGCAGGTCGCGCTGCTGGGCCGCGACATCGCCCGCCGGCGCGAGCACCACCATATCGCAGCCACTCAACAGCCCGGCCAGGGGAAGCAGAAGCAAGGCTCCAAATCGTTTCATCAGACGCTGCCCTCGATGGACCTCCGCAACGCGTTGGAATGTTGCAGTGCGGTATCGATCAAGGGCTACTGCCGGCGGCGGCGCGGTGACATTGGACAATTTGTCCAATGCCCAGCCGGGATAGGTCTGGCACAGTGTGCAGCGCACAATGGGATTGCCGCAATTGGGTCCCAGATATTTCATTCCACGCGGTGGCGACGGATAAGATGGCTCATACTTCGACTGGCGAAACAAACAGCGGGCTGATCGGCTCGGACCACGGCCAGGTCAGCGCGGGCGATATCGCGGTCGGCGTGATCGTGGGCAGGACGTCGGAATTCTTCGACTTCTTCGTCTATGCGATAGCGTCCGTCATCGTGTTCCCCAAACTGGTGTTTCCCACGCACGATCCGCTCGTCGGAACGCTCTACTCCTTCGCCATCTTCGCGCTGGCCTTCATCGCCCGTCCGTTCGGCTCCGTCCTGTTCATGGCCGTCGATCGCGCCTACGGTCGCGGTGCGAAACTGACGATCGCGCTGTTCCTGCTCGGCACCTCGACCGTCGCCATCGCGTTCCTTCCCGCCTATGGCGATATCGGCGCGGTCGCTATCTGGCTTTTGGCACTGGCCCGCATCGGGCAGGGCGTGGCGCTCGGCGGGACGTGGGACGGCCTACCCTCGCTGCTGGCACTGAACGCGCCGCGGAACCGGCGCGGCTTCTATGCCATGATCCCGCAACTGGGCGCGCCGATCGGCCTCATCGTGGCCAGCGCCCTCTTCGCCTTCTTCGTCGCCAACCTGTCGGCCGACGACTTCCTTGCCTGGGGCTGGCGCTATCCCTTCTTCGTCGCGTTCGCCATCAATGTCGTGGCCCTGTTCGCCAGGCTGCGCATCGTGGTGACGCCCGAATTCTCGAAACTGTACGAGAGCGGCGACCTGCAGCCGACGCGCATAAGGGACACGATCAGGACCGAAGGCCGCAACGTCGTCGTCGGCGCCTTCGCGCCGCTGGCGAGTTTCGCCCTATTCCATATGGTGACGGTGTTTCCGCTTTCCTGGGTGTTCCTGTTCACCAAGGAGGGGCCGGCGCGCTTCCTGGCGATCGAGGCGGTGAGCGCGCTGTTCGGCATCGCGGCCATCGTCGCGTCGGGTCCACTTGCCGATCGCGTCGGACGCCGTGCGCTGCTCGGCGGTTCGGCGATCGCCATCGCGACGTTCAGTGGCTTTGCCCCGCAGCTCCTGGATGGCGGCACCGTTGGCGAGGCCCTGTTCATGGTGCTGGGCTTCATCCTGCTGGGGCTGAGCTTCGGGCAATCGTCGGGTGTCGTCGCATCGAGCTTTTCGCGACAGCATCGCTATACCGGCTCGGCGATAACCTCGGATCTTGCGTGGATGTTCGGCGCTGGCTTCGCGCCGCTCGCAGCTCTCTTGCTGGCCGGCAATTTCGGCCTCATCGCGGCGGGCGCCTACCTACTCTCGGGTGCGGCCTGCACCTTGCTTGCCTTGTGGATCGATGGACGGCGTCCGGTCTCGGACCGTCCGGCCGACTGAAAAACCAGAGCTTGCAGAAGGTTCGACGCAGTCGCCCTGCCGGTCAGCGGAACATCGAACCGCCATCTACGTCGAGCGCCGCGCCATAGACGAAGCTCGCGGCGTCGGAGCATAGGAACAGGATCGCGGCAGCCATGTCGTCGGGCCGGCCCATGCGGCGTATGGGGAGATTGGCCGCGATGCGATCCTTCAGGGCCGGGTCGATGTGGGAATGCATCGGCGAATCGGTCGGTCCCGGATTGAGGGCGTTGATGCGCACCGCCTTGCCCGCCAGTTCGCGCGCGACCGACTTCACCAGCGACAGCGTGCCGGCCTTCGAGGCCGCATAGGCCGTGTCGGCGATAAGGCCACCGCCGCCATGCACGCCGGCGTCCGATGCCACGCAGACGATGTTTCCCCCACCGCTGCCCTGCATGCGCTGCACCGCCCCCTGGACGGTGAAGAAGGTGCCCAGCAAATTGACGCCGAGCACGTGCTGCCAGTGCGCCCAATCCTGGTCCGGGATTCGCTTGGCGGTGATGATCGCGGCGCAGGTGACGACGTTGTCGAGCCGTGCCAGCCTGGCATCGCAATAGTCGAACATATGCTTGATGCTGTCGGGATCGCCCATGTCTGCCACCACCTTGTGCGGTGTCCCGGCCATCCCACCCAGCTCGTCATGGCGCCTTGCAAGGCCTTCCGCGTCACGGTCGCACATCACGACCTCGGCCCCTTTGGAGAGGAATGCACGGGCGGTTTCGAAACCCATGCCGCTGGCGGCACCGGTCACCAGCACGGTCTTGCCGGCAAAGCTGTCCTGGGCAAACGTGGCGTACGCGTCGGTCATGATTTCTCCATAAGCTGAAAAACGGATTTGCCGGCCATAGGCAAGGCCCGTTGCGCCGGCGCGAGCCGGTTCAGGCCTTCAGATGCAGAGTCACCAGCACGGTACACTCGGCGCCACCGTCGAACCGTGCCGCGACACGCAGCCAGTTGCCGAAATGGGCAAGCCGCGCCATCGCCACGGCGTCGCGCTCCTTCGGCATGGGAAATTCGGTGCCCTCGCGCAGCCAGTGCATGCCGTCCGGCGAGACCTCGACCCATGCCGAGCCGGTGGGGCCGACGGGTTGCTTGAGCGCCCGCACGAAGAAGATCGCCTCTCGCGCCCATCCCGCCTCATAGGGCTCGCTGGCGGCTTCGCCATGCCAACGCTCGTTGCGCGAGACGACCGCGGTGATGTTCTCGGGCAGCATCAGAAATCTCCCGAAATGCAGATGGAATCGACGTAGAGAAAGGCCCGTTTGGCGACGTCGGTTTCAGCGAAAAGGCCGAAATTGAGCATGCACCACAGGTTCTTCATCGCCGGAATGCGGATCGAATCGAAGCCTGTGAGATCAAAGCTGCGATCGTTGCAGCGCAGCCCGAGCGCCGTCATCGTTGCCAGATCGAAATCGAAGCACAGATACGTCCAGTTCACCTTGGTGGGGATTTCATTGTAGCAGAGGCGCTGCGATCCGCCGGGAAGATCGGTCCAGCCCTCCGGCGACAGATGGTAGTGGCTGATCGTCTTGTTGTCGGTGCCGATCGGCGTGATCCTTTCGGTCTCGCGCTTGTACTGCCATTTCTGCAGGTGCTGGCCGTCGAGCGCGTTCAAAAAGCGCAGATGCGGCATGACACGATCATTGTTGCTGTTGCCGTCCTGGTCTCCACCCTGCAGATCGAAGAGGAGGCCGACGGATCGCACGTCGGTTTCGGACAGCTTGAGCGTGTTGGCCTCCGGCTTGAAGGTAAAATACACTTCGAAACGGATCGGCCCGCGCTTGCGGAATGTGTGACGTTTGATGGCGACGTTGCGGGCCCCCGCCACCGGGCGTGTCGCGATCTTCAGCGCATAGGACGAATCCATCCCGCCATGCGAGCCGGCGTCCCAGTGCGCGAGCGTCGACAGCATCGCGCTGGTGTGCTGCGCGTAGCCCGGCAGCATGGTGTCGAGATCGTCCTCGTAATTGCCGACAAGCTGGGACCAGCCGCAGTGGCCGCGCGCGAAATTGTCGAACGACAATATCCGTGGCAGCGGATCGAAACGGCTGAGCGCGGGGTCCGCGCGCAGCAGCGCCAGGCGCATCGCCTCCGTCAGGTCGCCGGTCTGGTTTGGAGCCTGGTTCTTCATCTGGTCTTCGGCCTCATTCGGCTTTCAGTTTCTTGACGGCATTCCAGTCGATTTCGATGCCGAGCCCGGGTTTTTGCGGGACATCGAGCGTGCCGTTCTTCTGCCTGAGGCAGCCGGGCGCGAGATCGGCCAGATGCGTCTTGAACGGGCTGGCGTCGCACTCGCATTCCATCACGCCGAAGTTCGGCATCGCGGCAGCCAGATGAACGCTTGCCGTCTCGCAGACGATGCCGGACATGCCGATATGCGGAGCGTAACGGACGTCGTGCGCGGAGGCGTAGTCGGCCATGCGGCGCGTCTCGGAGATGCCGCCCGCGCGCGCCACGTCGGGCTGCAGGACCGACAGTGTGCGGTTGGCGATCAGGCGTTGCGCCTGGTCGAGGGTGAAATTGCTCTCGCCCGCGGCCAGCGGTACGTCGCAGCGCCGGCGCAGTTCCTCATAGCCCTGCTCGTTTTCCGGCTGCAGCGGCTCCTCGAACCAGAAATAACCATTTGCCGAAAGCGCGCGGCCGACCTCGACGGCCTCGTCCAGATCGTAGGCCCAGTTCGCATCGACACAGAGCCCGATCGCGTCTCCGGCCCGCTTGCGAATGCGCTCGATGCGTTTGCAGGCGTCCCGCACGGGGCGGGCCATCTTGACCTTGATGCGTGTAAAACCCTCGGCGACATAACGGTCGAGCTCGGCGTCGGCGGCCTTGTCATCGACCCAGTTGACGGCCGCCGCGTAGACATCGATGCGATCACGTCCGACGCCGCCAAGAAGTTTCGGGATCGGCTGTCCGGTCGCCTTGCCCAGTATATCCCATAGCGCGATATCGACGCCGGCGATGGCCTCGATCAGCATGCCACCTGCCCTGCCCGACAGCGCGCGGCGCATCGACTGCCACAAGGCGCCGATGTTGCGCGCGTCCTGGCCGAGCAGGCGCGGCCTGAGCGAGCTTTCGATCAACTCGACATAAGCCTTGGGTGAAAATCGAGCCAGGGTTTCGCCGACCCCGACAATGCCGTCGATGGTGCGCACTTCGACCAGAACCAGCGAGACCTTTTCGTAGACGCCCCATGACGTGACCGTGGGCCTGGGCAGCGTCTGACTGAGGGGATGGGCTATCACCTCGGCAATCTTCAGCGGCCCCGCCGCGGTTGGATCGCTCATGCGCATCGATACCAGACTTCCCTCGTCCCTGCGGATGGCCCGTCATAACGCTCACTTATAAACTTAGCAACCAGAAAACTTAGTTGCTATGTTTGAGGCAATTGTGCTAGGCAGCCAAAAGAGGATCCCGAATGGCCGCAGAAACAGCACGCAAATCGATTTTCGCCGTGAAGCCCGCGAGCCCATCGCGCCTTGCTGATGGCGTCTCGGATGCAATCGCCGCGGCCCTGTTCGACGGACGCATCGCCCCTGGCGAGGCGTTGCCGCCGGAAGGCGAGATCGCCAGGGAGTTCGGCGTCTCCAAACCGATTGCGCGCGAGGCGCTGCGCCAATTGACCAGCGCGGGCCTGGTCTCGACGCAGCAAGGCAAGGTCGCGCGCGCCAAGGCACTGAGCGGCGAGCCGATGGACCGCATCTACGCCTATGCGGTCCGCTCGAGCCTGATGCGGCTGCAAGAAGCCAACGAGATGCGCCGCGTCATCGAGGTCGGCATCGCCCGGCTGGCCGCCGAGCGCCGCGATCCCAGAGGGTTGGAAATGATGCGGCAGGCCGTGCTCGACATGCACGCCGGCATCGGCAGGCCAGACGATTTCACGCAAGCAGACATCATGTTCCACCTCGGCCTTGCGACAGCCACTGGAAATTCCATGATCCGCATCCAGATGGAAGGGATGCGGTCGGTCCAACGGGAGGTTTCGGAACTGTTCTCGCGACGTTCCAATCGCAGCGAAGCGGATTGGCGCGCCACCGTCGAACGGCACAAGGCAATCCATGACGCAATCGCGGCGGGCGACACCGATCTCGCCGACCGACGCATCCACGAGCACTTCGACGCGGCCGACATCGCCTCGTTCGAGGTCGCGGACAAACTCGGGGAGCCGTCGCGGTGAGCCATGACCGTTTTTCCCTGGCTGGTCGTCGAGCGCTGGTGACGGGCGCCAGCTCCGGCATCGGGCGTGCGGTTGCGATTGCCCTTGCGCAGCAAGGGGCCTCGGTCGCGCTGCACCATTTCGGCGACGCCGCCGGCGCGCGCGACACGGCGGCGGCCATCGGCCCCGGAACCGCGGTCATCGAGGCCGATTTCACCGACAGCAGGGCAATGTCGGCCTTTGCGGACGAGGTCGGCGACGGCCCCATCGACATCCTGGTCTCGAACGGCGCGATCGAGCGGCGCCGGGCATGGAACGAGGTCGACGAAGCGCATATCCAGGCGCATGTCGCGGCCAACTTCACGGCGCTGCTCACCTTGGCCGGCCGGCTGGTTCCAGCCATGGCAAAGCGCGGATGGGGGCGCGTGGTGGCGACCGGCAGCGTGATGGCGAGGCGCCCACGCGCCGAGACCATCGTCTATGCATCGCTGAAGGCCGCGCAACTGACGGCCGTGCGCGCCATGGCGCGTGAAGTCGCGCCGCATGGCGTCACCATGAATGTTGTATCGCCCGGCGCGATCGAGACGGAAGCAACTGCCGAGCGTTACCGGGACGCCGCTTTCCGCCAAGCGGTCGCGGCGAAGATTCCCGCCGGACGCCACGGTCAGCCCGAGGACGTCGTCGGCGCTTTCGTTTTCCTGTGCAGCGATGCCGCCCGTTACATCACCGGCGCCGACATCCCCATCGATGGCGGCTGGACGATCGGCGACGCGCCCGGTGCCCTGCCAGGAGCGCCAGCATGACCACACGCCGCCGCTTGCAGGGCGATTGATATCGCACCCGCAGTTGTTGATCGGACAATCAATGTTTCGGGAGGAAATAATGAAGACCGCAATCAAGCTCGCACTATCGGCCGTGGCGCTGTGCGCCCTGTCGGCACAGTCGCTGGCCCAGGAACTCCGGATGACCGTGTGGACCGGCAGCGAGGCCCATCTCAAGATGCTGAACGGCATCGCCGCGGGCTTCATCGCCAAGCATCCGGGCGTGACGGTGAAGTTCGAGACCGTTCCGGTTGCCGACTATACGCAGAAGCTCACCTTCCAGGTCGCCGGCGGCAACGCCCCAGATATCGCCTGGATGATGGAGGATGCCGCACCAGCCTTCGAGAACGCCGGCCTGCTCATGGACATCGGCCCGACGCTGAAGGCTACCGAGGGATACAATTTCGAGGATTTCTCCGAGCCGGCGATGGCGCTCTGGCAGAAGGATGGCAAGGTCTATGGCGTGCCGTTCTCGACCTCGCCTTTCCTGATCTACTACAACAAGGACATGTTCGACAAAGCGGGTCTCGAAGACCCCAACCAGCTCGCCGCCAAGGGCGAGTGGAACATGCAGAAATTCCAGGAGGTCGCCAAGAAGCTCACCCAGGCCAATCCCGGCAAATGGGGCTTCGAGTTCAAGGACGGCGAAGGCTACGCATCGCGCATGACGCACGCTTTGCTGCCGCCCGTGCGCGCCTATGGCGGCGATCTATGGGCCAACGGCCAGTGCGGCCTGGACAAGCCGGAAGCGGTGGCCGCGATCAAGCAGCTGCACGACATGGTGTTCAAGGACAAGTCGATCGTGCCGCCGGGAGAACAGGGCGACTATTTCTCCGGCAATTCGGCGATGACCGTGAACCAGATTTCGCGGGCCTCGAAGATGCCCGAGGCGGGTTTCAAATGGGGCATCGCACCGCTGCCTTCGGGGCCGGCCGGCGAGGCTCCCGTCATCGGTCAGGCCGCGCTGACCGTCTTTGCATCGGGCAAGAACAAGGAGCTCGCCGTGCAACTGGTTGCCGAGATGACCAGCAAGGACAATGTGGCTGTCATGGCGCAGTTCTTCCCGCCCGCCCGCAAGAGCGTTCTGGAGAGCGACGCCTTCATCAATTCCAACAAGCTGATCCCGCCCGAGCAAATGAAGAGCGTGGCAGCCGCGATCGTCAACGGCCGCGTCCACCCCTCGCATGAGCATGTGCCGCAGATCTTCGCGGCGATGGCGCCGCGCGTCGACGCATTATGGCGGGCCGACGCCAATGTCGAAGAGGCACTGAAGGGCGTCTGCGCCGCCATCCAGCCGCTGCTCTGACACAGGGCTCCGCTTCGTGACTGGCAAGGCATACCGGGGCAATGCGGCGCGCCCACCGAGCGCGCCGTGGCTGACCCTGAAAACCAGGGAAATGCTGGAAGCGTGGCTGTTCGTCAGCCCGACCCTGATCGGCTTCCTGATCTTCTTCCTTGGGCCGCTGGCCGCCATTTTCTATTATTCGACGACCGAGTGGAACCTGCTCAGCCAGCAGGCGACATTCGTCGGGCTCCGCAATTTCCACAATGTCCTGCTGGAGAACCCCGACTTCTGGCATGTCGTGCGCAATTCCGTGATCTTCGCGCTGGGGCTGGTGCCCCTGAACATGGCGCTGGCGCTCTCGCTTGCGCTTGCGCTGGCGCTGTCGCGGCCGTTCTTCGGCGTCGTCTTCTTTCGGACGGTTTTCTTCGCGCCGGTGGTCACGTCGGCGATCGCCTGGGCGATCGTCTGGAAATTCATGCTGCAGGGTGAAGGTGGCGCCGTGAACCAGATGCTTGCCTGGATCGGCATAGACGGTCCGAACTGGCTGCGGGAGCCCAACTGGGCGATGGCTGCGGTCATCGTCACCCGTGTCATCAAGATGGTCGGGCTCAACATGATCCTCTACATCGCGGCGCTGCAATCGATACCGCGCGACTATGAGGAGGCCGCGAAGCTGGAGGGTGCGTCGCGCTGGCAGGTCTTCCGCATGATCACATGGCCGCTGCTTGCGCCAACGACGCTCGTCATCATGGTTCTGACGACGATCGGTTCGTTCAAGGTATTCGACCACATCTACCAGATGACCGGTGGCGGCCCGGAAAACGGCACGCTGGTGCTGGCGTTCTACATCTACCAGCAGGGCTTCAAATTCTTCAACGTCGGCTATGCGGCGGCGCTGGCGCTGATCATGTTCGTCATCGTCATGGCGCTGACCCTCGTGCAGGTGACGCTGCGACGGAGGGACATGGAGTGAGCCCGCGCCTGACCGAAATCCTGTACCGCATCTGCTGGACCATCGTGCTGCTGTTGCTGGCGGTGCCTTTCATCTTCCCGTTCTTGTGGATGATTTCCGGCGGCTTCAAGAGCACCACCGAAATCTTCGGCACGCCGACCTTGATCCCCCGCGTCTGGCGCTTCGAGAATTTTGTGGAAGTGTTCGCCTATCAGCCTTTCGCGCGGCAGTATTTCAACTCGCTCTACATTGCCGCGACGGTGACGGTGCTGACCTTGTTCATCGCCTCGCTCGCCGGCTACGCACTGGCGCGCATCCGCTTTGCCGGCGCCGGTCTTTTGATGCTGTTCCTGGTAATGGCGCTGATGGTGCCGGAAGAGGTCACCATCATCCCGAACTTCTTCCTGATCCGCGCCATGGGTCTGATCGACACGCACTGGCCGCTCATCCTGCTGCCGGTGTTCGGGCCGCAGGGCGTAGTGGCGACGTTTCTGATGCGCCAGTTCTTCCTGGCGCTGCCCAAGGAGCTCGAGGAGGCGGGCAAGATGGACGGACTGTCGCGCTTCGGCGTCTGGTTGAAGATCGCGCTGCCCATGTCGCGGCCGGCGCTTGCCGCGGTCGCGATCATCACTTTCCTGCATTCGTGGAACCTGTTCCTCGAACCGTTGATCTTCCTCAGTTCGCTGGAGAAGTTCACGCTGCCGCTGGCGCTGTCCAATTTCAACGACAGCTACGGCCTGCCCCTGTGGAACCTGCAATTGGCGGCGACGAGTCTGGCCGTGGTTCCCATCCTCATCATCTATCTGATCGCCCAGCGCCAGATCATCGAGAGCTTCGCCCTCTCCGGCGTCAAGGGATAAGGGAAGTCATGACAAAGGTTCTGCTCAAGGACATTCGCAAGAATTTCGGCACGGTCGAGGTCATCCGCGGCGTCGATCTCGAGATCGAGGATGGCGAGTTCGTGGTCTTCGTCGGACCGTCGGGATGCGGAAAGTCGACATTGCTGCGGCTGATCTCCGGCCTGGAGCATATCAGCGACGGCGAACTCCACATCGGCGGCCACCTGGTCAACGAGGTGCCGGCGGCCAGGCGCGGCGTCGCCATGGTGTTCCAGTCCTACGCGCTTTATCCGCACCTGACGGTCCGCGACAACATGGGCTTCGGCCTCAAGGTCCGCAAGGTGCCGGCCAGCGAACGCGCCCGCCGCGTTTCGGAAGCCGCCGCGACGCTGAAGCTCGAACCGTTGCTCGACCGATTCCCGCGTCAGTTGTCGGGTGGCCAGCGCCAGCGCGTGGCCATCGGCCGGGCCATCGTCGGCAATCCGGACGTCTTTCTTTTCGACGAGCCGCTCTCGAACCTCGATGCCGAATTGCGCGTCCACATGCGCTCTGAGATCGCGGCGTTGCACCAGCGCCTGTCGACGACGATGATCTATGTGACCCACGACCAGATCGAGGCCATGACGCTTGCCGACAAGATCGTGGTTTTGCGCGACGGCAGGATCGAACAGGTCGGCTCGCCCCGCGATCTCTACGACAGCCCGCAAACCGTCTTCGTCGCCCAGTTCATCGGCAGCCCCAAGATGAACGTCCTGCCGCTCGCCGACGGACAGCCGATCGCGCTTGGCGCATCGGTTTCCGCGATGGCCACATCGGTCGGCATTCGACCCGAGCACCTGTCGCTGGGCCAGCCCTCGAACACCACGTTGCGCGGCAGGGTAAGGCTGGCTGAATACACCGGCGCCGTCACGCTCCTCCATGTCGAGCTGGACGGGGGCCAGACATGCCTCGTCATCCACAATCAAGGACCGACGCCCGAAACCGGCGCCGAGGTCGGCCTGCTGGCCGAGCCCGGGCATCTGCATTTCTTCGACAAGGAAGGACGGTCGGTCTGATCTGCCGCGCCCCCCGCGCGGTTCTATTCCGCCGCCAGCGCGGCGACTTCCCGCCGAAACGGCAATGCGTCGCCGATGTCGGGTTCGTCCAGCTCGCGGGCGAAGCGGTGGCCGGCATAGGTTGCCCAGGCGATGGGTCCCGGTGCTTCGGCATCGCCGATGACCTTGACCGAACGGATGCCGTTGCCGGCCCACTCGTTTTCCCGGGCCTTGAGATCGCGCCAAACGGCGTCGTCCTGATTGCGCGACGTGACCAGGACGACGGCATCGGCGGTTAGATCATGTTTCGCGCCGGTGTAGACGCAGGCCGTCGCAACACCACCTGAAGCGATATTCACGACGGTCCTGTTGAGCACGATATCGACCCCGAGTTCAGCCAGGCGGCGGTGAATGGCCCCTTGCTCCAGCGTGTTGCGGGTCCAGTCCGAGACATAGGCCGATGGTGTCACCAGGGTCACCTTCGCTCCCTGACGCGCCATCAGTTCGGCCAGAACGCCGCCCATGTAATAGTGGTCGTCGTCGAACAGGACGACCTTGCCGGCCGGAACCTTGCCGGCCATCAGATCGTCGGGTGAGTAGACCGGCATCGCGGCGTCGATCGGCATCGCCACGACATGGGCACGCGCGACGCCATCGCGGCGCCAGGTCGATCCGGTGGCGATGGCGATGTTCTGGAAACCGAAGGACAGGATGTCATCCGCTGACAGCCGGCTTTCGAAATAGATGTCGACATCAGGCATCTGGCTGAGCTGATACTGCCGATAGTCGCGCACCCTGCCCCATGCCGATAGGCCCGGCAGTTTGCTTTCGCGAGCCACGCGCCCGCCGAGCTCGGTACCGGCTTCGGCGATGGCCACTTTGTAGCCGCGCAGGCCGAGCGCACGCGCCGCCTCCAGTCCGGCAGGCCCGGCGCCGACGATCAGCACGCTGTCGCTGTGGCCCTTGGCTTGCATGCGCTCCGGATGCCAGCCCTTGCGCCATTCCTCCATGAAGGTCGGGTTCTGCGTGCAGCGCGAGATCGACATGGTCATGTCGCCGGTGATGCAGATGTTGCAGCCGATGCATTCGCGGATGTCGTCGATGCGGCCCTCCTCGACCTTCCTCGGGAGGAAGGGATCGGCGATCGACGGACGGGCGCAGCCGATGAAGTCGAGCGTTCCCGACCTGATCATCCTGACCATCACGTCAGGCGAAGTGAAGCGGCCGACGCCGACGACCGGCTTCGAGGTCAGCTTCTTGATGCCCGACACCAGGCTTTCCTGCGCCGCCTCTTCCTTGAAGCGCGAGGGGCCCGAGCAATCTTCCCAGGCGCCGTGCGCGAGATCCCACAGGTCGGGCAGTTCGGCATGCATCTCGATCATGTCGCGGACTTCCGAATTGGCGAAGCCGAGCTCGCCGATCATCTCGTCCAGCGACAGCCTGAGCGTCAGGCCGCACGTGTCGCCGATCGCGTCGCGCCCTTCCTCGATCAGCTCGCGCATCAGCCGCGAGCGGTTTTCCAGCGAGCCGCCATATTCGTCGCCGCGCTGGTTGGTGGCCGTCGACAGGAAATGCTGGATGATGCCGAAGCCGTGCGCGCCATAGAGGCACACCAGGTCGAAACCCGCCTGCTTCGCGCGTTTGAAGCCATTGCGGTGCCAGCGGCGCAGGTCGCGGATATCCTGCTTGTCCATGGCGCGCGCCTGCACCGGATCGTTGGTGAAGGTGCGGATCGGCAGGGCCGACGGCCCGCGCGGCACCTCCTTGCTGTAGAGGTTGGGGCCGTTGATTCCGGAATAGGCGAGCTGGATGCCAGCCAACGCGCCGTGCTCGTGCATGGCTCGGGCCATCTTGGCCAAGGCCGGAATGTCGGCGTCGTCCCATAGCCGCAGTTCGATGAAGGGCGTGATCTCGGAAGTGTGGTGCATTTCCGTCTGCTCGGTGAAGATGACGCCCCATCCACCTTCCGACTTGATGCGGCGCATTTCTGCTGCCGCGGACGGATCGCGATAGCCGCCGCCATTGCAGTGCGGAACCTGATAGAAGCGGTTCTTGGCCGTTACCGGACCTATCTTCATCGGCTCGAACAGGACGTCGTAGCGTGGATCGCGCATGGTGCTTCCTCCGTACCGGCTCGGCGCTGCCGGTGCTGCCGAGACTACTCATAAGTTGGAGCCGGCGCGGGAAAACTACGGATTTCTTCTGTGCCGATTAGGACGCGCCTAATCGCGCGCCGGCGCGGATTAGTCTGTGTTGAACCGGGGCTGAGCGAAATGCGACTTCAGAGCATCGGCGGCATGATGCTAGACAGCCGGGACCCTACCGAGAGACAGGAAAATGGACAGTATCAGGATCCTCGAACGGCTGATCGCCTTCCCGACGGTAAGCCGCGACTCCAACCTCGATCTGATCGGCTATGCGGCCGACTTGCTCGTGGCGAGCGGCATTGCCTGCCAGATCGTCCACAGCGCGGATGGGCACAAGGCCAATCTCTTTGCCACCATCGGCCCGCCCGGCAGGCCCGGTGTGATGCTCTCCGGCCACACCGACGTCGTCCCCGTCGACGGCCAGAACTGGACGCTGCCGCCGTTCCAAATGACCGAGCGCGACGGCAAGCTTTACGGACGCGGCGCGGCCGACATGAAGGGTTTTGTGGCCTCTGCGCTCGCCGCCTGCGTCAGGGCTTCCAAGATGGCGCTTCGGACGCCGTTGCATCTGGCGCTCTCCTATGACGAGGAGGTCGGCTGCCTGGGCGTGCGTGACCTGATCGAGATGCTGAGCGGGGCGCCGCAACGCCCGTTGCTGTGCATCGTCGGCGAGCCGACCAACATGCAGGTGGCGACCGGGCACAAGGGCAAGCTTGCCGCTCGCGCCGTCTGCAGGGGACGCGAAGGTCATTCGGCGCTCGCCCCGCTGGCGCTCAATGCCATCCACCTCGGGTGCGATTTCGTGCACGCCTTGCGTGACGAACAGGAACGGCTGGCCCGCGACGGCGCCCGCGACGGCGACTACGACATTCCCTACACGACGGTACATGTCGGCAAGATCAATGCCGGCGTCGCGCTCAACATCGTGCCCAACCTCTGCCAGGTCGATTTCGAGATCCGCAACATTGCCGCCGATGATGCCGCCGGCATTCTGGACAGGCTTCGCGACGCCGCGGCGCGCATTGCGCAGGACGCCGCTTCGATCGCTGCCGAGGCCGCGATCGACATCGAGATCACCAACACCTATCCGGGCCTCGACACGCCGGCCGCGTCGGAGGCGGTGGCCTTCGTCAAATCGCTGACCGGTGCCAACGACACGATGAAAGTCGCGTTCGGCACGGAAGGCGGATTGTTCAGCCGCGATCTCGGCACGCCTGCCGTCGTCTGCGGGCCGGGCTCCATGGCCCAGGGACACAAGCCGGACGAATTTGTCAGCGTCGAACAGTTGCGGCGTTGCGACGGGATGCTGGACAGATTGCTGGAACGGCTCACCGATGGCTGGCCGTGAGCCGCATGGCAGCCCTCACTTCACGATCCGTTCGGTGCCGAAGACGCCCTGCTCGACGACGAAGCGGCGGCAGTGGTCGATGAAGGCCTGCACCGTCAGCGTGCGATGCTCGGCGTTCGGCAAGGCAATTCCTATTGTGAGCGGTCGGAGGTCGCCCAGCAAAGGCACGAAGACCAGTAATTTCCCGTCCGGCGACATGGTGTTGAGCGGCCGCATATTGGCGATGCCGTAGCCGAAGCCATTGGCGACCATCGAGCGCATCACGGCGATGTCGCCGGTGCGCTCGACGATCTTGGGCCGCAGGCCCCTGGGCTGGAAAGCCGACAGGAAATATTCCCTGCTGTAGGGCAGATCGAGCAGCACCATCGGCTCATCGACCAGTTCCTCGGGGGTGATGCCTGCCTTTGCCGCCAGGCGATGCGCGGCCGGCAGCATCACATAGGCCGGCAACTGCATCAGCGGCTCGAAGGTCATGTCTTGCGACAGCTCCAGATCGTAGGTCAGCGCGGCGTCTATCTCGCCACGCTGCAGCATCTCGAACAATTGTCCCTGGTTGCGCTCGAATTGCCTGACGCGCACATCGGGATAGGCGTCCTCGAATTTCTTGCGCAACGCCGGCAGCACGATCTGCGCGAAAGTGAGCAGGCAGCCGATCGCCAGCGGTCCGCGCACCTTTTCGGCGATATCGCCGGCAATATCGTGTAGTGCGTCCGCGTCGTTGAGCAGGCGCGCGGCTTCCTTGAGGAACAGGCGCCCGCCCGCGGTCAGCGCCAGAGCATGCGAGTGCTTGCGCACGAAAAGCTGGACACCGAACTCGGCTTCGAGCTGAGCGATCGACGCCGAGATCGACGGCGGCGAGACATTCACCTGCTCGGCCGCCTTGGCGATCGAACCCGCTTCGCCAACGGCGACGAAATATTCGAGCTGTCTGAGCGTGAAGCGGAGCGGCATGGTGGCTATGTTGCCGGTTTGCGGCCGGTGATCAAGTCGCGGCCGCTTCTCAATACTTTATCCAGGTGGTCTTCAGCGCGGTGTATTTGTCGAGCGCATGCAGCGACAGGTCGCGCCCGAAGCCGGACTGCTTGAAACCGCCGAAGGGAGTCATCGGGCTCAGCGCATCGACGGTATTCACGGAAACCGTGCCCACGCGCAGACTTTCCGCGAGGCGATGCGCCCGCGACAGGCTGTCGGTCCACACCGATGCAGCCAGGCCATAGACGCTGTCGTTGGCGATGCGAAGCGCCTCGTCTTCGGTGTCGAAGGCGATCACCGACAGGACCGGACCGAATATCTCGTCGCGGGCAAGCGGGTCGTCGGGCAAGACGTCGTCGAAGATCGTGGGCTGCAGGAAACTGCCGCGCCCGTCGACGGCGACCCGGTCGCCGCCGGTCACCAGCCGCGCCGACTTCTTGCCGCCATCGATGAAACGCATGACGGTCGCGGCGTGGCGCGCGTCCACCATCGCACCCATCCTGGATGCGGGGTCGAGCGGATCTCCGGGCTGGGTCGCCGTTGCCCGCTGCGCCAGTTTCTCGACCAGCGCATCCTTGATGCCGCGCTCCACCAGAAGCCGGGAATTGGCCGAGCATACCTGCCCCTGGTTGAAGAAGATGCCGAAGGCGGCCATGTCGGCTGCCGCATCCAGATCGCCGCAATCGGCGAACACCAGATTGGGACTCTTGCCACCGGTCTCCAGCCAGACCTGCTTCATGTTCGACTGGCCGGAATATTGCAGGAACATCTTGCCGACGGCGGTCGATCCCGTGAAGGCAAGGCAATCCACATCCATATGGCGGCCAAGCGCCTGGCCGGCCGTCTCGCCGAGGCCGGGCACCACATTGAGCACGCCGGCGGGCAGGCCCGCCTCCAGGGCAAGGTCGGCCAGCCTGAGCGCCGAGAAAGGCGATTGCTCGGCGGGTTTCAGCACCACCGAATTGCCAGCGGCCAGCGCGGGCGCGCATTTCCAGGTCGCCATGTCGAGCGGAAAGTTCCATGGCACGACGGCGCCCACGACCCCAAGCGGTTCCCGCCGCACCAAAGCGAGGTCACCCCGCCCCGTCGGCGCCACCTCGTCATAGACCTTGTCTATCGCTTCGGCGTACCACTGGAAGATCGCCGCCGATCCCGGCACGTCGATGGTCGCGGCGTCCTTGACCAGCTTGCCCATATCCAGCGATTCCAGCAGCGCCAGCTCCTGCAGGTTCTCGCGCAGCAATTCCGCCAGCCGCAGCAGCACTTGCTTGCGATGCTGAGGGGTGGTTCGCGACCAGACGCCAGCCTCAAAACTGCGCCGCGCCGCGGCGACGGCAAGGTCGATGTCCTCTTCGCCACAGGAGGCCACCTCGGCGAGCGTTGCTCCCGTGGCCGGATTGATGCTGGTGAATGTCCGGCCGGAGCGCGCGGGCATCGTCTTGCCGTCGATGAACGCGCCGTCGCGAAAACGGATCGCCGACGCCTTGCCGATCCAATCCTCATGACTGAGTTCGCTCATGCTGGCTCCAGATTGTCGGGACTACTCGTCACCGGGAACGCCGTAGCTCGGCGCACCAGACGGATTGAGGGCGCGCGTGACATAGGCATCAAGCTGGGGCTTGTAGATATCCCAGAGCGTCGCCAACTGCTCGACCGGACACTCTTCGCTCCAGTCGCAACGCAGGTCGGCGACGGGCCATGAGACATCGCGCACCAGCTTCATGCCGGCGGAGCGGACAGGTCCCGCCTCACCGCCGGCCTCGAGCGCGGCTCGCATGGTGGCGATCAGCCGGTCGCCGAGATCGCCTCCGGAGGCGAGAAAGGCGTCCACCATGGCTTGCGGAATCCTATCGCTGGTAAGCAGGTTGCCGCCGCAGGCGACGTCCTCGCCGCGCGCCTCGGCCCAGATGCCGAGCGCTTTCGGTCCCGAATGGATTGCGCTGCCGCCAGCCGCGTCGACCGCCAGGACCTGCCGGTATTCGCTGAAAGCGGCCGTACGCTTCAGGATCGCGACGGCCTCAGTGGCGGAGGCGCCCCGCGCCATCAGCTCGAGCGCTCGTGGCCCGAGCGTCGGGTCCGTGACGTTCTGGCTGGCAACCGCCCCGACGCCCGCCTGCGCATAGGCGCAGCGGGCCGCGACCGCGGGAGATGACGAAGACACCGCCACTCCGAACATACCGGTGCGCCGGCACCGTGCCACGATGGAGAAGGTCATGGCGCTCAGTCCGGGATGATGGTTGCGCCATCATCCGGAATTACGGCAGTGCCGTCGATCTCGACCAGCCATTCCGGCCGCGCCAGGGCCGACACGACTAGGCCGGTCGAAACCGGATGCACGCCTTTGATGTATTCGCCCATCGTCCGGTACACGGCTTCGCGATGGCGTACATCCGTCAGGTAGATCACCACCTTCACCAGATGTTCCATCGTCCCACCGCATTCCTCGATGAGCTGCTTGATGTTCTGCATGACCTTGTGGGTCTGCTCGACCGGATCGTGACTGCCGATATTCTTGGCCGTGTCCAAATCCTGCGGGCACTGGCCGCGCAGATAGATCGTGCGGCCGCCGCGCGTGACGACCGCCTGGCACAGATCGTTGTCGAGCTTCTGCTCGGGATAGGTATCCTTGGTGTTGAAGGTGCGAATTCGCGTATGCGCCATGTTGGTCTCCATCAGGTCGGCTCGCAGCTGTCGTCGGCTTAGTCAGGCGTCCACGGGCTCGCGCTTCGCGGCGGCGTGGTAGGCCAGATATTTTCGCTGCGTCGAAATACGATCGGCGACGTGCTTGGCGTCGTGCCATACGCCCCAGATGAAACTGGAACCCCTTCGCGACTGCCAGGGCAGCCCCAGGAAATAGATTCCTGGCTCGGTCGAGACACCGCGCTGGTGCCTTGGCCGGCCCTTCTCGTCAAAGGCGTCGACCTTCAGCCAGCTGTAATCGGCGGCAAAGCCAGTCGCCCAAATGATCGACGCTATCCCGGCCTCGGCCAGCTGCAGTTCGCGGATCGGATCGGTCATGCATTCAGGGTCCGGTTCGATCCGGCGGGCAGCGGGCTCTTCCGGAAGGTCGAGACCGTTGCGCGCGACATAGGCGTCGGCTTCGTCCAGCAGCGACATCAGATTGGTGTCGCCGCGGGCAATGTTTTTCGCAAGATCAGGCGCGAAGCTCATCAGTCCGTCTTGGTAGGTCCTCGTCATGCCGACCAGGGTAAGCCCTTGCGCGGCCAGACGGCGGAAATCGATCGTTTCGCCGCCGCGCGCGCCACTCACCGCGATCGTGACATGTTCGGTGCCTGGTCCCGGGGTTTCGAGGTCCCATTTGCCGAGAACGCCCAGCCACCAACAGAAGTCGCGCCCGCGATAGGCCCGCGGCGGGCGGTCGTGCGGGCCGACCGAAAGATAGACGCGCCTTCCCGCGCGCTGGAGCTCGTCCGCGATCTGCACGCCCGACGATCCCGCTCCGACCACCAGCACCGCGCCCTTTGGCAATTGCGCGGGATTGCGATACGCGCTGGAATGGATTTGCAGGATGCCCGCCTCCGCTGGCACAACGGACGGAATGACGGGGACCTGGAATGGTCCGGTCGCGGCGACGACGCTGTTGGCCTCGATCACGCCATCGGAGGTCTCGACGCGGAAGCCGGGCCGACCGACATTTCTTTGCACGAGCCGGACCTCGACGCCGCTGCGGATCGGCGCGTTGATCTGCTTTGCGTAAGCGACAAAATAGTCGGCAACCTCCTCCTTGGAGGGAAAGCCATCGGGACCCGTAATCGGAAACTCCATGCCCGGGAAGCGGTCGTGCCAGGCCGGGCCATTGGCAACGAGGGAGTCCCACCTCTGCGAGCGCCAGCGCTCGGCAATGCGGCCACGTTCGAGGACGAGATGAGGCACTCCGCACTTGCTCAGGTGCTCGCTCATGGCCACTCCCGCCTGGCCGCCGCCAACGATAAGCGTGTCTATCGTCTCAACCGACATGCCCAGTCCTTTTCTGACCATCCGACAGCTGCTGCCGCACGGATGAAACCGATTTCCGGCGGCTGGCGGATGCAGCCCGGGGTGATCCCTTTCACCGTGTTCCAGACAGGCCGTGTGTCATCCGGTCGTCTCGTTATTGGCGCTCATAAGTAGCAGCACGTGCCGGTGGGCGCCCATAACGAATCTCCGAAGTCACGCGTAACCATTTCCGAATTTCTCGCGTCGATAGACGCATCTACAGTTTCAGCGGTCGGATCCGTAGCGCCGCATGGGTGGCGGGCGAAGCCGGGCATGGATCGGCGCGAAGCTGGTTGCGGAACAGGATGCGCTACCGCAGCCGCCCGTTCCGCAATGCCTCGAGCGCCGGCATCCTCGAGGGGCTGGCATGAGCACTGAGAGCTATGATTACATCGTCGTCGGCGCGGGTTCGGCCGGCTGCGTGGTGGCCAATCGGCTGAGCGCCGATCCGTCGGTCAAAGTGTGCCTGATAGAGGCCGGCGGCAGCGACGACAGCCTGCGGGTAAAGGTTCCGGCAGGCATCCTGTCGCTCTATGGCAACCCGAATTACGACTATTGTTTCGTCGGCGTGCCACAGCCCCATCTCAACAACCGCAGCATTCCGGTCAACCGGGGCAAGGCGCTGGGCGGATCAAGCTCGATCAACTCGATGGTCTATATTCGCGGCGCCGCGGAGGACTATGACGAATGGGCCGCGCTCGGCTGCGCCGGCTGGGCCTGCCGCGACGTGCTGTCGGTGTTCAGGAAGCTGGAGCGCAACCTGATCGCCCAGGACCCGCGCTATCACGGCACGGACGGCGAGGTTATGGTCGACAATCCGCGCGATCCGAACGTGCTTTCCGGCATGTTCGTCAGGGCTGGCGAACGTGCCGGCCTGCCCGCCAACGGAGACTTCAATGCCGAGAGCCAGTTCGGCGTCGGGATCTACAACGTCACGCAGAACCGGGGCCAGCGCTTCAGCAGCTTCACCGCTTTCATGCGGCCGGTGCTCGATCGCAAGAACCTGACGCTGCTCAGCGCATGCGAGGTGATCGACATCGTCATCGCCGAAAGGCGCGCGACCAGACTGCGCGTGCGCCATGACGGCCAGCAAAAAATACTCGCGGCGAGCCGCGAGATCGTGCTCTGTGCCGGGGCCATCAACTCACCCAAGATCCTGATGGCGTCCGGCATCGGCCCCGCGGAGGAGCTTCGGCAGATCGGCATCACGCCGGTTCTCGACCTGCCGGGTGTCGGCAAGAACCTGCAGGATCATATAGACGGCATGATCACCGTGCGCTCCAGGAGCACCAGGACGCTCGGCCTGTCGCTTGCCAACCTGCCCCGCATCGCCGCAGCGCCCTTCCAGTATTTCGCGCGCCGCAAGGGAATGCTCACAACCAATTACGTCGAGGCCGGCGGCTTTGCGAAAACCAGGCATGCGAACGGCCTGCCCGACATTCAGTTCCATTTCGTGCCGGGCTATCGCAGCCATCGCGGCAGGCTCATCGAATACGGCCACGGCTATGCCATTCACACCTGCGTGCTCAGACCGAAAAGCGTGGGCGAGATCAGATTGTCACGGGACAGTTCTCGCCGCGACGTTCTCATCGACCACCGCTTCTTCGCCGATGAAGACGACGCCATGGTGCTTGTCGAAGGCATCAAGATCGCGCGCAAGATCCTCGCCGCGTCCGAGTTCGATTCAGTGCGCGGCAAGGAAATGCTTCCGGGCAAGGATGTCCGCAGCGACGACGAGATCCTCGCCTATCTGCGCGCCGAAGCGCTGACCGTCTACCACCCTGTCGGGACCTGCAAGATGGGGACGGACGCGATGGCGGTCGTTGATCCGGCGACGCTGAAGGTGCGAGGCGTGGACGGGCTCCGGGTCGCCGATGCATCAGTCATGCCGAAGCTGATCGGCGGCAACACCAACGCGCCAAGCATGATGATCGGACAGAAGGCCTCGGAGATGATCCTGGGCTCGGCGCATCAGGGCGAAAGATAAAGACCGCCTCGCCTTCGGGATTTGAGCGCGGCTCAGCGTCTGGTATCACTGAACTGCGCCAACCAAGCACGTCGTTCTCCCAAGACCGCCGCACACCCTCGGGAAGAGCCCGTGGGCATGCGTTTGGGTGACATGCATCAATGATCCTCGTCGATCTCGTCGTGCAAAAGGCCGAGGATGCGGCGCTTGAGCGCGATGAACTCGGGTTCGAGGATCACATCCATCGAGCGCGGCCTGGGAATGTCGACCTTGATCTCGGCCTTGATCTTGCCGGGCCTGGCCGTCATCACCAGGACACGATCACCCAGGACGAGCGCCTCGTCTATGTCGTGGGTAACGAACAGCACGGTCTTTTGCTGCCTCTCCCAGACGCGCAAAAGCAGTTTCTGCATGGTGCCGCGAGTCTGGCTGTCCAAGGCGCCGAAGGGCTCGTCCATCAACAGAACGGCCGGGTCGTTGGCAAGGGCGCGCGCGATCGCCACGCGTTGCTTCATGCCGCCGGAAAGCTGGGCAGGGTAGTGGTCGGCAAAAGGCGCGAGGCCGACTTCGTCGAGATACTGGTCGACGATCTGCTTGCGCCGCCCCGCCGGCAGGCCCTTGCGCTTGGGCCCATACTCGATGTTGGCGCGCACGGTGAGCCAGGGAAACAAGGTGTAGCTCTGGAACACCATGCCTCTGTCGGGGCCGGGTTCGATCACTTCCCTGCCATCGACCTTGATGCTGCCCGAAGTCGCGTCATTGAGGCCGGCCGCAAGGTAGAGCAGGCTGGATTTGCCGCATCCCGAAGGGCCGACGATGACGCAGAACTCGTTCTTGGCCACCTTCAGCGACACATCGTCCAGTGCCAGCACGCCGTTGGCGTCGCCGTAGCGCAATGTCACGTCTTCGATGGCCATCGTCGTGCCGGTCGAGCGCGGATCGCCGGTCGTCGCGGCCGTGCCGGCCAGATCGTTCGCCTTGATGGTCTCGCTCATTGCTACCCTTGATCCGACTGCGGTCTGCGAGTTTGCGTTCAAAATCAGGATGCCCATGGCGCGACCCTCGCCCGGATAATGCGGAACGCCGTGTCTGTGATGAGCCCCAGAAGCCCGATCGCGGCGATCGCCATGAAGATCACGTCGACCTGGAAGCCTCGCATCGCCTTCAGGCTGATGTAGCCGAGGCCGCTCGACGCGGCGACGAGCTCGGCCACGACCAGATAGGTCCAGGCCCAGCCCATGGTGACGCGAAGCGTGTCGAGGATCGCTGGAAGCGCGGCCGGGAAAATGACGTGCCACACGGCTTCGCTGCGCTTGGTGCCCAGAGTGTAGGAGGCGTTGACCAAATCCCTGGATACGCTGCGCGCGCAGTCGGAGATCATCACCAGTTGCTGGAAGAAGGTGCCGAAGAAGATGACCGCTATGCGCTGTTCGATACCAATGCCGATCCAAAGGATGAACAGGGGCACGAAGGAGGTCACGGGCAGGTAGCGGATGAAGTTGACCAAGGGTTCCAGCGGCGCCTGCACCACCCGGTAGGTCCCCATCCACAGCCCCAGGGGTACCGAGATCAGCGAGGAGACGATGAAGCCCAGGATCACCACCTTGGCGCTGGTCAAAGTGTGATAGAAGAGGCTGCCGTCCAAAGACATGCGATAGGTCGTCTGCAGCACGGTTCCGGGCGTTGGCAGGAACATGTTCGGCACGACGCGGCCGTAGGACAGAAGAGCCCAGCCGCCGATCACGACCACCCACATCGCCAGCGCGAGTGTTGTTGCCGTGCTGGCGGGAATGTTGGCGAATGGGGTCGTCAGGCGTGTCCACGCCGTCCGCCTCTGTGCCATGGGGTGGCCTCCGTTGATCTTCTGAAGCGCGAAGCTCTGGCCTGCCGAAAACCGGGATCGGCCCAGACGGAGCGACCCCGGTTTCTCGAAGGCTCACTGCTCCTTGATGAAATCGGTGTCGAGGATGGTTTTCGCGTCGATCGTCATCTTGAGCTTGCCGGCCTTGCCCCAGATGTCCTGCGCGAAGTTCACCAGGTCGGACGCCTCGCTCTTCTGCGGCGTGCCGAAGAATTCCAGGTTACGATCGTGGTCGTAATAGCGCACGCCTTTGGCGCCGGCCGCGAAATCCTCTGGCTTTTCGAGATAGCCACCAATGCCCTTGGCCATGATCTCATAGGCCTTTTCCGGATTGGTCTTGATGAATTCGACCGCCTTGTAATAGCCCTTGACGAGGGCCTTTACGTCCTCGGGATGCTTTTCGATGAGATCGCATTTGAGGGCGATCACATCCACAATCAGGCCAGGGGTGGTCGTGGAATCGATCAGCACCTTTCCCTTGCCGCCCTTGCGGACTTCGGTGAGGTGCGGCTCCCAGGTCACGGCGGCGGGAACCTGGCCGGCGATGAAGGCTGTCGCCGCGTCATCGGCGGTCATGTTGGTGATGGTGACGTCGTCCTCGGTCATGCCTTCCTTTTTCAGCAGCACATTGAACCAGAATTCGGAAACGGAGCCCTCGTTCAAGGCCACCTGCTGGCCCTTCAGATCCTTGAGCGACTTGACGTCGGGTTGTGTGACGACGCCATCACCGCCGTGGCTGTCGTCGAGCGCCAGGACATATTTGAAACAGAGATCGTCCGAGCGGTATTTCATCAGCTCGTCGACGGTGGAGGCGGCGCCATCGAGATCGCCACCGGCGACCGCCGCCATGTAAAGCGCTGATTCTTCTATGACCTTCAGGTCGACATCGACGCCGGCCTCCTTGAAGTAACCAAGGTCGCGGGCAAGAAACAACGGGCCGTAGCCCACCCAGGTCGTCATGCCAAGGCGAATGGCGCCCGCGTTGGCAGGAGCGGCAAGCCCCAAGCCCAGCAAGCCTGCGCCGACCGCGCTCATCAGGCGATTTCGGAAAGTCTTCATCGTCGTGGTTCCCCTATAGCTGTTGCCGGCATCGGCCTCATTCAAGCGGCGTATGCCGGCCCTTGTTTTGGCAGCCGCTCTTGTTTGGGCGTCGCCTCCCAAGCGAGCCTTGCGTGTTCTAAGGTCCGCAAGAGAGCATTCGGGCCGGATCGCAAAAAGAAGTCTTTTTCTGCCTATTGCTTCGTCGAAACCGAAGCGGTCCATCACCGATCGGCGGCCTGGTTCTGGGACCCCTGGCCGGTCCATTTCCGTCGGCCCGTCGACCGAAGCGGCCTCGATGCCATGGCGCTCGAAGAGACGGGTGTCCCGTGCGGGAACCGCTCCTGCAAAAGGCACAGGAACCGACGCCGGCGGCCGGCGTTTTGCTGCGGGGTGGATCGCATGCGAAACCAGGAAGCGGGTGGTGCCTGAAGGCAACGCGGCTCGCTGGCCGAAAGGGCGGAGATCATGTGATGAGTATTTTCTATCGGGCGGCCAAGATTGCGGAGCAGGCCCATGCATCGCAGCACGACAAGACAGGAGGCCCCTATATCGACCATTGCCGTCGAGTGGTCGACGCTGTCGAGACGATGGACCAGAAAGTCGTCGCCTATCTGCACGACGTCCTGGAAAAAAGCGACGGCTGGAACCGGACCAGACTCGAAGAGGCGGGCTTCGGACCGACGATCGCCGCAGCGGTCGATGCCATGACACGCAGAGAAGGCGAGGACTATTTCGCATTCGTACGCCGGGCTGCATCGAACCCATTGGCGTTGCCGGTAAAACGGGCGGATTTGACCGACAATATCTGGCAATCACGACAGATCGGAGCATCCACGGCCAGATATGAAGAGGCGCTGCGCATTCTTGACGACGAGTTCACCAAGTGAATGCAGGGATGCTGGCGGCAAACGCGCCACGGCATGCCACATGCGCCACCGGTCGATGCCCGTAGCCGCGCGATTTGGCCAAGATGCATGATTACGGGGACCAACCCGTTTGGTAATTTTCGTACCATGTTTTTTCGTGACGCGCCGGGCGGATGGTTTTATGAATCCGACGATCGATCCGCGGCCGGCACGCTTCTGGTGCGCGATGCCTGATCGCCTTCGGGTCGCTTCGAGACCAAGGTGGCGCCCATGCGGGAATTGCCGAAAGACATTGACGCCGATGTGGTGATCGAAATCAGCAGGTTGCTGGACGACAGCCCGCTTTTCACGCCTGTCCGGGTTCATGAACTCACAGCAAGGGTAAGGCAGAAAGTGAAGACGGGGTTGCCGGATCGTTCGATCGAAGAGCTGATCGTGGAAATGGCCTCCGCGCGTCGGTTGGCCATGGCCTTCGAGCTGCCTGGATCAGAGAATGTGGTGCAAATTCCAGAGCGCCTCCCACGCTGACCGGATCAAGGTGACGCGCTCTACCCGGCAGTCGGGACAAGCGATGCCTCGAACACCTGGGCGCCCGCCTCATTGCGCACCTTGACGGTGATCTTGACCAGATCGCGATCCGGCGTTTCGTCGCGAGCGACATCCTGCAAGATGCGAATGGCTTCCGCCCTCGCCTGTTCTCGCGATTCGAACGGCTGGCCATCGTCGTCCGGCACCAGGCCATCGCCAAAGATCGAAATGATACAGTTTCATTTTCGGGCAGCCTTGGACACCTTAGCGTGCTAAATATTCGGCGGCGCTGGTGGTTCCCTATCCGCTCCGGCGCTTGCACCAGAGTGCGGCCAGGCTGCCGATTGATAGTGTCCGCCATCTTCCGAAGGCCTGCGGTCCGGCTGCCATGCTTGCGTCCGAGACAACCGGCGATCGGCGTTTCAACCCCGATCGTTTCGAGGCTATCATGTTAGAGTCTCTCTACCTGCAACTCGGCCAGCACGACACTCTCTCGGACGAAGAGAAGGCCTTGTTGGCCGAAACGGTTTCTTTTGGACGGGAGTTCGAAAAGGGGCAGGACCTGGTCGGAGTGGGATCCCGGCCAAGCTATAGCACCATGCTGCTGGACGGCCTGGCGGCACGCTATAAGGTGCTCGAGGACGGCGGCCGGCAGTTCACGTCCTTGCAGGTGCCCGGCGACTTTGTAGATCTCCACGCCTTTTTGCTCAAGACCATGGATCACGGTATCGTCGCACTTGCCCCTTGCCGGGTGATGTTCGCGGATCACAACAAGCTGAAAGCCATCACCGAACAGGCTCCTCACCTGGCCCGGCTGTTGTGGCTTGACACGCTGGTCGATGGCGCCATTCATCGCGAATGGATCGTGGCAATGGGCCGCCGCTCCAAGACCTCGCATCTGGCCCATCTCATATGCGAACTGTTCGTGCGCCTGCAGGCGGTGAAACGCACCGACGGCATGAGCTTCCATCTACCGCTGTCACAGGCTGAAATGGCCGACGTACTCGGGTTGTCGGTCGTGCACATGAACCGGGTGATCGGGGGCCTGAAGAAGATCAAGGTGATTACCTGGACGAACCATACGGTCACCATTCTGGACTGGGAGCAACTTGCCAGGATTGCCGAGTTCGACCCTACCTATCTGAGCATGAACAATGAGCCGAGATAAACGGCCTTGGCTCAATGTGCGGTGCTGCTTTTCTCGTCAAAAAACTGAATGCCCCGCACAGCAACCTTCTTGGTGATCAAGCCTTTAGATCTGCATCCGATCGCTCTGTACCGGTCCGCTCCCGCAGCATTGCCATGGCGGCTTGCATCGATGAAAAGGGGCTGTTCTGCAACTCGTCGAGAATGGCGTCCACCGACGCCGCGACATTTGTCGGTTCGGCATTTGCCGACCTGGCCTTTCGTCCGTCCGACCTGCCTGCCCTATTTGGCGTAGCAGGTACTAAAGGCGCTTGATACCAGCCAGCTTCAAGCGAAGCCTTTGGCCCTCGGCATAGGCCAGGGCGAAGGATTCGAGTTCGAATTGGCAGGTGGTTTCCTGACCGTCGCAGATCACGCGGACGAACCATTCGCCGCACCCTTCGACGACCTCGATCTGGGTTCCGACTTTGCTTTTGTGCTGGGTTCTGTGCACGGCTTCCTCCCAAGCATCAGCCAATGCGGAATTTTCATGCGGAACGAGGTTCCGTCATTTAAATTTGATGACTTTTCACTGTACGGTTTTTACCAAGTCGTGCCGAAATCACCGCGCGCTCTACCTGCGCATACGACCCGAAACGGCTACCGAGATGCCGCAGTCACGCGCCAGACCGTGTTTCCGACATCGTCCGCAATCAACAAAGCACCCAACTTGTCGACGGCAACGCCCACGGGCCGGCCATGCGCCTTGTTGTCATTGTCAAGGAAACCGGTGACGACGTCCTGAGGCTTGCCGTCGGGATGACCTCCATTGAATGGTATGAAAACGACCTTGTAGCCGTTGAAGCGCTTGCGGTTCCAGCTGCCATGTTCGCCGACAAACGCGCCATTGCGATAGGATTCGGGCAGATTGGTACCGGTGTAAAATGCCAGGCCCAAGGGCGCGACATGGGAGCTCAGTGCATAGTCCGGGGGGATCGCCTTGGCGACCAGGTCGGGCCGCTGCGGCATCACCCGCGGATCGACATGCTGGCCATAGTAGCTGTAGGGCCAGCCATAAAACGCGCCGTCCTTGACCGAAGTCATGTAGTCGGGAACCAGATTGGGGCCGAGTTCGTCGCGCTCGTTGATGACGGCCCAAAGGGCTCCGCTCTGCGGCTCCCAACTCAAACCGTTCGGATTGCGCAGCCCGCTTGCGAAAATGCGCGAACGGCCCGTCGCCCTGTCGACCTCCCAGATGGCGGCGCGGTCCTTTTCCGCCTGGATGCCGTTCTCGGTGATGTTGCTGTTGGAGCCGACGCCGACATAAAGCAGCGATCCGTCCGGGCTGGCGACGAGAGATTTGGTCCAGTGGTGATCGATCGGGCCGCCGGGCAGCGGCGTCAGCACGGTGCCCGGCGCGGTGATCTTGGTATCGCCTGGCTTGTAGGGATAGCGCACGATGGCGTCCGTGTTGGCGACATAGAGGTCGTTGCCGACCAGAGCCACGCCGAAGGGCGAATTGAGATGGTCGAGGAAGACGCCCTGGACATCGGGCACACCATCGCCGTTCGTATCGCGCAGCAAGGTTATGCGGTTGCTTCCTTCGGTGCCGCCGCCCGACGTCGCCATGGACTCGATCCAGCCCATGATCAAGTCCTTCGGACGCTTGATCGCGGCGGCGGGCGGTGCCACGGACTCGACCACGAGAATGTCGCCATTCGGCAAGATGTAGAGCGAGCGCGGATGCTTCAATCCCTTGGCGAATGCCTGGATCTGCAAACCCTTCGCAACCGTGGGTTTGTCGTCCTGTTTCCAGCCAATGATCGAAGCGACATGCATTGGCGGAACCAGATATTGCGTCGGTTCGGGCAGTGTCGGGTTCGGCCCGACCTGGCCGCTTGGGTCTGGGTCGTCGTCGCTGCAGGCAGGCAATGCCAGAAGCGATCCGCACAGCAGGCCCAACCCCATGGCATGCCGGATGTGTCTGTTGGAAACCCGCATGGCGCTCATTCGACCACCTCCACGGGAGCGCGGCCGGTGCTCCACCGCAGCAGCCACACGAGAAGCAGGACGATCACGGCCGCCGCGGAGAGGATGAGCCCTGTCGGCACGACCGACGTCCAGGCGTCACGACTGTGCACCAGCGCGTTGAAAAGCGACAGCACAAGCACCACAAGGCTGCCGAACAGATAGGCCCAGCGTACTGGGAACATCCGACCGGTGAAGAGATCAACAAGGGCCGCAATCACCGCAAGCGCACCCATCACCAGACCAGCCAACAATAGCCATGCGGAAAAATCGGCCCACATCATCTCCGCGGTACGCCAATAAGCGAGGTCAGTCAGGAGCGTGCCGATGAAACAGGCATTGGCGATCGCCATTGGCGCCCGATAGATCGGACGCCTGGCGACCACCGGCATTGATCGCGAATTGACCATGGACCTTCTCCACCCCTGCTCCAGATGGCACCTGGGCTTCAAACAAACCTGGAGTTGAGAGGTTCCGGGAACAGTTTTCGTTCAAGGACTTGTGATTGCCTGGCCAATGCCGATCAATGACGGTTATGAACGGCGCACGCGAAGCGTGGGCGTGCTAAGCTTTGTACGCTTCTTACCAACCCTTTGACCTTTATTGTCAGTCTTCCCTGGACGACTAGATTGGCTAGGCGGCATTCTCAAACCATGCCGCAATGGCCGACGCGGGCTTAGGCAATGTGCCGTCACCGGCATCGCCGCGTCGGCCATTCCCGCAATTCCGGCCCCGCAACCCTGCAGCGAAGGCGGTCAGTTGAGCGGACGGTCCTGCCTCGAAGGGTTCTTTGAACCTAGGTCCCCGACCAGCCGGCGGTATTGCAGCTCGGGAGGGCCGTAAGAGTCCCGTGCCAGCATCATGAGACCTTGCCGATCCCGGATCGTGATTTCGCCGCGGCGGGCTCGGATGTAGCCATGACTCTCGATTGTCTGAAGCCCCACGGTAACCCCGGGGCGCCTGACGCCCAGCATGACGGAAAGGAATTCGTGGGTTATCGTAAGCCTGTCACCGACGGTCCGGTCGCTGCACATCAGAAGCCATCTCGCCAGCCGGACCTCCAGGCTGTGCCGCGCGTTGATCGATGCCGTGTAGCTCGTCTGGATATGGAGATATTGGACGTAGCGCAACAGGAACGGCCGCAAGGTAGGGCTATCTTCCAAGGCCTCGAGGAATGGCGCGGCGCTCATCCGTAGCGCTTCACTGGTGGACTGGACGTAACAATCGAAGCTTGCCAGGTCGTCGCCCATGATCAGCGCCGAACCGGTCATGCCTTCGAAGCCGATTATTCCGACCTCTGCTTCCGCCGTCGCCGAAGCCTTGGCGACGACCGATGCGATGCCACTCTCCAAGAAATAGACGGCCTCGATCTTTTGGCCTTCGTTCTCCAACGGCGATCGCAACTCCAGAAAAACGCTCTTGAGATGCGGCCGCAGCCGTTCGAAATCGTCCGCGCTCATCCGGCGCAACAACTCGCTCTTGGCCTGCAGAACCTTGCGATCCACGAAATGCTCTCCACCTGGGCAAGAGCACTAGGATCTCTCGGCCGCCCGCGCCCCTCGAACGAGCGAACGGTGGCAAAACATAGACTGTCCTACCCGGCCAGCACTAGGCAGGCGGCGGTCTCGGTATGAAACCGACAGTAGCTGCTGTGGAAAAATCGCAAGTTCGTCGGCTATCCATCCTTCGCCAGAAGGCGAGCTTCCCTGAGGATCGAGGAGCGGTCGAACCCTATCAGCAACACTATGTCACGTATCTGCTGTTCCGTAGCGCCCGATTCCCGGGCAAGTGCACGCACGACTTCGGCCGCTAGACCGGGGCGTTCAGGGTCTTTCGCCATGACATCCTAGCCTCACGCTGGGGCAGGAGTGCGATGGTCGCTCCCAAGCGTCAACGCCCGTATTGTGCTGCTGACGACCCTTTTTTGTACGCTTTCATACTGAACTTGGCGAATCAATTCGACCGAGCCCCGCTCGGGCGGTTCCGCCGTGCCGTTTGTCTTCGCCCTCAAGCTCTTTGCAGATGACACCCGATCGGCAGGGCGAGCGCCCCGACGCGCTTCCTGGCGCGGCGCGCATCGTCCTGCGAAAAGAGCTCTGAAGGAGGCCTCTGCCAAAGTGGCGGCCATCACCACGCCACAGCGATTACGGCTGCTGTCAATGCTCGAGCGCATGATGCAGTCGCCCATTCTGTCGCGCCGGCAGCACAAAGGCGAGGTCGCAAAGGATTAGGGGCGGCAGCTCTATGGTGCGCTTCGTATGAGCAGCCGCCGTGGCAGCCGGGACTAGTGACCTTCCGGGTGCCTTCAATTGCTGTTTCCGACCGTAAAAAAAACTGATTTGGGAGGGCCTACTTTAGAGATATTTAAATTAGCAATTTGGTGCATTGCAGTATAATTTGGTGTGCGGTGCAGCAGCAATGCAGCACGCTGGTTTCGGGAGGTGACGCCGCTTTGGGTTTTGCGGCAAAGAATCTGCGCCCCAGCGCGAATGTCTGCTCCGAAGGCGCGGCCGGTGGCGCCGCGTCATCGAGAAGCTCGGCGGCCTCGCCGTCACAACACCTGCATAGCCAATTGTCGCGGAGAAACAGAGGCCCATGATCCGAGACAATGCCACGGTGGGCGTTGTGGTGCCGATGTTCAATGCCGAACGAACCATTCGCGCGACCCTGAACAGCATCTGCAGGCAAGACTATCAGGCCCTTGACATCATCGTGGTCGACGACGGGTCGACGGATCTGTCTGCTTCAATTGTGGCCTCTTATGCCGAACAAGATCGGCGCATACGCCTGGTAGAGCAGTCAAACGCCGGCGTCGCGAAAGCTCGCAACCGAGGCGCTGCTTCTACCGATGCGAGGTTCCTCGCGTTCATTGATGCGGATGATCTTTGGGCCCCATCCAAAATCGCGCTTCAGATGTGTGCCTTGCAGCAGGGTGGCTCTTCTGCAGGCCTGGCATATTGCTGGTTTGCCGATATAGACGGCGATGGCCGGGTATTCTCATTGCATAACCGACCCGACGCCGAGGGTCGCGTCCTCCAACGCATGTGCAGGACGAATTTTGTCGGCAACGGAAGCTCGATGCTGGTTCGACGCTCCGCATTTGAGCGCGTAGGAGGCTTTGATCCTTCCTTGAGGGCCAGGAACGCACAAGGCTGCGAAGACCTGCTGATGTGCCTTAGAATCGCGGAACATTACGAGTTCCGCGTCGTTCGTCAGCACCTCGTCGGCTACCGAATGACAAACATCAACATGTCGAGCGATGTCATGCAGATGCTTCGTTCGTGTGAAATTGTGCTCGCCGAATTTCGCGAAAAATACCCGGAATTCGGGGGCGAGCTCGATGATCATCTGGTCGACATGCTGCATTGGCTCGCCGTGAGAGCGTTGATCTGCGGACGGCTTTCCGCAGCGTACGACCTGTTCAAGAGACTCGTTGTCCTGGAGCCGGGCACGGCTATTTCTCGTCTGCCGAACATGCTGGACATTTATTGCCGGGCCAGATTGGTCCCGCGCTGGATCAAAATTCGAGTGAAGAGGGTGCAAAACAAGAACGCCGAGTTCCAGCCTCACTACGCAGAGAGGATCTGGTGAACCTGTTCATGCAATTGCGGCGGCTTTTTCGCCTGTCGGCAGCGCCAGCGTGGGCTGGACCGACTGTGGTGGGGCTTGGACTGGTTGCGGCGGTTCTGGAAGGTGCCGGTCTCGTCCTGTTCATCCCGTTGCTGCAGAGCCTCGGAGCCTCGCCACCTCAGTCCGGTCGATGGCAGCCGGTATTTGACCAGCTCCTGTCGTCCATTCCGCAGCATCGCCTAACCGCGTTCCTGGTCGGAGCGCTGTGTGTCAGCATCATTCTCAAAAATGCGGTCCACCTTATCAACACCTGGGTGACCAGATATGTCGACGGCCTCGTTGCGCATCGGTTGCGATCCAGGGTTTTTGATCAGACGATAAGTTCGTGCATCGATTACCGGGTCGAAAACAGACGATCGGACATCATCACGACGATTGCCAATAACACCTGGAAGGTCAGCCAAGGGCTGAGCCTGGCCTATCGCTTGATGATCTGCTTTTGCACCTTCGTGGTCTTCGTTCTCTTGATGCTCTTGATCTCGGTTCGATTGACCTTTTTTTCCATGATTTTTCTGCTCTTCGGTGCAATGGCCATTCGCCTGGCCACGCGACGTGCGGACGAGACCGGCAAGGCCGTCGTCGAAGAAAACAAGCAGTTCGGCCTCAGGATGTGGGAAAGCATAAATTCACTGCAGTTGATCCGTGCCTTCGCACAAGAAGACTACGAGCAAGATCGGTTCCTTAAGACATCGGACAGGGTACGGCGCCGCCTACTGAGGCTCGACATGCTTTGGGCTACCCCCGGGCCGGTCTCCGAGGTATCGATCACGGTTCTGATCGGCGTCCTCGTTCTCATTGCAGAGTCCGCAAGCATAGGAATCGCGGCGCTCGCTGCTTTCCTGTCGCTCCTTTATCGCCTCCAGGGTCCAACGCGGGAATTGCTGCAATCGAAGATCGCGCTGGACGGGCTTGCCGGCGCTATAGACGATGTGGACGATTTTCTACGCACAACGCAAACGCCCTTTCTCAGCCAAGGCAATCTATCAGCCCCTCCACTCAGGACGGCAGTGGAATTCCGCGGCGTCTCCTTTCGTTATGCGCCTGATCAGCCACTTGCACTGCACGACGTCTCCTTCAGCATTCCCGCTGGCAAGACCACAGCCATTGTTGGAGAGTCGGGTGCCGGCAAGTCGACCCTCATGGTGCTGCTCTTTCGCTTTATGGACCCTACTTCAGGGGAAGTGCTCGCCGACGGCGTGCCGCTTTCGGGTTTCGAGTTGCGCAGCTGGCGCAAGCGACTGTCGTTGATGTCTCAGGAAGTGTACCTCTTCAACGATACCATCGCGGCCAATATCGCCTACGGCGATTTCGATACCAATCAGCACGACCTGCGCGAGGCGGCCCGCATAGCAAAGGCGGACGATTTCATCTGCTCGCTTCCGGAGGGCTATGAAACGCAGATCGGCGACCAGGGAATGCGCCTGTCGGGCGGCCAAAGGCAGCGGATTGCACTTGCCCGTACCATTCTTCGCAACCCCGACATTCTCCTGTTGGACGAAGCCACGAATGCGCTCGACGTTGAGACGGAACAGGCATTCCAGATCGCGCTCGAGCAGTACTCGCACAATCGCACCGTTGTGGTCATTGCTCACCGCCTGTCGACCGTCCAGGCCGCCGACCAGATCATCGTCATGTCCAAAGGACGGGTGATCGAAGTCGGTTCGCCGGATCAACTCCTGAAGCGACCGGGTCATTTTTCAAAACTTCACGGGTTTCAACACGGACGTGTTGCCGTGGGAACGAACTAAGACGATGGGCTACAAAATTGTCGACGTCGAGTTGTCAAGTCCGCTGGCGCCGATTGAGCTTGGGCCGCAGCAGGATGGCGTTGGTCTCATTGCCCGCTGGCAGAACCGGCTTGTCGGGTTCGAGATGATCACACTCCCCACCACGGGGGTTCTTTCGGCGGAAAGACTGAGATCCATTGCCGATCAACGCTTCGCCCCCCGTATTCTCGTTGCCAAAATGGAAGAGGAGTTGCGGCGACGAAGACCGGTAGCGGAGCCGGCATTGCCGAGCCTCTCAATCGCGATTTGTACGAAAGACCGCGCCGAACGTCTTTCCCGGCTGCTGGCTTCGCTCGACGATATCCGCCGGAAGTCCGCTTTTCCGTTCGTCGAAATCCTGGTCGTGGACAATGCGTCCGCGGATTCGGCTACACGCGAAGCCGTCCAGCGCTTCAAAGACATTCGTTACGTTTTCGAGCCGAGGGCCGGGCTTGATTTTGCAAGAAACGCAGCTGTTCGTTCCGCCTCGGGTAGCATGATCGCCTATCTGGACGATGACGTGGTCGTTGATCGCAACTGGCTTGAGGGCCTTGCGAAGGTTTGCCGGGATCATCCCGGTGCCGGCGGCTTTACCGGCTTGGTGCTGCCGCTTCGCCTCGACACAGAGGCCCAGATCTTTTTCGAACAGCGAGGCGGATTCGGCCGCGGCTTCAACCGCAATGAATTCCACAACGCCCGATTTGACAACCCGCTGCATCCGGTCGGGTCTGGTATTCTCGGCGCTGGCTGCAACATGGCCTTCGACCGCACACTGCTCCTTTCGCTCGGAGGGTTTGACGAAGCGCTCGACACTGGAGCACCGCTGCCTGGCGGTGGCGATCTCGACATTTTCTATCGCGTGCTGCGTTCAGGCCGGTCCATGGTCTACGAACCAGAGTACGCGGTTTACCATGAGCACCGCGAGACGATCGACCAATTGAGACGGCAATATTGGACGTGGGGTCTTGGTATGATGGCCTTCCTTGTCAAAAGCCGTCGGACTGACGCAGCGCTCAGAGCACGGCACCGCGCCATGGTTCGCTGGTGGTTCTTCGATCGGCTGAAAGCGCTGGCACGCGCGGTGCGCAAGCTTCAAGGTCGGGATTTCGGTTTCGCCATTGCAGAGCTGTGGGGCGGCATTCACGGCCTTGCAGGCGAATATGATCGCTCGCGTGTCCGCGTGCAGGCGATTCGGGAGCTGAACCGGTGAGTGGCGGCGCCTTCCGTATCAGGCAAATCGATCTCGGCTCTCCCGATGCGGACGTCGATGCGGGCGATACTCCTTCGCTATCGATTTTTTGGTGGAAGGACTTGCCGCTGGGAATGCGAGCGTCCTTGCCTGACGAATTGCCATACACAGAGGCACGCTTGAGGCAGCTTGCAGCGGAATTTTCGGCAGCACAATTGACTGCCCGCAGCATCAAACTGGGCGCCCCGTTGCGGGCGACTTATGAAGGATGGCCAAAGTCCGTGCTCTCTTTGACTGCGGCGCTCGATGCCAAGGATCTCGTCGGTTGCCTCGATGAGCTAGCAACTGCGTCGTCCGCGCCCGCGCAGCACGTCTCGGTGGTCATTTGTACGCGTGATCGCGGCCCCGCGCTGGCGCAGTGCCTTCAAAGTATTGCCAGGCAGCGCAGCGCTCCCGGCGAAGTCATCGTCGTTGACAATTCGCGCGACGCCAATGCATGGCCAGTATGTATCCACTTCCCCGACATCCGTTACGTTCACGAGCCACGCCCCGGACTGAGCGCTGCCCGATCCGCCGGCATTCGTGCAAGCCGTCGCGATATCATCGCCTTCACAGATGACGACGTCGAGGTCCATCCGGGCTGGACTGCCGAAATCGCGCGTGCCTTTGCAGAGTGGGACGTCGAGGCATTGACCGGCCTGGTGCTGCCAGCCCGGCTCGATACGATTGCCCAACGCCGCTTCCAGTTCGACATGGGCGGGTTTGGAACTACCTTCGTGCCGCTTATCTTCGACCAACGCTTCTTCGAGGAGACTCGGCCAAGCGGAGCGCATGTCTGGAAAATCGGCGCCGGGGCCAATATGGCCTTTCGGCGATCTGCCTTCGATCGGGTAGGCTCGTTCGACGAGCGCCTCGGCGCCGGTGCTGCCGGATGTTCGGAGGATTCGGAGCTATGGTACCGGCTTCTGGCAACAGGAGGGGCTTGCCTTTATGAACCCCGGGCCGTCGTCTTCCATCATCATCGCCGCGACTGGCCGGGCTTTAGGCGGCAGATAAAGGCCTATATGAAGGGCCACGTCGCAGCTCTCGTCGCACAATATGATAATTTCGGGGACCGCGGAAACATCGACCGTATCTGGAAGCAGCTGCCCGCATATTTCGTGAGAACATTCGTCAAGACGCTTTTCGAAGGCCCCCCCGGCAGGATCGGAATCCTGGCGGCAGAAGTCCAAGGCTGGCTGGCGGGTCTCCAGTTTCTCTTGCGTTTCGGCTGGCGAAAACGGCGAACATCAAATTGGCTGAGGAAAACCCGATGATCCGCAAGGCGTCGCTCGGACAGTTCCTGTCTCGAAATCCATTTCCAAACAGCCTGACAGACGGCCTTTTTTACCGTGAGAAGATGCGGGCGATTCATCGCGTTGCGCCCGTGACGATCGAGGGGCCTGGGCGGATATTGGAAATTGGGGGCGGCCGCAGCGGACTGGCAAGCATCCTCTACCCGAAGGCGGACATCGTTACCCTCGATCTCGATCCCGAGTTGGGCAAGCACCAGCCAGATTGGGCAAGGTCGACCTTCGTCTGCGGCGATGCCTGTGACCTCCCCTTCCCGGATGACAGCTTCGACGTCGCGACGCTCTTTGACGTGCTTGAACATATCGAGGATGACCGTAGCGCGGCACAAGAGGCCTTGAGGGTCGTGCGACCCGGCGGGTATGTTCTTGTCTCGACGCCGCATGCCGACTGGCATTACCCGTATTTCCGCATCATGAAGTCCTATTGCCCGCATGAGAGCGAACTGATGCAGGAATGGGGTCACGTCCGGCGCGGCTACCGGGATCCGGAACTCGCAGCGCTCTTCGACAGTGCGCCGGAGCGCCGGGCCACGTTCATCAACCCGGTGACGGCACTCTTTCACGACATCGCATTTTCTCGTCTTGGACGCCGTCGCCGCAACCTTCTTTACGCTCTCGCAGCGCCCATAACGGCCGTCGGCTACGCGCTGCACCAACGCTCGACACGCGGCACGGAGACGGCCTTTTCCTGGCGCAAATGAATTCTCGGGGCAAATGATAAGCCGCGCTTCCCTTGTCATCGCTCTCTTTCCGTGGGGTGACGTCGTTGAGGAATTCCTCGATCCGATAGGGTTGCGGCTCAAGGATTTCGTCGAACAGATGACCGGCGGATGGCTGTTTGGCTACGCCTCCGCCCTGCAGCTAGCCGGACACAGACCGGTCATTGTTTGCGCTTCTGAGCACGCCTCGGGGATAGAGTGCCACTACCATGCCGGAACGGGCGTGCCGATCTGGATTGTTCCTGGCAGACGCGCGCGCCAAGGTCACTCCGCAGCGGCTCACAGTCTGCGACGCTGGGCCGCGACGCCGCTCCCGGCGTTCCGCAAGGTTCTCGCCCGGTCGCAATGCGACGTAATTCTCGTTCAAGAATATGAGTACACCCGCTTTGATGCGCTTGCCTGTTTGGCGCGCCGTATGCGCATTCCACTCTACGCAACCTTCCAGGGCGGAGACCGGACGCTCTCCTGGATCGAGGCGATTGCCAGACAGGCGTCGCTCCGTGCCTGCAGCGGCTTGATCATTGCATCGGCTGCCGAGCGTGAACGGGTCGCCAAAGCCTACCCGCACATTGCCCTCAACATCGCAAATATCGCCAACCCGATCGATTCCAGCGAATGGAAAGCGATAGGGCGCCAGCAAGCGCGGCAAGCCCTTGGGTTGGCGCGTGAGGTTTTCGTCGTCGTCAACCACGGACGCATCGACATTCGTCGGAAAGGGCTCGATGTGCTCCTGAGAGCCTGGTCCTTCTTTGCCGGCGACGCCTCATCGGAACTGGTTATCATTGGCTCGGGGCAGGACCGAGACGTCTTTGCCAGGCTGTTGAGCGAGGCCAAATTGCCGAATGCAAGATGGCTTTCCCACTACACCACGGATCGATCGATGATCCGGCATTGGCTTTCAGCGGCGGATGCCTATGTCACGGCCTCCCGCATCGAAGGCATGCCAGTCGCACCGTTGGAGGCGATGGCCTGTAGCCTTCCGGTCATTGCTACCGACGCACAGGGGCTACCCGACATTTTGGAAAACGGCGAAGCATCCGGCGGTCTCATTGTTCGGAGGGATCAGCCGGCAGAAATTGCGCACGCACTGAAGAAGCTGAAGGATGATCCGGGCATGCGGAACCGCCTCGGCCAAGCGGCGCGGAAGCGGATAGAGGAAAACTTCTCGCTCGGCGCAGTTTCTGGCGCTCTTGATCGTTGGTTGACCGCGCGGTAGCGCCTCTGGTGCAAGATCATTACTACCTGCTACGGTACCACGCCAACGCCGTCTCGACGATCCTGTCGATACCGGATTGCTCGGGCACCCAGCCGAGTTCCCGCTTGGCCTTACCGGCGGCGGCAACAAGCGCTGGAGGGTCGCCCGGCCTGCGCGGCCCGTAAGCTACCGGGAGGCGCACCCCCGAAGTTCGGCTCACAGCGTCGACCAGTTCGTTCACCGTCGTACCCGCCCCGGTTCCGAGATTGTAGACGTGGACGCCCTTGTCGCCGAGAAGCTTTTCCGCTGCCAGCACGTGGGCGCGGGCGAGGTCGACAACGTGGATGTAGTCTCTCACGGCGGTTCCGTCACGGGTGTCGAAATCGGTGCCGTTGATGGTAAAAATGCGGCCCGGCCTCAGTGCGGCTTCAATGGCAAGCGGAACGACATGTGTTTCGGGTTCATGCCTTTCGCCGATTTCGCCGTCGGGATCGCACCCGGCAGCGTTGAAATACCGAAGCACGACCGCGTCGAGGCCACGAGCAACCGATAGGTCCTCCACCATTCTTTCGATGATGAATTTCGACCACCCGTAGGGATTGACGGGCGACTGCGGGTGCATCTCGTCAATCGGAAAACGAACCGGAATACCATAAGATGCGCAGGTGCTGGAAAAGATCAGCTTGTCCAGGCCGGCCTTCAGCATTTCCTCGAGGAAGACCAGGGTCCCGAAACTGTTGTTCCGGTAGTAAAGGTCCGGCCGCTCGACGGATTCGCCGACATAAGCGTAAGCAGCGAAATGAGCCACCACGTCCGGCCGATACTGGTGGAGGGCTGCCGCCACGGCCGCGGCGTCGGAAATATCTGCCTCGATCAACGGTCCCCACTTGACCGCGTCGCGCCAGCCCCGCGAGAGATTGTCGTAGGCAATAACAGACCATCCGGATTGGGCGAACGCCTTGCAGCAGTGCGACCCGATATAGCCGGCCCCGCCAGTGACCAGAACTGTCTTCATTCGGCGGCGGCGTGCCGGACATGCCCGGACGAAGCCAGGTCCTCGAAATACGCAATGGTCTTGGCAAGGCCATTACGCAATGCGACTCTTGGCTTCCATTCGAGTTCGCGCGCAGCATACCCGATATCGGGCTGCCGCTGCTTTGGGTCGTCGACGGGCAGAGCCGAAAATCTGATTTTCGATCGACTTCCGGTAAGTTCGATCACAAGATTTGCGAGTTCAAGCACAGTGAATTCGACCGGATTGCCGAGATTGACAGGACCGGTGACATCGTCGGGCGTCTGCATAAGGCGAACCAAACCGTCGATAAGATCCTCGACATAGCAGAACGAACGAGTCTGCTCGCCCGTGCCGTATACCGTTATCGGCTTGTTTTGCAGCGCCTGCACGATGAAGTTGGAAACGACACGACCGTCATCTGGACGCATCCTCGGTCCGTAAGTATTGAAAATACGCGCTACCTTGATCCTCAGTTTGTGCTGTCGCCAATAGTCGAAAAACAGGGTTTCGGCGCATCGCTTGCCTTCGTCGTAGCACGAACGAGGGCCAATCGGGTTCACTCTGCCCCAATAGTCCTCTGTTTGCGGATGAACTTCAGGGTCGCCGTAAATTTCGGAGGTGGACGCCTGCAGAATCTTTGCGCGAACCCGCTTGGCCAACCCCAGCATATTGATCGCACCATGGACGCTGGTTTTGGTCGTCTGAACGGGATCGAACTGATAGTGGACGGGGCTCGCGGGACAAGCAAGGTTGTAGATTTCGTCAACTTCTACGTAGAGTGGAAATGTCACGTCATGACGAATGACCTCGAACGATCTGTTGTCGAGCAGATGGGAGACGTTTCTTCGGCTCCCTGTGAAGAAATTGTCGACACAAGCAACCTCATGACCTTCAGCGAGCAGCCGCTCGCACAAAAATGATCCCAGAAACCCTGCCCCCCCAGTCACCAGGATTTGTTTCGCCTGCTGCATTCTCGTGGTCTCCGGTTGAAATTAGGCAAGCCTAATATTCTAACCCGGCGGCAGGACCATTTGCCACTGGCCTGCTTTCAATTTGCGTTACCGGCATGACATTGTTCTCGATGGGACCCGCTATCGCGGGCGCCGACCTCTCGGGCAATTCAACGCGGCCGAATGGAGCTGCAGGGTTGAGGCTCGATGGCGCCTCGTCTGGTCCGGCGTCAGCGGTTGCGGAGGTTTGCCAGATTGTTTTTGGGAGTTCGATTCTCGCGGCAGGCCAAAATACTCACTTACCGTGCAAGGCGGTTAGAACCGCATCTAGTCGAATACGCTCGCCCGAGACTCTCAACTTGGTTGCCGCGACGTCCGCTTTCGGGAACCCTCAAAGCGCGTCTCTCATGGCAGAGATCGGGCGCAAAGCTGCCCTTCAACACCAGGCCAAGGCGCTGGATTTCGGTTCGTTTAGACATCTGGTGCGCACGAAGAGATTCGACTGCAATGGCTTAAACGAGAGCCCGATGGTGCCGTTGGCCGGGATCGACACGATCCATGCAGCATTTGTTTCTATTTACTTTTTTGAACAAAAATTCTGAATAGGTATCACAATACGCAGCGCATTCATGGCAACTGCCGCAAACGGTGTCGATGAACACTTTCCGGCGCGACCCAGCATGACTGGCTGCAGCTTATGGGCGGTGCAATCGGTGCGAAATTCCGCTCGCAATGGGAGCGGCCATTGGCGCGCGCGGTCGAGAGGGCTTGATCCTGCGAGCGGACGGGTCCGCACTTTATTTCGCGCGTGACGATCCCAGGTGACAAATACTCGCCGGCTTGGGCTGATCACGCGATGCGCAACAGCTCGCGCAGACGCACCGGCAGTCGGGGCGAGGCTTGCAGTTCCGCACAACTCGCCTCCCATCGCTTCAGATACTCATCGATCGGGACACCGGTGCGACCGGGCCAGCGGTTGAGTGCGCCCAGCGCCTCGACGCACTCGGGCGCGCGGTCGTATTCGGCAAGGATGGTCACCGACATTGCCTGGGCGAATGGATTGAGGCCGGGTATTTCGATCTCGCGGCGATGATTAGTGAACCACGCCGCGGCGTCGCGGGTCAGCCCCTGGCTGTCGGCGAGCGCGGTATAGCCCCGGATGATGTTCTGACGATACTCGGCAATGACATCGCCGAACGCGTTGTCCCCGGCGAAGGGCGGGTTCTCCTTCCAGCCTTTCGCCAGGCGCCCCAGCCCGCGCAGCGAGAACGCCTCGACCATCGCTTCCTCGAGCCACTGGCAGGGCGGCGCCGGCTTGGCGTCGGACTGCCAGCTGTTGGCCGTGACATGGCCGAGCTCGTGCCCGAACTGATAGGCGAGCTTCGACCAGTCCCGCTCGCCTATGTCGACAATGATCCACGCCATGCTGCTGCCGTCGGGGTGCAACCAGACCGCCGGTGGGCCGGAAGTGTGCTCGTCGACGCGAAGCCGCGTCGGCTGGCGGTCGGAGACGAGGCGGACACCATCCAGGCAGGCATGCCGCATGCGCTCGACAACCTGATCGGCCGCGCGTGGAAGCATGTGACCCCAATCTCCGGCGAGTTCGATGGAGGCGGAGAGAAGACTCTTAGGTGAGGCAGTCGATGAAACGCGCTTCAACATGGCGGCGTGGCTCCTATCCAAGCCAACCCAACGCGCCGGCGCCGCAAAGGTTGTGCCTGCAGCCGCCAAACCCGCGAATAATGTAATGAAATCTCGCCTCCGCACTTGGATTCCTGATATCCGACCGCTCTGCAAGGGGCAAAGGTTGCGGACGCATAGCGCGTAATCAAATGAGCTTGGCCCGCGATTTGGCGAACGCCTTTGCTGGCTTGCGCTCATTAGGCCTTTCCTGACCTTTGCCACGCCGCAACGTAATCGCTTTGGAAAACTCTCTGCTCGCCGTCTGAACTCTCAAATGTCTTCCTGGCCGCCATGAGGACGTACGTTCTGGCAGTGCTCATTGTCATATTTGAGCGCTGCCCGAGAACAGCCGGGTCAGGAACGTCTCGTGGATTGGGCTTCCCCACGTCGTCAACTAGTTGCATTAACTCTATCTCGAATCCGCTTTCGCGCGAAAATGTTCTCCACAATAGCTCTGGGCTAAACTGGTATAGTCCGTGCCCGAGAAAATTATTTGCGCCGTCAACCAGCAAGAATAAACCACCTACCTTTAGCATCTTCTTAACATTCAAAAATGCCATCCGTGTGTCAAATACATGTTCAATTGTACCGCCATCAAAAATACAGTTGAACCTATCTACAAGATCCACAGAAACTTCCTCGTTCAAATCGTGAATTATCTCCGAACCCTCAAAACCAGAATAATCAAGCGAGATTATTCTCCTGCTTCCCAGATATTTGAAAAGTTCTTCGCAATATCCCGTCTCTCCCTTGATACTCTCTATCGATACTCGTCTGTCATACGACTTAAGGATTGAGTCTCCCAAATTACTGTCTTGAATGTGGTAACCTTGGCGTCCTAACCACAAGGTCTCACCAAGCGGCCGCCCCCGAAATTTCAAAAGAAAATCAAGAACATATATATCAACACCCATCAATCTTACCCTTGCAGCGGACCCTCTGTATTCAGTCTGCTTTTGACACGATTATAGGAAAATTTGTCGACGCTGGACAGCGATTTGAAGCTCCCATTCACCGCCGATAGCCCTGCGCATAGCCCGATACTCAGTTTGCTTCTACGGTTCATTGACCTTGTTGAGTATCAGGTAGTCCATATAAGCCCTCATTCGCCTGGGTTTGTCCTCGTTTCTTGCCCAATTGAAGTGAACCAGTCCTCGTCGTTCGCCTGAGAAGCTCTCAGTCGACCCCAAAAAGCGACATGTATTGCGCAGTGCCTCATAGTCTACCAGCCCTGTTCTAACCAAAGCATAATTTAGAAATGGTTGATCTCCGAACCATTTTGCCACGCCCTCGTTTGGTTTTGAGTGATACAAATCAAATACAAGTCTTCCTACAGCTCTAAAGATACAATAATCACTCCACCCAATAATCCCAGAATTAGCCAAAGGAAGTATCTTATCTGAGCAGTTTGAGTCCGATCGAATTATTTCTAGCCCCCACCAATTACCTATTCGCCTGTCATCCGTTATATCCGCAATCCGTTTTGATGACATTTCGGGGTACGACTCATTCTCTGTTACCACGCAAATACCGGAAGCCTGCGCAACCCTCTGCAATATTGGGTGCACGCTCGAATTAAAAACTATGTCATTATCGAAATAAATTATAGGCGAGAAATCTTCCATTGCGAAACTAGAGGATACGTAGCGTTGAGAATAGTCCTTGTGATCCATCGCTACAATGACAACTCGGTCAGATACCGATTCCGGTATATATTTTGCCATTTCTTCTTTTTTTCTGTCAGAAAATATCGCGATCTTCCCATCATACTTTCCATACTTTACTATTGACTCCAAAAATATCATCAATGACTCGTAGTATACGTCTGATCCATACACGGCCGTATATACCAATGGCTGAAATACAGCTTCATCGTCAATCTTTCCATCGCTATTTACTTTATATTTTACCATTTTACTAACAACTCTTTACCATGTGGCCGGTACGAGCCGTGACCATTTTCTTTGACGATTTTCACGATTTCTGTGCGATTAGATTACCTACAAATCGAGCCTCGTCATCGCTCATTATCTGGCGCGAAATTGCATAGATGTTATTCTCCCAATCCTGCATTGGCACCCAGTGGTAACCCGCCTTTGTCAATAACTTCTCGGTGATTTCTAGTTCTTCGCCCGGAACATGCTTCCCTTCGAAGATGACTAAACTCGGGTGGAGCCTGTCAAACGGAAAGCTCCTAACAATAGTCGCGTCGTACCCCTCGGCATCTACCATTAGAAAATTGATCTCATCAACCTTAAATTCTTCGATAACGCTGTAAATAGTCCTTGCTTCTATCACGATTTCACTGATCAGGTCGTCCAGGCCAGGGATAAAGTCGGAGTGAGACAATATAGTTTTTCTGTCAAATGACGACAAACCATGGTACCATGGCGTTGGTGGGTACTCCATTTTTTTAACCTCGTAGAAGGGTATTCTTTTTCGATCTTCGTCGGGGTGGATTGCAACGTTTAGAAGTTGTATATTTGATCTGCCGTCGTAGCGCCGTTTCAGTTCGTCAAAGATATATGGAACGGGTTCTACAAGTATCGCGCTCCAGTCGAAATCAATTATGGCGTCGTAAAGCAAACTTCCGTTGTTGGCCCCGACCTGCAACAGTTTAACAGGTTTTTGGCTAATGCGAGAAAACAGCTCGCTACGAATTTGCCTCTTGACTGACTCCGATTGGATCTCTCCCCAGCGGCGATGAAAGAAGCTCAGATTATTTGTAAGCCGCTGATTGGCACGGTCTAGTTCAAGCGCTTTTTGCCCCCACTCGACGGCGCGGTCCATTGCATTGAGATGCCACGATGCGATGGCACCTAGATCGTACAGCCGAAAGCCCCAGCAGTTCGCGTCGTCGAGATAGCTCCCGGTCCGGTGCGTCTTCTCGATCCCGTTGGTGCAGGCCCAGAAGAGGTTCAGCCAGTCGGACTTGCCGTGAAACTCCTCGGCCAGGTCCAGCCAGATTTCACGCCGGTGCGGCGCTTCCATCCGGGCCTTGTCCAGCCAGGACAATCTCTGCTCCGGTAGCATGCGCGCGATGTAGCGCATCGCCTCGGAGCGCTCTTCCGCCCACTTGCTTGTCGGCAATGCAAGGTAGCGCTCTAGCAGCGGAACGGCCCGCTCTTGTTGGTTGGCCCACATCAGATCGCGCCCGAGCCAGAAGCATATCTGCGCGTCGTCGGGATTTTCCTTGTGCGCCACTTCCATCAGCGGCAGGTAGCTGCTCCTTGTCGGCTTGGTGAGATCCTGCACCTCGAACATGACGATGTCGCTGCTGTTCGCCGTGACTTCCCTCTCTCCGGTGAAGACCAGGGCCTCATGGACAGGTCGATTGAACCGATAGCCCCAGCGGTGATGAAAATTCTTCGCCGGCCAGCTTCGCAGCGGCGTCGGGTCGTCGACACTCGCCCTGTAGATCGTCTGGCAATAGAGGGCAGTCGTCTCGGGGGTCCAGGCCGCCTCGAGCTTCGCCCGCCAACCGGGCTCGAGAAACCGGTCCATGTCCATCGTGCAGCACACATCGACGTCGGCGGGGATAAGTGCCATGGCGGCGTTGCGGGCGTCGTCGAATCGCCATGGGCGAACTGCGATCCGATGTACGGTCACGCCCATACTGGTCAGCCGTTCCACTGTGTCATCGGTGCTACCGGTGTCGGCCACAATGCGATAGTCGGCATCGACTGCCGAATTGGCCCAGCGCTCGGCGTTTGCGGCTTCGTTCAAGGCGATGGTATAGACCGCGACTTTCAATCAAGCCCCCTCACTCAACGCGCGCTGTGATAGACCCTGCCTAGTGACAATGCCCGAAGCGCCCTTGCGGATTGCCACCAGGCCACCGAGCAATTTGGCCCGGCTCAACTCATAGTGGCTGTCGAAGAACAGTATTTCGGCGAACTGATCGGCAAGGGCGCTCACACCCAGCGGATCGACCGAGCGGGCCGTGCCGTACTCCTTGATTTCACGCAACACGGTCTTGGTCAGCGTGATCTTGCCGAGGTCCTCGCCCGGCGGCTGCCAGTCGAGGTCTTCAAGAAAATACCAGCCGCCCTCGGCGAGGAGGGGGAAGAATTCGCGCAGCGTCAGCTGTTCGTCAAAAGAGGCGTGGCTCCCGTCGTCGATGATGACGTCGAACGACACCGGCTCGAGTTGCGCCTTGACTACGCGGAGATCCGCCAGCTTGGATTGATCGCCGACAAAAGATTTGAATCTCTCATTGTTCAGTCGGGAAAAATCGGTGAGGTCGACGCCAACCACTTGGCAGTAGGGAAAATAGCTCTGCCAAAGCGCGACCGAAGGCGTCTCGCTCTGATTGTCCGCCAATTTGCGGCACAGACCGATCTCCATCAGTCGCCGCATGGACAACTTTCGGCTCGACAACAGGCGATCGTAGATCCTCGCATAGCAGTGACGGTTGCCTGTGTGCCTGTTCTTGTCGGTATTGAAGCGATCGGCGAGACTTGTGAAGCTGGGGAAGCTGTCGGACGGGCTGATCAGCGACGAGATCAGTGGCTTCCCTTCGCCGCCCGGCCGGGCCTCGTTGCGCGCCGTCCACAGATGGATGCCGAACACACGGTCATCGTTCAGATAGTCGGCCAATTCCGCTATCGGCTTCTCGAACCGGTCGATCTCATTCCAATCGATGGTGTTGAAAAACATCGGGCTGAACACCCATTCCCGCAGTTCCGCTCCCGCGTCGGAGGCAATGTAATCGGACAAAAGCTTGGGGCCGATGTCTCCGAATTCCTTGCCGTGTGCGGTGTGGAAGCGCTCGATCGACAACTCGTACAGCGCCCTGAGGTGATGGCTATAAGGCTTGGCATAGATCACATTGCCGCAGATGAAGTGGCCCCTGTGCGATCCGCGCCATTGCAGATTGAAGAAATGATCGCCACGAAACGGGAACGGCCGCAGCAGGATGACGTCGGAATCCATCCATAGCCCGCCATGCTCGTACAACAGGGCGTAGCGGAAGATATCGCTGAAATACCTGATCTCGGAGCCGGAGACGATCCGTTCGAACAAAGCCCGCGGCATGACGTCGTCGGCATTGCGGACTTCGACCCCATGCGGGACGAGGAACGCAAGCTTCTCTGGCGCGTAGCTCCACACGCGCACCGGATGGCCCGCTGCCCGCATCGAGGTCGTGGCGGCAATAAGGGTACGATGCTCGGCCTTGTCGGACATCACCTGATAGAAGCAGTTGATTTGCGGAAGCGCGGTGTCGTCGCTGGCCAGGAACGGAGAAATCCGCGCATCGAACTGGCGCGATCGTTCCCGTCGCTCTGGCGGGGAATCGACGTTGCGCAGGAACGGCGCGAACTCATGAAAGATTTCGTCTGTCGACTTCATGCCGCCGGCCCCAAAGTCCTTGCCTTGCGATGGCGCCCGGCTTGCGTCACCCATGGCTCCATGGTCAGAGCGGTCAGGCTTGATCCCTGCTTCCGCCGCGCCATGTCTCGAGGCCAGCGTCAACCGGGACGCAGTATCAGCCGCGCCCGATGGCAGACTATCCACATCCTGCAGCAACGATCTCACCTCCGCCTCCTCGACGGTCGCGATCCAGGACTCACTGTCGGTGACGCTGTAGGAAATCAGCAAACGCCTTTCGTCCGGGTGCCACGCCAGCCCTGCAGCGAATTCAACGCCCTTTTTGTCGAAGAAGAACGGGCGACTCACCTTTCGCAACGCGTTTGCTTCGTCGAACCAGACGAATCGGTGCAGGTAGTAACGCCGCTTCTCCGCCGGCCGCCACTGCACTTCATGAATCAAGGCGAGCCACCCGCCGGCGAAGGCGATCAGCTGGGTCCCGCCCCTGAACCGTTGGGCGGCAATCGCGGGAGGTATCTCGCTGACCGTCGCGCCTCGCTCGTCCACGATCCGGGTCGGGTCGCAGAGGTAGACGAACTGCAGCGTCTCTGCCCCTGCCCCCGCCGTGCCAGGCTTGACTTGCGGCATCCAGTTCTTCTCGTGCACCCGCGGTCCTGCCGGCTGGAGCGGGTGCCAGTCGGTCAGCCGGCAGGAATCTTTCTCGTCGATACGTGCGACGACCTGCTCGCACCAACCCTCCGGTGTCAGTTCGCGCACGCAGGAGACGCCCCACAGCTCATCGCGCCAGGCGAACAGACGCATGTCCTCAAATCCGAGAACCCGGCCGTAACCGGGCTCCGGCATATCAACCGGCGGCAAAATCTCGCTTGCGGACTGGATGGCGAGTTCGTCATTCAATCGGAGCAGGAAATTGCGCGTGTGAACAGGCGCTCCGCCCGGCGTGTCGTACTGAAGGTTGTCTTCGGCCAGCGTGTAGTTAACCGTCCGCTGCAAGAGCACAATCTGGTCGCCCAATCGAGCCACTGACGGGTTTGATGGGCGATAGCCATCAGGCGCCGTGAAGCCAACTGGACGCGCGCTGAAGGACGGCATCATTGTCTTGGCGGGCTGCACATAGAAGAAGAGGTTGGACCACGCCAGCTCCCTGGGGCCCTCACCGATGGTCCGGTTCAGCGCCAGCCAGTTGCAGGCCGCGAAACCGCGGTCCTTTCGTTCAGGATCGCGCGAATAGTTCGCGGCGATCGCAAACTCTTCCAGCAGGCCTGTGGTGTAGACGTAATCCTCGAGAAACAGGATGTCTTGTTCGGGTCGCTTGATGGCCAGCCCCGCTTCGGCAAACAGCACACACGCATCGTTCATGCCCTTGTCGCGGTAGAACCTGGCCAGATCGTAGAGCGGCTCGGCACGTTGCGGCCGTTGATTGAAGGCGGCAAGAGCCTCGCCGATGAAGCCAGGCTCGTCGCCGAGCTTTCGCAGGCAGCGAGCCCCCTGCAGACGGGCGTTCCACGCTTCCTCGTCCCAACCGCCCATGGCGGCGCGTTTGGCGTAGGCCACCGCGGCCTCCGCCGTCCGCCCGGCGTCGCGATAGGATTGCGCCAAGTAGAACCAGTAGCGTTGATTTTCCGGATCCTTCTCGAGGGCCTCCAGCAAAAGCTTCGCATCACGTTCGAACTTGTCGACCCGGTTCGATCCGCTGGCGTGGTCCTTGTACCAGGCGCCACGCAGTTCCTGCACGCCCTCGGGCACGTCGAGATATTCGTGGGTCACGCCGTGGTAGCGCGCGCCCGCGTCGCGCCTGACCAGGCGCGTGTTCCAATAGGCCAGGCCGGAATCCGAGCGTTGCAGAAGCCGGTAGCCCGAGCAGTCGAGCTGCTCGCGGAAGCCCGCGTCCTCGACCACCAGTTCCATGTCGGCGTCGTCAAACAACAGATAGTCGTAAGCGAGTGGCGAGGCATAGGCGTGATCGAGCGCTGCGTTGCGCGCCTGCTCGAAATTGTGGAATGGGAATTCGTGCAACTCGCCCGGCAGGTTGCGGGCAGCGAAGAACGATTTGATGAAGTCCTGGGTCCCATCGGTCGAGCCGGTATCGCCGATGACCCAGCAGTCGATGTGGTCGACGACCGCCCCGAGACAGCGTTGTAGGTTCGCCATCTCGTTCTTGACGATCATGTTGAGGCAGAGGCGCTTGCGGCTTGTCATCTGTGAATCGTCGGCTCCGTGCGGCGGTTCCGTCACGCCCCTCGACATAGTTCACCGCCATTTGCCAGGTGCCGTCAAGATCGAGAAACGTTGATGCGTGGTTCTAACTGGCACCCGCCAGAGGCGTGCCACGCCCGACCTTGATCATTTGCGACATGGCTAGAGTTGGAGAGGAGACGTTAAGTCTTAGGTTCTCAAGAACAATTTTCAGCAATTGCCGACAAGGAATGGCTGGCGCCCGCCTCTTGATCAATTATCCGTCCGCTTATAGTTTACAAATCCCTAATTTTTGGTTTACTAATATACAGCGTTGAGTGCACTCGCGCAGTTTCGCGGGTGGGTTGGCGTTCTTGAGAGGGTTTTAGGAGTTCTGGAGTAGCTAGGCCCCTTCGCGGCTGAAGCAGGTGCGTTCGCAAAGCGTGCGCTGCCGCGCATATGTTTGTCCTTCTTCTGGAGGCGGACGGGTTCCCGTTCCGGAGTTCCCTCTCGAGTTTTCGCCGCGACATCGGCGTGGACGTGACGGGAGTGAAGTCGTGAGTCGGGTAAAATCGCGTGCGCATCGCAGGAAGAGTGAAGCCTTGGCTTCGCCACCCCCCAGCCATGCGCGGCCGGACCTCGGAACCGATCTAGGGATCGGCTATCGGGGCTGCCGTTTGCCAGACGAACAAATCCAAAAACCAGCGCAGCGCGCCGTCGGAACACGTGGTGCACAACGGTGCCCGGCGTCTGCCCACCCACCCACCAGACCGGTCGCGTCGCGCTCGGTCGGGCGCTTCTAGAAGACCGAACACGAAAGGCGCGGCGCAATCGTCGCTGACCGAGGAGGAAATGATGAGCTACATAGAAGGGTTTGCGGTCATGGAAGTTGCCGTTAGAGGCGTCTTGCCCATCGGCGACTCGACCGAAAACGTGCCTTATTTGATCCTGGACACGGCCAAGAGCGCCATCGTCGGTCAGGTCATTCTTCCCAAGGCCGTCAAGCGAAGCCTCGCCGTCGCTATCACCATCAAGGTTCCGGCCGCAGCCGGCTCACTTGCGATTGGCACGTTTGACGATGGCGGGAATTTCCAGGTCGCCAGCTTCCTGCGCGTAGAGACCCCCGCCGTAGAACGTCCCGACGGTGCTGTCGGGCCGTCCGGAAGATGACGCGTCTCAAGTTGTTGTCCTCAGCGCTCGCCAGCCAGGCCGGTGGGCGGTTTCCGCTTGAATAGAATTCGAAGCCAACAGGAGCCAGTCATGGCCCGCGCCTCTGAAATTCTTTTTGTCGACCCCTCAGTCTCCGACCTCCAGACCATTCTCGGCAACGTGCGACCCGAGGTTCAAGCGATTGTGCTCGACGGCCGCTGGCCGGCGGCGCGGCAGATCGCTGCGGCGCTCGCAGGGCGCGAAGGGCTGGACGCGGTGCACATCATGGCGCATGGCGCGCCGGGGCGGGTTAGCTTCACTGCAGGAGAGTGGTCGGTCGCCACGTTGAAGGAAGCGGCTGACGATTTTGCCGCAATTGGCAGGGCGCTTGCCGCGGACGGTGAGTTGCGGTTGTGGAGCTGCGAGACGGCGGCGGGGAATATTGGCGATACGTTCGTAGCGGCGCTGGAAGCGGCCGTCGTCGCGGACGTTTGCGCATCGAGATCGCTGGTTGGCGCAGCCGCCTTGGGCGGCGCCTGGGAACTGTCCGTGCGCGTCTGCGCGTCCACGCCCCTGCCGCCATTGACCCAAGATGGCGTGACCAGTTACGCCGGGGTGCTTACATCGGGCGATTTGACGGTTACCGGCGCGATTACCGGCCCCGGCAATAGCAGTAACGTCAACACATATTATTTGGTCGATACACAAAACACAGCATCTCATGCAGATGACACCGTAGTTGGAAGCTTTCAACTTCCATCTGCAACCAACGGATTGGTATTTTCTTTTGCCGCAACGATAACAATTCCTGATACATCTCATACCTATATCATTTACAATGCCAATTTCGGTGTGATGGGCACTCTTTCTCCCATCGCCGGCTCCAATCCTCCGCAGTATAGTCTCGCACCTGGCGCTGCCAATCCCGACGGCAACAACAACTTCAATGGGGGTAACCTAACCCTCACCTCGCAAGGGCAAGTAGGGCCGACGGGTCCCACTGGAGCAACTGGTGCCACGGGCTCTACTGGCTCGACCGGTGCTACCGGATCCACGGGTGCCACCGGAGCGACAGGTGCAACGGGTGCAACTGGAGCGAGCGGCGGAACCGGGGCCACAGGCTCGACAGGAGCAACTGGCTCCACGGGTGCGTCTGGCGCAACCGGGGCTACAGGGTCGACAGGTGCCACGGGTTCGACCGGTGCGTCTGGCTCCACGGGTGCGACCGGTGCGTCTGGCGCCACCGGTGCGACCGGCAGTACAGGTCCGACGGGCGATGCGGGCGCCACAGGTTCGACTGGCGCGACCGGAGCGAGTGGTGCAACCGGCGCCACAGGCGCAACTGGCTCGACTGGGGCAACGGGTGATACCGGCGCCACGGGCTCTACTGGTACAACCGGAGCCACAGGTGCGACCGGCGATACCGGAGCAACCGGTGATACGGGTGCCACCGGCTCGACTGGCTCGACTGGTGCCACGGGCTCGACCGGTGCGACTGGCGATACTGGGGCAACCGGCTCGACTGGAGCCACGGGTGATACAGGCGCTACGGGCTCTACTGGAGCGACCGGCTCTACCGGTGCTACTGGCTCGACCGGTGCGACTGGCGATACTGGAGCGACTGGCTCGACCGGTGCGACTGGCTCGACCGGTGCGAACGGGGCCACAGGCTCGACCGGTGCGACTGGTGATTCCGGAGCGACCGGCGCAACCGGAGCGACTGGCGACACCGGCGCAACTGGCTCGACTGGTGCAACCGGAGCCACAGGTGCGACCGGCGATACGGGTGCCACAGGTTCGACTGGGGCGACAGGCTCCACCGGAGCGACTGGCTCGACCGGGGCAACCGGAGCGACTGGCTCTACAGGCGCAACAGGTGCAACTGGCGACACGGGAGCGACAGGTTCGACCGGAGCGACTGGTGCGACCGGAGCCACAGGTGCGACCGGCGATACGGGTGCCACAGGTTCTACTGGTGCAACCGGCTCTACCGGAGCGACTGGCTCGACCGGTGCCACGGGCTCGACCGGAGCGACTGGCTCGACCGGGGCAACCGGAGCGACTGGCTCTACAGGCGCAACAGGTGCAACTGGCGACACGGG